>DASVMZ010000052.1:0-31802 GCA_036384115.1 Sphingobium sp.
ATGTGCTGGCGGCGCAGGCGGTCGTCACCGCGCATGAGCAGGCGGGGGGCGCGCAGGCGCTGATGGAGCGCGCCCGCGACCATGCGCTGAGCCGGCGCGCCTTTGGCCAGCCGATCGGCGCCTTCCAGTCGGTCAAGCACCGCATCGCGGAACTCTATGTGCTGGTCGAACTGGCCCGCGCGGCGGCCCTGTCGGCGGCGGTGAGCGAACGCAATGCGGGTGGGGCGAATGCCAGCGAAGGGGGCGCCAGCGGGGGGTGGGCGGATTTCCGCGCTGCGGCCGCTGCGGCCCGCCTTCAGGCGACCGAGGCCTACGACACATGCGCACGCGATACGACACAGATCCATGGCGGCATGGGCGTGACCTGGGAGGGCGGCCTGCACCTGCATGTCCGCCGCGCGCGGACGCTGGCGATGGAGCAGGGCAATATGCTCTTCTGGGAAGATATGCTGGTCGATGCGCTGGTGGCGGGAGGGGGCCGGTGAGCGATTTTAACGCCTATCAATCGCGCGCGCGCGATTGGCTGCGGTCGGTGGCGCCCGTCTATGGCAAGGCGGCGCGTCAGGGGCTGGACGATGCGGCCGATCTGGCGCTGGCTCGCCGCTATCTGGCCGCGCGGTTCGAGGCGGGTTATGCCGGGATCAACTGGCCGCGCGACATGGGCGGGCAGGGGCTGTCCGCCGTGGAGAAGGTGTTTTTCGAGACGGAGGAACTGGCGTTGGGCATGCCCGCCGCCTATTTCGGCGTGTCGCTGGGCATGCCGGTGCCCATCCTGATCCGCCATGGGCAGCCGCGTGAATGGGTGCGCGAGCGCGTGATCCGGGCGCTGCGCGGCGAGGAGATGTGGTGCCAGCTTTTCTCCGAACCGGGGGCGGGATCGGACCTCGCCGGACTGCGGATGAAGGCGGAGGCACGGGACGGCGGCTGGTTGCTCAACGGGCAGAAGATATGGACGAGCCATGCGCAGCATTGCGATTATGGCGTGATCGTCGCGCGCACCGATGCGACCCTGCCCAAGCACAGGGGCCTGACCTATTATTGGGTCGATATGAAGGCGCCGGGGATCAGCGTGCGGCCCATCCGGCTGGCGGGCGGCGATTCCCATGTGAACGAGGTGTTCTTCGACGATGTGCTGATCGGCGACGAGCAGCGTCTGTCGCCGGTCAACGGCGGCTTTGCCGTCGCGATGGAAACGCTGATGATCGAACGTTATGTCGCGGGCGACAGCGCGGGCGCCGGGCCGCATCTGGATAGTTTCATCACCCTTGCACAAACCCATATGGTAAATGGGCGCCCCGCCATCAAGGATGGCCGCATCCGGTCTACCATCGCGCGCCATTATGCGCTGCGCCGTTCGCTGGAAACCATCACCGACCGTGCCATGCTGATGATGCAGGCGGGGATGGAACCGGGACCGGAGGGATCGCTCAACAAGCTGGTGGCGGCGCGTTCCCGCCAGCGGCTGGCGGAACTGGCCGTCGATCTGCAGGGCGCGACCGGATATGCCATGGTGGCGCGCGATCCGGGCAAGCAGAGCTGGCAGCACAGCTGGATCACCTCCGCCACCGGCCGCATCGCGGGCGGCGCGGACGAGATGCTGCTGAACACCATAGCGGAGAAGATATTGGGCCTGCCGCAGGACCATCGGCCTGACAAGGGCGTGCCGTTCAACGAGATAGCCTGAACGGGGGGCCGTTCAATTAGATTTCCTGAACGGGGAGCCGTTCGAATAGATACCCCAAATTCCGAGACAACCTACTTTACTATCCAAGGAAATAGCGATGCCGAACCTGAATATCCTGTCCCAGTCGGGCGAAACACGGACCGTAGAGGCCAAGGAGGGGACGACCCTGATGGAGGTCATCCGCGACAATGGCTTTGACGAGATGCTGGCGCTGTGCGGCGGATGCTGCTCCTGCGCGACCTGCCATGTCTATGTGGACGAGGCGTTTGCCGACAGGCTGCCCGCGGTTTCGGCGGATGAGAATGACCTTCTCGACACGTCCGACCATCGCAAGGACAATAGCCGCCTGTCCTGCCAGATTTCCGTGACCGCGGCGCTGGAAGGCCTGACTGTGACCATCGCGCCGGAGGATTGACGCGCCGGAGGATTGAGGGCCAGGACGCAAGGTCGGGGATGGCGGGGGCGTCCGGGAGTATCGGCGGGCGGAGGCGTCGCTTGGCGCTCCGGTGCTGTGCGGAACCTCCTGTGCCGGAATCGGCCGGCCCGGAGCCGCTTCCCTCGTTAAAAGGCTTTACCGCCAGCCCGGTACATTATAAAATCCTGTTCTCGGGCACGCAAGATGCCCGGCGATAGGCAAGGGTTGGCATATGGTTACGCAGACAGGTCGCGGTTCCATCATTCCCCGATGTGCGTTGGGGGCGCGCGCCTGTGAGCAGGTTATGCCCGACGATGTGTCGTCGCTGATCGCCTGCGAGGACGAGCGGGATCTTCGGGGCGAGTTCTTCTTCAACAATATGCTGGTTCTGGGCATTGTGGCGTGCTGGGTGACGGTCGTCGGTCTGTTGCTGTAGCGCGCGCCATCACGATTCAATCTGGATCATCATGCTTTTGGTTCGGGTCAGCCCGCGCGGCGGGTGTTGGCGCTGATCGTGCTGACGAAGATGTCGGTGAGTTCGTCCGGCATGTCATGGCCCATGCCGCTTAGCACCAGCAGCCAGGCGCCCGGCACGTGACGGGCGACATCCTGTCCCCCATCGACGGTCAGCAACGGATCGTCCGCGCCATGGATGACCAGTGTCGGCTGACGGAGCCGACCGAGCGCCGGGCGCCGGTCCGGTCCGCCGCGCGCCGCCGCAAACTGGCGCGTGTTACCGGCGGGATTATAGGACCGCCGCGCCGCCTTTGTCGCGAAGGCGCGCAGGTCCGGCTCCGGCGTGGGATAGGCGGGGCTGCCCAGGGCGCGGTTGAGCGCGATGGAATGGAGCAGATAGCCCTCCTCGTCCATACGCGGATCGGGCGCGGGTGTGGCGAGCGCCAGGAGAGCTGCCGGGGTTGAGGGCGGCAGGTCCGGATTGCCAGAATCCGACATGAGGATAGCGAGGGAGCGGACCCGCGCCGGATGCTCGATGGCCAGCGTCTGCGCCACCATACCGCCCAGCGACACGCCGATGACATGGGCGCTGTCGATCCCCAGCGCGTCCATCAGCCCGGCGGTGTCGGCGGCCATGTCCGACAGGGTGTAGGGCAGGGCGGGCGTCTCGCCCCGCGCCTTTGCCGCCATGATCGCCGCAATGTCCGGGATGGGCGCATCGTCCATATGGCTGGACAGGCCGATATCGCGATTGTCGAAGCGGATGACGTGGAAACCCGCCGCCGCCAGCGCGTCGCAGAAGGAGCGCGGCCAGCGGACCAGTTGCGCGCCGACGCCATGGATGAGCAGGATCGGCGGGCCATCGGCGGGGCCGGACCGCTCATATTCCAGCATTATGCCGTTGCTCTTTGCCTGCGTCATGCCGCCTTGCCGATGGCGCGGGCCTTGCGCGGATGCTCCTGATAATCCTGCCAGATCGGTTCGGCGAGCGTTGCCTGCAACTCCGAAAGGGTCGTGGGATTGAGCGTGGGCGTGCCGGTCGCATCCAGATACCAGCTGGAGCAGCCGCCGGTGCCCCAGACCGAATGGCGTGCCTGTTCCCGGACATCCTCCAGCCAGTCGGCCGCCGCCTGCGTGCGGGGGGCGAGGGCCACGTCCCGCGTGACGATCCGGTCGATCAGTTTCATCAGATAGTCGACCTGCGTCTCCACGATGCCGACCACCGACGCGCTGCCGCCCGGCGAATAGGGTCCGTTGATGAGCAGGAAGTTGGACATGTGGGGGATGGTCATGCTGTGATAGGTCAGCGGCAGGTCGCGCCACACGGTGTCGAGCGACACGCCATCCTCCCCGGTCAGCTTCATCGGGCGCAGATAGGCATGGGCGTCGAAGCCGGTGGCGAACACCAATATGTCCAGTTCGTGCAGCGTGCCGTCCTTCGTCACCACGCCCTTGGGCACGATATGATCGATGCCGTCGGTGACGATATCGACGCTGGGCCGCTGCACCGCCTCGTAAAAGCCGTCGGAGAAGACCAGCCGCTTGCAGCCGACCTCATAATCGGGGGTCAGCTTGGCGCGCAGCACGGGGTCGGCGATCGCGGCCAGCGCATCATGGCAGCCCTGGTCGCGGGCGCGGCGGCCCTCCGCACTGCCGGTGGCGGCCTTGCCCCGTGCCTCGGTCTCGCTGCGCAGGCGGAGGTAATAGCTGGTCCAGTGGCGGGGCGAGAGCTTGAAGGCGAGCTGGCGCCACCACGGGTTGGGCGTATCCTTGACCGGGAACACCCATTGCGCCGTGCGCTGGAACACCGAGAGGCGGCTGACCTTGCCCGACAGCGCGACGATGATCTGCGTCGCGGTCGAGCCGGTGCCGATCATGCCGATCCGCTTGCCCTCCAGCGCCACGCCATGATCCCAGCGGGCGGTGTGGAAACTGGGTCCGGCAAAGCTCTCCGCGCCGGGGATGGACGGCATCTGCGGATGGTGCAGCCGGCCATTGGCGGCGACCACCACGTCCGCGCGATAAGTGTCGCCCGCATTGGTGACGAGCGTCCACTCGCCATCGCGATAGTCGGCGGTGGCGACCTCCTTGCCATAATGGATCAGGGGCAGCAGGCCGCGCCGCCGGGCCACGTCATGATAATAGGCCCAGATGTCCCGGCCCTTGGCATAGCGCGTCTTCCACCAGGGGTTGCGTGCGAAGCTGTAGGTATAAAGATGCGCCGCCACGTCGCAGGCGACGCCGGGATAGCTGTTGTCGCGCCATGTGCCGCCCAGCGTCTCATCCTTTTCCAGGATGACGATGTTGGAATAGCCCTGTTCGAGCAGCTTGATGCCCATCAATATGCCGGAAATGCCCGCGCCGATGATGACGAAGCGCGTCTGTGCCTGCTGGTTGCCGCTCATGCCGGGGATCGCGCCTCTTCCTAGGGTGCCTTGGGTCTGTGCGGCTCTCGAACGCCGCGATGAATCATAGGTTTACATATGCACCATTGCATTTGCAACGCTTCCCGCGACGGACGGTGGGTGGCCGGGGCCGTGCAGGCAGGCAGCAGGGCGCGAGAGGCAGCTTTATGCCCGGCGCGCGATGCGGGCCAGCGCCTCCATCGTCTCGACCGACGGGTTGCTGCACCGCAGCAACGTGCAGCCCGCGTCCGCCCATGCCCGATAGCGTTCGGCCATGCGCGCTTCCGGCCCGATAATCGCGGCCTCGTCGATATAGTCGTCCGGCACGGCGGCGACAGCTTCCGCCTTATGGCCCGCCAGGAACAAAGTCTGGATACGCTCCGCCGCCTCGGCATAGCCGCGGTCGACCATGGCGTCCTTGTGGAAATTCCTGTCCTTTGCCCCCATGCCGCCGACATAGAGCGCGACCGAGGCCTTGGCCCGGTCGATGGCGCCGCGCACATCCTGGGTCAGTACGGTCTGCCCCATGCCGACGATCTCGAACCCTTTGGCCGTTCGCCCGTCGGTCCGTCTGGCAAAGCCCTCCTCCAGCAGCCTGAGCCGGGGAGGGAGCGAGCGCGGGGTCATGTGCATGGACAGCCAGCCATCGGCGATCTCGCCCGTCATGCGGATGGCGAGCGGGGTGGACGTCCCCAGCATCACGGGAATATCGGGGTTGCCGTGGAGGATGCTCTTGAGCGGTTTGGCGAGGCCGGTCGCCCCCTCCTCATCATAGGCCCCCTTCCCATCATAGGGCAGCCGGATCTCCCGGCCGTCATGGGTGACGGGTCCGTCGCGCCGCCAGACCTTGCGCAGGATCGCGACATAGTCGCGCATCCGCGTGGCGGGCTTGCCCCAGGGCTGGCCATACCATCCCTCCACGATCTGCGGACCGGAGACGCCGAGGCCGACGATGACCCGCCCGCGTCCCGCCAGTTCCTCGATGGTCTGGGCCGTCATCGCGCAATTGGCGGGTGTGCGCGCGGCCAGCTGGGCGACGCCGGTGGCAAGGCGGATGCGCCGGGTCAGCGCCGCGACATAGGCTAGCGGGCTGAACGCATCCGAGCCATAGGCTTCCGCCGTCCAGAGGCTGTCGAAGCCCAGGGCCTCCGCCTTCAGGATGCGATCGACCGGCAGGGACAGGTGCGCACCGCTATAGGCGATATCCAGTCCCAGCTTCATGATGTTTCCCCTCGCCCTCGCTCTCGCCTCATGTCGCGGCCGTCGGGGTCAGAGCTGCTTCTCCACCGCGCCGCGCAGGGATTCGGGCGCCGTGGTGGGGGCGAACCGCTCGACCACCTGTCCCGCGCGGTCGATCAGGAATTTGGTGAAGTTCCACTTGACCCCCTTGCTGCCCAGCAGGCCGGGCGCCTCTGCCTTCAGCCAGGCATAGAGGGGGGCTGTATCGTCGCCGTTCACGTCGATCTTCTCGAACATGGGAAAGCTGACGCCATAGTTGAGCGAGCAGAAGCCCTCTATCTCCTCCGCCGATCCCGGTTCCTGCTGGCCGAACTGGTTGCAGGGAAAGCCGAGGATGACGAGGCCCTTGTCGCCCAGTTCGCGGTAGAGCGCCTCCAGCCCCTCATATTGCGGGGTCAGGCCGCATTTGCTGGCGGTGTTGACCACCAGCGCCACCTTGCCGCGATAAGCGGAAAGGGGGGCCTGGGCACCCTTGATGTCGGTGACGGTGAAATCATAGAGGCTGGTCATGCCATTTCTCTTTCTGCAAGAACTTGTGGGTCAGGCGGGCGTTTCCGCATCGGACAGGCCATGGTGGAGCGTGTCGACGAGGCGGGTGGTGAGGGTATGAAGTTGTGCGAGATCGTCCAGCGGCAGACCGACCTGTGCGGCGAGCCGCGCGGGGATCGCCGCCGCCGGGACACGCAGCGCATCGCCATGGCCGGTCAGCGCGACCAGCACGCGCCGCTCGTCGCCCGCATCGCGGGTGCGGGTCAGCAACCCCGCCGCTTCCATCCGCTTGAGCAGAGGCGTCACGGTTCCGGTGTCGAGGTGCAGGCAGTCGCGCAATGCGCCGACATGCACCGTCCCGCGCTCCCACAACACCAGCATGACCAGATATTGCGAATAGGTCAGCCCGATCTGCGCGAGAAGCGGCCGGTAGTGCCGCTGCACCAGGTTGGTGGCGGCATAGAGCGGAAAGCAGAGCTGATGATCGAGGCGCAGCCGGTCGCCATCGGCGGGCGTGCCGTGCAGGGAATCGGTCAAGGAAATCGCCTCATCATCACCAAATACATAGCTAGCGATTATGTGGCTTGCAATATATATTCGAACTCGGGCAGTTCATTCCCTCATGCGAGCGGCACCTCGGCAACGCCATGCTCGCCCGGCCGCAGGGCAAAGAGACCGCCGTTGGCCGCATTGCCGGGATGGTCGGGCTTGATGACCATCTTGGTCGAGGTGACATAGAGCGTGCCGAGATCCGGTCCGCCAAAGGCGGGCTTGGTGGGGTTGGAGCAGGGCAGGGCGATGATCCGGTCCAATGTTCCGTCCGGGTGGTAGCGGTGCAATTCGCCGATGCCGACCACCGCCAGCCAATATCCGCCCTGCGTGTCCACCGTCGCGCCATCGGCAAAGCCGGCAGACAGCTTCACGAACGGCCGCCGGTTCGACAGGGCGCCGGTGGCAGGGTCGAGGTCGAACGCCTCCACGCCTTTGCCGGCCGGGCCGGAGGCGTATAAGGTGCGCCCGTCCGGGCTGATCGCCAGACTGTTGGAGATGGCGACTCCGTCGATCACACGGGTCAGCCGGTCGCCGTCCAGCCGATGCAGAAAGCCGTCCGCCGCGCCCCGGTCCGCCGGATAATGATGGTCGTAGGCGCCGACCCACAGGCGCCCCTGCCGGTCGCAATGGCATTCATGCAGCGCGACATGGTCGGGCAGGCCGGACCGGACCCGAAGGGCAAGGCTGCCATCCGCCGGGTCGAAATCATACAGGCCATCGGCCAGAACGACGAGCAGCCCGCCCGCCGCCTTTGCCACGAAGCCGCCGATCCGCCGGGGCATGGGCCAGACGTCATGCTGGCCGCTCTCCGGGTCCAGCCGATGCAGTGCGGGGGGGCGTTCGCAATTCACCCACCACAGGGCCTGTTCCGGCACGGACCAGATCGGCGTTTCGCCAAGGTGATTGTCGATATCCGCAATCCGCTGGATATCTGTCGCGACGCTGCTCATGCCTGGGCCTTTCCTGATGATCCTATGTGCCAAGCTGATCGATCGCATTGTCGGCCAGCGGCGGCAATCCGGCTAGCGCATGTTCCGATCTGACTGGATCGGTCCATGCCCCATTTCTCTTTTGTTTTCCGCATTTTCGAAACAGCGGATGATGCCATCCGCTTTGCAAATGCTCTAGCCGAACAATTTCCAGCCGCCATCATCGTCACGGGTCCAGCCGCTCGATGCCCAGGTGCCGCCGTCCACGCTGATCGTGACGCCGGTGATATAGGCGGCCATGGCGGAGGCGAGGAATACCGCCGCCCCGGCGCAATCGTCCAGTGTGCCCGCGCGGCCCAGCGGGATGTAGCGCGCCTGCGCCGCCTTGCCCTCCTGGCTGACAAGGCCGGGGGCGAATTTCGCCATATGCGCGGTGGGGACGAGGTCGGGCGCGATGGCGTTGACGCGGATGCCATGCTCCGCCAGCTCCAGCGCGACGGTGCGGGTGAAATTGACCATGCCTGCCTTGCACGCGGCATAGACGGAATAGGGCGGTGCGGCACGTAAAGCCTCGATGCTGGCGACGTTGATGATCGCACCGCCCTGACCGCCGTCGATCATCGCCTTCGCCGCCGCCTGTGTCGCTGCGACCAGGCTTTTCAGGTTCAGGTCGATCTGCCGGTCCGCCTGCCGGTCGGTGATGTCGATCAGCTTGATCGGCCGTGTTCCGCCGACATTGTTGACGAGGATATCGAGCCTGCCCAGCGCCTCCACGGTCGATGCGATGGCGGCGCGCACCGCGTCCCGGTCCATCATGTCGGCGGTGACGGCATGGGCGCGCTGGCCCCTGGCGCGGACCAGTGCGGCGACCTCCTGTGCCGCTGCCGTGTCGATGTCGAGGATCGCGACATCCGCGCCAAACTCCGCCATGGCGACCGCGATGCCGCGCCCGATGCCGCCGCCGCCGCCGGTCACGACGGCGACCTTGCCCGTCAGCAATATGGCGTCACGGGTGAGGGCGGTGCGGTTCAGCGCGTCGGTCATGATGTCCCTATCCTATGTAGCGATTCCGGCCTGTTATGCAGCCATGGCGGCGGACACCGACATGGCTTTGCCGCCTGCGTGAAGATCAGGCGGCAGATTAGCCGGGTGGCATCATAGTGCAATGCTCGAATGGCGTGGCATTATCACTCCGGCGATAGAGCGATGGGTATCCTGTGGGCAAAAAGGGATGCTGCGGCCCTCTTGAACCGCAGCATCCGGATTCCTTTAATATTTGAAGCCGAGCCTGACGCCATAGGTCACAGGGTCCATATATTGCTTGTAGTCGCCAAGCCCCGATCCGCTGTAGACCAGCGCATAACGGGTGTTGGTCACATTGTCCGCATAGACGCCGACCGTGTAATGCGCGCTCGCATCCGTCCAGCTGAGCGCCAGATTCAGGAGGCCATAGGCGCCCTGGCGATAGCGTTGCTGAGTTGCGCGTATGGGGTCGTTCACGCCATAGAGCGATGGATTGGTCACGACATAGGATGAAGTATAGCTGGCGTTGGCGGTGCCGGTCAGGCGACCCCCGGCCGCGTCGACCGTATAATCCACCCCGCCGTTGACCGTCCATGTCGGCGCGCGCGCCATCTGTTGGTTGGACCAGTCCTGACGCTGGGTCGTGTTGTTGAGGCCAGAGGCGGTGACGCCCGTGCCATAGGCGATGGGATTGCCCGCCGCGTCCACGAATTCCTTGTAGCGGGCATGCACATAGGCGACGCCCGCGCGCAGATGCAGGTCCTCGACCGGCGTGTAGGAGGCATTCGCCTCCGCGCCGTAGATTTCGGCCTTGGGTGCGTTGAACAGGATCACGCGAGTCGGGCCGGTGGCCGTCACCGCGACCTGGAGATCGCGATAGTCATAATAATAGGCGGCGGCATCGAACCGGAAATGGGACGATGCGGTTTTGAAACCTATTTCGTAGGAATTGATCTTCTCGGGCCGGACTGCCTGCCCGGCTTCTTCGGCGGTGGGAAGGACGGCGATGTTGAAGGTGCCGCTGCGGAAACCCTGCGTATAGGATGCATAGACGTTGGTGCGCGCGCCAATCTCGTAGCGCAGGACGGCGCGCGGCGTGATCTTGCTGAAGCTGGCATGCACCGGCGAACGGTCAGGCAGGACCACCGCGCCGACATATCCGGGTGTTTCGGTATATTGGAACGTGCGCCGTTCGTCATGATAGCGCGCGCCGCCCGTCAGATAGAATTTGCTGCCGAGTCGCACCGTGGCATCGATGTAGGCTGCCATGGCTTCCGAAGTGGAGCGAATATTCTCATAGGCGTCGGGAGAATTCGGCGGAACATGGAGGCCGTAACGCTGCGTGTTAAGATTGTTGAATTTGTCATTATAGTAGGAAGCGCCAACCACCAGATCGAGGCCCTTTACCGCGTTGATGACATAGTCGAGCGACTGCTGGAACGTGTCCTGGTTGATCCCGACCGCATAGGCGCCCTGGAGCTGTGCCAGCGAGCCATCAATGTCGAAAATGCTGTGGCTCAGGCGATGTGCGTAGCCTGTGTAAGAGGTGAGCGTGCCGATGGACGTGTCCCATTTAACCTTGGCGGTATATTCGTCGGCGCGCACCGACGCATCCGGCCGGACATTGGAGGAAAGATTGTCCGGCGTCGTCGCGCGGCCCGCCGTGGCGGGCACGGCGGCATAGGCATAATAGCCGCCATAGGCATAGGCGAGGCCGCGACTGTCGTCGCTGAACACATGGTTATAGCCCAGCGTGACCGTCAGATTGTCGAGCGGGTCCAGTTCCAGCTTGGTGCGGATCGTGGCATTGCGGAGCGGGGTGGCGGGGCTGCCGTCCAGATTCTTGATATAGCCGTCGCTGTGGCGGAAAAATCCGGCGACGCTGAACTTCACGCCCTCGGTCAGCGGGGCGGAGACATAGCCCTTGACGCGTACATCGTTGAACCGGCCATAGGCCACCTCGCCGCTGGCGGTGGGCGTGTCCGATGGGGCCAGCGTCTCGATCACGATCGCGCCGCCGGTGGCATTACGGCCGTAGAGCGTGCCCTGCGGTCCCTTCAGTATCTGCATGCTGGACAGGTTGACCAGATCGCCGTTGATGGAGACAGCGTCCGGCTGGTAGAAGCCATCGACATAGACGGCGACATTATTCTCGAAGCCGAAGCCCAGCACCATGGTCGAGACGCCGCGAACCGACGGCTGGGTGAAGGCGCCGCCGCGATTGACCTGAACACCCGCTGCGATCTGGCCGATGTTGCCCAGTTGGCGGACGCCCGTGCGCTCCAGTGTGTCGCCGGTCACGGCGGTGATGGCGACAGGCACGCTCTCCAGCCGTTCGGCACGGCGCTGCGCGGTCACGATGATCTCGTTGTCGGCAACCGCGCCGTTCGCGGACTGGGCGCTGGGGGATTGGGCAAGTGCGGGGGAAGCCAGCACGATGCCGCTGGCCAGTATCGCGTGACGCAGGCCCGATCGGGCTATTCTCTGTGGCATTTCTATCCTCTCCCATAGGATGTTGCGAAGGCGATTTTCTATCGCTCGTCATCACAACGGCGCTTCCGAAGGCCCGTCGTTAAGTCCTCATGAAACATTGCCATTGCAATGAGTCAATGTCTTTTGTTTTGTGCCAGGCCGATTATCACGGCACCGTCGCCCGGCGGCCACAGCAAGAAACCTCCCCGATGCACTCGGGGAGGGTGATGTCCTGCCATTTGTCGAACGGATTTACGCGAAGGTCAGGGCGCGGGCATTCTCGACCATGATCTTGCGTTGGTCGGCATCGGAAAAATTCGCGAGATTGCCGAAGAATTCACGCGGATGGCTCACGCCTTCCGCATGCGGCCAGTCCGACCCGAACAGGATGCGCTCGACCGGCAGGTGCCGTGCCAGATCCTCGACGTCATCCTCCACAAAAGGCGCGACCCAGCAATTGCGGTGGAACTGGTCGACCGGGTGAATCCTGAACATGCCGGGATTCTGGGCATGGACGACCTGAAGGTCGTGGAGCAGCGGGCCGACCCATGTCCCGCCATTCTCGATATAGGCGAATTTCAGGCGGGGAAAGCGCTCGAACAGGCCGTGCGCGATCAGCACGCCCGCGAAATCATGCACCAGCCGGTGTTTCTGGAGCATATGGATCAGGCTGGACGAATGGTTCCCCTCGTCCTTGCTCAGCATGTCCCCGGTCTTCCCGGTCATGTCGATGCCCCAGGTCGCCGCGACGACAGTGTCGACCTGCTTGTAGCCATCCTCGAAACCGGCATGGACGGTCACGGTGATGCCCGCTTCCTCGACCCGCGCCCAGAAAGGATCGAAGCGGGGGTCGGCGGGGGAGCGCATGCCGTCGGCGGTAAAGGCCGGGCCGTTGCGGATGGTGATGACGCGCGCGCCGCGCGACAGCGCCCAGTCCAGCTCGCGAATCGCGCCGTCCAGGTCGGACAGCGACAGCAGGGGTACGCCAAAGATGCGATCCTTGTACGCAAAGCCCCACTCATCGTCGATCCAGCGGTTGAACGCGCCCAATATGTGGAGCGACGCCTCGATGTCCGGCTGCATCGGTCCCTCGATGCACACGCCGTGCGAGGGGAACAGCCACACCGCCTCGATGCCCTGCTGGTCCATGCAGGTCAGGCGGGCGTCGCGATTATACCATTCGGGATGCTCCGCGGGCTTTTCCGACCAGAGTTCGGGCATATGCGGGTCATGGCTGGCCTTGCCCGCGAAATAGTCGAACAGCGCGCCGGGCACCGGGCGGCCATGCAGATCGCCGGGGCCAGGCAGGATAGGATGCCGCCGGTCGCCGATATAATAGCGCACGGCCCCGTCCTTCTCGACCAGCCGCACGCCCCGGTCGTGGAATTTCGGGTCGCGATAGCGGGTGAAGGCGTCGCTGGCCTCCCAATAATGATTGTCGGCGTCGAAGATCGGGCCGAAATCCGGGCGGATGTCCTTGTCCATCTCTCTCTCCTCGTTCTTCTTTTTTCAGGCGGTGCCGTGGCGGAGCAGCAGGCCGGGGGTGGCCTGTGTGCATTCGCCGTCGCGGAAGGTCTCCACCCCGTTGACGATGATATGCTTATATCCCCTGGCCTTCTGGATCAGGCGCCATTCACCGGCGGGATAGTCCCACGCGCGCTCGGCGGGCAGGCTTTCCAGTTCGGCCAGGTCATAGACGATGATGTCGGCGGGCATATCCTCTTCCAGATAGCCGCGCGATTTGAGACCAGCGGCGCGGGCGGGCAGGGCGGAGAGGCGCCAGTGCGCTTCCTCCAGCGACATGATGCCATGCTCGCGCACCCAATAGCCGAGCAGATCGGTGGGGTAGCGGCCTGTCGTCACGAACTTGGTGTGTGCGCCGCCGTCGCTGACGCCGGGCAGGGAGACGGCGGCCGTGGCGATCTCCTTCATCGCTTCCGGCGAGGTGATGATCATCGAGGTCTCGAACCCCGATTTAAGCTCGCCCCACAGGGAGATGTCGAGCAGCACGTCGAGCGGATGCTTGCCTTCCCGCGCTGCGATCTCGCCGATCGTATAGCCTTCATATTTGTCCTGCAATGCAAGGCCGTCGGGCACGTCCAGCGGAATCCAGCCGACCTTGATAGCGTCCACGACATAGCCTGCGCCGAACAGGCCGCCGCGTTCCTCATGAATCGCCTTCAGGACGACCCGGCGGTCCGGGTCACGGAATTTCGCCATCTTCTCGTCCTGCGTGCCGGAGCAAATCTCCTTCCACGCCGGAATCGCGTCAGCAAGATTATAGTCCTCGAAGGTGAACTGGGAGGCGAAGTTGGTGGTCAGCGCCTGGGCGAAGACGCGCAGGCCCTCCTTTTCGTTCAGCACATTGAGCCGGTCGATCGCATCGCGTGCGGCGAGCTGCTGCCCGCCATGCTGGTTGAGCGCGCCATCGGCCAGCAGCGCGTTCCAGATGACCGGGCGGCCGCTCGACCGCGCCATGACCTCGGCAAGTTCGATGCTGCCGGTGATCTGGGCGACGCCGCGCCCCGTGCTTCCCATCGTCCGGCAGAAGGCGGTGAGGTCGCGCTCGCTCATCGTGTCCGTGACCATCGGGGTGCCGTCATGGTCGAGTTGCACATTGCCCTCCGACCCCAATATCTGCGCGCTGATGCCGCAGCCGCCCGCCTCCATCCCTTCGAGGAGGAGGTCGCACATCTGCTGCAACTCCTCGTCGGTGGCGGCGCGCTTCTTGGCCTCGTCGGTGCCGACGACATAGCCGTAGAGCGGGGCGAGGGGCACGAAGGACATGATGTTGACACCCTTGGGCGTGCGATCCACGCTTTCGAGATATTCGCGGTACGTCACCCAGTCCCATGGCATGCCCTGCCGCATCGTCTCCAGCGGCACCGCCTCGTTGCGGACCAGCGAGAGCATGGCCCGTTCCCGGTCTTCCGGCTTCACGGGTGCAAAGCCGAAACCGCAATTGCCGATCACCACGCTGGTGACGCCGTGCCAGCCGGACATGGTGCACCAGGGATCCCAGAAGATCTGACTGTCATAATGGGTGTGCAGGTCGACGATGCCGGGGGCGACGATCCGACCTGCCGCCTCGATCACCTGGGTCGCGTCCGCCGTGTCGATGTTGCCGCCGATCTCGACGATCTTGCCGCCCCTGATCGCGATGTCGGCACGATAGCGGGGGGTTTGCAGCCCATCGATGATGGTGCCGCTTTTGATGACCATATCATATTTGGCCATGGCTCTCTCCTGCCGTTATGTTTTCAGGCTGGTGAAAATGCGCCTCGGCATTAAACATACAGTCTGTATGATTAAGGAATGCCTTAAGGCCGCACCTGCGTCAAGACGGATATGGAGCCGAGGACTTTGCCGACGAAAATGCCTGGGCCAACGACGAACCCCGGACCGACTGGCATTGCCGGCCGGGGAAGGAGCCGGGGGGAACAGCAACGCTCGCTGGAGACGCGGGCGGCGCTGCTCACCACGGCGCGCAGGCTGTTCGGGGAGGTCGGCTATCATGCGACCGGCACCAATGAGATCGTGGCGCAGGCAAAGGTGACGCGCGGCGCGCTCTATCATCATTTCGACAGCAAGGAGGCGCTGTTCGAGGTCGTCTATCGCGAAGTGGCGAGCGAGCTTGGCGATCAGGCAGAGGGTGCGACCATCGGGATGGAGGGGCAGACCCTGCCCCGCATCCTCGCGACGCTGGACATCTATCTCGCGCTTGTCTCCCGGCGCCCGGATTTCCAGCGCATCCTGTTGATCGACGGCCCTGCGGTATTCGGCTGGCAACGCTGGCGGCAGTTGCGGGCCGATTATTCGCTGGAGGGATGGGTCCGCACGCTGGCGCTGCTCATCGAAAAGGGCCTCATCGACGCCATGCCGCCCGAACCGATGGCGCATCTCATATTGGCGGCGCTGGACGATGCGGCGCTCGCGATCGCCCATTCCGGCGAGCCGGACAGGACCAGGGCGGAGATGACGGCGGCTCTCGCGCGGTTGCTGGGCGGCCTGACCCTGCGCGCGGCGGGCTGAGGGTCAGGCGGCGGGTTCAGCTCCACCGGCGAGGGTCGCCAGCACCGCATTCACCGATCCGACGTCCTGGCGGCATCCCCAATGATCTCCACCAGCCATGGCTCGAACAGAGCGAGCGGGCGGGCGTTGAGCGTGGGACTGGAGACGAGGAACATCGGCGCGCCGATCACCGGGGCGGGCAAAGTATCGCGCCATCGGGCCAGCAGCGGCGCCGGGTCAGTGCTGGTCCGTGATGAACCGCTCGAACAGGTCCGCCGCCACGGTCAGTATCGGCCGGCCCTCCTCGGGCAGGCGGGCGGCCTCCAGACAGGCGAAGCTCAGTTCGCGCAGCACGACCCTAAGCCATGCCTGCCGCAGCGGTCGGCCCGGTCCGGCTTCTTCGGCACGGGCAAAGGCGGGCAGGCGGGCGGCGAGCGCCTCGCGGAATTTCAGGCTCAGTCCGACCACCGCGGGCGGAGTGTCCTTGCCCACGCCCAGCCCGATCATCAGCGAGGCGGGGGTGCGCTCACGGATGACGAACAGGACCAGCGAGTCGATCCAGACGTCGATCTCGGCGCGGGTGGGGGTGGGACCGGGCAGTTCCTCCACGATCCGGCACAGCCCGTCATAATAGGCCTCGCCAATCGCGGTCAGTATCTCCGCCTTGTCGGCGAAGTGGGAATAGAGGGTGGTGCGCCGCGTGCCCGCCGCCCGTGCGATCTGGTCGAAGGTGGTGGCGGCATAACCCTGGGTGAAGAACAGGTCGCGGGCCGCCTCGCAGATATGGCTGCGGGCAAAGGCCTTGCGCGCCTGCTGGAGGGTAGGGGGGGCACAGGGTTCGACAGATGGGCTGGACATAATCCCCCTTGTCGCAATTAAATGTACATATGTCGATATATTGACTCATTGACGAAATCTCGACATTGTGTCGAACCATGGCGGACGCGAGTCCGGCCCCTGTATCATGTCACCGACCCGCTCCCCCAGCCGAGCGACAGAGAGGATTATCGTGAGCATCGATCCCCTGCTTCAGCCCTTCCAGACCAAGGGCCTGACTTTTCGCAACCGTATCGTCCACGCGCCGACGACCCTGAACATGTCCGACGACCGGGGCTATGTGACGCGGCAGGCGGTGGGTGCCTATGAGGCGCTGGCGGCGGGTGGCTATGGCGCGGTGTGCGTCGGCGCGACCTGCGTGCGCTGGGACGGGCTGATCAACGAGCGGATGCTGGGCATCTATGACGACACCTATATCATCTCGCACCGCGAACTGGTGGAGGTGATCCATAATAATGGCGCGCTGGCAGGCATCCAGCTCTTCTATGGCGGGCTGATCCCCGGCGTGGGCGCGACATTTCCGCTGGAGCCGGGCAAGGGATGGATTCCCGGCACCGTGGCCTGGGGTCCGAGCGGCAAATATCCCATCGGCAACCAGCAGCCGGGCGTGGTGCCGACCGAGGTCTATGAGAGTCTGGTCGAGGATTTCGCACAGGCCGGGCGCCGCGCGAAAGAGGCGGGCTATGACTATATCTCCTATCATTTCTGCCACGGCTCGCTGCCGCATGTGACATTGTCGCTGCTGGAGAATAGCGGCCGCAACGACCAGTATCAGGACCGCTTCCTGTTCTGCGAGCAAATCCTGCAACGTACGCAGGAGCTGTGCGGCAAAGACTTCCCGCTGATCCCGCGCATGTGCTGCGACGAGAATTATGAGGAGGGCTATGACGTCGATTACTTCGTCGAACATTATGCGCCGCGCCTCCATGCGCTGGGCATTGACGCGATCGACTGCACCTTCGGCTCGATGCTGCCCGCCAAGAGCCGCGACCCGGAGATCTCCTCCGGCGAGGTGATCGGCGGCGGTTTCTATGTGCCCAACATGGTGGCGCTGCCCTATATCAAGCGGTTGCGCGAAGGGTTGAAGGCCAAGGGCATCGACATGCCGCTGATGGGATCGTGCAACGTCAACACGCCCGAGCAGATGCGCACCCTGATCGAGGATGGCGCGGCGGATTTCTACGCTTCCTGCCGCCAGTCGCTGGACGATCCGCAGTTCCCCAACAAGATCGCCGAGGGCCGCGAGGACGAGATTCGCAAGTCGACCCGCACCGGCGCGTCGCTGATGACCGGCAATATCTTTGGCAAGGGCATCGCCGGCTCGGCGCAGAACGCCAGCTTCGGCCGCGACCGCGATTATGCGCTGACCCGGACTTTGGCGCCGAAGAAGGTGGCGATCGTGGGCGGCGGGTCCGGCGGTCTGGAATATGCCATCACCGCGCATGAAATCGGCCATGACGTGACCGTCTATGAAAAGAGCGACCGGCTGGGCGGCGCCATCGCCTGGGCGGGCAATTACAGGAATCTGCCGAACATGGAGCAGATCGCCTACCAGTCCGACTGGCACAAGCTGATGATCGCCAAACTTGGCGTCACCGTGCGCCTGAACGTCGAGGTTACGGCCGAACTGCTGCTGGCGGACAAGCCCGATGTCGTGGTGATCGCCACCGGCGCGAAGCCTGCACTGCCGCAGGCGGACGGGCTGGACGCGGCGCTCGCCTCCGGCTTTGCCGCGACCATCGACGATGTGCTGGGCGGCGGTTTCGCGGTGCCCGCAGGTCCGGTGGTGATCTGGGGCGCGGGCGAGGGGATCGAACTTGCCCTCGACCTGGCGCGGGGCGGCCATGCGATCCGCCTGCTCGACCCCGCTACGGGCTTTGTCCCCGCCGCCTATATCGGTTCGCGCGCCAAGGCGGTGCTGCGCTGGTCCGGGCAGGCGGGCGTGACGCCGGAGACGGGCGTGACGCTACTGGGCGTGGAGACGGGCGCCGTCAGCGTGCGCCATGCCGACGGGCGGGAGGAGCGCATCGCGTGCGCCGCCCTGCTGCTCGCCCCCGGCCGTGTCGCCTATGATCCGCTGTCGCGCGCGCTGCTGGGCACCGGGGTGCGGGGGCAGGTGGTCGGCGACGCGCGCCAGCCCCGCTCCTATGGCAATGCGATCCATGAGGCGGCCTATCTCGCACGCCACCTCTGATCGGAGGGCACAAGATAAAATAAGGAGAGGGTGAGGATGCTCGACTGGCTGAACGAGGACCAGCGCGCGTTGCGCGACATGGCCGCGAACTTTGCCCGCAAGGAGGTGGAGCCGCTGGCGAACCAGATCGACCGGGACGAGGCGACGCCCGACAGCCTGACCGCAAAGGCGGCGGCGCTGGGCCTGTTCGGTCTCTATACCGCGCCGGAATATGGCGGGTCGGGGGCGGATCTGGTGTCCGTCTGTCTGGTCAGCGAGGAACTGGCCAAGGCCAGCCCGGCGTTCGCGGGTGCGCTGACCGTGCAGATGGTGCTCTGCCCCCGGACGGTGGAGATATTGGGGACCGAGGAACAGAAGCAGCGCATCCTGCCGCTCTCCGCGCGGGGCGAGCGGTTGATCGCCTATTCCCAGAGCGAGCCTGCGGGCGCGGCCAACATCCCGTCGCATCTCACCCGGCTGGAGCCGGACGGCAATGGCTGGCGGCTGGACGGGTCCAAGCTGTTCTGCACCCAGGCCTCGGCCAAGACCTATCTGGTCATGTGCAAGACCCGGAACCATGGCGGCCAGGAAGGCTATGGCTGCATCATCGTCGAGGCCGAGGATGCGGGGATGGAGATATTGCCCTATGAGCATAAGCTCGGCTGGCGCGGCACCAATACCGGGCCGATCTCCTTCAACAATATCCGCATCGAGCAGGAGGATATTCTGGGCGATGTGCTGACCGGCGGCATTGCCCACCGGGCGGCCAACCATGCCAATGTGCTGGCCCATGCCGCGACCTCGCTCGGCTGCGCACAGGGCATGCTGGACAAGACGCTGGCGCAGATCGGGGAGCGCAGGCTCTATGGCAAGCATATGGGCGACCTCCAGCCGGTGAGCTATTGGCTGGCCGAATCCCATGCCCGGCTGTCGGCGGCGCGCGCGCTCCTGTATGAAAATGCCCGCTCCCTCGAAAATGGCATGATGGAGCCTGCGATGGGTAGCGTGTGCAAGGCGTGGATCGGGGATACCGCCGTGGATGTCTGCACCAAATTGCTCAAGCTATGGGGTGGCAGCGGCATCATGGATTCGACCGGGGTCAACCGTTACCTGCGCGACGCCATCGCCAAGACCATCGCGGAGGGTGCGTCGGAGATGCACTATGCGATCATCGCCAACCAGTTGATTTACGGCAAGCCGTACCTCCAGCCCCCCGCATCTTGAAGGAGCCATGACCATGACCATGACCGACCTCCTGCGCCAGCCCGTCCATACCGGCGATATGGTCGCGGCCGCGCTCAACCGCGATCTGGACCGCCTGCTCGTCATCGGCGAGACCGGCGAACGGCTGACCGCAGGCCAGCTTGCCGAAGGTATCAGCCGGCTGGAGCAGTTCTTCCGCTCGCTCGACCCCGCGCCCCGGCGGGCGGCGGTGCTGGCGCGCAACCGGCTCGACGTGCTGTCGGTCACGAACGGCATCAGCTTTGCGGGCATCGTCATGACGAACCTGCATCCGATGGGGTCGATCGAGGATTATCTCTATGTGATCGAGGACGCGGGCATCGACATGCTGGTCTATGATGCCGATCATTATGAGGCGATGGCGGTGGCGCTCAAGGCGCGCGCGCCGGGCCTGACGCATATATTCGCCATGGGCGACGGCGTGGCGGGGCGCAATCTGATCGCGGCGGCGAGCGGGTTCACGCCCCGGCCGCTGGTCGCCACGCCCAGCCAGCCGGGCGACCTGTTCCGCATCGCCTATTCGGGCGGCACGACCGGCAAGCCCAAGGGCATCATGGTGACGCAGCAGTCGGCGGCGACATCCGCCCAGATCCAGTTGATGAGTTGGGAATGGCCCACGGAGATCCGCCACCTCATCTGCGCGCCGCTCAGCCATTCGGGCGCGGCGGTCCTGACGTCGGTGCTGACGCTGGGCGGATGGATGATGGTGGTGCCCGGTTTCGATCCGGTGGGCGTGATGCAGGCGATCCAGGACAACCGGATCACCTCCATCCTGATGGTGCCGACGATGGTCATCGCCCTGATCGACCACCCCCGGTTCGGCGAATTCGACCTGTCGAGCCTGGAGGTGATCTTCTATGGCGCGGCCGCCTTCCCCACCGCGCGGCTGCGCGAGGCCATCGAAAAGCTGGGACCGATCTTCTTCCAATTCTATGGCCAGTCGGAAGCGCCGATGTCCGTCACCGTCCTGCGCCGGGACGAGCATGATGTGAACGATCCCATCCGCCTGTCCAGTTGCGGCCGCCCGACGCCGCTGGTCCATGTCGCGCTGCTCGACGATGACAATGTGCCGGTGCGCGAGGGCGAGCCGGGCGAGATCTGCGTGCGCGGGCCGCTGGTGATGGGCGGCTATCTGGGCAAGCCGGAGGAGACGGCCAGGGTGTTCGAGGGCGGCTGGCTGCACACTGGCGACGTGGCGGTGCGCAATCCCGACGGTTTCCTGCGGATCGTGGACCGCAAGAAGGATATGATCATCACCGGCGGCTTCAATGTGTTCGCCCGCGAGGTGGAGGATGCGCTGGCCGAATATCCCGGCGTCAAGGCGGCGGCGGTGATCGGCGTGCCCGACCCCAAATGGGGCGAGGCGGTCAAGGCCGTCGTCGTGCTGCACCCCGGCGCGGTCGTAGAGGCAGAGGCGCTGATCGCCAGCGTGCGGGCCAAGAAGGGCGCGGTGCAGGCACCCAAGACGGTCGAGTTCATCGACGTCCTGCCGCTCTCCCCGCTGGGCAAGCCCGACAAGAAGGCGCTGCGCCAGCGTTATGCGGTGCCGGTCGCATAGAGCATGATCCGATCTCACTGGATCGGACCATGCTCTACGCCGCTCGGCTATTTTCGGCCGACGGGCTGCCGGTCCGCCGCAAGCGACTGGGCGGCGATGAAACCGCCATCGACGGGCAGGATGACGCCGTTGAGATAGGCGGCGACATCGCTGTTGAGGAACAGGAGCGGCCAGGCCTGTTCCTCCGGCGAGGAACGGCGGCCGAACGGCTGCGCCACCCGGTCGATGAGGGCGGCGGGGGTGGTGCGCTCTATCTCGTCCAGCATCGGCGTCTGGACCGCGCCGGGCGTGGTGCAGTTGACCCGGATACCCTGTGTGATGAGGCGCGCGGAACTGGCCAGCGTCCAGACGATCACCGCCTCCTTGGACATGCTGTAGGCGCGTTTGGCAGCCTCCGGCCGCGCCTCGAACCATGCCATCGCGTCGGCGAAGGAGGGGGCCGCGACCAGCTCTTGCAGGTCCGACAGGTGGGCGGCCCAGTCCGCGCCGCCATTGGACGAGACGTTGACGATCGCTGCGCCCGCACTCATGCGCGACGCGATCCCGTCCGCCAGCATGCGGGTGCCCGCGAAATTGATCCTGAACACATCGGACGGCGGCAGGGTGGGCGGTACGCCCGCGCAATTGAACAGCGCGTGGACATCGCCGCCGACCGCCGCGATCCCCGCCGTGATGGAGGCAGGGTCGGCAAGGTCCAGCGGGGTGAAGCGGCCGAGGGCAAGGTCGCAGGGCCGGAGGTCGAGGCCATGCACGTCCGCACCCCTTTCCAGCAACAGCGCCGCCGTCGCCCGGCCGATGCCGGATGCGCAGCCGGTCACGACGACATGTTTGCCTCTATAATCCATCTGCGGCGTCACTCCTGTTCCTATGGTCAAACATCTATCGGATAATCGAGCAGCAACTGCGCCATGGATTTGGCGAGCGGGTCGATGCGCGCGCACAGGCTCCCGCCGCCTCCCAGCGAATCATGCACCACGAAGTTAATGCCCGACGAACCGGGCAACAGGAAGCGTTCGACGTGCGGATTGTCCGGGTCATCGAGCAGATGCGCGAACCATCCGGTCACAGCCTCGACGCTCAGCGCGGCGGCGATGGCGGGATAATGGCGGGGATCGCGCGCAAAGACGCCGACGTTGAACAAATTGCCCTTGTCGCCGCTGCGTGCCCAGGCAAGATCGACAAGCGGAACAGGGGTGGCGGCGGCTGCAACAGGCATGTGCGGTTCCGGCGGGCGGACGAGCATGGCGGAATCAAAAACAGTCAAGGGCCGCGCGGTGCAGTCGACAGCCTGCCCGTCCACCGTCACCGACGGTGTCAATTCGTGCCGGGACAACAGGAAGCTGCTGATCCGCATCATTGGCCGCGTGCCCCGGCCCATATTGCCCGCCAGCCCCAGCGCGGTGCCCGGCGCCATGGCGGAGATGGCGCACACCTGTTCCTTGAGGAATATGCGTACCCCGTCGAGTTCGGCATGGTCCACGGACATCATCGCCACCACCTCGCGCGAGGCACGGGCGAGCGAGCGGGGACCATAGCTGGTTTCCGCGCCGATGATCTCGACATGGGTGGCGGACAGGGGCGCGGCATTGCGGTCGCGCAGGATGCGGTTGGTCCGCTCGAACAGCGCATCCGCCTGCCGCTGTGCCTTGGCGACGGCGTTGATGCCGATGACCGGCTGATAGACCTGCGCGCGCCAGCCGTCGGCATAGGTGGCGCACACTTTGTAATCGGCGGTGGGCGGATAGCCGCGCACGCCCTCCACCAGCACCCGGTTCTCGCCGATCGGGGTCAGGGTCGCGGCGCTGAAATCGCACACCGCGTCGGGCACGATATAGGCCTGTGGATCGCCGACCTCATAGATCATCTGTTCCGCCACCGTGCCGCGCGAGACGAGGCCGCCGGTCCCCTCCGGCTTGGTGATGACGAAGCGGCCGTCGGCGTGGCATTCGGCGATGGGGTTGCCGATATTGGCGGGATCGGGGACCAGCTCCCAGTCGGTGAAGGTGCCGCCGGTCACCTGCGTGCTGCATTCCATCAGGTGCCCCACCAGCGTTCCCGCTGCCAGCCGGTCATGGTCGTCCGGCGTCCAGCCGAATGCGTGGATCAGCGGACCCAGCGACAGGGCGCTGTCCACCACCCGCCCGGTCAGCACGATGTCCGCCCCGGCATCGAGCGCCGCCGCGATGGGAAAGGCGCCGAAATAGGCATTGGCGCTCGATATCGGCCGGTCTGCCGGCAGGGGCTGGCCATTATACATGTCGCGGATGTCGCGCGCGCGCAGTTCGTCAAGGCGGGGGCGCAGGTCGTCGCCCGTCACCACGCCGATCCGCGCCTCCAGCCCCAGTTCCGCCAGCGCGGCACGAAGGGCGGCAGCGGCGCCGTCCGGGTTCAGGCCACCCCAGTTGGTCACGATCTTCGTGCCCGCCCCCAATATGGCGCGCAGATGGGGGGTGATGTCGCGCAGGAAATTGGGGCTGAAACCGTCGGGATTGGTCATGGTGTCGCCGGCCAGCGACGCCATGGTCAGTTCCGCCAGATAGTCATAGACGATGAAATCCAGCCCCGCCGCGATCAACGGGGGATGGCCATGGAAGCTGTCGTCGAAAAAGGCGGTGCCGCCGCCGATGCGGACGATTTTTTCCGGGGCCGTCATAACGGATATGTCCTCATCCCGCCTGTGTGAACGCCAGGAACCGTTCGGCGAGGATGTCGACGGTCAGGGGATCGGTCGCGACGCCGGAGTCCAGCGCGGCATGGTTGCTCTGGTCGAGTATCTCGTAGAGCAGCAGCCATGCCTCGATCCACCGCCGCCTGTCGGGGGCATGGTCCGGCGCCAGCGCGAAGGCGGGAATGGCGCGGCCCAGCCCGATGATGAGGCCGTCGATAAAGCCGTGCGCGGTCGCGGTGAAGCTGGGTTCGCTGACGCTCGCCTGGGTGAAGACGCGCAGCAGCTGGCGGCTGGCCCGGTCGCTGGCGAAGAGCGCGGCGATCCAGTCGCGGATGATGACGGGATCGCGAAAATCGCTTTGCGTGATGCTGAGCAGGAGCGGCATCGCGGAGCCGGTGTTGATGTGGAACAGTTCCGCCGCCACCGCCGCCTTGCCGCTGAAATGGCGGTAGAAGGTCATGCGGCTGACCCCGGCGGCCGAGGCGATATCCTCCACCGACACACCGAAATAGCCATGTTCGCACAGGGCCACCGCCGCCGCCGCGAGCAGCCGTTCCCGGCTACCCTCCTTGCGGCGGCGATTTAAGGCGATGACGCCCCCGCTGATCCGGGGATCGGGCCGGGGATTGGAAGCGTCATCGTCCTTCCGCCATTGTTCGGGCGCGCCGCCCAAGCGCCTATTCCGCGGCCAGCGCGAGCTGCACAGCCTGTTCCGGCCCGACGAACTTGCCCGGATAGCGGCCGGTGAATTCACCCCGGTCGAAGGTCGGCTCGCCATTGACCAGCGTCAGGCGCATCGGCGCAGGGTCACGGGTGTAGCGATAGGTGCGCCCGCCCGTGCCGTCCCACACGTCCCAGGTCTTCTTCTCCGGCCGCATCTCGATCTCGTCCAGGTTGAAGACGGTGATGTCCGCCGCCTTGCCCACTTCGATCAGGCCGCGGTCGTGCAGGCCAAAGAAGTCCGCCAGCCGCCAGGTGAGCATATGGATGCCCTGTTCGATCGAGATGATCTTGCGGTCGCGCACATAGTCGGTGAGCAGGAAGACATTATAGCCCGCGCCGCAGAACAGCTTGCCATGCGCGCCCGCGTCGCTGACGTTGGCGAGGCTGTGGGTGTCGACCAGCAGCTTTTCGAGGATGACCTCGTCCTTCTCCCACGACCGTTTCAGGATCACCGATTCCTGCCCGTTATTGAGCACCCAGTCGGCCAGCGCGTCGGAGGCATGGGTGACGCCCGTCTCCGCCATATAGTCCGCCAGCGTCACGCCGACCGGGCCGTAGCCGCTTTCGCTCTCCCGCAGCAGCAGGGCCTCGGGGACATGAAGGTAGCTGTGCGCGAACTGATTGTCCCATGCCTCGCGCGCCTTCGCACGCCAGGCCGGGTCCGCGAGCATGGCGGCCTTTGGCTCCCAGCCGGTCTGGTTGACCAGATCCTGCCACACCGGATTGCCATTCTGCCCAAAGACGAGGGTGCGGCCGAAGTTGATGACCGATGTGGGCGAGAGGACGTTGAAGCTGGTGTAGATTTCCAGATCCTCCGCCTTGAACTGCGCGTGCAGCTCCTCGGCGCGGGGCAGTTGCTTGGCCATATAGTGCAGCGTCGGCATGCCCGCCCATTGCATCCGCACGCCCGATTCCTTGGCCAGCCGCCCGAACCGCTCCAGATTGTCGTTCGCCGAAAAGCGCATGAAATAGTCGAGGATGACCTGGAAGGTCGCACCCGGATAGCGGGCGATCACGGCGAGGAGGGCGGACAGCTCCGCATCGTCGGCCAGTTGCGACGGCAGGGGCCGCTCATATTTGTCATAGTCGAGGAAGTTGGACGACAGGCCCATCGCGCCCGCCGCCAGTGCATCCTCCAGCAGGACGCACATCTGGTCGATTTCGTCCGGCGTCGCGGTGCGCGTCCAGGCGTCCTGCCCCATAACGGACAGGCGCATCGGGATATGGCCGCAAAAGGCGCAGAAGTTGAGCGGAACGCGCACATTGCGTTCCATCGACGCCTTATATTCGCTCCACTTGGTCCAGTCCCAGGGGACGATGGCGCGCATCGGCTCCTCGGGGATGTCCTCGAAATAGTTGAAAATGTCGATGACGTTCTGGCGATCTTCCTCGCTCTTGGGATTGGGGGCCATGGAGAAGCCGCAATTGCCGTTGATGCTGGTCGTCGCGCCATAGCCGGGCAGCGGGTCGAGGTTGGGCGACCACCAGACGCCGCCGTCCCAATGATTATGCGTCTCGATCAGGCCGGGGGTGACATAGCAGCCCGCCGCGTCGAACGTGCGCTCGCCGGTGCCTGCGGTCAGGCCCTGCCCGATTTCGGTGATGCGCCCGCCCGCAACGCGCACGTCGGCGGCATAGGCAGGCCGTCCCGACCCATCGACCACGGTTCCGCCCTTGATCAGTAAACGGATGTCCATTTCGCTCTCTCCTTGCGGCCTGTAAGCTGCATCAATTTTCAAATGTTACATGGTGTAACGTCGCCCTGACCTAGCAAATGGCAATGCATCATGGAATAGGTAATCGGGTGTTGGTGCATTTTCCATGACCCGCATCCACCCTCCACCTTCTCCCATGCCTTGCGCATTGCATCTGGCGGGGTGAGAGACTATACCGACATACAACATGTATGTCGGTACGATCCGGACGGTCGGCCGATGGGCGGACAGGAGAGTCGGATGGCGCTTACGCAGGAACAGATGAATCGGCAGTTTGCGGAAAACGGCTTCTGCGTCTTCCCCTCGGTCCTCTCTGCGGATGAACTGGCGCGCGCGCGCGATGCTCTCGATCGCGGGGTGGAGATCACGCGCAAGACCATGGGATCGACCCATCTCAAGATGCTCGACCCCAATGATGCGAACATCCGGGTCAATAATCTCCCCGCTATCGACCCCGTCTTCATTGAGATGCTGACCCGCGCCGACGCGCTGCAATCGGTCGAGGCGCTGCTCGGCCCGCATTTCCTGGTCTCGAACTTCACCGCCAACATCGCGCTGCCCGGTTCGGGTTCGATGAACATCCATTCCGATCAGGCGCTGGTGATGCCGTCGCCCTGGCCGCATGTGTTCGCGATGAACGTGATCTGGTGCCTGGACGATGTGCATGAGGCCAATGGCGCGACCCGCTATCTGCCGGGCAGCCACCGTTATCAATCCGCCGAGGAGGTTCCGGCGGACGCGATGGAGCGGACCGTCCCCTTCGAGGCGCCGGCAGGTTCCTTCATCGCGATGGAGGGGCGGCTGTGGCACACCTCCGGCAGGAATGTCACGACCGGCGAGCGGCGCCGCATGATGTTCGCTTATTATTCGAGCGATTTCATCCGACAGCAGATGAATTGGGGCTTCATCCTCCCCGCCGATGTGCAGGCGGGCATGGATGGTCCAACGCGCGCCCTGTTTGGACTGGCGCCGGTCGGCAACACGCGCATCGGCGCGGCGATGACGGCGCTTGCGCCAACGAGCTGAGGGCGGACGGCGGGCTTGCGGGCAATCATCGGCGGGGGCAGAACGCCTGCATGGCCAGAACGCGTGCGTGGGTTGAGAGGATATAGGACATGAGCCTTGGACGCATAGCCCTGTATCTGGTGGCGCTGGTCGTGGCTGCGGCGCTGCTCATTCTGGGCGTGCTGGTCTATCAGGGCAGGCAGGCGCCGCGCACCAACGCGCCCTATGTCGCGCTGGGCAGTTCCTTTGCCGCCGGTCTGGGCCTTGGCGCGCGCTCACCCGGCAGTCCGTTCGTCTGCCAGCGCAGCGTCAATGGTTATCCCCAGCAACTGGCGCGCATGACCGGCCTGACGCTGGTGGACATGAGCTGCTCGGGCGCGACCGCCGCACATGTCCTGCGGGGAGGGCAGGTGTTCCTGGGACCGCAGATCGACGCCATCGGGCCTGACACGCAACTGGTGACGATCACCGCGGGCGGTAATGACGTGGGCTATGTCGGCGATCTCACCGCCATGGCCTTTCGCAACCGGGGCGGGGTGATGGGCTTTCTGACCGGCCGTTTCTGGAAAGGCGCAAGGCCGGTGGCCGATCGGCCCTTCAACCAGTTGCAGGACGATATGATCGCCTGCCTGCGCGAAATCCGCCGCCGTGCGCCAAAGGCGCAGATCATGGTTATGAACCTATCCCGCCATCCTGCCCGAAGACGGCAGCTGTCCGCTGCTCGGCATAGATACGGCGCAGGCAGCACAGATGCGGCCTGTCGGCGTTCGACTGGCCCAAGTGACACGGGCTGCGGCCAAGGCGGTGGGTGCGACCCTCATCGCCGTGGATGTTTCGTCGCGTGGGCATGACGCCTGTGCGACTACACCGTGGGTCAATGGCGCCGCGCCAGCACAGGGCGCACCCTTTCACCCGACGCTGGCCGGTGCGCAGGGCGTCGCCGGGCAGATCATGCGGGCCTTGCACAAGGCGCCGCCGCGCTGATCCGGTCGCTATGGCGGGGCGATCGGCTCGCCGTTACGACGGAACGAAAGTCCCGGCGCGGTCGATATATTCGTCGAGCCGTTCGATCAGCCCGTCCCGCACGGTAACGACGACGCAGATCGGCCAGGCGATAGCGCGACCGTCCGCCGTGCGAACTGTCAAGACATGCTGCTGCACAAAGCCGGTCGGGGTTGCCTGACGGCGAATGTCGATGAAGCGGCGGTCGGAGAAATGGGCGACGAAGCCCTCCCATCCCGCGATGGCGGCGGCCCGGTCCTGTTCGATCCGGTCGAAGCCATGCCATATGATCCCGTCTGCGGTCAGGCAGTCGGCGGCCGCCTGCACGTCCCCGGCACTCAATGCGCCGAAGAGCCGGTCGATAATATTCTCCGTCTTGTCGTTCATCGTCAGAGTCTTTCCTGTCCGTTGACGCGGCCCAGCACTCTAGGCCGGAAGCCGAATAAGGTTTGTAATGTCTCCGATCCGAACTGGCGGACAGCAGGGTCGAGCGAGAGCGACCAATTCTCCTGCGGCATCAGCCAGGGCAGGGTATAGACGGTGAAAAGACCCGCGCGGCCCACGCCGCTCCTGTTCACGCCATTGGTGTGATAGGTACGGCCGTCCAGGATGAATAGCGATCCGGCGGGCGCGACGGCGGGGACCATCTGCCGCGCGCCATCTTCGGGGAAGGGGCCGTCGAGCAGATGGGAGCCGGGCGCGATCAGGGTCGCGCCATTTTCCGGCGTGAAATCGTCGATGCACCAGGCGAGATTATAGACCCATGGCCGATCCAGCTTGCCCGGCAGATAACCCTGGTCGGTGTGGAGTATCATGCTGGCGCCGCCGTCATTGGCGATGTTGGCGGACATGCTCGACAGGGTGGCGGGCCAGCCCAGCGTGCGCTTGACAAATTCGATGGCGACCGGATGCTCGGCCAGTTCGCAGAACACGGGATCGCGGCTGGGCAGATTCCAGATGCGCTGGTTGACAGGGTCGTCCGCGCCATATTGGTAATCTTGCGTCCAGCCATATTTACGCTCGTTGCGCGCGACGCGATAGGTCGCCTCGTGCGCGGTTTCGAGCAATTCGGGCGACAGGACACCGGTGATGATGCAGGCGCCGTGCAGCGCAAGCTGATCGAGCGCGGCGTCGAGGGTTTCGACCGGCACCGGGCCGGTCGTCATCCAGTCATGGTCCATGCAGAACTTCTCCGAAAGATCGAGCTGATGCGGCGAATGGATCAGGCGTTCTGGGAGGGCCGCGTCGCCACCTTCCAGTCCTCTACATTGGCGGCAACAGTTTCGGCGGCTTTCTCAAAGAAGGCCGCGCCCTTGGACAGGTTGAGGAAGTTGAAGTTGCCGGTGTGACGGAACTCCAGCACCTCGACGCCCTCCGGTCCAGGCTTGTACGTATAGGGTACGTTCGCGGGAACGAAGAAGCAGTCACGCGGGCCCAGTTCCTCGGTGCCCAGTTTCAGGCTGCCGGCGACGACATAATAGAGGCAGTCGGAATCATGGCTGTGCAGTAACAGCGGATAGCTTTTCTTGAGCCACGCATGGGCAAGGCTGAAGCCGGGGAGGTCCACCAGCATCTGGACATCGTCCCCATGCAGATAACCAACCTCGACCATCTTCTTGAGACCGGATCGCTGGATGTCGTTCATCGCCTCCATCGTCATGGCGCCGGTTTCGACCAGGTCAGGCGCATCCTTTGCCCGATAGATTTTAAAACCGCTCCTGGGCGTATCGTCGTTTGCCATCTGGCCTCTCCCGTATGTTTGCGTCACGCCGTTCATGCGGCCGGAAATCGAAAAACACCGTGTATGTCGTGGACTGATAGCCCTTTGCATGCGATTGAGCAAGGGGCAAGCACGTCGGGAGGCAAGGGTCGTATCAATGGATGCTGTCAGGTCCGTGCGGGGGGGATCGCGGGAAACCCAGCGGGAACGTGCCGTCGAAACGCGGGCGGCGCTCGTCGCGGCGGCGCGGTCGATATTCACCGAGACGGGGTTTCATGCCGCGCGCGCTATCGACATCGTCAAGGCGGCATCGCTGACGCGTGGCGCGCTCTATCATCATTTCGCGGACAAGGAGGCGTTGTTCGAGCAGGTGTTCCGGGAGGTCGCGCAGGAGCTGAACCGCCGTACCGCGCTGGCGGTCGTGCCGCTGCGTGGCGACCTGTGGGCACAGGTCCGCGAGGCGTTTCGCACCTATCTCGAACTGGTGGCGTCCACCGGCGAGTTCCAGCGCATCCTCCTGATCGACGGCCCCGCGGTGCTCGGCTGGCAGCGGTGGCGTGCCATCCAGTCGGACTATGTCGCGACGGGAACGGCGGAGGCGCTGACCAAATTGATGAAGGAGGGCCTTGTCGCGCATCGCCCCGCGCAGCCGCTGGCCAATCTGATCCAGGCGACGCTGAACGATGTCGCCCTCTCCATCGCGCATCCGTCGGACGGTTTCGATGGGGCGGAGTCGCTCGATGCCTTTTTCTTCTTCCTGGATCGCATCCGGGGCTGAGGCGGCGGCCCGATGCGTCGCCCCGGTGACGGGCGGCGGATGCTCAATGGCCCGGTCGATACAGGATATGCGCATCGCCCGTCGCGCGTACCGGGAGGTACAGACCCTGGCCATAGGCGGTGATGATCCCGGTCTCGACGGAGGCGATACGGGCGTCGATGGTGAAATCGCCCTCCTGCTTGCGCTCGATGGCGCGGCGGACCTTGCCCAGCAGATCGTCGAGATCATGGGCGAAATTCTGTACGAGCGCGGCCCCGATCATGTCGGACACGCCCGGACTATTGCCCAGCTTGAGCAGGAGGTCGCCGCCGATGCCGTTGGTGTTGCCGGTGACGCTGAGCTGGGTGAACTGGATGCGGGTGGAGCCGGGCTGGTTGACTGGTTTGGCCATGATCCAGATGATGCCGCGCGTCGCACTGATCGCGCGGGAGGCGGGCTGCGCGGCGACCGTCAGCCCCACCGCGATGCGGCCACCCCCCGTGCCATAGATGGTCGCCTTCTCGAACCGGGCATTGACCGGGCCGATGGCCGGCAGGACGAAGGGGCGTCTGGCCCTTTTGGTCAGCGCGCGCAGGATGACCGGCTCCAGTTCGCGATAATCCGCAACGACGGGAATGAAGAAGTGGAACCGGCTGTCGGTCCGCGCCTTGGCCAGCGGCGGCAGCGGGGTGGGTTTCATGGCCTTCGGGCGGGGACCGATGAAGGT
>DASVMZ010000053.1:0-8290 GCA_036384115.1 Sphingobium sp.
CGGCGGGTACGAACCAGCCAGCAACCTTGTCAGCCATGCGCTGGATCGGAGCGCGCGATCGCTGCGCATCGGCAACCATTTGAACGATCCGCGCCAGCATTGTATCGCGGCCGACCTTGTCGGCGCGCACAATGAGCGATCCCGTCTGGTTTACCGTTCCAGCAACGACATGGGCGGCCACGGTTTTTGTCACCGGCATGGATTCGCCCGTCACCATCGATTCATCGATGGACGAGCGCCCCTCCTCGACGATGGCATCTACCGGTACTTTTTCGCCGGGTCGGACCCGGAGTCGGTCGCCAACAGCGATCAGGTCGATCGCGACTTCCTCGTCATTCCCGTCCGCCATAATCCTGCGCGCGGTCTTGGGAGCGAGATTGAGAAGAGCCTTGATTGCGCCCGAGGTACGCTCGCGAGCGCGCAACTCAAGAACCTGGCCCAGGAGCACAAGGACGGTGATCACGGCAGCCGCTTCGAAATAGATCGCGACCGTGCCGTCCATCATTCGAAATGCTGCAGGAAATATGCCCGGGGCGACCGTCGCCACCACGCTATAAGCCCAGGCCACGCCCGTCCCCATCGCGATCAAGGTGAACATGTTGAGGTTGCGCGTCCGGACAGAGGCCCAACCGCGCTCGAAAAATGGCCAGCCCGCCCAGATTACAACCGGGGTTGCCAAAGCGAACTGGAGCCAGCCCGATATGTGCTCGGAAATGAGGCCGTGCAGCGCCGGGAACAGGTGTCCGCCCATTTCCAGCACGAAGATGGGCACCGTAAGCGCCAAAGCGATCCAAAACCTGCGAGACATATCCAGCAGTTCAGCGCTTGGCCCCGAGTCTGCAGTTGCAACCTCGGGCTCGAGGGCCATGCCACAGATCGGGCATGGCCCGGGATGATCCTGACGGATCTGCGGGTGCATGGGGCAGGTCCAGATGGCGCCGGGCAGGGCCGCCGCTGGCCTGTTACTACCCTCAGACAAATAGCGCTCAGGGTCGGCGGCGAATTTGGCGCGGCATCCCGCACTACAAAAATAATATTCCGTTCCCCCATGCGCGACATGATGAGAGGTGACAGCCGGATCGACCATCATGCCGCACACCGGATCCTTGGCCGTCTTCGAGCCCGTGGTGGCATCGTGCTTGCCCGCGCAGCAGCTATGCGCACCAGATTTGCTCTCAGGAATCGGATCAGTCACGGCTCGTCTCCTTATCGACGAATGCAATCTGGGGTCTGACATCATGTCAGGGTCAACCCCGGCTCTTATATATTTTGCGTGCGCGATCCTCGTCTCCCGGATCAGCCAGACAATCGATTGTGAATGGTGGTCGCCGCTCTGGCCGCCTGGCCCGCCGCTACTGCGATTTGGTCTAGGCCTTCGACCATGTCGCCGGCGGCGAACATACCGCTGATCGTCGTTTGCTGATGCTCATCGACGACGATGCACCCTGACGGGGCCAATTCGGCACCGGCCATCCGCGCCAGTTCCGAGTGAGCGGAGGTCCCAAGAGCGACATATAGGGTGTCGAATTGGAGCGATCGGCCATCGGCTAAATGGGCGAGAAGGTTTTTCTCGTTTACCGACAAATCGCTGACAGGCGCTCGCTCGACCCTAATAGCGTTTCGAACCAGATTTACCTCGTCAGCTTGCGAGAGTTCCGAAGCATCCTGAGTGAGCAGGGTGACGGTATCGCTGTAGTGGCGAACGAAAATCGCTTCGGCTGCGCCGTGGCCGGAACAGCCCAGCACGGCGACTCTCCTGCCGCGGATCTCGTAGGCATCGCAGATCGGACAATAGCGTATCAACCCTTGTGCAACGCCTCGATCGTGCGCTTCCTGCTCTATTCTCGGTCGATGATTTGTCACGCCTTGGGCGAGCAATATGGTTCGTGCCTCGATGGCCCGGGAGCCCGCATGGACGATAAAGCCAGTATCGGCGCGCTCGACGCGCTCGACGGCTCCGGTGGCGAATTCGGCATCGTAGCGAGCCGCATGTTGACGCATACGCGAAAGCAAATCGGCGCCAGAGATTCCGTCTGGAAAACCGAGGAGGTTATGTGTCGTCGGGATGCGGGTCGCGCGGCCATTGCCTGCATCGACGACCAGCGTAGAACGCAGAAACCGGCCCAGATAGGTGGCAGCCGTCAGGCCTGCCGGGCCTCCGCCAATGATAATGCAGTCGTACATGCATGCCTTCCGCTGACGTTGATCGACATTGTTATTACGCGGCACGCGGCACCTGCCCTCGAAAGCAGGTGCTTCTCTGGAAAAAATGCAGATGGGCGCGAGGGGTGAGAGCCCTCGATGCGTAAGTCAGATGTAGCCCATCAACCGACAGGATGGACAAATGAGGTGCCCACGGGTCGCAGCGTGGCGCGGGGGCGAGTGGACGTGGGGAAGACGGATCGGAAGCAAAGATCGCGCTCCACGCCACTCGCCCCGCAAGGATCGCCAAGCGTACGACGTCTCGGCGCCGCGACCCAGTAATCGGGGGAGGCCAATGGAGACCTACAGTCCTTTTTCGGTTTCGATGGGACGGGCGCTTTGGGTGATCATGCTTGTCGCTGGACCACCGCTGATAATCATGTTGGTGGTCGGACTAATTATCTCAATGATCCAGGCCGCGACGTCTATCAACGAGCAGACCGTGAGCTTCGTCCCCAAGCTCCTGGCGTTCATCTTGTTTCTCGCGCTTTACGGGGCAACCGTCGGCGATCTCCTCGTCGACTACACCCGTGACCTGTTGATAGATATTCCGGATGAGATCCGATGATCTCAGGCCTTTTATTGGGATGGGGCGGCTCCCGCAAAATCTGGTGGTGCGCGAAACGGAGTGCTAGTGTCCGACCAGATTAAGGCGAAGGGGGAGCAGGGTTTGGCGGACTTTGAATTGCTGGGGCGGCAACTGATCCAGCGATGGAAGGAAGACCCAAACGCTACCTATCAGAGCTGGTTTCTTTGGGACGAGCGCATCAAGAATTTCCGCTCGATCCGACGGGGTCTCGCCCAGGTGGTCGCCGAAATCGAAGCCGGAAGGTTCGGCGCCGCCTATCGCGGGTCTTCGCTGGAAACGGTCGTTCATTCGGTCGCCGAGCAAAGGCAGATTTTCAAAGGCGCGGATCATGCGTTTCTCTGGAAGCCCAAATTGCGCATCCCTGACATCTACGAAAACCCGGCGAACCAGCGCGCTTTTGGCCGGCTGCTCGATCATTGTGCCTGCTGCGATACTGCTGAAGAGATTATCGCGGGTATCCACACCATTGATCGTTTGAACATCAAGGGGCTCGGCCCTGCGGTCGCCAATCTCCTCTATTTCCTGCATCCCACGTTGGTGCCCCCGTTCAACACCGCGATCGTCAGCGGTTATAACAAGTTGACTGGCGGAAAGGTGAAGCTGGGTAGCTGGCAGCATTTTCTCGCGATGCGGTCAGGCGTTCTCGACCTGAATGAGCGGTTCCGCGATTTGTTGTCCAACGACCTTGGTGCCATTGGTGGCTTGCTTTTCGACATCGGTTCGGGACGCTATCCAGCCCCGCCGCGTGACGAGGAAGACCAGACGGTAGGATCGTGGGCGGCGCGTCTCGAACAGGCTAGGGCGGAAGCGCAAACACTCAACAAGGCCCTTCAGAAACAGGGAGAGAGCGATCGAACCCATTCGGAAATCCAGGCTTGGCTCCGCGACATGGGCCGTGCGTTGGGCTACGATATCTGGATAGCATCCAACGATCGGGGGCGGCTTCACGATGGCGTGCGGTTGGGGGACGGGTGTCTTGAAAGCCTGCCAGCTTCAATTTCAACATCGACCGGCGCAGATGCCATCCGCCTTATCGATGTGCTCTGGCTCGAGCGAGGCGGCGATCGTGTCGCGGCAGCCTTCGAAGTCGAGCATTCGACGTCGATTTATTCGGGCATCGTCCGGATGCTCGACCTTGCCTTGAGCGGGAGCGAACTGCACGCCACAGCCGGACTGTTCCTCGTGGCGCCCGATGCGCGGGAGAGCGAAGTGCGGGCACAGCTCGCGCGGCCTGCATTCAGCCGCATCGCAGATCTCGAGATTGCCTATCTTCCCTATGGCGAGCTCGAGCGCCACAGAGAGGCGATTTCCCGGTTCGGTTCAGGCCTTAAAGCAATCAAGGCCATATCGCGTGCTTTGCCGTAAGGCCGAGTGTCTACATCCCCGAGGCAGGGGGCGCCAATAACCCCAGCCAGGCGACAAGCGCGAGAATGGTGAGCGCACAGCCGCTTTCGATAATGAGACTGCGTCGAAGTGACCCTATCGCCGATGATATGTCCCCAGTTTCGATCGCTGTCGCTAGGGCAGGGGTGAGGAAAAAGCGGTTAGCGGCGGCCAGAAACAGCATTGCTCCAAACAGCAACAGTTTTGCTGCGAGCAACACACCGTAAAGGGTCGTAAAAAGCGATCCCAGATTGGACGGTCCGACCAAGATCCAAGTGTTGATGAAGCCTGACAGGATGAGCAGACCGACAACGATCGATCCTACCTTTGCGAAGCCATCCAGCGCCCGGTGAGACAGGTGGATATGATCGATCGCCATACGGGCCGCTGGGCGAAAAATGAGCAGGCACAGGGCAGATAGTGCTCCAATCCATATGCCTGCGGCCAACAGATGGGTGATGTCGGCGCCAAGATGGATCCATCCCCACAGACCTTCATCGGCCGCACCGTGACCAGTCCAGGCCAAAGTCGCGAGAGCGATCGCTGCCGTTACTGAAACCGACCAAAGGGCGAATGCGGGGCGTCGCCACCCGACAATGGAAAAGTACAGGACCAGCAAGAGCGCTGCCAACCGAACTTGCCAGACTGTGCCGATCGCGGTGCCCGATATCAAGAGATTGACGGTGGCGCGGTCAACCTGATCGATCGCCACACCGCCCATCGAGGCCGCCAAGGCTATCATGGCCAAGATCGATAATCCGATGCCGGCAAGTGCGATCGTCGCCAGGACCGAACGGAAGCGCAGGACCGAGCCGGATGCTCGCTCGGTCCCGCGTAACGTATATAGGCCGAACATCGGCAACCCGAAAAGCAGCATAAGATCGAGATAAAGCCCTAGCCTGACCGCAATCGCTATGATGTCCGGCACGCTTTTACTGGACCTTGAAGGTATAGCTGCCCTGAATGCGATGGGTGTCGGTAGAAACAACGTGATAGTCGACCTTGTAGGTTCCAACCGGCAACGGCTTGGCAAGCGTGGCTACGAGCGTCTTGCCATCTGCGGCCACGGTCGCATTAACACCGTTCATCTTCATCGGCCCCATCTTCATGCCGGGCATTTCTGTCATCGTCAGGTCGATCCCGGAAAATTGCGCGACCAGTGCTTCGGAAAAGACGAGCTGAATTTTGGTCGGAGCAGCGATGACGGCGTTGGCTGCCGGCGTTGCGCTATTGAGCTTGGGGTGTGCCTGAACAGCGGTAGCGGCGAGGACAGACGCCGCCATGGCGACGGCAAAAGCTGTTTTACGAAACATCGATTTCTCCATGGGCGGCGATACTGCCGACAAAGCGATTTACGCACCGCCCAACGTGACCCCTCATCCGACGGGCAAGATTTCTTCAATGTCGGGGCGCCAACTGGTTTGCGCCGCAGACCTGCGCGGCGGATGAGGGATGAAAGCTCGCCGCGCGTATGATCAAGTGGATGGGTGCGACATCACCGATCGACCAAGGGCTTTTCGGCTGGGGAGGACGCGATGGAAGATTCAAGGAAAGCGTGGCTTCGGAAACATTTTCCGAGCGGCCCGTTCATCGCGGTCGCGGCGGTGATCGGGAGCGCGCTCGCCGGTATCGTTGTGTATGTCGGCGCCTATGACATCGGAGCTGATGCCCCGCACAGCAAACCGGTCTATTGGCTCGTTGAGCAATTTCGTGATCGCTCGATCGCCGTCAGGTCTCGCGACGTGAGCGTCCCGGCCAACCTCATGGATGTGAAACGACTGCAGAGTGGTGCAGGGCTCTACACGGAGATGTGCAGCGGCTGCCATCTCGCACCGGGTCTGGAAAAGTCGGAGATCAGCCAAGGCCTTTACCCCAAGGCTCCCGAGCTTTTCCAGGAGCCGCAGAGATCGGCAAAGGAACAATTCTGGATCATCAAGCACGGGGTTAAGCTGACCGCGATGCCGGCCTGGGGTAAAACGCATAGCGACGAATTGATCTGGGACATGGTGGCTTTCGTGCGGCAACTGCCCAAGATGACGCCCGCGCAATATCAGGCGGCAATCGCCAGTGCGCCCGAAGACCATGACGCGATGATGAAGGATATGCCTGGCATGAAAAAGATGATGCCGTGACAATGTGTCCGTCTGCCGACAGGTCATCCTTCAGCCAGGCCGACCGCTCGGGTGCGATATGGCTAAGGGCCGATCGAGCGAACGGCGGAGGCGGCGGCCCTCGTACCAGCGCGCTGAGCAAATAGAGATTAGGATTTTGCGATGAAAACAGACTTGGATGGGCTTTTGACCCGCTTGCGCAATGAACCGGAGCATCCGGGCCTGATCGGTCTGGAAGAGGCCGTGTTCAGGCGTATTGCCGCATTGCCGCAGGTTTCGACCGGTTCTCAACTCAGGCTCGGCGCGGTCGCGGCTTTCGGTGCGGTGCTTCTCGGTATCGCCAGCAACGAATTCACGCCGCGTGCTGAGGCATCGGTTACGCTCTCGCCGTTCGCGCCATCCAATCCGCTTGCCCCCTCGACGCTGCTGGTAGGCCCTCAATGAAGGCAAAATTGCTCATTCTGGTGGCAGTCGTTGCCTTTGTCGCAGCCGTTGCAGGCGTGTTCCTCGGCCGTCACTTCTTCCCCCAGCCCAAGGCGGCCGGTGTCGAACTCCATGACGTCTTGCACAGCAAGCTCGACCTGGACGACCGGCAGAAGGCTCAGATCGAACTGCTTGAACAGCGCTTTGCCGTGCGCCGCCGCGCACTGGAACTCGAACTGAGAGCGGACAACGCGCGTCTCGCGGCCGCGATCGAAGCCGAACATGGCAACGGACCGGGTGTCACGGCGGCTGTTGATGAGTCGCATCAGGCGATGGGCGAGCTGCAGAAGGAAACGCTCGGCCATATCTTCGCCATGCGCCAGATCTTGCGCCCTGATCAGGCCAAGACCTTCGATCAGGCGGTGGTACATGCGCTCACCGACGATGCTCGGTGAGTCTGGATCTCCAGGCGTGCTCGGATGGTGAACTTGCGACGCTGACGCTCGCGGGTCGGCAAGCTGCCTTTGCGGAAATAATCCATCGGCACCAATCCGCTATATTCCGCCTGGTTCGGGGTATGATTGGCAATGCCGAAGAGTCGCTGGATCTTACCCAAGACTGCTTCGTCTCGGCGTTCGGCCATTTGCGTAAATATGATGGCGACCGGCCGCTGCGTGCATGGTTGTCGCGGATCGCGATCAACAAGTGCCGTGATTGGCGTCGCCGCCAGAAGGTGCGGCAGCTTTTTACGTTCAGCTCAACGACGTACGCCGACGAAATCGAACAGGTGCCGGACGAGTCACCTTCGGCGCATACCAGCGCTGCGTCAAAAGTGGAACTTAAGCAGTTGGCCGCCGCAATCAGCACGCTGCCCGCGTCGTTGCGGGAGGTTCTACTGCTCCGCACCGTCGAAGGGCTGAGCCAGTCGGAAACCGCCACAGCGCTTTCAATTAGTGGAAAGGCCGTTGAAACGCGCCTGTACCGTGCGCGGGGGCGCCTCGCGGAAATCTTGGCCGAGGAATGAGGGGTGCGCCTCGTTCGCGCGTAAGGAGAAAGAGATACCGCGCTCGAGCGTCTTTTCGGACCGACGAGTGCTGCACCTTGAACAAGGAGATATTATGCCCCCGGTATTGAACCGCCGCGCCCTTTTCCGCGGTGCCGCATTGACCGGCGGTGGTCTGGCACTGTCGGCCTGGATGCCGGCATGGGCTCAGCCCATTTCGGCCGGGATCGTGAAGCCTCTCCCGACTGTCACCGGCAACGATATCACTCTCAAAATCGCTCATCAGATGATGATGATCGACGGTCGGGCAAGCCACGCTATTGGCATCAACGGTACAGTTCCCGCGCCTCTGATCCGGTTGCGCCAGGGCCAGACGGCGCGCCTGTCGGTAATTAACGATCTCGACGAAGACAGCTCGATTCACTGGCACGGCTTACTCGTACCATTCCAGTTTGATGGCGTGCCCGGGATCAGCTTTCCCGGCATCAAGCCCAAGTCGACCTTCGTCTATGAGTTCCCCATCGTTCAGGCCGGAACCTACTGGTATCATAGCCATTCGGGGTTGCAGGAGCAGATGGG
>DASVMZ010000054.1:0-30005 GCA_036384115.1 Sphingobium sp.
GGCCTGTCCGGGCGCGACATAGAGATGCCCCGCCAGAACCGGCATGCCGTCTTCCGCGACATGCACGGGCAGGCGGCCAAGGCGGCGAAGCTGCTCCGCGAAAAAGGGCAGGAAGTCGGCGGGCAGATGCTGGGTCACGAAAATGGGTACGGGCGGCGGCGTGTCGAACGCGCCCAGAAAAGCGGTCAGGGCATGGATACCGCCCGTCGATGCGCCGATGCCGATCGCGCGGGGCGCATGGGAAATGCCGGGCAAGGCGGAAACGCGCCGGTGGTTGTCGCCTGTCCAGGCCGCGCCCCGATCCTGACCAGTGAAGATGGCATGCAGGCGATCGGAAAGGGCGGCGGCGAAGGCGGGACCGAAATGCCCGGCCACAGGCTTGGTCATTACGTCGCGCGCGCCCGCGGCTAATGCGGCGATGGCGACGCTGCCATCCTCGGCATGGTGGCCGGACAGGATCACCACCTTGGCGCCCCGGCCGGTCTGGAGCATGTCGGGCAGGCTATCCACGCCGCTGCGACCGGGCATTTCCAGATCGAGCAAGATGAGGTCGCAGTTTGTGGCGGACAGGGCGACGATGGCGTCGTTGGCGCTGCTGTGGCAGCCGACCACCGTGAAGCGGCCATCTTGTTCCAGGATACGTTGCAGGACACGGCGCGCGACGAGAGAATCGTCGACGATCATCACACGCATGACGGGTTCGGGTGCGCTTCGCGCTGCGGGATCGGACCGGGGCGTCTGCCCCGTCCGCGCTGTGGCGATATTCAACGGCATCGGCCGGTCTCTATCAGTGCGGGATCAGAGAATGCCGACGAGCTGGAGCTTGCTCTCCAGGGTTTCCCGGTCGAACGGCTTCATCACATATTCGTCGGCACCGGCTTCCACCGCAGCGCGAATATGACCGAGGCCGTTCTCGGTGGTGCAGAAGATGATCTTGGGATGAGTCGGCAGCTTGCGCCGGGTCAGTTCGTTGAGAAACTCCAGTCCGGTCATGTGGGGCATGTTCCAGTCGAGCAGGACGACATCGGGCATCGAGGCTTCGCAATGATGGAGTGCTTCGCGCCCATCGACAGCTTCGTCGACGTTCAGGTCGAGCGATTCGAGGATATGGCGGGCGACTTTCCGTATGACCTTCGAGTCGTCGACAACCAGGCAATTTTTCATTTTTGCGTACCCCTGTGTGGCGATCTTCCGACGCGCACTGCAACATTAGCAACAAGATGTAAGCGAATTGTAAATCGTCCGGTCAGGCTGCGACGGACAGAGTTTGCTGTCGGATGAAGTCGGGGATGGAGACGGCGAGGTGAAGTCGGTCCTCATAGAGGATCATGCCCTTCGCATAGGATTCCCACGTCCCGTTTATCCTGCCGCGCACGGGCAGCATCCCGCCCTCCACCGGGCAGATGTCGCTGACCTTGTCGATCAGCAATCCATAGGTATGGCCCTCCACCTCGGCCACGATGGCGAGCGGGGCGCGGCCCATTTCGGTCAGTTCGCCTGTCACCAGCGTGCGGACGTCGATGATCGTCAGCACCCGGCTACGCAGTGCGGCCAGGCCCCGTACCTGTGGTGCGGTGCGCGCGATGGGCATGATCTCGCCCAGATGGACGACCGCCTCCAACTCGTCGGTCGGCATGGCGATGGCCGTGCCCGCGACGGTGGCGAAAAGGAAAAGGGGGGTACTGCTCATGCCGCCTGTCTCCGAAGAGCGCCATCGACGGCGGCGAGCAGGCCCGCCCGGTCATAGCGATAGATGGACTGATGGGGATCGCGTGTGTCCACTTCGGCCTGCGCGCGCAGGCGAATGACCGGCACGACCTGTTTCCCCTGCCTGTCGTCCCGCCCGCTGTCGCACAGGATGACCGATGGACCGGTGTCCGGTTCTGCATCGCTCGTACCGGCATCGCGCACGTCATAGCCCGCCTGCACCAGCAGGGGGGCAAGGATAGTCCGCATCCAGGGGTCGTCGGCCAGCCCTGCGATCAGGCAGGTGCCCGGCGCCGTCGTCACGCTCTCATTGTCGGCGGCCAGCCCCGCGAACAGGGCGTGGGCGTCGATGACTTCCAGATGCTGTCCTTGATGGCTGACGACACCGGCGATGCCGTGCGTCCGCACGCTGAGGTGGGGACGGATCGGCATGTCGATGATGTCGGCGACATCCTCGACGATATAGCAGATTTCCTGTCCACCGACGCGCAGGTGCAGCGTCTTGATAAGTTCGCCCTCGACCGGGGTTGGGTTGGCCACGCGCACCAGCCGGTCCTGGAGGCGCACGAACTGCCGCCCCTCGGTCATGCCGAACAGGGCGATGGGCAGATCCTCTATCCGCTCCACCGTGTCGAGCGGGATCAGGCGATGCTGGCCGCTCTTCTCGACGAACTGGAGCGCGGGGATGGTCTGCGCCTGTCGCTCTTCCAGCTTCTTCTGGATTTCGGCCTGGAGCGCCTCGCTCTTGTCCAGTTCCATCGGCAGGTCCGCGACCTGTGCGATGCCTGCCGGATCGAGCAGCAGCATGGGTCGGCCATTGTCGGGCAGGGTCATACCCGCGAATATGCCGGCCGCCATAACCACCGGGGATGCGGGGCGAATGACCAGTTCCTCATGATTTTCCACAGCGTCGACGCCCAGCGCATAGGGAACGCCGGTAGGCGACCCGACCAGCATCAGCGTGCGCGCGCCGCCCTCGCTCCGGTCCCGTTCGCGGCCAAGCAGTTGTTCCAGATCGACGACCGAGTAACGCAGGCCCCGGATCGTGGCGACACGGGCACCCGCGACCGTCTCGACCGTTACCATCGCGCTGTTTTCATGCAGCAATTCGATGACATTGCCGCGTGGTATGGCGAACAGTTCGGTCCCGCAGCGCAGGATCAGGCCCGGAATGATGGTCAGCGTCATCGGCACGCGCAACTGGATGACCGTGCCGCGACCGACATTGCTTTCCAGCGTCACGACGCCGCCGATCCGCTCCACATTGGTGCGGACCACATCCATGCCGACGCCCCGGCCGGAAATGGCGGAGATTTGTTCGGCGGTCGACAGGCCGGCGTGAAAGATGAGCGCCAGCTTCTCGGCATGGCTCATCGCCGTCGCCTCGGTCTCGTTGATGACCTTCAGGCGCAGCGCCTTGGCAACCAGCTTGTCGGTGCCGATACCCCGGCCGTTGTCGACCACCTCGATCACGATCTGGTTGCCGGACTGGCGGGCGCAGATGCGGACGATGCCGGTCTCGCTCTTGCCCTGGGCAAGCCGCTCGATCGGCGTTTCGAGGCCATGGTCGAGTGCGTTGCGGACGATATGGGTGAGGGGGTCCAGGACCATCTCGATCATCTCGCGGTCCATCTCGACGTCGCCGCCCTCCAGCACCAGTTCGACCTTCTTGCCAAGATCGTGGCTGAGGTCGCGCACCATGCGGGGCAGGGCGGTGAACAGGCGGTCGACGCGCTGCATCCGGGTCTTGCTGACCATATCGCGCATGTCGGCGACACAGGCGGACAGCCGGTCGAAACTGCCCTCCACGTCTGGATCGACATTATTGTCGCGCAGCTTGCGGGACAGTTCGTTGCGCGCCAGCACCATGTCGGAGACGGCGTTCATCAACTGGTCGATGAGCGAGAGGGATATGCGGATCGTCCGGGGCGCGCGTTCACGCGGAGCCGACGGGATCGCGCTTGCTATGCTGTCCTCGACTTCGCAGACGATCTCTTCGGGCTTTGCGGCGGTGATCTCCACCGGCGCGGCGATCAATGAGTCGAGCAGTGCATCGTCTTCCATCTCGGCGGGGACAGGTGTGTTGTCGCCCAGTGCACGGGCGATGTCGCCGATCCGGTCCATCACTGCCAGCACGGCGGTGATGGTTGCGGGGTCGGGATGCCGGTCGCCGGTGCGGATCGCCGCCAGCACATCCTCCGCGTTATGGGCGAGCTTCTCCACCCTCGGAAGGTTCAGGAAGCCGCAGCTTCCCTTGACCGTGTGGAAGAAACGGAAAAAAGCGTCCAGCCGCTCGCGGTCGGACGGATCCGTTTCCCACGCGACAACTTCGCCCGAGAGGGTGTCCAGATTCTCTAATGTTTCAGCGACGAAATCGCTCAGTAAGTCATCCACGGAGCACGGTCCCCTATCCGTAGTTGACGGGGGGTTTGGCCCAGCAGTGGTTAAGGGCACGTAAAGATTGTATTTTGCGTTGCCGCAGGCCTGTTCATGCCCGACCGAATTCCCCGGTTATGCGGGGATATGGGCGCCGAACATGATTAACGGCTGTTCGGGTTCGGACAGCATGATCTCGCCGCCCCGGTCGCTGACAAGCTGGCGACTCATCGCCGCCGCGACGGTGCGGGACGTGATTTCCGCGTCGGGCAGGGTGCCCGCCAGCGCGCGGCGGATGTCCTTGTCCAGTGTCAGGCGCGGTCCCTCGCCACGCACGGCGATGTCCACCGCACCACCAACCTGCTCCATGCCGACCATCAGCACGCCGCCACGGGGGAGCGCCTCGCCCGCGATAAGCGCGAGATTGAGCAGCACCTTGGCGGAGAGCTTGGGTAGGCTCTCGTCGGTGACGAGCCATTCGACCTTGACCCTGCCGGTCGATGCGAACACGCCTTCGATGGCGTCCTTTACCTCATGTCCGGGCAATGTGTCGCCATAGCCACCGGCCGATCCGAAGGCGAGGCGGTAGAATTTCAGCTTGGCGGCTGAAACGCGGGCGCTGTCGCCCAACAGGCTCAGGCACTGTTCGCGCATGCCAGGGTCGGTCTCGTCGGCCAGCAGTTCGATACCGTTGTTGAGTGCGCCGACAGGGTTCAGCAGGTCGTGACACAGGCGCGAGCAGAGCAGGCTCGCATAATCGATGCTGTTGCCGTCTGCCATGTCGGATCCTCGCCTGTCACCTTGAGTAGGCTTGGCTAATGCCGGGACGGGCGCGGGTATGCAAGGGCTATGCGGGGGCTATTGTCCGGGATTATCGCCATTATCGTTCGGACTGTCGACGATCATCGTTACGGGATCGAAGCGGCCCTGCACGCTGCCGTTCGGCACTGCCCTCCACAGCGCCGCCGACCATGGCGGTCCCGCGCAGATCAGCCAGAGGCTGCCGTTCGCCGCGGCCTGCGCTGCGTCCTCGGCGGATGGGGTGGGGTCGCCGCCGGGGTGGCTGTGATAGCAGCCGACGATAGGCGATCCGCCCGTCCTTGCCGCGCGGTGGGCGCGGACGAGGACGGCAGGGTCGATCTCGAACCGCCGCTTACGGTCTGCCGCGATATTGGCGGCGGGCAGGATCGAATCGATCTGGTTCGGCAGGGAGGGCGAGCGCCCGCAAAGCAGGCCGCAGCATTCCTCGCCCGCCGCCTGTGCCGCCTGTGTAACGATCCTGTCGAGGGTGGCTCTTGATATACTTACTTTCACGCCCACATGCGTAGCCGATGGGCCAGGGGGATACCAATATCGATATGCGGATGACCGACGCGCAGTCGGGCATGCGGCTGGACCGTGCCCTTGCGGACCTGTTGCCGGACATGTCGCGCGAGCGGATCAAGGCGCTGATCCTGGGCGGCCATGTGCAGGGCAGGGACGGCAAGGCGGCGACCAACCCTTCGATGAAGGTCGTGGCCGAAAGCCGCTTTGCGCTGGATGTGCCCGCGCCGCGTCCCGCCGATGCTCAGCCGGAGGATATTCCCCTCGTCATCGTGTATGAGGACGCGCACCTGATCGTCGTGGACAAGGCGGCTGGGATGGTGGTGCATCCGGCGGCAGGAAATCTCGACGGCACGCTGGTCAACGCACTCCTTGCCCATTGCAAGGGACAGCTTTCCGGCATCGGCGGTGTCGCGCGCCCCGGCATCGTCCATCGCATCGACAAGGATACATCGGGCCTGATGGTCGTCGCCAAGAGCGATCAGGCGCATGAGGGGCTGGCCCGCCAGTTCAAGGATCACAGCATCCGCCGCGTGTATAAGGCGATCGTCAACGGTCAGCCGGTCAAGGCGGGCGGCACGGTGGACACATGGATCGGCCGTTCCGATGGTGATCGCAAGAAAATGGCGGTTCAGCGCGAAGGGCGTGGCAAGCATGCCGTCACCCATTACAGGGTCGTGCAGAAGATGCACGGCTCCGCGCTGGTCGAATGCCGGCTGGAGACGGGGCGGACGCATCAGGTGCGCGTGCATATGGCGCATCTGGGGCATCCGTTGATAGGGGATCCTGTCTATGCGCGGTCGCAATCCCGCCACAGGGAGTTGCTACAGACACTCGGTTTTCAGCGGCAGGCGCTGCATGCGGCCCATTTGGGCTTCATTCACCCGGTCGATGGCTCTGACCTAGTTTTTGACAGTCCCATGCCCAGTGACATGCAGGAACTGTTCAGCCATCTTAACGTATAACAAGGGCGGTTCTTCGATAAGGCCGCAGATTTTTCAGGGAAGGCAGGCAATCTCATGGCCCGCAGCAATGTTCCATCCACGATACCGGCGCTCGGCACAGATGCCAGCCTCAACCGCTATCTGTCGGAGATCAGGAAATTTCCGCTCCTGACACCGGAGCAGGAATATATGCTCGCCAAACGCTATCAGGAGCATCAGGATTCGGAGGCGGCGGCGCAACTCGTCACCTCCCACCTGCGGCTTGTGGCGAAGATCGCCATGGGCTATCGCGGCTATGGCCTGCCGGTTAGCGAGTTGATTTCCGAGGGAAATATCGGCCTGATGCAGGGCGTGAAGAAGTTCGAGCCGGATCGCGGTTTCCGCCTCGCCACCTATGCGATGTGGTGGATTCGCGCGTCTATCCAGGAGTTCATCCTGCGCTCGTGGAGCCTCGTGAAGATGGGCACCACCGCCGCCCAGAAGAAGCTGTTCTTCAACCTGCGGCGGATGAAGAATAATATCGAGGCGTTCGAGGATGGTGATCTGCATCCCGATGACGTGACGAAGATCGCGACTCACCTTGGCGTGTCCGAGGATGACGTGGTCAGCATGAACCGCCGCATGGCGATGGGCGGCGACACCTCGCTCAACGTTTCCGTACATGAGGATGGTGAGGGGCAGTGGCAGGATTGGCTGGCCGATGAGGGGCCTTTGCAGGACACCATCGTTGCGGAGGCACAGGAGGCCGATGTCCGTCATGAAATGCTGTCGAGTGCGCTTGATGACCTGAACGACCGCGAACGTCATATCCTGAGCGAGCGCCGTCTCGCGGAGGATCCCAAGACGCTGGAGGAACTCAGCCAGGTCTATGGCGTATCGCGCGAGCGCGTGCGCCAGATCGAGGTGCGGGCGTTCGAGAAGCTGCAACGTGCCATGATGCGGATCGCGGGCGAGCGCAGGCTGTTGCCCACGGGCTGAACCGGGGTGAGTGGGGGATTTCCGGTTTGGCCGTCCATGGGTCGCTGACCATAACGCCTGAGTGGGCGAAGAATGTCATTGGCGTGGAAGGCCGGGGTGTCTGGTCGGCGGAGGAGGCGCGCGCCCATTTCGCCTGTCTTTGCACGTTGGTCGCGGATCTGCGGGATAGGGCGGGTCTTGCCCGTGTGCTGGTCGACCTGCGCGAGATGGAGCCGCAGCCGAAGGAGGTGGTGGAGATCATCCGCGACATCACCGCGCAAATCTATAAACAGCAGGATCGCATTGCGATATTGGTGACGACCGGGATGCAGCGTATGCAGATGAGCTGCCTGACCGAAACACTGAACGCGCAACTGTTCGACGATCCCTTTGCGGCGCTGCGCTGGTTGAACCAGCACTGATACGCCCGGCCGCCGTCATCGATTCTCTTGGTGACGGAGGCGGGGACGCACGGTAACAGCGGCGTCATGGCCAAGAGAAAGCGCGCATCCTCCTCCCCATATTCCCGCACGAATTCCGGCGGATCGCTGGGCGGTCGCATCGCGCGCATCGCCTTTCGCACCGTCATCGGCTTTGTCGCGCTGTCGCTGTTCTTCGTGGTCCTTTATCGGTTCGTGCCTGTGCCCGTCACATTGACCATGCTCCTGGACGGCAATGGCATCACCAAGGACTGGGTGCCTCTGTCGGAGATCGACCCTGACATGCCCCGTGCCGCCATCGCGGCGGAAGACAGCAAATTCTGCCAGCATCACGGTTTTGATGCCGACGCGATCAGCAAGGCCATCCAGCATAATGAGGGCGGTCGCCGAATCAGGGGCGGCTCCACGATCAGCCAGCAGACTGCCAAGAATGTCTTTCTCTGGCAGGGCGGCGGCTATGTCCGCAAGGCGTTCGAGGCGTGGTTCACCCTGTTGATCGAGGCAATCTGGGGTAAGCAGCGCATCATGGAAGTCTATCTCAACGTGGCCGAGACGGGCATTGGCACCTATGGCGTCGAGGCCGGGTCCATCCGTTATTTCCACCATGGTGCAGGGAGCATGACCCCGGCGGAGGCTGGCCGTATCGCCGCGATTCTGCCGCTGCCCAAGAAGCGCGCCGCCATTTCGCCAACGGGTTTCACGCGCCACTATGGCAATATCATCGCCCGGCGCATCGGCGTCGTCCGGCGAGAGGGGCTTGATGCTTGCCTGAAATGAGATTTGCCGCCCTTGTCCCTTCCCCCTGTGCGGGAACGGCGATCAGGGACTGTCCGTGACCCTCCCCATCGACGCGGTGCTGCCGGAGTTGCTCGCTGCCCTGCGTGTCGGCGCCAATGCCGTGCTGGTGGCGCCGCCGGGCGCTGGCAAGACCACGTGCGTTGCCCCGGCCTTGCTGGACCAGCCATGGTGCGACGGGCAGGTATGGCTACTCTCGCCGCGCAGGTTGGCCGCGCGCGCCGCCGCCGAACGCATGGCCGAACTGGCGGGAGAGAAAGCCGGGGAGACGATCGGCTATATCACTCGGCTGGACAGCAGGGTTTCCGCGCGGACACGGGTGCTGGTGGTGACGCAGGGCGTATTCCTGCGCCGGATACAGGATGACCCGGCTCTTGAGGGCGTGTCGGCGGTGCTGTTCGATGAAGTGCATGAGCGTAGCCTGGATGGCGATTTCGGCCTCGCCCTCGCGCTCGATGCCCAAGGCGGCCTGCGTGACGATCTGCGGCTCGTGGCGATGTCCGCCACCCTCGATGGCGCGCGCTTTTCTACTCTGATGGCCAATGCCCCGGTCGTGGAGAGCGAGGGCCGCAGCCATCCCGTCGACCTGCGCCACATCGGCCGCATCGCCACTCAGCGGATCGAGGACAGCATGGCCGCCGCCATCGTCCGGGCGCTGGTGGAGGAACCGACGGGCGATATTCTCGCCTTCCTGCCCGGTGTGGGTGAGATTGAGCGTACCGCCGAGCGGCTGGCGGGGCGGCGCGATGCCTTCGCCCTCCACCGCTTGCACGGATCGCTGGAACCGGCGCAGCAGCGACTGGCGCTTCGTCCCGGCACCGATGGTCGGCGCAAGGTCATCCTTGCCACTAGTATCGCCGAGACATCCCTGACCATCGACGGTGTCCGCATCGTCATCGACAGCGGCCTTGCCCGCCGCCCGACCCATGATGTCGCGGCGGGTGTCACCCGCCTCGTCACGCAGCGGGTGAGCAATGCCGCCGCAATCCAGCGGGCCGGCCGCGCGGGGCGTCAGGCGCCCGGCATCGCCTATCGCCTGTGGGAGGAGGCGGCCACCGGCGGCCTGCCCCCCTATGACACGCCCGAAATGCTGAGCAGCGACCTCTCCTCGTTGCTGCTCGACTGCGCCATATGGGGCGTGACCGATCCGGCGGGCCTGCCATGGCTGGACGCGCCGCCGGTCGCCGCGCTGGCCGAGGCGGGGCGACGGCTCCAGGGGATCGGCGCACTCGATCCCGAGGGGCGAGCGACCGTGCATGGCCGGACGATCGCCGCGCTGCCCCTCGATCCCCGCCTCGCCCATATGCTGGTGGTGGCGGGTGAACGCGGGCTGGCCCATGTGGCGGCGGAGGTTGCCGTGCTGCTGACCGAACGCGGTCTTGGTGGCACGGACATAGATGTGGCGACACGGCGCGACCGCTGGCGGCGGGAGAAGGGCGCACGGGCGGATGCCGCCCGCAGCCTTGCACGGCGCTGGACGAAACTCGCTGGCGGCGTGAGCGGGGTGGAGAGCGGCATGGACGATGGGGACGCTGTGGCGCTCTGCCTGTCGATCGCCTTCCCGGACCGTGTGGCCCGGCGCCGCGCCGCGGACGGGGCGGACTGGATCAGCGCTGGCGGACGTGCCTTTCGCCTCGATCCACTGTCGCCGCTGGCGCGCGGAGAATGGCTGGCGATCGGCGAAGTGCAAGGGACGGCAGCGGGCGCGCGCATCCTTTCCGCCGCGCCCATCGCCATGGCCCATGTCGAGACCCTGTTTGTGGACCGCATTGCGGAGCACCGCACCGTTCGCTTCAAGGCGGATATCGGCGGAGTCGAGGCGCTGCGCGAACGGCGGCTGGGCGCCATCCGCCTGTCATCCGGCAATGACGATGCGCCGTCGCGGGAGGCCGTGGTGGCCGCGCTGGCCGAGGGGGTCGCCGCACAGGGGCTGGACCGTCTGCCATGGTCCGACGCTGCCCTCTCGCTCCGTATGCGCGCGGCCTATGCGGGGGAGGACAGTCTGAGCGAACAGGCGCTATGCGCTACGGTCGCGCAATGGCTGCCCGAGGTTCTGCCAGCGGGCGCGCGGCGCTTGTCCGGCATCAACCCCGGCGCCCTGTCGCAGATGCTTGAGAACCGGCTGGGTTGGGAGGGGCAGAAGCGCACCGACCGTATCGCCCCGCGTCAGTTCACTAGTCCGGCAGGCAGCCATCATGACATAGATTATGGCGCGGAAGGCGGCCCGCGCGTCGAACTGCGCGTGCAGGCTTTATATGGCGTGACCGAGCATCCGTTGGTGGGCGAGGAGAGGGTGCCCCTCGTCCTCAGCCTGACCTCGCCCGCCGGACGCCCCATCCAGACCACGCGCGACCTGCCTGCCTTCTGGCGGGGGAGTTGGGCGGACGTAGCCAAGGAGATGCGCGGTCGCTATCCGCGCCACCCCTGGCCTGACGATCCCATGGCCGCCCCTGCAACGCTTCGCACGAAGAACGCCGATGCGCGGCGGCGGTCATAAGGGGCGGGGGGACTGCGGCGGCGGCGGGCGAACATTTGCGAACATCAGAGAATCCGTTCGCTCAGCACGATCCTTCGACATCGCTCAGGACGAAGGGTGAAGGAGAAAACGGATTATCCCAATCATCCGCGCGACTACCACCCGAAGAAAACGCTAAGCCAATCCCCGGCACCAAAAAGGGCGCCTCTTGCGAGACGCCCTCCAATCGGTTGTTGCGGGAACCGATTGTTACTTATGCTTGTCGATGGCGTCGGCCTTGTTCTCTGCGGCATCGCGAACGGCGTCTGCCTCGTTATGCACCGCATCCGCCTTGTTATCGGCAGCGGCGGACAGGTTGTCCGCAGCGTTGTCAGCATGGGCAGCCAGATTGTCCGCGCTGTTATCCAGGGCATCGGCGACATTCTCGGCGTTGTTAACGACATTCTGTGCCTCGGGGCTCTTGGAACAGGCCGACAATGCGACCAGCGCCGTCGCTGCAACGATAATGAGCGGTGCCTTCACGGGGAACTCCTCCTTTTATTACTCGAAACTAAAGCAGGGTCTGAAAGTCACCATTCCCCGAAAAGTTCCGCCTTCGATTTAAATAGGCGAAAAAAACGCTGATTTCACGCGCGCTTTTGCAACGAATCCCGGATTTCGCGGAGCAGTATGACCTCGGCCGGTTCGGCGGCGGGTGCTGCGTCGGGCTTGGGCATCAGCCTGTTGGCCTGCCGCACGATCAGGAAGATGATGAAGGCGAGGATCAGAAATTTGATGATCGCGGTGATGAAGGCGCCGATGCCCAGCATCGCGACGCCCGCCTTCTTGAGGTCGGCATAGCTGGAGAGGTCGCCCTTGAAGTCCGCCGGGATGCTGCCGAGCTGGATGAAATGGTTGGAAAAGTCCACGCCGCCCGTCACTGCACCGATCGCGGGCATGATGAGGTCGTCGGTCAACGAGGACACGATGGTGCCGAATGCGCCGCCGATGATGACGCCAACCGCAAGGTCGAGGACATTGCCGCGTGCGATAAATGCCTTGAATTCAGTCACCAGTGCCATCGTTGCCCCTCTTCTCTTCTTACCGCATCACGGCGATGCCGCACGCTAAAGCCATTGCGGGGCGATAGGCAACGCCCTATTTATCGCACCGGTCGCGGCCCCGAGTTTTTGGGGGCCGGAGTTTAAGGGATTTTACCATCATGGCCCGCACATCTGCCCGCCTGCGCCTTCCCGCCTTTCTCATGCTGGCTTTTGCGAGCCTCAGCCTCGCCTCCTGCGGCATCAACAGCGTGCCCGCTGCGGAGGAAGTGGCAAAGGCCAAATGGGCGGACGTACAGGCCCAGTATCAGCGGCGCGCCGACCTGATCGGCAATCTCGTCGCCACTGTCCGCGCGGCGGGCAAGCAGGAGCAGGACACGCTGGTCAAGGTGACGGAGGCCCGTGCCAAGGCCACCTCCATCCAGGTCAGCTCCGACGATCTGAACGATCCGGCCAAGGTCGCCCAGTTCCAACAGGCGCAGAGTGCCCTGTCGCAGTCGCTCGGCCGCCTGCTTGCCACGGTGGAGGCCTATCCCGACCTCAAGACGAACCAGAATTTCCTGGCGCTCCAGTCGCAACTGGAGGGGACGGAGAACCGCATCACGGTTGCCGTCACCGATTATAACGAGGCGGTGCGCGCCTATAACACCCGCATCCGCACTTTCCCCGACATGATCGGTGCCAAGCTGATCCATGGCGCGCAGCCCATGGCGCCCTTTGCGGCAAAGGCGGGCGCGGACACCGCCCCTAATGTCGGCGCGATGTTCAACGGTAATTGACGGGCCGGTCCCGGATCCATCCTGTCATGGCGCTCCGCCACATCCTGATCCGCGCTTTCCTGCTGTGCATGATGGCGCTGGTCCCCGCCCTTGCAAGCGCGCAGGATTTCCCCAAGCTGACCGGCCGCGTGGTCGATGGCGCCAACCTGCTCGATCCGGCGGCGGAGCAGGCGCTGGATGCCAAACTCGTGGCGCTGGAAAAGGATACGGGGCGGCAACTGGCCGTCGCCACCATCCCCGACCTTCAGGGCCGCGACATTTCCGACTATGGCTATCGGCTCGGCCGGGCCTGGGGCATCGGCGCCAAGGGCAAGAATGACGGCGCGCTCCTCCTCGTCGCGCCCAACGAACGGCGCGTGCGGATCGAGGTCGGCTATGGGCTGGAAGGTGTGCTGACCGACGCCACCTCCGCCCTCATCATCGCCAACGCCATCACGCCCCGATTCAAGGCGGGCGACTATCCCGGCGGCATCAATGCGGGCGTTGACGAGATTGGCGCGCTGCTGAAACTGACGCCGGAAGAGGCGAAGGCCCGCGCGGCGGCCATGGCGGCAGAGGCCGCCAGGCAACAGGAAGGCAGCGGCTGGATGAGCGCCATCGTGGTGCTGGTCTTCGTCGGCTTCTTCGTCGTCCTGCCGCTCGTCAACCGTGCGCGCGGCGGTGGCCGACGCTATGGCAGCGGGGCCGGAAGCGGACTGGGCGGCATCGCCCCGATAATCCTGTGGGGGCCGGGCCTTGGCGGCGGCGGACGCGACGACGATCATTGGGGCGGCGGCGGCTTTGGCGGCGGTGGTGGTGGAGGGTTCTCCGGCGGTGGCGGCAGCTTCGGCGGCGGTGGTGCGAGCGGGGGCTGGTGATGGCACGGATTTCCATGACGGATGCGGATCGCACGCTTGTCACCGATGCGGTGGTGAAGGCTGAAATGCTGACCGATGGCGAGATCGTGACCATCGTCGCGCGCCGTTCCGACGCCTATCATGACGTCGGCCTGCATTATGCCATCGCCTGCGCCTTTCTCGTCATTGCGTTGGCTGCCACCTTTCCGGATTTTTTCCAGCATATCTATGGCTGGCTGCTGGGCGAATGGCATCATGAACTACCGCTGCGCCTTTTCCTGATGCTGCTGCTCGGCCATAGCATCGCCAAATTTCTGGCGGTCCGTTATCTGCTCGCCATTCCGGCGCTGAGGATGGCCCTGACCCCCGGGGCAACGCGCAGCCGCCGGGTCCGCCGCCGCGCCGTCGCCCTGTTCCGCACGGCGGCAGAGGCTCGGACCGCGGGGCGAACGGGCGTCCTCATCTACCTTTCGCTGGACGAACATCGCGCCGAGATCGTCACGGACAGCGGCATATCGGCCCGGGTCGATCCCGACCTGTGGGGGGAGGCCATGGCGGCGATGCTCGCACAAGTGCGCGAAGGCCGTATCGGCGAGGGCATGGCCCGCGCGGTCGAGCGTGTCGGCGCCGTGCTGGCCGTGCACCTGCCCCCCACGGGCACCAATCCCAACGAACTTCCCGACCGCCTGATTGAGTTGTGAGCAAAGCCCATGCATGACGACATGAACCTGCCCGAAGAGGTCCATTGGGAAGGGCGCTTCATCGTCGCCAAGTCCCGTGGCAGATGGGAATATGTCAGCCGCTCGCGCGGGATCGGCGCGGCCGTCATCCTCGCCATCGAGGAAGGGTCCGACGGTCGTCATGTCATTCTGGTTGAGCAGTTTCGCGTGCCGCTGGGCCGCCGCAGCATCGAACTTCCCGCCGGTCTGGTCGGTGATGGGGACGAGGCGGACGAAGCGCCCTCTCTGGCCGCTGCACGCGAACTGGAGGAGGAAACCGGCTATCGCGCCACCTCTATGGACGATCTGGGCAAATATCATTCCTCGCCCGGCATGGTCTCGGAGAGCTTCACCCTGTTTCGCGCGCGCGGCCTGACCCGCGTCAGCGACGGCGGTGGCACGCCGGGCGAGGACATCATCGTCCACCGCGTCCCCCTCGACGGGCTGGCGCCATGGCTGGCGGAGAAGCGGTCGGAGGATTATGCGATAGACGTCAAGCTGCTGCTGCTGCTGGGAGCGGCATTCTCGGCGATCTGATCTATATCGTCACCCGGCGAAGGCTGGATGACGATATCTCAATCAGCGAAAATTGTCGGCGTAAGCCTGGATCTTGAGGGTGCGCGGCGGGGTCGCCACGACATGATAGGCGATGCCATAGCGATCGGCATAGGCGCGGGCGGCGGCTTCGGTGGGGAAACCCAGCTTCACCTGCTCCAACGTATCACCGGATCCGGCCCATCCGGTCAGCGGATCGGGCTTTTTCGCTTCGGCCGGTTCATATTCCAGCATCCATGTGGCGGTGCGGGCGCGACCGGACTGCATGGCGTTCTTGGGTGTCTGATAGATTCGCGCGGGCATTATGCTTCACTCCTGACCGTGCCTGACGCGGTCGCCCATAGTGCCCCGTCTGTCAAGATTTCGCGCACGGCAGGCTCCAACGGACTGTGGGTTGCAGGCAGGTCGTAAGGATCATCACCGCATTTTCTTTCGCCCGGCCTTTCCTTTTTCAGGCCAGTGCTTATATCCATACCTGCCGGCCTAGCCGGATATGGCGATAAATGATGTCGTGTAATAGACGCAGCGGACCCGGGGGCGGTACCCGGCGGCTCCACCATAACGGGCGGTTTTTCCCTTCATGCAAATGGAGGCGGACGCCGGTTCTGACGGGGCCGAACTAGGATCGACGTGTGTTCAAAGACGATGTTTTTGCCCGGGCTGAGTAACCCGTATAAGGCTCAAAACCCAATAAGTGCCAACGATAACGAAGCACTTGCTCTCGCAGCGTAATTGAGGGCCTCACGGCCTGAGATTATCCTAAAAGAACGCGGCTGGGCCAGCCGGGCAACAGAATGGATTCCAGCGGCGCGGGGGGCGCCGGGCAACAGAAGCTCCCCACCTATCCCCTCTTTTCGTGGCCCCTGTCCTCTGGGCGTTGCTCCCGTGCATGGGCTGATGCCTCTCCAAACAGCTTTGCTGCGAGCATTGAGTGCTGGTCCCGCGCGGTTCGTGAGCCACGCTTTGACCGTGTCAGGAGCAGGAGGCTGTCTCCTTGTTGTCCAAGTCTTTCTTCAGCTTGGCAGGACTGAAATATTTACGTAACAAAACAGTCGTTTTCTGGTAGCCCGGCTTCCATAAAGGCAGTGCAGCCAAGTGGGATCGGAAGCGCAAATGCCGGGCAGATTGTTGAATTTTCGCAGGCGTCTTCCCCCGATTTTCCTTCGTTTCACACGGCTTCCCGTGGCAGGAACCATGGTGAAATGGGCAGAGACGCTGCTGTTACTTGTCCTCGTCGTGCAGGGCGCGCGGCTGGTCTGGGCGCTTGTTACGCCTTTGGGCATGGTCGGCGAATGGCAGGCGAAGCGGCCCGCCGTTCTGCCGCCTGAGGCACGCGTCGCCCTGTTCCGGGCGTTCGATCCCTTTACCCGGGGGCAGGGCGCCGATGCTGCCAATGCCCAGGTGACCGGGTTGGCCCTCCAGCTGTTCGGCACGCGCATCAACGAGGGGTCGGGGCAGGGGTCGGCGATCATCGCGACCCCGGATGGTGTGCAATCCAGCTTTGCCGTAGGCGACCAGATCATGCCGGGCGTGTTGCTCAAGGCGGTATCCTTTGACCATGTGGTGATCGATCGGGGCGGGGCGACGGAGACATTGTTCCTCGACCAGTCGGCGGGCGCAACGACGGGGGCGGAAGGCGGCGTGCCCGGCCAGAATGGCCCAGTCGGCGCGCCGGGCAGTGGTGGTGGGCAGGCTCCGTCGGCGGCCGATGGCGGCGGCACGGTTCCTCCGGGCGGCGGGGCTACCACTGGCCCGCTGACCTCCGCCATGATTCGGCGCGACATCGGCTTCATGCCCCGGTCGGAGGGTGGCCGGATGTCGGGCATCGGCGTTTCGGCCAGAGGCGGCGGAACAGGCTTTTCGGCGGCGGGTTTTCAGCCCGGCGACGTCATCACACAGGTCAACGGCCGTCCGATTACCTCGGCCGGGGACTTGCAGGCCATGCAGGCGCAATTGCGGCCGGGCGCACGCCTGTCGCTGACGATCGAGCGTGGCGCGGCGACAATGCCAATCAGCATCGCGTTGAACGGGGGACAATGATTTGAGGCCTTTTCGATCTCTGTTGCTGGCGAGCGCCCTGTCGATGGCCATTGCCTCTCCACTCGCCGCGCAGCAGACGTTGAACGTACGCGACGCGGATATTCGCGCCTTCATCCAGGATGCGGCGCGGGTGACGGGGCGGACCTTCATCATCGACGCGCGGGTGCAGGGCAAGGTCTCCGTCGTCACCGACCGGCCGCTCAGCAAGTCCGAATATTTCGAGATTTTTCTGTCCACCATGCGCGCCAACGGGCTGGTCGCGGTGCCTGCGCCGGGCGGGGCCTTTCGCATCCAGCCGGTCGATGGCCTTGCTGGGCAGCCGGGATCGGTGGGCCGGGCCACCAGCCGCAACCAGTTCATCACGGAGGTCATCCGCCTCCGCACCATCGACGCCACCTCCGCCATGGAGACGCTGCGTCCGCTCATCAGCCGGGAGGGCGCGATCACCGCCAACCGGGCGGGGCGCAGCATCGTGGTGGCGGATTATGCCGATAATATCGCGCGTATCCGCCAAGTATTGACGCGTATCGACCGCGAAGGATCGGGTACGGAGACCATCGCCCTGCAAAATGCTGGTGCACGGGAGATTGCGACCTCGCTCCAGGCGCTGATGGCGGGCGGCGGGGCAGAGGCCAATGGCGCCAGCGCCACGGTCGTCGCCATCGACAGCAGCAACAGCATCGCCATTCGCGGTGACAGCGCGTCGGTCGCCCGGCTGGCCGCCATGGCCCGCGATTTCGACCGGCGGGCGGCGGCGGGCACGGAAATCCGCGTGTATTGGCTGGAACATGCCGATGCGGAGAAATTGCTGCCGGTATTGCAGCAATTGCTGGGCCAGTCGGTCGCCATCCCTGCCTCCTCGTCGGAAAGCGGCTTTGCGGTATCCCCGGGCACGACGGGTCCGGGCGCGGGCGGGCAATCCTCTTCGCAATCGAACACCCCGGCGCAGCAGTCGCAGGCATCCTTTGCCCCCATCGGCACGTCGACCAACAATGGCATCGCCAAAAGTGGCACGGCCATCGTCACCCGCTATGCCGGGACGAACGCGATCATCGTCGCGGGCAACGCCGACACGCAGCGCAGGCTGGGCGAGGTCATCCGTCAGCTCGATACCCGGCGCGAGCAGGTGCTGGTCGAGGCGATCATCGTGGAGATCGGCGAGGCCGCGGCCAAGCGGCTGGGCGTGCAATTCCTGATCGGCAGCACGGACACCGGCTTTGCGGCGACCAATTACAGCAATGCCCAGCCGAATATATTGACGGTGGCGGGCGCGATCGGCGCGACCCAGTTGACCACGACGACGACGAGCACCACGGGCAGTACCGTGACCACGGGCACGGTCAGCCAGCTGGGCAATACGTTGCAGGAGGCGGCGATCAGTTCCCTGCTCAATGCGACCGGTGCTCTGGGCGGCGTGGCGACGACATTGGGGCGCAACGGGGTATTGGGCGCGATCATCAATGCGGTGAAATCGGACACGGACAGCAATATCCTGTCCACCCCCTCGGTCATGACGCTGGACAATCAGAAGGCCAGCATATTGGTCGGGCAGGAAGTGCCGGTGACGAGCGGCGAGGTGCTGAGCCAGAATTTCGACAATCAGTTCCGTACCGTTCAGCGCCAGAATGTCGGCATCCAGCTCGACGTGCGGCCACAGGTGAACGCGGCAGGCACGATCAAGCTGTTCCTGCGGCAGGAGGTGTCGAGCGTCGCAGGGCCGGTATCCAGCGGCAGCAGCGACCTGATCATCAACAAGCGCCAGATCGAGACGACGGTGACGGTGGACGACGGGGATATTCTCGCGCTCGGCGGCCTGCTCGACGACAATGAGCGGCGGACCATCGAGAAAATCCCTCTGCTGGGCGACATCCCCGGCCTTGGCGCATTGTTCCGGTCCAGGAGCAAGACGCACAACAAGACCAGCCTGATGGTCTTCATCCGGCCGACCATCCTGCGGAGCCGGGAGCAGGCGCAGGCGCTGACCGCGCAACGCTATGGCTATATCCGCAACCGGCAGGCGGCCTTCACGCCGGGCGAGGAGCCGGCGATCGACGAACTGGTGCGCGATTATATGGGGGCGGAGCCGCCCGTGCCGCCACTGCCCCAGCCCGGCGACCAGCTGATCGACGGGCGGCTGGCTCCGATGAGCGGGAGCCAGTCGCAAAGCGTCGTGCGCCCGGTCGAGGGAGCGTCCAAGTGACCGCGCCCGCCGCCGATCCGGTCGAGCTGATCGTGGCGGAGGTGGCGCCGGGCAGGTCCGTTGACATTCCCTATGGCTTTGCGCGGCGCCATGGTGTCGTGATCGTGGACGATGGCGAAGGTGGTCAGCGGCGCCGGTCGATCAAGGTCGCCCTGCGTGAGGGCAGCGATCCCCGCATGTTGGTGGAGGTGCGCCGCCATCTCGCCCGGCCGTTCGAAGTGGAACTGGCTGAACGTCTCCTGTTCGAGAAATATCTGTCGGAGCGTTACGCCATGGGCGGCGCGGCGGCGGAGATGGCCGGGAATATCGGCAATGACGACCTGGACCTGATCGCATCCGACATACCGACCGCCGACGACCTGCTCGACAGCGCGGACGATGCGCCCGCCATCCGGCTCATCAATGGCATCATCGCCGAGGCGGCGCGGCAGGGCGTGTCCGACATCCATATCGAACCCTATGAGACCGGCCTTGTCGTCCGCATGCGGATGGATGGCGTATTGACCGAGACGCTGCGGATGCCGCCTCATGTCGCGCCGGTGGTAGTCAGCCGTATCAAGGTGATGGCCCGGCTGGACATTGCCGAGCGGCGCATACCGCAGGACGGGCGCATCGGCCTGTCGCTGGGTGGCAAGCTGCTCGACGTGCGCGTCTCCACCCTGCCATCCCGCGCGGGTGAGCGGGTGGTGCTGCGTATCCTCGACAAGGCGAATACCGGCATCGGTCTGGACGTGCTGGGCATGGCCAGCCATGTAGACGCGATATTCCGGCAGGCGCTGGCGGAGCCGAACGGCATCATCCTCGTCACCGGGCCGACCGGCAGCGGCAAGACGACCACGCTCTATGCGGGCCTGCGCCAGCTCAACGACGGCTCTCGCAACCTGCTGACAGTCGAAGATCCGGTGGAATATGCGGTCGAAGGCGTCGGCCAGACACAGGTCAATGCCAAGGTCGGCCTGACCTTTGCGGCGGGCCTGCGCGCCATCCTGCGGCAAGACCCCGATGTCGTCATGATCGGCGAGATTCGCGACCGGGAGACGGCGGAGATTGCCGTGCAGGCCTCGCTGACCGGGCATCTCGTGCTCTCCACCGTCCACACCAATGATGCGGTGGGCGCCGTCACCCGTATGCGCGACATGAAGGTAGAGCCTTTCCTGCTCGCCTCCACCCTGCGTGCGGTGATCGCGCAGCGGCTGGTGCGGCGGCTATGTCATATCTGCCGGGAGCCGGTGGAGGCGGACAAATCTGCCTGCGCGCTGCTCGGCTTCGACGCGGGCACGCTCATCTATCGCTCGGGCGGATGCGAGGCATGCAACCACACTGGCTACAAGGGCCGGATCGGCGTGTTCGAGGCGGTGCGGATCGACGATACGCTGCGCCGGATCATCAATGAAGGCGGCGATGAATCACTGATCTCCCGTCATGCCTTCCTCAATGCGCCCAACCTCAGCAGTTCGGCGCGCGCGCTGGTCCGTCAGGGCGAGACGAGCGCGGAAGAGGCGATCCGCATCTCGCGGTCCGAGGTGCTGGATGCCTGATTATGCCTATATAGTGATCGACCCGGCCGGGCGGGAGAAGCGCGGCAAGGTGCGCGCGGACACTGTGGGGGAGGCCCGTGCGATGCTGGAGGCGAGGAAGCTGTTCGTCGTCCGCATGGGCGAGACGGCGGAGGCCGTGGCTGCGGCTGCCAGCGCACGGACCATGCCCTGGTCGGCGGGCGGCAAGCGCCTGTCGGGCAAGGAACTGACCCTGTTTACCCGGCAGCTTTCGACGCTGGCGAAGGTCAGCCCGCTGGAGGAGGCGCTTCGCACCATCACCCGGCAGAGTGAGAAGGAGCATATGCGCGCCATTGTCGGCCGCGTACATGCGGGCGTCATGGAAGGGCGCTCGCTGGCCGACGCGCTGTCTGTCGAGCCGCGCAGTTTCCCGCCGCTGTTCCGCGCGATGATCGCGGCGGGTGAGCGATCGGGCGCGCTGCCGGACCTGACCGAGCGTCTGTCGGTCCTGCTGGAACGGCAGGCACAGATGCGGGCCAAGGTGCTGACCGCGCTCGCCTATCCTACTGTGCTGGCACTGTTCGCACTGATCGTGACGATGGCGCTGATGATCTTCGTCGTGCCGCTGGTGGTCGAGCAGTTCGACACGCTGGGCCAGCAATTGCCGTTGCTGACGCGGGTAGTGATGGGTCTGTCTCTGTTTCTGGCGGGGTGGTGGTGGCTGCTGCTCATCCTGCTGTGCGTAGGCGCTTTCGGTTTCTGGAAGGCGTTGCAGCGGGAATCCTTCCGGTTGCGCTTCGATGCCACCTTGCTCCGTATTCCCTTCCTTGGGCGGCTGATCCGCGATCTTCATGCCGCCCGCATGGCCCGCACCCTGTCGACCATGGTGCAGAGCCGCCTGCCGGTGACCGAGGGGCTGGGCCTGACCGTGCCGACTGTCCACAACCGGGTGCTGCGCGCCGCGACGGTGGAGATCGTCGCGGCGGTGCGCGGCGGCGGCAGCCTGTCCACCGCGATGCGCCGGGCGGGTGTGTTTCCCCCTTTACTCGTCTATCTGGCCGCCAGCGGGGAGCAGGCCGGGCAACTCGACGTCATGCTGGAGCGGGCGGCGGATTATCTGGAGCGGGAGTTCGATGCATTCACCGCCGCGATGCTCTCGCTGCTGGAACCTCTCATCATCATCCTCATGGGCGGCGTGGTCGCCGTCATCATCCTCGCGATCCTGCTGCCCATCATGCAGTTGCAGAGCCTCACCGGGGCCGGAGCATAATATGTCTGACCTCAGGAAAATCCGCCATCGTCCCCCTTACCGGCGTTCCGCCGAAAACGGCTTCACCCCTTTGAGGCGTTCCGCCGAAAACGGCTTCACATTGATCGAACTGATGGTGGTGATCGTCATCATCGGCCTGCTGGCCACCATCGTCGCAATCAACGTGATCCCGGCGGGCAACAAGGCACGGGTGGAGAAAGCACGGGCGGACATTGCTACGCTGGAGCATGCGCTGGAGCAGTATCGCCTCGATAATCTGACCTATCCATCGGGCGGCGACGGGCTGAACGCCTTGCTGACCCCGCCCGGTGGCCTGCCCCAACCGGAGCGCTATCGGCAGGGCGGCTATATCAAGAAACTGCCCGACGATCCGTGGGGCAAGCCCTATCTTTATGCCGCGCCGGGCCGGAAGGGGGCGTTCGACATCTACTCGCTGGGCGCCGATAGCGCGCCTGGCGGTGAGGGCGAGAATGCCGACCTTTATTCCAGCGAGCAATAGCGCGCCCGCCGGGCCGGCAAAGGATGCGCCCGTGCAGGGAGAAGGCAAAAGTGCCACCACGTCCGGGACAGCGTGCACCCAGCAGGCTTCAGCGGCGTTGCGCTTTTCATCCGCGCACGGCTTCACGCGCCCGCGACGTTCCGCCGAAAACGGCTTCACCCCTTTGAGGCGTTCCGCCGAAAACGGCTTCACGTTGCTCGAAATGCTGGTCGCTCTTGCCATCTTCAGCCTTGCCGGGCTGGCGCTTGTGCGCTTGCAGGCGGTGTCGGTGCGGACGGCGGCCGATCTTGACACGCGCCTGATCGCGCAAATCACCGCGCGCAACCTTGCCTATGAGCGCCTCACCGACCCCACCTCGCCCGCGCTGGGAGAGAGTGAGGGTGCCATCGCCAACGCGGGGCGGGAACTGCACTGGAGGCAGGTCGTCACCCCTGCGGCGGACCGGCGGCTGGCCCAGGTGACTGTCAGCGTGACCGGCGGGGCAGGGCAATCGCCTGCGGTCGTCAGCGTCGTGAGACCTGCGCCATGAGGCTTTGGTTTTTTCTCGAACGTTCGGCCGGATGAAGGCTAAGAGTGTATCTCCTCGGCGTTTCGCCGAAAACGGCTTCACGCCCCTTCGGCGTTTCGCCGAAAACGGCTTCACGCTAGTCGAGCTAATGGTCGTTCTCGTCATCATCGGCCTGATGTCCGGTGCGGTGCTGCTTACCATGGGTGATCCGCGCGGCGGCCTGTCGGCGGAGGCGGACCGCTTTGCCGGGCGGGTGCGCGCGGCGCGGGATCGGGCTGTCGTGCTGGCGCGTCCCGTGGCGCTATGGGTGTCGCCCACCGGCTATGGCTTCGAGGAGCGACGCGAGGGTCGCTGGATCGCTCTGGACGGCAAACCGCTGGGCCAGACCGACTGGAGCGCGGGCGCGCGTGCCGAGGCGGGGCAGCAAGGCAGGGCGCGGCTGTGGTTCGACACGATCGGGCACGCGGATCAACCCATGGCCTTCACCCTGATACGCGACAGCCGGTCGCTGCCGGTGTCAGTGGGTCTCGATGGCATGGTGGCGCGATGAACGGCGCAACCCCCTCACCCGATCCCGTCGAAAACGGCTTCACGTTGCTCGAACTTCTCGTCGCGCTGATGATCTTCGCCATGCTGTCCCTCGCCGGGGTGGCGCTGCTTCGGGGTAGCGTCTCGGCGCAGGGGGCTGTGCGACAGCATCTGGACCGGCTGGCCGATATACAATTGACGCTCGCGACGCTGGAGAGCGATCTGGCGCAGGCGACCGTGCGGATCAGCCGGACACAGACAGGCACGCTCGCCCCGGCCTTCTTCGCGCGGGTGCCGGGGGGCAAGGAACCGATGCTGCAATTTGTGCGGGCAGGGTGGGGCAATCCCGACAATATGGCGCGAGCATCCATCCAGAAGGTCGAATATTGGTGGCGCGACAGGCGGATCGAGCGGATCGGCTATCCCCATGTCGATGGCGCCGTGCCCGATGCCCCCGCGGTGCTGCTGTCGGACGTCACCGCCTTGTCGCTTCGCTTGCGCGATGCACGGGGCGGCTGGCGGGAGGATTGGGCGCCAGCCCAACCCGACCTGATGCCCCGCCTTGTCGAGATGATCGTGACGCGTGACGGCCGCCAGCCACTGGTCATGCGCTTTCTGGTCGGGCCGGGCGGTGTGGAGCAGCCGGTGGTCCTTCCCGCCACGGGAACGGGAGCGGGCGGTGGCTGACGACCGTTTCATCCAGCCCTTGCATGAGCGGGGCGCGGCCCTGCTGACCGTGCTGATGCTAGTCGCGGTGATGGCGGTGATTACCGCCGTCGCGCTGGAGCGGCTGACGCTGGCCACCCGCATGGCGCAAAATGGCGTGAGCGTGGATCAGGGGCGGGCTTTCCTGATGGCGGGTGAGGCGGTCGCATCCTTGCGGCTGGGTGATCTGGTGACGGCACGGCGGGAGCGCACGACGCTGGCGGGTGGCTGGCTGGGCACGGCGCAGGCTTTTGCGGTGCCCGGCGGCATGGTGGTCGCGCGGGTGCGCGATGCGGATAACTGCTTCAATATCAATGGCCTGGTAAAGTCGGAGGGCGCGGATTCCTATGTCGCGCGCCCGACCGGGATCATGCAATTCTCGGCGCTGCTTCGCCTGCTGGGCACGGACCCACGCGTGGCGGAACAGATTGCGACGGCCAGTGCGGACTGGATCGACAGCGATTCTGTGCCGGGACCGGGCGGGGCGGAGGATGCGGCCTATGGCCAGCAGGCGGTGCCCTTTCGCACGGCCGGGGGGCTGCTGGCCGATCCCAGCGAGATCAGGATCGTCGCGGGCATGACGGCGCCCATCTATGACCGGGTGCGGCCATGGCTGTGCGCCCTTCCGGTGGCGGAGCTGGCGCCGGTCAATATCAACACCCTGCTGCCTGATCAGGCGATCCTGCTGGCCATGCTGGCGGATGGGCGGATCGGTGCGGAGACAGGTCGGCAGGTGATCGCCCGGCGTCCGGCGGATGGCTATGGCAGCGCGGCGACTTTCTGGGCAGAACCGGCGCTGTCCGGGCTGGGCGTGGCGTCCGAAGTGACCGATCAGACGACAGTGACGAGCCGCTGGTTCGAGGTGGATTTGACGGCGGAACTGGGCGGCACCGATGTGCGCGAGACGGTGCTGTTCGATGCGAAAGAAACGCCCGCGCGGCTGGTGCGACGGCGATGGGGAGTTGAAGACTGACCATGGCGGGTATGAATCTTCCAGATGGCATGATCTTCTGGCTGGTGCCGGATGGCGGGGCGGGTGCGCCCATGCCGGGCGGCTGGCTGCGCGTTGCGGGCGGACATATCGTTCAGCGTGGGGAGGGTTCGTTGGACTGGCGCGCGGCCACGGGGCTGGTCGCCCTGCCTGCCGGCGAAGCGGCGCTGCTGGTCGTGCCCAGCGGGGACGCGGCACTGCACTGGATCGCGTGCCCCGGCATGACCGTTCGGCAGGGCGCGGTGGCGGCCCCCCTGATGGCGGTGGAGGCCAGCATCGGCGGTCCCGACCTGCTGCATGCGGCGGCGGCCGCCGCGCTGGAGCCGGAACAGCCGCATATCGTGGCGGTCGCCGCGCGGGAGGCGATGGAGCACTGGATCGGCTGGTGCGCGGCGGCGGGGGTTCCCGATGCCGCGCTGGTTCCGGCCGCGCTGCTGCTGCCCCCGGTGGAGGAGGCTTTTGTCGCCGGGCGGATCGGTGGGGAAATAGTCCTGCGCGGGATCGACTGCGCGCTGGGCGCTGGGGAGGCGCATGCGCCGCTGATCGTCGGCGATGCGCCGGTTCGCGAACTTGATGACGCGGTGGTGGAGGCGGGGCTGATCGCCGCCCTCGCCGCGCCGCCGCTGGATTTGCGGCAGGGCGGTTATGCGGTCCGGCAGGGCTCTTCGCTCAACCCGGCATGGCTGGGGCGGGTGGCGGTGCTGGCGGGCGGCGTGATGCTGCTCGGGCTGCTGATCGCGCTTGTCACCCTGATGCGGTTGCATGGCGAGGCGTCGTCGCTTGACGCGCGGACGCTGGCGCTGGCGCGTCAGGTCTTGCCGGACGCCAGCGACGTGGCCGATGCGGAATTGCGGCTGGCGGCCCGACTGGCGGTAAAGGGCAGCGCGGGCGGTGCCTTCACCGGCACGGCGGCGGGACTACTGGCCGCGATGCAGGGCGTGCCCGGCGTTGCCATGACCGGCCTGTCGCAACTGGCGGACGGGACGGTGCGGGTGCAATTGGCCGGGCCTGGGGCGGAGAATATTAATCTGGTGCTGATCGCGCTTCAGAATGCCGGGTGGCGGATCGCAGCCAACAGCGTGCGGCAACAGGGCGCGCAGACCATCGCCGATATCAGTGTGGTGCCGTCATGAAGGGTTTGAGCGACTGGTGGAGTGGTCTGAGCGGCCGGGAGCGGCGGCTGGTCGCAATCATGCTGGTGCTGGCGGGCGGCGTCATCCTGTGGGTCGGGATATGGCGACCCGTGGAGGCGGGCATCGCGAGCGGCTGGACGCGCTATGGCGCGGCGGTGGACGCCAATGCTTCGGTGCGGGAGAAATTGCGACTGCTCCGTCGCTTATCGGCCAGATCCGCCGGGGCGCCCATCGGACAGAGCGTAGCACAAAGCGCGGCGGAAGCGGGGCTGACGCTGGATCGCAGCGCGGCGCAGGGTGACGGGCGGCTGGCTGTCACCATCGCCTCGGCGCGGGCCGGGTCGGCGCTGGCCTGGCTGGCCGGGCTGGAGTCGCGGGGCATGGTGGTCGAGACGATCGGCATGACGCCGGGCGCGACGCTGGGCACAGTGGCGGTGCAGGCTGTGCTGCGGGAGGTGAAGTGATGGGCTGGCTTAGCTGTTTCCGGCTCGGTCTGTCCCGGCGTGGGCGCAATATCATGGCGGTGGCGCTGCTGCTGGCGCTGGTTGGCACCTTGCCGTTGCGGTTGTTGCTCGGGGTCGCGGGCGTGGAGGAGATGGGGCTGGCCGCACGGTCGGTGCGCGGGCTGGTGTGGTGGGGCACGGCGGAGGATGTGCAGGCGGGTCCGGTGCGGATCGGCACGGTCGATGTCAGGCTCTCGCCATTGCCGCTTTTGCTGGGCCGGGCACGGTTCGAGATCAGCCGGAACTTGGGTGTCGGTCAGGATGGGAACTTGCCTGACGATATACAGGGCGCGCTGACCATCGGGATCGCCTCGCGCGGGATCGACGATATGAGCGGCACGCTGCCGATGGGCGGGGCCTTGGCGCCGCTCCCGGTTTCCGCCATGGCGTTGCAGGATGTCAGCATCGCCTTCAGCGGCGCGCGCTGTGTGCGGGCGAAGGGGCGGATGCGGGCGCTGCTGTCCGCCGGGCTGCCGGGCATGGACCTGGCCAATGGCCTGTCGGGGGAGGTGCGCTGCGACGGCGCCGACCTGTTGATCGCGTTGGTCAGCCAGTCGGGCGTGGAACGGATCGACCTGCGCGTGGATGCTATGGGGCGCTACCATGGTGCCATGACGGTGGCGAGCAGCGATCCGGGCATCGTACTGGCACTGGGCGCGGCGGGATTCCGATCGGTAGGCACGAGCCAGATTTTGCTGGTCGGCGGCGCATTGTGAGTCTTGCATGGGTGAGTGATAGTCTTGCCCCTATCACTGGTGGCGGTCTGGGCCTGATTGTCGGCAGCTTCCTTGGCGCTCTCGTCATCCGCTGGCCACAGGGACTTAGCGTGACGGCCGGGCGGTCCCACTGTGACGGGTGCGGTGTGGTGTTGCGCCCGCGCGATCTGGTGCCGGTGGTGAGCGCGCTTGCCGCCCATATGCGTTGCCGGACATGCGGCGGCAGGATCGACCCGGTGCATCTGCTGCTGGAACTGGGTGCGGGCGCCATCGGGGTGATAGCTTTTGCCTTTGCGCCGGGCATGCTGTCGGCGGCGGGTTGGTGCCTGCTGGGATGGATGCTGCTGGCGCTGGCGGTGCTGGATGCGCGGCATCATTGGCTGCCGGATGCGCTGACCCTGCCGCTCGCCTTTCTGGGCTTTGTCGCCGGACCTTATGCGACGCAGGTCGTCATGGCCGACCGCTGGATCGGCGCGGCGGCGGGCTATGGCACGCTGTTGACGGTGGCGCTGGGATATAGGGCTTTGCGCGGTCGCGAGGGGCTGGGGCTGGGCGATGCCAAGCTGCTGGGCGCCATCGGAGCATGGGCAGGGTGGCAGGCGCTGCCCTTTGCGTTGCTGATCGCATCGCTGGCGGGACTGGGCTGGGCCGGATGGCTGGCGCTGCGAGGGCATCCGGTAGTGCGGGATATGCATCTGCCGCTGGGCACATTCCTGTGTCTCGCAATGGGACCGGCGCTTTGTGTGCGGGAGATAGTGCTGCCCGCTTGACAGCAAAAGGGCGATGTTGACTATCCGTCAGGGGCGGGGGATCGCGGCCAACAACTCGACCGGACGGAAGTTCTGGAATTGTTGTCGGAGAGCCATGCGGCCGATCCGGCGTTGGCGCGGGTGGATATTTTACTGCATCCGCAGCGGCCGCGAAGGCCGGAGAAAGGGAGCGTGGCACCCACGCAATATGCGGCTATTGCCGAAATCACGCGATTTTCATTAGACGGGCATGTGAATCGGGCCGGTGACTTGCGATAGCGCGCGATCGAGAGGCTGGCGCCACACCCCCACGCCCCCGACCGGATGATGACTGCCACCGAGAACAACGCCATGCCGGACCCATCATATGGTTCGGCGACGATGCTCATACCCCCCTTGAAGATCGCCCGCCAAAGCCCCGTCCGGCGGGACATTGCCCATTGCCAGCACCATGCCCTGCTTCCTATAGGGCGGCATGGCCGGAACGATCCTCTCCATCCTGATGTTCGCGGGGATTGCCCTGCTGGCGGGCGGGCTTTATCTGATTTTTCGGATGGGTGAGCGCAAGCGCGGGTTGCTGATGCTGCTCGCGTCGGCGGTGATGTTCGGCAATGTTGCGATCTGGATCATGCCGACCACATCGGGCGTCAGCCTGAGCGCGCCGGGCAACGCCGCGCGCTGATCGTCTCGCGGGACGAAATGCCTGACCCCGCAGCGGCGGGATCAGGCTCCATAATCACTTGATCGGCGAGTCGGGCGCCAGACGCATGTCGAGATAATTGTCGACCGACATCATCAGCTGGTCGCGCTCATGCTCGAAGAAATGGTTCGCGTTGCGAATCTCGTCATGATGGATGGTGATGCCCTTCTGGGTCCGCAGCTTGTCGACCAGACGCTGCACCGAACTGGGGCTGACCACCTCGTCCGCGGCGCCCTGCACGATGATGCCGGACGCGGGGCAGGGGGCGAGGAACGAGAAATCATACATGTTGGCGGGCGGCGCGACGGAGATGAAGCCGCGCACTTCCGGGCGGCGCATCAGCAACTGCATGGCGATCCATGCGCCAAAGCTGAAGCCCGCGATCCAGGTGGTCTGCGCTTCGGGATGGAAGCTCTGCACCCAGTCGAGCGCGGAGGCCGCATCGGAAAGCTCGCCAATACCATTGTCGAACGTGCCCTGACTGCGGCCGACGCCACGAAAGTTGAAGCGCAGCACCGCAAAGCCGCGCTTGACGAACGTCTTGTAGAGCGCCTGCGTGATATGGTCGTTCATCGTGCCCCCGCCATGCGGATGCGGATGAAGGATCATCGCGACGGGTGCGCGTGGGCGGGGCGGGGGGCTGAAGCGTCCCTCCAGACGGCCTTCGGGACCGGGAAAAATTACGTCTGGCATGGCACCTGATGAGCTGAGGGAACGGGGCTTACCCGGTGCCGGATGGCACGGGCGGAAGCGCGCTCTATATAGGTATCTGTTGCTTTTTCGCAATGTTGGATTGAAGTCGCCGAATCGTGACCGTTCATAATCCCTCCGACACCCCGGCTATCTACCTCGATCATGCCGCGACGACGCCGGTCCTCCCGGTGGCGCGGGAGGCCGTGATTGCGGGGCTGGACGGCTGGGCGAACCCTTCCTCGCCCCACGGCGCGGGGCGGCGGGCCAGGGCGGCGCTGGAGGATGCGCGGCGCAGGATCGCGGCGGCGCTGGGGTGGAGCGGGTCGG
>DASVMZ010000055.1:0-7187 GCA_036384115.1 Sphingobium sp.
GACTCTCTTCGACTTTCGCGGGAATGACGAAAAAGTGTGGATGACGGGCGGTCTACTTAAATCCTCCCCTGGAAGGGGAGGTGGCAGCACGAAGTGCTGACGGAGGGGTGTCGCCCTCACGATAGCGTGTCACCCCTCCACCGGCTACGCCGGTCCCCCTCCCCTTACAGGGGAGGATTTCACGCCCGCTATTGGTCGAACGATGGACACTGTTCTTCGTCATCCCTCTCCCATGGGGGAGAGGATATGCAGGCTTAGCGCGTAGCGCTTAGCCGGAGTTGGTGAGGGGTATGCCCTCTCGATAACACACAGCCCCTCTCCGAGCTGCGGTAGGCAGCAGGCTGCCAACCTTCGCTATCCTCTCCCAAAGGAGAGGAGGCCGGATGGGTGTTTGGGCTGCCCGCCCCCTACTCCCCCACCATCCGATGCTTGAGGCCCATCGCCTGCCCCAGCTGGCGCAGGCGGCGTTCCACCGCTTCGCCATAGAGGTCCTGATGTTCGGGCGGGAGGATGAGGGACAGGTCCGTTGCGTCCGCCTCCAGACGCCCCGCAAGCAAGGGTCCTTCAACCCCGCCCGACAGGCGCTGGCCGACGCGGATCGCGAGGCCCCACAAGGCAGCGCGCTGAAGCGCGTCGGGATGGGCGAGGCCCGTCACCTCGGCCAGCGGCGCGATCCCGCCGCCGAAATTGCTGTGCAGCGCCTGGGCGAGCATCGCCCGCCCCTCCACATCGATGCCGACCCAGTTGCCGTGCAGGGCGATCTCGACGCCGCGCTCAGACCGGAAATCCGGGTTCGCGCGCCAGCCGACATCGGCCAGCAGGCAGGCGGTCTTGCGGATGCGCCGCCAGCGCTCGCCATCCTCCAGGAATAGCGGCGCGATCCAGTCCTCGATCAGTTCGCCATGGCCGGGAAAGCGCCCCTGCGCCTCCCCTTCCGCCTGGGCGGCGACGAGCAGCGGGTCGAGCGCGCGGATGTCGGCGGGCAGTTCCTCGAACAGCAGGCCCTCGCGCAGCCCATAGGCCGAGACCACCAGGCTGGACGAGCCGAGCTGGCGGACCATCACCGAGAGAAGCCCGGCGGCGCCCGGCAGCGTCGGGATGCGCGATCCGGTGAGCGCAGGAATGGCCTTCAGCGAATCCCGGCCCATGTGCGAGACGACGCGGGCGAGATGCTGGGCGCGTTCCGGCGGCATTTCATAATGGTGGATCACCGGCAGCGGAAAATGGGTGAGATGCATGTCGAGCCGCGCCAGCGACCGCCACGATCCACCGACCATGTAGAAGGGCAGGCCCCTGTGTGCGTCCGGATTCCACCCCGCCTTTGTCAGCAGTTTCTTCACATAGCGTTCGAAGACATTGTTGCCCTTGGCGCGCAGGGCCGGCAGGCGCAGCACGCCGAGCGGCAGGGAGATGCGGTCATGCACCTCTCCGTCGGCGATGCGGACCAGTTCCAGGCTGCCGCCGCCCAGATCGCCGACGATGCCGTTCGCGCCCGGAATGGCGGACAGGACGCCATAGCCCGAGGCCGTCCCCTCCTGCACGCCGGACAGAAGCTCTATCTCCAGCCCCATCCTGGCCGCGCGGGCCATGAATTCCGGGCCGTTCGACGCCTCCCGCACTGCCGCCGTGGCGACGCAGCGGACATGCTCTATGCCCATCTCCACGCATAAATGGCGGAAGCGCGCGAGGGCGGACAGGCCGCGCTCCATCGCCTGCGGCTCGATCATGCCCGTCGTGCCGAGCGATGCGCCCAGCCCCGCCATGACCTTCTCATTGAACAGGATGAAGGGAATGCGGCGCGGCCCGTCATAGACGACCAGGCGGACGCTGTTGGAGCCGATGTCGATAATGGCCGAGCGCGCAGTCGCCAGCGCCGGGTTGGCCTTTCCACGTTCGGCCACCGACCGGATAAGGGTCATCATGTCCATGGGTCTAGCGCCGCCGGCGCAGGGAGAGCTTGGGCACGGCGTCACTCTTCTGAAGCGCCGCGCCGCGACCGGACAGCGATGGGTTGGTCATGAAATAGCGGTGGAGATTGAACGGCTTGTCACCCGGTTCCAGGCGGCGGTAGCGCCCGTCGCTATCCAGTTCCCAGCTCTGTTCATTGTCGATGAGGTTTGCGACCATCACCTGGTCGAGCACCTGATCGTGCACCGTCTCATTCTCGATGGGCAGCATATATTCGACGCGGCGGTCGAAATTGCGCGGCATCCAGTCGGCGGAACTGATGAGCACCTTCGCGCCATTATTGGGCAGTTCCTTGCCATTGCCGAAGCAGGCGATGCGGCTGTGCTCCAGGAAGCGGCCGATGACCGATTTCACCCGGATATTTTCCGACATGCCCTGAACGCCCGGACGCAGGCAGCAGATGCCGCGAATGATGAGGTCAACCTGAACCCCCGCATTGCTGGCGGCGTAGAGCTTCTCGATGATCGCGGGATCGACCAGCGAGTTCATCTTGGCCCAGATGCTGCCCGGACGCCCTGCGCGGACATGGCAGATCTCCGCATCGATGAGTTCGCCCAGCCGGTCGCGCAGGTCGCGCGGCGACATGGTCAGCAGTTCCAGATGCTGCGGCTCGACATAGCCGGTGATGTAGTTGAACAGCGCGGCGGCATCCCGCCCGATGCGCGGATCAGCGGTGAAGAAGCTGAGATCGGTGTAGATGCGCGCGGTCACCGGATGATAGTTGCCGGTGCCGAAATGGCAGTAGGTGCGGAACTGGTCGCTCTCGCGCCGGACAACCATGGAAATCTTGGCGTGGGTTTTCCAGTCGATGAAGCCGTAGACAACCTGAACCCCGGCGCGTTCCAGCGCGCTCGCCCAAAGCAAATTCTGTTCCTCGTCAAAGCGGGCCTTGAGTTCCACCACGGCGGTAACGGACTTGCCCGCCTCCGCGGCGTCGATGAGCGCGCGGATGACAGCGGACTGCTTGCCCGCGCGATAGAGCGTCTGCTTGATGGCGACGACGTCCGGGTCGGCGGCGGCCTGTTTCAGGAAGGCGACGACGACGTCGAAGCTCTCATAGGGATGGTGGACGACGATGTCCTTGGCGCGGATCGCCGCGAAGCAATCGCCGCCATATTCGCGGATGCGCTCCGGAAAGCGCGGGGCATAGGGTTCGAACTTCAGGTCCGGCCGGTCCTCGTCGACGATCACGGCAAGGTCGCCGATGCCGATAAAACCGTTAATCTCCGCAATGATCGAATCATGCCCCTGCAACATGTCCTGGAGCATGTCCTCGACCGCTTCGGGAATGCCCTGTTCGACCTCCAGCCGGATCACCCGGCCACGGCGGCGGCGCTTGATGGCGCTGCGGAAATAGCGGACCAGATCCTCCGCCTCTTCCTCCAGCTCGATATCGCTGTCGCGCAGGACGCGGAACACGCCGCTGTCCTTCACCTTATAGCCCGGAAAGAGCCGGTTGCTGAACCGGCGGACGACCGCCTCCAGCGCCATATAGCGCGCGGGCGTGCCGGGAATGCGCACGAAGCGGCTGAGCGTCGCGGGGATCATCACCAGTTCGCGCACCGGCTGATTGTCCGACAGGCGCTCCAGGTCGAAGACGATCGACAGGCCCTGGTTGGGGATGAAGGGGAAGGGATGCGCAGGGTCGAGCGCCTGGGGCGTCAGGATCGGGAATATCTGGTTGAGGAAATGGTTTTCCAGCCAGTCGTCCAGCTTCGCGCCCATGCTGCCCGCGCCGATGACGTCAATGCTGGCGACGCCAAGCGCGGCGTGCAGCGCGTGCCAGACAAGCTGCTGTGCGCTCATCAGCCGGTCGGCCTCTTCGGCGATCGCCGTGAGCTGCTGCGCCGGCGTCATGCCGTCGGCGGAGCGCAGGTCGACGTCCTGAAGCTGCTGTCCCTTAAGCCCCGCGACGCGGACCATGAAGAATTCGTCGAGGTTCGCGCCGGAGATGGAGAGGAAGCGCAGCCTTTCCAGCAGCGGGTGCGCGGGATTCATCGCTTCCTCCAGCACGCGCTGATTGAAGCCGAGCCACGAAAGCTCCCGGTTGAAATAGCGCTCGCCCGGTACGGTCATGCTGGCGGATGGGTCGGCTTCGGCCACGAAAGCTCCTTATTCGGATGCCGGATCGGAATAGAGTATAGGCAAAAATCCGGCCTTTTGCAGGGTCTCGCGTGCGAATTGCACCGAAATCTTGCGCGAGGATGACAGCGAGGCCGCGTTGAGACAATCGACCACCGCCGCCACCGCAGCATAGCTGCGTTCGATACGCTTGTGCAGCCATAACGGCAAATCGGGAGCCCAGGCAGCGCCCGCCCGGGTCAGGCCGCGCTCTATGAGGGCCAGGACAAGCGGCTCGTCCGGCTCCTCGATCCGCACATGCGGGGCGGCGGACAGGCGCGAGCGCAGGTCCGGCAGCGCCACGGTCCAGTGCTGGGGCGCGTGGTCGGCGATCAGCAGCAGCGGGCGCTGGTCGAGCTGGGCACGGTTCCAGGCGTGGAACAGCGGTTCGTCCCCCGCCCCCTCGGCGTCATCGATGACCTCGCCCCCGGAGATGCGCGCGAACAGGCGGCCGAGCGTGGACTTGCCCGATCGCGGCGGACCGGAAAGGACGCTGGTCTGGACGGGCCAGCCGCGCCACCCCTCCAGATGGCGGACGGCGATCGCATTGGCGTCGCTCACCAGAAAGTCCTGGCCCCCGCCCTGGCCCGTCCAGTCGAACGGGAGGCTGATCTGGCTCATTGCGCGGCGGGCGGCGACGGCGGCGTTGACGCAGCGCGGCGTGTCACGCGCAGCGTGTTGCCGGAGGACTGGACCGTGAAGCCGCGCTGCTGGAGCGCAGCGCCCAGCGTTTCGGCGGTGCCAGCGAAGCTCACCTGCATGACCGACGTGCCGCCGAGGGCCAGACTGCTGGTCGAGGCGGAGCGGACGCCGGGGATGCCGCGGAACAGCGCCTCGCTCTGGCTGACCGAGGCGACATTGGGCGTGTCATACTGGATGGTGAAGGCGCCGACACCCGGGATGACGCCGGGCAGGTCGAGCGTTTCCACCATCGATTCCGTCACATTTTCCAGATCCAGCGAGTCGGGATCGACAGGCTCCTCGATCACCAGCGACGGATCGGGACGCAGTTCGCCGCTGAGCAGCGCCTGAGTATAGAGCTGATCCACGCGCCGGGCGGCCTGGTCCATCATCTCCGGCAGGGCGCTTTCCGACGTGGCGCGCAGCGAGAATGTACCGATCAGGGCGTTGTCGGGACCATAGCGCGCGGCGAATCGGCCGATGACCGGGCCGCCGGGATATTGCCGCTCCAGCCGGGCGATCGGGACGACCACGTCCGCCGCGCCATATTGATCGAGCAGCACGCGCCACCAGAGGCGACCACGGCGGCCGGTCTGCGCGGCGTTCAGCAGCAGGGGGTCGGCCGCCTGGCCGCTGACGCGGACATAGTCGATGGCGCTTTCGCCGGTGCGGAAACGCGCCCACGCCTTCTGCCACTCATTGATGCTCTCATAGCTGACGGCCGCGCCGCCCTGCCACAGGATCGGGATCACCAGCAGCGGCGGGGACCGGATCGCCGATCCGCTGACGCCCAGAAGCTGCCCAGTGCGGGCGCGGTCGAACATGACGCCGAGCGTTGCGATATAACGGGTTGGGCCAGATTGCTCATACTGGATCTCAATGCCCGAAACCATCGCCTCCAGCTGCGAATCGGAAAGCACCGGAATCGCCGAACCGCCATTGGTTCGGGTCCACAGCATCCGCCACGCCGTCCGCTGCGCCTGACGCCAGCCGGCATAGCGCGCGGCCTCCGCGCTCCCGGCGGCAACATCGACCTTGACCCCGCTCACCTCGAAATCACCGCCGCTGGCGATGGGCGGAACGCCGCGCTCCCCCTCGATCTGGGCGACCAGCGTCGCGGCTCCGGCAAGGCCGAGCAACAGCAGGATCGCGAGATAGAAAGGACGGATGTCGGGGCGGGTCATGAACACGGGCGCCCTTTTGACGGCATTGCTATGGAAATCCAAGTCCGATTTGGCTAGGCGCCATTCATGGACCCCAAGCATAATCAGCCCGAACCCTATACCTACGCCAAGGCCGGTGTTTCCATCGACGCCGGAAATGCGCTGGTCAAGGCCATCGCCCCCCTCGCCAAGGCGACCCGGAGACCGGGGGCCGACGCGGAACTGGGCGGTTTCGGCGGCTTTTTCGACCTGAAGGCGGCGGGCTATGACGATCCGCTGCTGGTCGCGGCCAATGACGGGGTCGGCACCAAGCTGAAGCTCGCCATCGAGCATGACCGGCATGACGGAGTCGGCATCGACCTGGTCGCCATGTGCGCCAACGACCTGATCGTGCAGGGCGCAGAGCCTTTGTTCTTCCTGGACTATTACGCCACGGGCAAGCTGGAGAGCGGGATCGCCGAACGGGTCATCGCCGGAATCGCCGACGGATGCCGTCAGGCGGGCTGCGCGCTGATCGGCGGCGAGACGGCCGAGATGCCGGGCATGTACGGGCCGGGCGACTATGACCTGGCGGGATTCTGCGTCGGCGCGGTGGAACGCAGCCAGGCGCTGACCGGATCGCGGGTGAAGGCGGGCGACGTGTTGCTGGGGCTGGGATCGTCGGGGGTCCACAGCAACGGATTCTCGCTGGTCCGGCGGCTGGCGGCGGACAAGGGCTGGAAGCTCGATCGCCCTGCCCTGTTCGACAATGAGGTGCTGCTGATCGACGCGCTGATGGCGCCAACGCGCATCTATGTGCGTTCGCTGCTGCCGCTGGTGCGGGCGGGCAAGATCAACGCGCTGGCGCATATCACCGGCGGCGGGCTGCTGGAGAATATCCCGCGCGTGTTGCCCGAAGGGTTGCACGCGGTCGTGAACGCCGACAGCTGGGAGCAGCCGCGGCTGATGGCGTTCCTGCAGGCGCAGGGGCATATCGAGCCGGAAGAAATGGCGCGCACCTTCAACTGTGGCGTCGGCATGGTGCTGGCCGTGGACGCCGACGAGGCAGAGGCTGTGCGGGCGGCGCTGATCGCGGCGGGCGAAACCGTAGAAGCCATCGGCCATATCGAGGCGGGCGAGAAGGGCTGCACGGTCAAGGGATCGGTGGAGACATGGAGCGCGCAGGCGGATTGGTCAGCGACGCATCTGGGATGATTTCCCTCCTCCGTTCGGTTCGAGCTTGTCGAGAACCCTGCGCATGAGTTCTCGACAAGC
>DASVMZ010000056.1:0-17977 GCA_036384115.1 Sphingobium sp.
TGCCAGCTTCCAGCATCTCGTAGATCACACGGCGCTCATCAAATCGCAGATGGACGTAACAACCCATGGGACATGCTCCTTGCCGAGAGGGCTCTAACCCTACAAAATCCAGCAATTTCGCACTTCCAGTTAGAATCCACCGCTAGATGCGTAGGTTTCGTTGGCGGAGGCTAAGCCAAGAACATCGATGGCCATCTGTGCAAGACTATTCGCGGATGGCTGCTCTCCGCGAGCAACGCGGCGGTCGTAGACGCTTTTCATCAGCGCCAAGGCTTCCACATCATCGATCTCTCCGTCGCCCGGCTGCCTGCCCCGCGCACGTTTCACTGGCTCGATTGAAGCCGTTGAGTGGTCCGTATTCGGCGATGCGGGAGTGGCGGTGGCAGAAGGTGCGCCAAGTAATTTGCGGATTGGCACGAGATCGAATTCAACGCCTATAACGTCGACTGGTCCTGAGTATCCATGCGCACCGACGGCCCGCTGAAACTTGAATATTCCGCTATCCCAATTCCTGTATTTGCTCCCTGTTAGGGTAAGGATAGCTTTCCAGAACTCTTCCGGCACGCGGCTCCATCCATCACCGTCCTTCGGCCAGGACACGCCCGTAACGCCAATGCAGCGAGCTAGGACAGCGCCGTGTGAGGCATACTGGACGATAGCATGGCCTTCCGGCGATGAGCGCAAGTCAAGGGCGCGGGCGGCTCTGGCTGGCTGCCAATCCTGCTCCATCAGACTGCCTCGGCCAGTTGCACTACGTTGCTCACACCCACCAGATATTCTCCCCAAGCATCCAGCAACGTCCGCCGCATTTCCATGAACTTCGCCCTCTTGTAAGCCGCAACCGTCGCGTCGGGCACGGCATGGGCCAAGGCCGCTTCCGCAACCGGATCAGGAATCGTCGGCATCATCTCCGCCGCCCAGTCGCGGAAAGATGACCGGAAACCGTGAACGGTGAATGACTGGTTGTCATCCCGCATAACCTTGAGAAGCGTCATATCTGACAATGGCTTGCCCTTAGATCCGGCAAAAATGATTGGATCGTTCTCTCGGCTGGTCCGCAGATCCGAGGCGATGGCCAATACCGCCAACGCCGCATGATTGAGCGTGACGCTATGCCCCTCCCGTGACTTCATCACTTCCGGTGGCCGATGCCACAGCGCGCCGTCGGTCTCGATCTCGCTCCACCTCGCTAGGCGGACCTCGCCCGATCGTGCCGCCGTGCAGATCGTGAACAGGAGTGCCAACCGCCCCATGGTCTCCTCCTTGTCCCGCACATCGGCGAAGAACGCTGGCACATCGGCATAAGGCATGGCGGCGAAGTTCTTGCCCTTCGGCTGTCGGGAGAGGCCCACCGTGACTGATGCTGTTGGCGCCTCCGTGGCCCGCCAGCTCTTGGACTTGGCGAAGTTCAGCACCGTGCCGATGCGTTGGCGGACTTTCCGCGCGATGACAGGCTTATCGATCCAGATCGGCGCAATTGCGTCGCGTATGGTGGAAGCCTCAATGTGGTCGACGCAGATGTTTCCGAGGGCAGGGTAGGCGTGATCCTCCAGAGACGAGAGGAAGGCAGCGGCATGCCTGTCCGTCCAACCTTTCTTCATCTCGGCATGGCACTCCTTCGCCGCGCCTTTGAAGGTGGGGGTAGGGCGCTTGTCCTTGTCTCGGACCTGCACCGGATCGCCACCCGCCCGTGCGACCTTGCGTAGGGCCGCAGCGGCCTCACGCGCCTCGCTCAATGTCAGGTCGGTAAAGCCGCCCAGGCCGATGTCACGCCGATGGCCCTGGACCTGAACGCGGAGCATCCAGGACTTCGCGCCTGTGCTCTTCACCAGCAGGTACAGCCCCGCGCCGTCAGCGTGGCGACCCGCCTTTGCATTCTTGGCACCCACGACTGTCAGCTTGGCCATAATTGGCAACTGGCTCCCTCATTCGTTCCCTCGTTTTCTCACGGTTAGCGGCGAAGGTCAACGAAGGAAGGCGAAAGGGGTTATTAGAAACCGGCTGTATTCCTCGCGAGTCGCGAAGGGTGGCGAAAAATGGCGAAGGCAAGTTCTATTGCTCGTCGGGCATCCAAAGCTTTGTCGGCTTTCGCAAGATATCGCTCAATATTTCATATTTGAGTGGCCGCAGTCACGCGCGGGAACGTGGCATGACGCCCCAAGGTAACGATTGCAGTGCTGCATGTTATCTTGGGTGGTGTCCTTCACCACAAGAGTTGCGCCACATTTTTTCAGTGTGCGCCGCTGGGATTACCCCCTTACAATCAATACGTGCAATTCGATATAGATGAAGAGCCACGCGGAGAATGTTGCGGGAGAATTTTCAGTTTTGAACAAAAAAAATGGCTCCGGATACACCGAAGCCATTTCGCCGATCATCGTCTCTGTGTAGCGTCGCCAGCTGTCGAGCTAGCTAAAACGGATCCATGTCGGGCCTACGCGCCCATGGGACCCGCCACTCCTCCGGCGGCGCGAGGAAATCTACCTGCGTCTGCAGTAGCTGGACGCTGCTCTCGACGCCGGCAATGATATACTGTCTGTCATTTAGGATCGGATGTCTGACGGCCATGTCGAGCGGCGCGCCGACGAGCTGATCACGCTCGTCGAAGTCGAGCAGCCTCGGCATCAGAAGCCGTCCCCCGCGATCGTTAGTTCGGATCCCCAGACCGGCGACCGCAAGGATCATGTGCGCCGACCTGTCGCCGACGACCAGAGCCAGCTTATCCATGACCGCATAGCGCTCACCCGTACCCGCTTCGACGGCCTCGACCGTCACGGGCCCGTAGTGTGCACTCTTCGCCGACCATCCCCGCACCATGATGCGAGAGACCGGAGACGAGGGCCATCTCGTCCCCGGTCGCAGCCGCCAGACTGCCTCGTCGAGTTCGTCTGGACGGCACGCCTCCAGGAGAAGCGGCGATGCGATCCGGACCGTGCGTGCCAGATATTCGCGGAACACCCGCAGGCGCTCCCCCTCCGTCGTCACTTTGAGGCGAGCAAGGGCCGCGGCGAGGTCACGGTCGGCGGTGTGGGGAGAGCGGCGCCTGCCGCGCCGCTCACCTCCCACCATGACCTCCTGCGGGGAGTGCCGCGTCGCCACGACGCGCCAAATCACCACGAAGCGGACATCCATCTCCGGCGGTCACACGTCACCTGCCAGCGGCGCAGCTACAAAGAGCGCGAAAAGATGCGCGGTGAGCGCGTCGGCGCCCCTCCGGTATGCAAGACCGCCAAAATCCTCCCAGCGCTCAACCCTCGATGCCAACCATGCGAAAAAGTCGTCGCGCACCTTCTCATCAGAGAAGGACTGAGTCCATATCACCCGCCTAGTCGGCATCCGTGCGTCCCTGGCGATGCCTGTCAACTTCACGAGGAAGGATTCGCCGACCCGGTGGCGGGAGAAGACCCACGGCAGGTGCACCGCCTCCGCCTCGAACCCCTTCAGCGCGCCTTCGCGCGCCGCATGCGCCTCGTCCCAACCGGAGGCGCGGGCGGCATCGATCACGTCCGACATCGGCAGGTCCACCCAGTCCGGGTCACGAGTGGCGTGCAGCATCATCATGACCGAACGCCCCTCGGCAGTCAGCCCCGACTCGAGCGCAGTTGATCGATGCCCGGGTTCCTCGGTCAGGCCGATCGACACCAGCCAGCACATGTAAAACCGCCAGAACATCATGTCGCCTAAGAACAGGTCGTGCCTGCCCTCGACCTCACCGACGAGCCGGTTGTCGAGGGACGTCAGCACGCGAAGGAGCAGTTCATGGTGCTCATCCGCGAAGTGGGCGGGGGGAAACTTCAGCCGCCCCTGCCAGAAAGCGTCGCGGACGCTCGACCACCTGCGGTCGTCATCGTCGACGAAGCCGTCCCGCTGAGCCGTGAGCCACCAGCCCCACGGGGCGGTGCGCCCCCCTCCGTCTCCCGTCTGTTGTGCCATGGTCAACGCTCCCCCTTCTGATCGAGGCCCACGGGCGGCGGCGGATCGCGGCGAGGGAGGGCAGGCACCCCGTCGGCGATCGCCTTGAGCTGAGCGGCAAGGGTCTGCACTTCATGGCAGACATAAGTGTCGTCGCGGTAGACAGCGCCCGTCTCGGCCGAAAGATACCGCGAAGACTGCCGCTCAGCCTTCGGTATGACGTCGTAGCGGTTGGTCGCAGGAGAAGCCGAACCACCATGCATCCGCGTGCTTCACGCGATAGTCGGTTGCGTGCGTGGTCTGTTCGTAGCCGATTATGCGGCTGTCGGTGTGGCAGACGCGTCGCGACTCCCGCAGGATCGGACGGGACGCAGGCGTCGGTCCGGTGTCGCAGATCTTCGAGTAGTTCAACCCGCCATGGACCTCGATGCCAAGGTCGGTCGGCACCGCGGCATGGTCGAAACCGTACAGCGGATGGCTGGGTGGCACTCCGACGTACCCGGACAGGAGAAGCCCCCATGCATGTCGCGCATCATGATGCATTCGTAGCCTGTGGCCTGATCGAGCCACGAAACCTTGTCGGCCTCGTGCAGCCACCGCCCCTCATTGAGGTCATTCCGGATGTCGCCGACATAGTATAGATGATGCGGCAGCCGTCATCGTTCGCAGCGGCCATGCGGCCACTGAGCGTTTGCTTTCCCATGATTTCCAGTTCCTTCTTCGCGCCAGCCTTCAGTGGAGGCGCCAGGGGCCGGGGTGGAAGCGGGTCCGCCCGCTTCCATGGTTCATTTCAGGGCATTCGCGGCAGGGCGATGCGGGATCCGGCAGATAAGGTCTGCCCAGTCTTGGATGTTGGCGCGCGTTCTACCGGGCGTCGTCGTGGTGTTCCTGCCCGACTTTTGTCGAGGAAGGTGGGCATAGCAGCGTATGGCGACGGCTTCTCTCCCGACGCTGCCTGTTCGGGATCGGCGGGCGTGGCGCCGCGTTATTGGGCGAGCTTCGTCGTCACGCCAGCGCAGTCGACCCTGTTCGTCGGCCTTTATGAGGTCGAGAGGATCGGACCTCGCGATCCCGGCATCATGGACCCGCTCCGGGGCGTCCCCGTCACGCAGGGAGGAGCGCGATCTCGACCTCTATCGCCAGACCCTGGTCGAAGCCTCCATCGAGGAAATCGGCCGGATCTATATCGGTTGGGGCGCCGGGACGCGCTCATGGGTCCAGATAGCGGCCAATCAGGCCAAGCCTATATTGGAGGTGACGCGCGTGTTCCAAGAGGAGGCGTTCCCCGGCTACACCGCATTCATCGGCGACCTTTCAATGATCGAGACCCTTCCAGCGGGCTGGCTGACGGCGCTCCGCGCCGCGCGCGGCGTCTACCTCCTGACCTGCCCGCGGACGCGGGAGCAGTATGTCGGCTCAGCCTATGGCGAGGACGGGTTTTTCGGACGCTGGACCGGCTACGCTCGCGATGGTCATGGCGGTAACGTCGGCCTGAAGAGCCGCGATCCTTCGGACTATCAGGTGTCGATCTTAGAGGTGTGCGGATCGACGATGACAAGCGACGAGATATTCCGGTCCGAACAACTGTGGAAGGCCAAGCTACAGAGCCGCGAGATGGGTTTAAATCGGAACTGACGTGTTACGATAAGGTTTGCACGCCGTTGACAGCAAAGCCGGTGCGGCCAATTCCATTCGCCTGACCCTGCACAAGGTCGGTCGTCCGAAAGGGAGATATGTATGTTTTTCCGTCTGGAGGAGAGGAGCCGTTATGAGCAGGGTCGGGCCTTAGGCCATCCATTGACGCCTTACGGCGATACCCTAACAATTCCGATAAGACGATATCGGCATTTATACGAAGCGGTTCAGGACGAATCGCGGAGGACGGGAGAACCGTTCGGGAAGATAATACTTCGCAATGCCGATGACGCGGAATACATGCGCGCCTTTACAGGCTGCAGTGCAGCATTCTGGGCCCACCTCTGCGAAGAAGTAAGAAGGCAGTCTTACCCTGATCTGCCCTCTCGCTTGGATAGCGTCTTTGCTTTTCGGAGCTTAGGCAATGAAATCCGTATAGATGAGGTCTTTAGATGGGAAAGTCAGGTCCATCGTCAAAATGAAATGCAAGGTCTTATTATCTACGAAGTCATAACCAAGGAGGATCAAATATCAAATAAATTTGATATGACCATAATAGACATCCTCAATGCTAATCTAGATTTCGAACAAAACACAAATATTATATCCAAATATTGGAATGGTGATAAATCTGATAGCCCTATGATGGTATGCCTCCTCAAAGATCATTTACTGAGAGGGGATATGATCAAGTCTCTTGATAGATCGAGCTATCGAAAATCATAGATCTGGCAGACTGTTTCTCTCTCCACCTATGATGATACCGCTATAGGGATGCGGTGATTACCGGTTTTGTGGAAACTTTTATTCATATCATCGCCATCTGACCTCCAGCGTTAGGCAGCGGCGATCCGCTTCGCCACAGATCCTTCGTAGGCTGTACCAGCATCCGGTTGGCGGGAAACGGCGGCCGGAACTGGAAGCGGATGACGTCCTTGATCCCACCGCGCAGCCACGCGTCATATTCATGCGGGTCGAGCAGGGCCGGCATGCGGTCGTTCGTCGGCGGGATCGCATCGTTCGCTTCCATCGTCATGCCTGCATATACCGGCCCCTCGTCGGGCAGGTTGCGACAGAAGTCCGCCCAGGCCATGATCGGCTCGTTCTTCAGCGAGAACCAAGTGCGGGTCTTCGCGCCTTTCTCCCCGGCGGGGTTGGCGAAGTGGGTCAGGACGATCAGGCAGCGGTAGCGCGGCTCGACCACCATCTCCTCCCACATGGGATTTGTGAGGTCGGCCACCATGCCCACGCGCCCCGGATCCTCGCCATGCTCGCGCATCTCCTGCGTCAGACGAGGGAAGCCCCAGGTCACCGTCTGCAGGATGCGCCGTCCGCCCTTCTCGAAAACTATGACGCCGGGCAGGCCCTCGACCGTTTCGTCGGGGACGTAGACCTGCGGGACGGGGGCGATGCCGAAATGCGATGCGATCTCCGCGAGGCCAGCCCTGACAGTATGCAACCGTGACATGCCGTCGCTTGCCTCTCAACACTGCGGCCGCCCATCCTAGTACATAAAGAGAACAAATTCTCTGTCCATCTTGCTCCGGGTGCATCCGCCTCCTACCATCCTGGATGCAATCTGGACGCGGGGCGGACATACCGGATGGATAGGAAAAGGGGGGCGACGGATGTTCTCGACCGTTGCCGGTCGTGCGTGGCCGGTGGCTGAGCATCCCGACCGGAAGCCGTTGATCTCGCTGACCGACATGGAGGTGGTCGAACGCGTGCTCAACATGAAGGGGGGCTATGTCCTCGATTTCACCGACCGCACGTTCGACGAGTTCATAGCGCACGAAGTGGGGATCGACGCGACCGCCCCACGCTTTTCGAAGGACGGAGGCTCAAAGGCACGGCGTCTCCGCAGGATCATTCCCTCCCTGCCTGCCAACCAGCAGGCCAAACTGCTGCGCGCCTTCATGAAATATCGCGACAGTCCCGGCCGCGACAGTCGCGTCGACATGCTGGACCAGGAATGGCGGGATGCCTACGGCAACGTCATAGAGGCGCTCGAGCAGCAGGTCGCCGATGCGGACGTCGCATATGCCGCGAGTTCATGGACCGGTCGCCGCACTGTGCGCGAGCAGGTGACGATAGTCCGAGGGCTCGCGCCTCTGGCCCTCGGTGAGCTGGAGGCGCTGGCCGACCTGATCGAGAGCCGCAGGTTCAACGACCCTATCACAGCCGACGCGGTCCAGTGCCTACGCGACATGCATAGGCATGGTCGAGTATGACGTGAAGCTGCGGCCGAGCGGAATCGTCATCCATGGCCTCCGCTTCTCCGACGCGAAGATCGTCCGCGTGCTGATCGACGACCTCGTCAGCCTCCAGGATCCGTCAAAGGCGAAGACTAAGGTCACCAGCCTGACGGTGAAGGTGAAATACAACCCTGACGACATGAGCTGCGTCCAGGTGTGGAACGAGCGCACGAGGCGCTACGTCACCGTGCCTGCGGTCAATCAGGGCTATGCTGAGGGCATGCCCCTCTGGGCGCACAAGCGGGTGCTCGCGATCGCCGGTCTCGACATGCGCGACTATGCCGGACCGGCATCCTCATCATCGACGAAAGCCACCATGGCGGACGGCGGTCCGGCTTCGGCGGAGAGATCACCTCGTCGGTGAAGCTCCTGCTGGACGGCGGCGTCGTGCCAATCGCGCTGCTTGGCACGGAACTCGCGGTGCCGATCTTCTCCAAGGACCTCGAACTCAGCAGCCGGCTCACCGCTCCCTGCCATCTCGGTCCGCTGACGTGGTGGGATGACTATGACTATGACAAGGAGATCCGGCGCGGCCTTCTCTCGGCGCTCGACGCCCGTCTGGTCACCGATGGCATCCTCTCGGCCGAGATCGGTCTTGCGGCAGAGGGCCTCGATGAAGCTCTCATCGAGGCCACCAACGGCGTTATCGGCCAGTTGATGGGGACCATTCGCACGGCCGTCCGCGAGGGGCGCGACGTCGTCACCGTGGCTGACGTTACGTCCGCCGTGGACACCTGGAACGTCGCGCACAACTTCGTGTCGAGGAACCCCCTGCGTGACATCTGACAGACTTCGCCAGTTCCGCCGTGCAGCGGCGCCGGTCCCCGGAGAATCTCTCCGGGGGCTGGTCGCCGACACGTGCGCCATCAATCGCATGCCCAACAGCTGGGGGCTCCTTCAGCACGTCGGCATGCTCCATCGCAACCGCGTCGACATCGCGGAGAGCCTGCATCTCGACGTTGATTGTCTCGCGGCCGCGATCCGTGTCGACAGGGATGAGGTTGTCTCCCGACGGTATCCCGCCGATGGCCCCACCCATCGGACGTTCAACGGCATCAAGATGCTGAAGACCAAGATCGACTGCCGGTTCCGCCGTTTCTCGCCGGCGGCGATCGCATCCGGCAATCTTTACCATCCTGCCACGCACGAGCTGCGTGATCTGCCGTTCTCAACGATCGGCTGGGATATCCTCCAGGACAAGTGCCCGTGCACCGAGAAGGGAGTCCGTCAGGGTTGGACGCGCGTGAACGGCACCGCCTGGTGCGATAGTTGTGGGGGGCGCCTCGGACGAATCTCTCCCGTCATGGTGCCAGATCAGTTGCACGCCTCGCTCCAGCTCATCGCGAAGTTGGTCGACCCAGATCCTGTGGTACAGCGCTTTGCCATGGACATGCTACCGAGGCCCATTCAAAGCATCGACCGGACACTGCTCTACGATAACATGATGCTGATCGCGCGAGGCGTCGATGCCGGGCGCGGAATGCCACCTCAGTCTGATGAGGTCGCTCGGCTGGCGCTTGCGTGCGAGAGCCTGATCCAGTGGCCTGATGGCATCAAGTCGATGGTCGCATCCGATGCGGCTCCGGCAGGTGTATGGCATCGCGCGCTACGGAATTATGCTGTTCTTGATACTTGCGCCAGTGATCTTGGAGAAGATCCCAATGCGCCGCAACACCATCACACTTCCTATGTTCCCCAAGGGACCTATGGCCTCATCAGGACAAGACTCCTCAGCGCCAAGGCTGCCTCGCGCCTTACGGGAGTAGAGACGAACCTGCGCTGAAACAGGCGTGGGACGACCGTCGGATTACACAGCATCGCTGGACCCTCCGCGGAACGCGAATCAGGGCGTTTGATCCCGGCGAGATCGTCGCCGTCGCATCCCTGCTGCGCCTCACTCAAGCGCGTGCCCAGACATTAACGGTGCTGGGTATGCCCCTGTATGGCGTCGAGCAGCTTTTGGCGAATGGTGCGCTTACACCGCGCGCTCTTGCACCTGCGCATGCGGAGCGATCGAGGAAGCCGATCTGATCTCCGTTCTCGCATAAGCGCGGCCGCGCATATCGCAGGGAGGCCCCATCCCGTCGCCCATGATGCCGAGGCAGGGGACCGCGATCGAATCGAATGCGTGCTTTGGCGCGGCGGGGGACTTCTTTCTTTCCGGAGATGATCGTCATGCCTCGCCATAGTCGGCGGCAGCGGTGATCGCGGGCGCCTTTATGGTGTACGCCAGCCCCGGCATCGGACCCCGACCCTGCGGTGCGACCATGGTCTGCGCCAGCGACCCGCATCGGTGGTGAAGGCGCTTCAGGCGGAACGCTATAAGGCGTTGTCGGCAAGAGCGGAGCGACGGGCAATCCCCGCATCGAAAGCGCGGCCAGCGGCTATAAATTCTTCCTCTTCCATGAATGCGAGAAGGGGGTGAAGTGCGGTTCTCTCCAACTGCAATTATTCTTTGCGGACGATGGCAAGAATACGCCCGCCCTTGCCAATAAATGGAACAACGCCAAACGCTTCCTGCAAATGTCGGTGGATAACGACAAGTCGCTGGCGGTGGCGATGGATGTCGCGATGATTGGCGGCCTGAACCAGAAGAATTTCGTCGACGTGCTGGACTGGTGGGCGACGATGCTGGATGAACTCAACAAATTTTTCAAGGAGGAGAGTAGCTGAGCCGCCTTCCATGACGCGCAAAAGGGCATTGCAAGCGGCAAACCCCTGTCCTATACGCGGCGCTCCCCTGGGGCCGTAGCTCAGTTGGGAGAGCGCGTCGTTCGCAATGACGAGGTCAGCGGTTCGATCCCGCTCGGCTCCACCAGATTTTCAGAAGCCCCGTATTTCCCACAATGTGGAGTGCGGGGTTTTCCATATCTGGGTGTGGGCGCCTTATACGGGTCTTGCCGCGCTGCGATCATTGTTGCCCGGTTCGCGGCCATTTTCGAGGAAGTATATAGGGGAGCATCCCCCCTCAACGCCTCCCGGAAAGCGGGGTGACGCCCGGTCTCTCACGGCTGCACCCTCGCCGAACGCCCGCCGGGCTGGTTCAGGGCCAAAAAAAAAGGCCACTTCTTACGAAGCAGCCCTTTGAGTTTTAGGAGAGGATGCCTGAAAGGCACCCCCTTTGTGCACCGCGTCATTTATGTTCGCAAGTGCAAAATTATCATCACTGGATTAATTATCGCAATCGTTCGGGAGGGGGGTAGGGGGCAGGGGGTTAACCCTGGCCGATTTCCCTCACATCCTGATATTTCAGTTCGAGATAGCGGCCATGGGCGGCGAGGCTGTCGAGATCGCCGCTCGCCAGCTTTTCGGTCATCTCGCCGATTTCCTGCGCGATGACGGCGAGTCCCTCGATCAGTTGCCGGTCGGGCATACGGCCATTGCGCTCGACCCGGCGCAGGTTGCGCGGAATCGACTGATAGCCGGTGACGAGTTGCGGCAGATGGTCGGACAACAGCGCCCGGACTTCCTGCGCGGCCGGTTCCTGCGGGTTCAGGCGCTGGAGTTGCGGCGCCATCGCTTCCAGTCGCTCGCCGATCCGGTCGACGAGGGACACGGCGGGGGCGGGCAGCGACCGGCGTTGGTCATCCAGCCAGCGTTCCGTCGCCAGCGGCAGCGCGCCGAGTTCCACTCTGTGCATGTCCCCGACCGGCACCGCCCGTTCCCCGCTCAGCAGGACGGAGAGGATGATCGCGACAAAGATCGCCAGTGCCGCCACCAGGATTCCCTGTAGCCCGATCGGCGACAGGATCGCCCAGCCAAGCGTGACGATGATGATCGCGGTCATGCTGGAGACGCTATATTTGACGATGCGCTTCGCCCGCCGCCCGGCGGATCGCGCCCGCCTGCCGATCTGGCGCGCGCTTATTCGGGCCAACAGGTCCGCGCTGCGTTCGATCTGGCGGTCCACCTCGCTGGGATTGGCCATGGCTCTGCCCGTCACTCCACCGCGTCGAGCAATGTGCCCGCCGAAGCCCCAACCCCAGCCCCAGCACCACTCCCAACCGAACCCGACGTCCCGATCTGTCCGCGTGCCTGCCCCTCGGCACGGGCGATATAGCCGCGTGACTTCTCCACCTCGCCGGAAAGGGTCGCCACGGTGATCTTCATGCTGTCGAGCGCCTTCAGCTTGAAACTGTCGATGCTGTCCATCGTGTCATAGATATTCTGAAACGCGCGCTGGAGTGTTTCGATCGGAATGGTGGAGGATGCGGCCTGCTCATGGATTCGCGCGGTCTGGCTCTTGAGAAGTTCACCGGTGGACTCGATCATCCCCGCCGTCGTGCTGTTGAGCGCGCCAATCTGTTCCAGCACCAGCCTCTGCCCCATCAGCGCCTGCGCGACGGTCACGGCGGTGCGGAGCGCCGCGACCGTGGTGGTGGAGGCCCGGTCCACGCCCTTGACCAGTTCGACATTATTCTTCTTCACCAGATCGAGCGCCAGATAGCCCTGTACCGTCACCGCCATCTGGGTCAGCAAGTCCTGCGCGCGCTGCCGCACATAGAAGAGCGCGCTCTCCCGGATCGCCTTGGCCTTGGCGGGATCGGCATTTTCCAGTTCCCATGCCTTGGCCTCCAGCCGGGCATCCATGGTCCGGGCGATATGGATCATCTGCTCCAGCCGCCCCATCGTCGCCCACATATTCTGCCGTTCCACGTCGATGGCGGCATTGTCCTTGAGCAATGTGTCCTTGCCGCTGGCCAGACTGGTCAGGATGGAATTGATATGGCTCTGGCTGGACTTATAGCCATCGAAATAGCCGCGCATCTTGTTGCCGAACGGGATGATGCCAAAAATCTTGCGCCGCGCGGTCAGATTGCCGCGCCTGCCCGGATCGAGATCCTCCACCGTGCGGCGCAACGCCGCCAAATCCGCGCCGACCTTGCTGTCCGTATCCATCGCCCGCACCGGCCGGTCGAGAAACCGGCTCGAATGCCCCGCGGCATCGGCGATCTCCTTGCGGCCCATGGCGATGATCTGGTCCACCTTGATGCCGAAGTCCGGGCCGTTGGTGTCCAGCGCGGCCAGTTCGCCGACAAAGGCGTCGACCTTTTCCTCCAGCTTCGATCTCTTCTCATCGTCCAGCGGTACGAGTCCGGCGGCCTTCTCCGGCGTCACCGTCGCTACCGGTTCGGGCGGGGTCAGGGTCAGTGCCTCACTGCTCTGTGTCGGGACGGTCGTGGCCATGCATATCCTCCAGAGGTGTTATATGTGAATAAAGCACCTTGGCTTCAAGACGCAAGATCGCCTGTGCAGGCCATTGCATTAGGCGGGGAACCTCATAGCATGGCGCGGGCAGGGGATGCCGGGGGTCTGCGACCAGACGCGCAAGGCGCGCGGTGGTTGCCTTGGGGGGAAGACGCCATGGAAAAATATGATCTCGTCGTGATCGGGAGCGGCCCCGCCGGCCGCCGCGCCGCCGTGCAGGCCGCAAAGCTGGGCAAGTCCGTGCTGGTGGTGGAGGGGCGCAAGCGGGTGGGCGGCGTGTCCGTCCATACCGGCACCATCCCGTCCAAGACATTGCGTGAGACGGCGCTCAACCTGTCGGGCTGGCGGGAGAGGGGCTTTTATGGCCGCTCCTACCGCGTGAAGAAGGACATCAACAGCGAAGACCTCGGCATGCGCCTCACCAAGACGCTGGGCTATGAGGTGGATGTGCTGGAGCATCAGTTTCAGCGTAACGGCGTCCACACCCTGTCCGGTTTCGCCCGCTTCACTGATTCGCATCATGTGACCGTCACCGCGCCGGACTCCAGCGAACTGGTGATCGAGGGGGAGCGGTTCCTGATCGCGGTCGGCACCCTGCCCTATCGCCCGGCCGACATCCCGTTCGACGATGTGGACGTGATGGACAGTGACGAGGTGGTGGAGGTGCCCCGCCTGCCGCGCAGCCTGACGGTGGTGGGGGCAGGGGTGATCGGCATCGAATATGCCACCATCTTCTCCGCGCTGGACGTGGCGGTGACGGTGATCGAGCCGCGCCCGACCTTCCTCGACTTCATCGACCGGGAGATCATCGACGAGTTCGTCCATCTGCTGCGCGATCGCGGCGTGACCTTCCGCCTCGGCTCGCCGGTGGTGTCGGTGTCCAAGGACGAGGCGGGCCGGGTCTGCACGGTGATGGAGGATGGCCGTTCGGTCAGGACGGAGATGCTGCTCTATTGTGCGGGGCGGCTGGGCGCTACGGCGGACCTCGGCCTCGACGCCTGCGGGCTGGAGACGGATGTGCGCGGGCGGCTTTCCGTCGATCCCAGGACTTTCCAGACGACGGTGCCGCACATTTATGCGGCGGGCGACGTGATCGGCTTTCCCAGCCTCGCCTCCACCTCCATGGAGCAGGGCCGCATCGCCGCCTGCCATGCGTTCGGCCTGCCGGTGCCGCCCGCGCCCGCCTATTTCCCCTATGGCATTTATGCGGTGCCCGAAATCTCGACCGTGGGGATGAGCGAGCAGGAAGTGCGCGACCGCAAGATCAATTATGAATGCGGCATCGCCCGGTTCCGCGAGACATCGCGCGGGCATATCATGGGGCTGGACCATGGCATGCTCAAGATGATTTTTTCGCTCAAGACCCGCCGCCTGCTGGGCGTGCATATCATCGGCGAGGGGGCGACCGAACTGATCCACATCGGCCAGGCGGTGCTGAACCTGAAAGGGACGATCGACTATTTCATCGAAAGCACCTTCAATTACCCGACGCTGGCGGAGGCCTATAAGGTTGCGGCGCTGGACGCATGGAACCGGATGCCGCGCCTGGGGTAGGGAAAGCTCACCCTACCCGAACCGAAACGCCGACAGCGCCGTCTTCATCACCACTTCCGCATAGATCCGCTCGCCCGGTGCCTCGGATGCGCCCGCCGCGACCATCAGCGGCAGCAGATGTTCTTCGCGCGGGTGGCTGTAGCGTCCAGCCGGCGCGTCGGCCCAACCGGTGAGCAGCGCGTCCCGTTCCATGACATCCCGGCCCGCCGCATCGGCCAGCCATGCGTCAAAGGCCTGTGACGGCTCGGTGGCGCGCGGGTCGCCATAGCCGCGCATGTTGTGGAAGCTCATGCCCGTCATCACCAGCAGCACATTGTCGTCGCGCAGCGGGGCCAGCGCGCGGCCCGCCGCCAGATGAAGCGCGGGGTCGAGGCCGCGGTCCAGCGACATTTCCACCACCGGAATATCGGCATCGGGGAAGGCGACCTTCATCGGCACGAACACACCATGGTCGAGGTCGCGTGCCTCGTCCACCCGCGCCGCCAGCCCGGCCGCCAGCAACAGGTCGCGCGCCCGTGCCGCCAGCGCGGGATCGCCGGGCGCGGGGTAGGTAAGGGCATAGGTGTCCGCCGGAAAGCCATGATAGTCGAAGAGCAGGCCGGGCGAGGCCTGGCCCGTGAAGGCGAACCCCTCCGTCTCCCAATGGCCCGAGGCGATCAGTATCGCGCGGGGCCGCTGTGGCAGGGATGCCGCCACCCCGCGCAGGAACGCCTCCATGCCCGTCCATGTCCCCTTGGGGTCGGGCATGAAGAAGCAGGGGCCGCCGCCATGGGGCAGGTAGAGGGCAGGCTGGCGGACGCCGCCGCTGCCGGTGTGGGCGCCGGGGTTGGGGCCGGGGTTGGGGATCGTCGTTTCGGTCATGGCAGGAAGATAAGGTGTGGCCGAAGCGGTGCCAGAGGTAACATCGCTGTAACCGTCCCTCTTTTTGCCGGGGAACAGGTGGCCAGTGCGGCAGGGGGCAAGGCTTTTGCCGCGTGGCCCTTTCCGCTCTGCACAAATTCTGCTAGGGGCGCGCCCGAAACCTCTGCGCGGCGTCACGTCGACCGGAGGCCCCTATATCCCAAAGGCATAACATGTCCCTGCGTAATATCGCGATCATCGCGCACGTCGATCATGGCAAGACGACCCTCGTCGACCAGCTTTTCCGTCAGTCCGGCACGTTCCGCGACAACCAGCGCATCGAAGAGCGCGCCATGGATTCCAACGATCTCGAAAAGGAGCGCGGGATCACCATCCTCGCGAAGCCGACCTCGGTCGAGTGGATTGCGCCCGGCCAGACTGAATCCATCCGCATCAACATCGTCGACACGCCCGGCCACGCCGACTTCGGCGGTGAGGTGGAGCGCATCCTGTCCATGGTCGACGGCGTCGTCCTGCTGGTCGATTCGTCGGAAGGCGCGATGCCGCAGACGAAGTTCGTGACCGGCAAGGCCCTGGCGCTGGGTCTCAAGCCCATCGTCGTCGTCAACAAGGTCGACCGTCCCGACGAGCGCATCCAGGAAGTGCTGGACGAAGTGTTCGACCTGTTCGTGTCGCTCGACGCCAGCGACGAGCAGCTCGATTTCCCCGTGCTCTACGCATCGGGCCGTAACGGCTATGCCAGCGATGATCCGGCGAAGCGCGAGGGCACGCTGGTCCCGCTGTTCCAGAAGATCGTCGACCATGTGCCGCCGCCGGCACTGGACGTGGACGCGCCGTTCACCTTTCTCGTCACGCTGCTCGACCGCGACAACTTCCTCGGCCGCGTCCTCACGGGCCGCGTCACCTCGGGTCGTCTCAAGGTCAACCAGGCGATCCACGCGCTCGACATGGACGGCAAGATCATCGAGACCGGCCGTGCGTCGAAAATCATGTCCTATCGTGGTCTGGAGCGGGTTCCGGTCGAGGATGCGCAGGCGGGCGACATCATCTCGCTGGCCGGTCTGGCCGTCGCGACCGTGTCGAACACCATTGCCGACACCAGCGTCTCCGTGCCGATCCAGGCGCAGCCGATCGATCCGCCGACGCTGTCCATGCGTTTCGCCGTGAATGATTCGCCGATGGCGGGCCGCGAGGGCGACAAGGTGACGAGCCGCATGATCCGCGACCGCCTGTTCCGCGAAGCCGAATCCAACGTTGCCGTGAAGGTGACGGAGAGCGCCGACAAGGACAGCTTCGAAGTCGCGGGCCGCGGCGAGCTTCAGCTCGGCGTGCTGATCGAGACGATGCGTCGCGAAGGTTTCGAGCTGGGCATTTCGCGTCCCCGCGTACTGTTCGGCACGGATGAGGACGGCAAGCGCACCGAGCCATATGAAATCGTCATGATCGACGTGGACGATGAATATTCGGGCACCGTCGTCGAGAAGATGAACGTCCGCAAGGCCGAGATGACCGACATGCGTCCCTCGGGCGGCGGCAAGACCCGCATCACCTTCTCCGCCCCGTCGCGCGGCCTGATCGGCTATCATGGCGAATTCCTGTCCGACACGCGCGGCACGGGCATCATGAACCGGCTGTTCGAGAAATACGGCCCGCACAAGGGCAAGATCGAGGGCCGCAAGAATGGCGTCCTCATCTCCAACGGTTCGGGCGAAGCCAACGCCTATGCACTGGGTCCGCTGGAAGAGCGTGGCGTCCTGATGGTCGGCGTGGGCGAGGCGCTGTACGAAGGCATGATCATCGGCGAGAATGCCAAGCCCGACGATCTCGAAGTCAATCCGATGAAGTCCAAGGCGCTGACCAACTTCCGCGCATCGGGCAAGGATGACGCCGTTCGCCTGACCCCGCCATGGAAGCTGACGCTGGAGCAGGCCATCGCCTATATCGACGATGACGAACTGGTCGAAGTGACGCCCAAGAACATCCGTCTTCGCAAGCGGTATCTGGACCCTAACGAGCGCAAGCGTTTCAAGCGAAGCGCAGAAGCGGCGTAACCCGCTGATGGTTGCAGAGGTGGCCTTCTGGTTCGATTTCGCGTCGACCTACAGCTATCTCTCCGCCATGCGGATCGAGGCAGAGGCCGCCCGGCGCGACATTGTCGTGACGTGGCGGCCTTTTCTTTTGGGTCCGATCTTTGTGGCGCAGGGCTGGGGCGATTCGCCGTTCAACATCTATCCGGCCAAGGGGCGCTATATGTGGCGCGATCTGGAGCGGCAGGCGGAGCGGCTGGGCCTGCCCTTCCGCCGCTCGCAGCCGGGCGACCCCGCCTTTCCGCAGGCCAGCCTGCTGGCTGCCCGCGCCGCGCTGGTGGCGCTGGAGGCCGGTGTCGGTCCGGCCTTTTGCCGGTCGGTCTTCACCGCGCAGTTCGCGCAAGGACAGGACATCGCCGACCCCGCCCTGATCGCGTCGATCGGCACGGCGTACGCGATCCCCGATATAATGGAGCGGGCCGGATCGCCCGCCGTCAAGCGCGACCTGCGCGATGCGGTCGATAC
>DASVMZ010000057.1:0-29684 GCA_036384115.1 Sphingobium sp.
GGCGGCGGGGGTGGTGGGGGCGGGGCCGGCTGGGCATTGGGATGATAGATGCCATCCGCGGTATAATAGCCGTCGACGATGCCATCGCCGTCGCGGTCGGCGGCGGTGCTGCCATAGACGGACCCGGGTGGCGGCGGCGGCGGGGGTGGAGGAGCGACCTCGGCAGGCTTCGTGCAGGCAGCCAGCGCGACCGGCACCAGCCCGAGCAGGGCGATGGATCGAAATTTCATGGAAATCCTCCCTATGAAAGGCATCGCGTAGGGGAAAGCGGCAGGCTTCCCCCTTTAACGCATGGGCCTCAACACTTGAATGACCGGGAGGTTGCGCCGCTGACTATGACTGATCGACAGGCAGTGCCCTTGCCGCGATCGCCTGCGTAATGAAGTCCCGAATGGGGCATGCTCGTCCGCTTTCCCGGTAAGGGCGCCGCCCGGAAAGCTGTCAGCGTGTCTTGCGCCCCGTCTTCTCCGCCCATTCCAGTATCAGCGCATCATAAAGATCCTGCTCGATCAACTGATCCTTGCCGGGCAGCACATGGTCCATCTTGACCGTGCCGGTCTCCATCAATTCCTTTGCGCGGGAGAGATGGAGCTGCGCGGCGCCGGTCCAGCCCCAGCCGGTGCTGAGCGTGAAGCCCGTGCCCGGCAGGTCGAAGCCCAATGTGCAGACCGGGACCGTCATCTCCGGCACGATCTGGGCATGGGCGTCGGGCGAGGCGAGGGGGAAGACCAGCGCGTCCGCGCCCGCCTCGGCATAGGCCTTGCCGCGCTTGATCGCCTCCTCGATATTGCCGCCGCCGCCGCCGCCGCGCGCGTCCGGGTACATCTCGTCGCAGCGCGCGATGATGACGAAGGGATGGTCGCCGCGCCCGCGCGTCGCCGCGTCGATACGGAACTGCATGTCCGCGATGGAGATCAGGCCGCTCGAAAACTTGCTGTGCTTGGGGTTCACCTCATCCTCGACATGATAGCCGGCGATTCCCGAGCGGACATATTTGCGGGTGAGGTGAAAGGCGTCGGCCACCGTCTCGCCCAGCGTGTCCGCATCCGCGATCAGGGGAATATCCATGGCGTCGGCGATGCGCGTCGCCTGATCGAGCTGTTCGATCTGGCTGAACACGCCATTGTCCGGCACGGCATAATGAAAGGCGGAACAGGCATGGCCGCCCAGATAGGCCGCCTTGAAACCGACGCTCTGCACGATCCGTCCAGTCAGCGCGCTATAGGCTTCGGCGGCGACGAAATGCTCCTCTCTGGTGATGAGGTCGCGCAATTTCTGTGCCTGGCTCGTCATGGCCTATTCTCCCAATTCGGTACTGGCGCCTTTCCTTGCCTGCCCGGCGCGGGAGCGCAAGAGGCATGTCGATGACGACACGGGCATCGCCCGGCAATGCTCCCCCTCTCTATACTTCCCGGTTTCCGGCCTCCCGTTGCCATCCTCCCCGATCCATTGGCAAGCGGCGCCTTTGCCCCTACATCGCGCCCATGCCGCCAGACATGCCCACCACCAGCCCGATGCCTCCCATGTGGACGACGCTGCGGCGCTTCCTGCCCTATCTGTGGCCCCGGGATGCGCCGGGCATGCGGTGGCGGGTGGTGCTCGCCGTCCTGCTGATGCTGGTCGGCAAGGTGATCGGTTTCGGCATGCCCTTCGCCTACAAGGCGGGGATCGACCGCATGGCGCCGGGGCTGGAGCCGGGCGTGACCATCGCCATCGCGCTGATCGTCGCCTATGCGGGCGCGCGTTTCGGCAACACCCTGTTCGAGAATCTCCGCAACGTCGCCTTCGAGAGCGTGGGGCAGGATGCCACCCAGCGGCTGGCGGAGCATGTCTTTCGCCACCTCCACCGCCTGTCGCTGCGCTTCCATCTCGACCGCAAGACCGGCGGCGTGACCAAGGTGATCGAGCGCGGGACCAAGAGCATCGACGTGATGCTCTATTTCCTCCTCTTCAACATCGCGCCGACCGTCCTCGAACTGACGGCGGTGTGCGTCTATTTCTTCTTCAAGTTCGGTCCGGGCATGGTCGCCGGCACGCTCGCCATGGTGGTGCTCTACATCTGGTTCACCCGCAAGGTGACGGAGTGGCGCAACCAGCTTCGCCGCGACATGGTGGACATGGACACGAATGCGGTCAGCCATGCGGTCGACAGCCTGCTGAACTTCGAGACGGTCAAATATTTCAACGCGGAGCAGCGCGAGGGCGACCGTTATGGCGCGGCGATCAAAAGCTATGCCGGTGCCGCGCTCAAGAGCGAGAACAGCCTTGCCTGGCTCAACATCGGGCAGGGCCTCATCACCAACCTGATGATGGGCGGCGCGATGGGCTATACCGTCTGGGGCTGGAGCAAGGGACAGTTTACGGTGGGCGACGTGGTGCTTATCAACACCATGCTCTCCATGCTCTTCCGCCCGCTCGACATGCTGGGCATGGTCTATCGCACGATCCGCCAGGGCCTGATCGACATGGAGGCGATGTTCAGGCTGGTCGATACCCGGGCGGAGATCGTGGATGCGCCGGGCGCGCCCGCGCTGGTCGTGGATGGCGGGGAGGTCCGCTTCGAGGATGTCCGCTTCGGCTATGACAAGGAACGCCCGATCCTCAAGGGCGTCACCTTCACGCTTCCCGCCGGGCAGACCTTTGCCATCGTCGGCCCCTCGGGCGCGGGCAAGTCCACCATCGCGCGCCTCCTGTTCCGCTTCTACGATGTGGGTGAGGGGCGCATCACCATCGACGGGCAGGACATCCGCGCGGTGCAGCAGGACAGCCTGCGCGCCGCCATCGGCATCGTGCCGCAGGACATGGTGCTGTTCAACGACACCATCGGCTATAACATCGCCTATGGCCGCGCCGACGCCACCCAGGAGGATGTGGAGATTGCGGCAAAAGGCGCCGCCATCGACCATTTCATCGCCTCCCTGCCCAAGGGCTATGACGCGCGCGTCGGGGAGCGTGGGCTGAAACTGTCGGGCGGCGAGAAGCAGCGCGTCGCCATCGCCCGCACCCTGGTCAAGAACCCGCCCATCCTGGTGCTGGACGAGGCGACCAGCGCGCTCGACAGCCGGACGGAGGCGGCCATTCAGGACGTCCTCTCCTCCATCGCGAAGCGCCGCAGCACGATCATCATCGCGCACCGCCTGTCCACTGTCGTTGATGCCGACCGCATCATCGTGCTGGAGGATGGCCAGATCGCGGAGCAGGGCCGCCATGGCGAACTGCTCTCGAAAAATGGTCTCTACGCCGCCATGTGGGCACGGCAGGCACAGGAACGGGTCGAGGAAGTGCTGGCCGAAGATCAGGCGGTCGAGATGCGATAGAGGGTCGAGAGCCTGTCATCGCCACCCGGCCGGGTCGCACATTCCGCCGGACGGCCCCACCACTATGCTCGCCCTGAAGAAAGACCCGGACGTCTGCACGTCCGGGCCAGTTCTGAGCCGCTGGAGGGTCGCCTGACGCTTCAGCAGCCGCAGGGGCAGCACACCACGCGGGGCTTTGGCCGGGCTTTGCGCGCGATGGGCTTGCGAACGGCCTTGCGGACGGTCGCATAGGTGGTTTCCTCGGTGGTAACGGTCGTCGTCGTCACGCTCGGTTCGACATAGTCGAGCGATTCATAGGCGTAACTGCTCCCGCCATAGGCCGCGCCATAGGCGGCGGCGTCATAGCCGTAGGAGGAGTAGCCATAGCCCTGCACCGGCGGCGGGCCGGGGCGATAGGCAGGCTGCCGATAGGCGGTGCGCTTGTTATAGCCGCCCTTGACCTTGCCGCCATATTGGCCGTCATAGGTGCCGCTATAGACGCGGCCATCCTCGCCATACCAGGTGCCGACCCACTGGCCGTCATAGCCTGCCGGGCGGCCGTTGAGGGAGGGAGCGCCGAGAGAAGGCGCATAGTCCGAATAGGGATAAGGCTCACCGCCGCGGGGCGCCCCATAATAGGGTGCGGGATAGCCGGTGTTGCCCTCATAGGACGACGGCGGGGCATAGCCGCGGTCGTCCCGGTTGCGACCCGAGGCACTGCCGATCGCGCCACCGGCAATGGCGCCGACGCCCGCGCCGATGATCGTGCCGGGGAGGCGATTGCCCTTGCCCGCGATCAGATTGCCCGCGACTCCGCCGACCACGCCACCGACGACAGCGCCCGCGACGCCATTGTTGGCGCTCCTGCGCCGCGCAGCGTAGCGATTGTCATAACCGCCGTCATACCCACCGGCATAGCCGCGATCGTCATAGCCCCGATCATTATAGGTACGGTCGTCATAGCCGTCATCGTCATAGCCGCCGAAACGGTCCCAGTCATAGCCATAGCGGGCGTCGGAGACGCGGCCATAACGGTCGGTCAGCACCGCATCGTCATAATAGCGCGACCAGCCATAGCCGGATGCCGGGGCGGGCAGGCCATAGCCGCGATAGTCGGCGATATAATAGGAGGGGTTGATCCAGTAGCTGGGCAGGGTAAAGCCCGACGCCGGACGGCGATAGCTGTTCCAGCCGCCCGGTGCGCCCGATCCCGCCGACCAGCGGCCGTTGATGCGCGTGCCCCATGCGCCGCGATGGGCGGGCATGCCCGGACGCGCGGTCGCGACATGGGTCGCGCCCTGATTCATGATGCTGGTCGCGATGGCCAGATTGCCCGCATCTTCCGCCTGCACGGCGGGTACGGCGATACCGCCCAGACCCGCTACCAGACCTGCCAGAACAAGCTTCCGCATGTTTACGCTCCCGAACATTCCGCAATGACAAAGATGGACGCCGTAGGGCATCCGTTAAACAGTCATTTAGCATTGGCGGCAGGGGCGGACCACGACGTTAGCTATGCTTGGCTGTGCCGCTTTGGGGCAGTTTTACAGGATTTTACGCGGAGGGACGCACGGCCTTTTCAGCGGGCGGTCGTGTGTCCCGTCTCCCCGACGAGAGCCTTCCTTCCCAGAGCCTCACCAATATATGGCCGGAGCGTGAGGCGAGTGGGATGAGCAAGTCAATCGGCACCGGCGATGGGGTTTAAGCGCGCGCAGAGGGTGGATGGCGGCCCTCACGCCTCCGCCCGAAAGCCCGCCGTGCCGGCCCACAAATCCCCGAATCGCCTCACCCCACCACGGGACGTGACTTTTCCCTACAAAAACCCTATGTGCCCGCCATCCATGGCAACGAAATTCCCCCCCCAGCCCAAAGTGGGCATGGTCTCGCTCGGCTGTCCCAAGGCACTGGTCGATTCCGAACGTATCCTGACCAAGCTGCGGTCGGACGGCTATGCGCTGTCCGCCGACTATGCGGGCGCCGATGTCGTGCTGGTCAACACCTGCGGATTCCTCGACAGCGCCAAGGAGGAATCGCTCGACGCGATCGGCGAGGCGATGGCCGAGAATGGCCGGGTCATCGTCACCGGCTGCATGGGCAATGAGGCGGACGTGATCCGCGCGCGCTTCCCCGATGTGCTGGCCGTCACTGGCGCGCATCAATATGAGGCGGTGGTCAACGCCGTCCATGACGCCGCGCCGCCCGTGCCCAACGCCTTTGTCGACCTGGTGCCGGAGGGCGGGCTGAAGCTGACCCCGCGCCATTACAGCTATCTCAAGATTTCGGAGGGCTGCAACCATCGCTGCTCCTTCTGCATCATCCCGTCGATTCGCGGCGACCTGGTCAGCCGCCGCATCGACGCGGTGCTGCGCGAGGCGGAGAAGCTGGTGTCGGCGGGCACGCGCGAACTGCTGGTCATTTCGCAGGACACGTCTGCCTATGGCGTCGATGTCCGGCACGAGCCGCGCCTGTGGAAGGGCGCGGAGGTCCGCACCCATATGACGGACCTCGCCCGCGCGCTGGGCGACCTTGGCCATGCGGCGGGCGGCATCTGGACCCGCCTCCATTATGTCTATCCCTATCCGCATGTGGACCAGGTGATCCCGCTGATGGCGGAGGGCAAGCTGACCCCCTATCTGGACATTCCCTTCCAGCATGCCAGCCCAAAGGTGCTGAAAGCCATGAAGCGCCCCGCCAATGAGGCCAAGGTGCTCGACCGCATCCGCTCGTGGCGCACCATCGCGCCGGACATCGCCATCCGCTCCTCCTTCGTCGTGGGCTTCCCCGGCGAGACGGAGGAGGATTTCCAATATCTCCTCAACTGGCTGGAGGAGGCGCAACTGGACCGGGTCGGCGCGTTCCGCTTCGAGCCTGTCGAGGGCGCCGTCGCCAACGCCCTGCCGGACCCTGTGCCGGAAGAGGTGAAGGAGGAACGCTACGCCCGGATCATGGAACTGACGGCGCGCATCTCCGCCGAAAAACTGTCCGCGAAAGTTGGCCGCACCCTGCCCGTGATCATAGACGAGGTCGGCGATGCGGACGAGGATGGATCGGTCGGCGCGACCGCCCGCTCACAGGCCGATGCGCCGGAGATCGACGGCAATGTCTTCCTGCGCGACGTGCAGGATCTGCACCCGGCGTTGAAGGCGGGCGACATCATCGCCGTGAAGATCGAGGATTCGGACGAGCATGATCTGTTTGGGGTGCCTGCCTGACTGCGCACTTGCGAAGGGACGCACAACCGGGCAAGCCATATCCGATGACCCGGAAGCTGCTCCCTTATCTGGCGATCACCATAGTCACTGCCACGGCAGCGCAGATGGCCGTCGCGGGCGCTTCCCCAACCAAAGGAATCGCTGTGGAGCATGTGGCGACCGGAGAATTCGACGTTCAGCTAAACCCCGTAGGGCCGGGCGATGCCCCGGTCGGCAGCATGACGATCGCCAAGACCTTTCGTGGAGACCTGACCGCCACCAGCACGGGCCAGATGCTCGCCGTGCGAACGCCGGTGAACGGATCGGCCGGCTATGTGGCCATGGAGCAAGTATCCGGTACCCTCGCCGGGAAACAGGGCACATTCGCCCTCCAGCACAGCGGAACGATGGACAAAGGCGCGCCGACCCTGTCCGTCATCGTCGTCCCGGATTCAGCGACAGGCGATCTGGCGGGACTCACCGGCTCGCTGGCAATCGTGATTGAGGGCGGCAAGCATCTGTATACGTTCCGATATTCGCTACCGCAATAACGTCGGCTGCCTTTGTCGGAACGCCATGTCGCGGACGGCCCAACAAAAAAGCCCTCCCCCGAAGGGAAGGGCCATTGGACATCAGAACACCGGCTCGTTCGCTGGATCGTCGGGGTCGCCCAGCGGGGTGGAGATGGTGTGGATGCCGCATTCCACCTTGTCCCAGCCGCGCCAGCGGCCCGCGCGCGGGTCTTCGCCAGGCAGCACCTTGGACGTGCAGGGTTCGCAGCCCACGGACAGATAGCCCTGCGCCTCCAGCGCGTGGCGCGGCAGGTCATGCTCGGTGAAATAGGCCTCCAGCCGTGCCTTGTCCCAGTCGCCCAGCGGGTTCAGCTTGATGCGGCCATCCTCCACCTCGAACCGGGGGAGATTGGCGCGGGTCTGCGACTGGAAGGCCTTGCGGCCCGAAATCCAGCTGTCCAGACCGGCCTTGGCGCGGGCGAGCGGCTCCACCTTGCGAATCTCGCAGCAGCCATCGGGATCGAAGGACCAGCGCAGGCCGGTCGCATCCTTCTTCTCCAGCACGACCGGATCGGGCGTGACCGTCTGGCTGTTGGTAAAGCCCAGCCGCTCGACCAGATTGGCGCGATATTCCAGCGTCTCCGGGAACATCTTGAGCGTGTCCACAAAGACCACGGGGATGCTCTTGTCCGCCTGCGCGATCAGGTGGAGCAGAACCGCGCTCTCCGTGCCGAAGGAGGAGACGACGCCCACCTTGCCCAGTAATCCTTCGGCGAACACGGTCCTGAGCATGACCGCAGTCTCGACGCCCTCGAACCGCGCGTTGAGCGCATCCGCGTCGGCCTGCGTAAAGCGGGGCCGCGCGTCGATGATGTCGATGCTGCGCGCTGGCTCAGCCATGACGCAGGGACCAGATGGGCTTCTCGGACGCCGCGATCTTCTGATAGACCTCCGGGTAGCGTTCCAGCGCGGCGTCGAGCACCGTGCGGTCGATGGGCGCGCGCGGCGCAAAGCTGTCGAAGCCGCAGCGGCGCATGGCGAGTATCTGGTCCACCAGCACGTCACCCACCGCGCGCAATTCGCCGGTATAGCCAGCCTCGCGCAGGATCGCCGCCGCCGAATAGCCGCGCCCGTCACCAAAAGCGGGGAAGTTCACCTCGACCAGCGACAGCCGGTCGAGATCGGGGAGCAGCGCGCGCGCATCCTCGCCCGGCTCGATGCGGACGGCGGTGGCATTGCTCTGCCCGGCAAAGCTCTCCACGCTGACCGCAGGCTCCTGGCTGGCCGCACCGTCGCGAAAGGAAATGACATCAGCCATAAATAGCCTCCTTGAACGGCTCCATGCCGATCCTGCGATAGGTGTCGAGAAAACGCTCGGCCCCTTCGCGCTTTTCCAGATAGAGATTGGTCGCCCGTTCGATGGCATCGACGACGCCATCCTCATCGAAGCCGGGGCCGACGATCCGACCCACGCTGGCATCCTGTGCGCCCGATCCGCCGAGCAGCAGCTGGTAATTCTCCTTGCCGCGACGATCCACGCCCAAAATGCCGATATGCCCGGCATGATGATGGCCGCAGGCATTGATGCAGCCGGAAATCTTCAGCTTCAGCTCGCCAATGTCGCGCTGGCGCACGGGATCGGCAAAGCGCGCCGCGATCTTCTGCGACAGCGGGATGGAGCGCGCATTGGCCAGGCTGCAATAATCGAGACCGGGGCAGGCGATGATGTCGGTGATGAGGTCGAGGTTCGCCTCGGCCAGACCCGCTTCGGCGAGCTGCTGCCAGACCGCGTATAGGTCCGCCTTCTTCACCGAGGGCAGCACGATATTCTGCGCGTGGGTGACGCGCAGTTCGTCGAAGCTATATTGCTCCGCCAGCGCCGCGATCAGGTCGATCTGGGCCGAGGATGCATCGCCGGGAATGCCGGTGATGGGTTTGAGCGAGATGTTGACGATGGCATAGCCGGGCTGCTTGTGCGCGATAACCTGCTGGTCCACCCACAGGGCGAAGTCGGGATCGCTGCGGTCGATGGTGTCGGACAGGCCCGCCTCATAGGCGAAGTCGGCGAAATGCGCGCGGATACGGTCCAGCTCCGCCCTGGGCGGGTCGATGCCGAGCGTCTTCATATGCGCCCATTCTTCCTCGACCTGGCGCACATATTCCTCGACGCCGATCTCGGAGACGAGGATCTTGATCCGCGCCTTATATTTATTGTCGCGGCGGCCGTAGCGATTGTAGACGCGCAGCGCGGCCTCGACATAAGAGATGATCTCGTCTTCGGTCACGAAGTCCTTGATTTCAGGCCCGACGATGGGCGTCCGGCCCATGCCGCCACCCGCGAAAATCCTGGCGCCGACCACACCGTCGCGCTTCACCAGCTCGATGCCGATGTCGTGCAGGCGCATGGCCGCGCGGTCTTCCTCCGACGCAATGACACAAATCTTGAACTTGCGCGGCAGATAGGTGAACTCCGGGTGGAAGCTCGACCATTGGCGCAGCAGTTCCGCCCAGGGGCGCGGGTCCGTAATCTCGTCGGCGGCGACACCGGCATATTGATCCGAACTGATGTTGCGGATGCAATTGCCGCTCGTCTGGATGGCATGCATCTCGACGGTGGCGAGGTCGGCCAGGATGTCGGGCGCATCCTCCAGCTTGATCCAGTTATACTGGATATTCTGGCGGGTGGTGAAGTGCCCGTAATCCTTGTCATATTTGCGCGCGATATGGGCGAGCATCTTCATCTGCCTGCCCGACAGCGTGCCATAGGGAATGGCGACGCGCAGCATATAGGCGTGCAGCTGGAGATAGAGGCCGTTCATCAGGCGGAGCGGCCGGAACTGCTCCTCCGTCATCTCGCCGGACAGGCGGCGCTGCGTCTGGTCGCGGAAGTCCGCGACGCGGGCATCGACCATGGCCTGATCATATTGGTCATAGTGATACATGGTCAGGCCTTCTCGATCTGAATGTCGGGATTGATGGCAAGGTCGGTCCGCACGGTGGGACCGGACGCGCGAATACGCTCCTTGATATGGTTGGGCAGCGGACCGTCTGGGCCAGCTGTCGCCTCCACCAGATAGGCCACGTTCACGCGGCGCGCGGCGCTCTCGCGCGCGATGATCGCCTCGCCCTCGTCGCCCACGTCCACCGCGTCGCCCACATGGCGCGACCAGTCCGTGCCGGTCCACCAGACCACATCGCCGCTGCCCAGGTCATTACCTGTCGCAATAATCATAGAAGTCCCTCTTGCCCCTTCAAACTGTCGAGCATCTGCAATGCGCCCGCGCGACTGCCGAGTTTATCGGATGCGTCGGCCAGACCCGCCACATTCCCCACGACGATCACGGCCGGGCTGCGTACCTGCTCCCGATGAACCATGTCGCCCAGATCGGCAAGCAGCGTCCGCAACGCGCGCTGTTCCGGCAGGGTGCCATTTTCCAGCACCACCACCGGCGTGTCGGGCGACAGGCCGTCGGCCATCAGCTTGTCCGCAATATCGTCGGCCGTGGCGACACCCATATAGATGACGAGCGTGCGGCCCGCGCCGGCGAGTCCCGCCCAATTCTGGTCGGACAGGCCCTTGCACTGGCCCGCGACAAAGGTCACGGCGCTGGCGATGTCGCGGTGGGTCAGCGGCAGGTTGGCCGCCGCCGCGCAGCCCATCGCCGCGCTGATGCCCGGCACGACCTCGACAGGGACACCCGCGACCCGGCAGGCCTCAAGCTCCTCGCCACCGCGCCCGAAGATGAAGGGATCGCCGCCCTTGAGCCGCACGACATTGCGGCCCGCCAGCGCATGCTCCACCAAGATGGCGTTGATGCCCTCTTGCGGAACGCTGTGCCGGTCGCGCTTCTTGGCGACGGAGATCAGTTCGGCCTTGTCCGATGCCAGCGCCATCACGCCCTCGCCGACCAGACCATCATGCACGATCACCTCCGCCTGCGCGATCAGCCGGGCGGCGCGCACCGTCAGCAGATCGGGATCGCCGGGACCGGCGCCAACCAGGAAAACCGTGCCCGTTGCGGGGCGAGCGGCATGCGGGACAAGGGGAGAGCGGCTCATGGTCGGCATATGGCAATACCCATGTGGGAGGCCAAGCCATCAAGTCTTGGGCCAGCCCTAGCTAAACTTGTGCGTCCGCACGGGGGCTAAACTTGTGCGCCTGCACGGGAGCCTATTTGTGCCTCCGAAGGGGCATCAACGATCGGCGATGATTTCGACCGAGCGCAGGCCGACGCCCACCGATGCGCGCGGCTGGGCGATTTCGGCGGAGGCGACGGGATAGGCGCAATGGTCCGCCGCGCCGCTGCCCCCCGCGCGATGATTGCCCGACAGGCCGATGCCGCCGGAGGGAAGGCCGGGCAGCGATCCGGTCAGCGGCCGGTTCCAGTTGACCAGCCCGGCGCTGCTGGCGGCCCAGAAACGGTCATATTGCTCCTCCGACCCGCCGAACAGCGCGGCGGCAAGGCCATAGCGGGTGGCATTGGCCTCCGCGATGGCCGCATCGAAATCCGCGACCCGCACGATCTGGAGGATGGGGCCGAACAGTTCGATGTCGATCCGCTTTTCCATCGCCGTCACGTCGATGATGCCGGGCGTCACGAACGGCAGGCCGTCCTTGGGGCGGCGCATATGGGTGATGGGCTTGCCGCCGTTGCTCATCAGATAGAGGAAGCTTTCGGTCAGTCCGTCGGCCATCTCCATGTCGATGATCGGTCCCATATAGGGCGACACGTCGGCATGGGGCGCATCGATGATGAGGCGGTTGGTCGTATGGCGCAGCGTCTCGATCACCGCATCGGCCATGCTGTCCCGCACGATCAGCCGCCGCCCGGCGGTGCAGATCTGCCCGGTCGAAAGGAAGCTGGACTGGATGACCAGCGCCACCGCCGTGCGGATGTCGGTCATGTCCCACAGGATCATCGGATTGTTGCCGCCCATGTGGAGCGCGGCGATCCGGTCCGGGCGCGACACCAGCGCCCGGTTGATCGACAAGCCGACATGGGCCGATCCGGTAAAGACGATCCCCGCCACCCCGTCATGCGCGACCAGCGCCTTGCCCGCGTCCGCCGCGCCGATGACGCAGGACAGCACGTCCCTGGGCACGCCTGCCTCATGCATCAGCGTGGTCAGGAACAGGGCTGTCGCCGGAACCTTCTCCGACGGTTTGAACAGCACGCCGTTGCCCGCGATCAGGGCGGGCGCGATCTGGGCGACGGGCAGCAGCGCGGGCGTGCAATGCGGGGTAATCACCGCCATCACGCCGTGCGGCTTGTGACGCAGCGCCTGCCGGGCGCCCATAGCACCGTCCAGCCGCTTCTGCCCGGTGCGGGTGGAATAGGCGGCGATGCTCTGCTCGACGGATTCAAGCAGGGCGGCGACTTCCCCCTTGGCGTCCCAGACCGGCTTGCCCGTCTCGCGCGCGATCAGGTCGGACAGCTCGACCTCCTTGCCGCGCACCAGATTGGCGAAGCGGCGCATCGCCTCGACACGGTAGGTGAACGGACGGGCCGCCCATTGCGGCCAGCCCGCAGCGACGCGCGCCGCTTCGGCGGCGACATCGCTTTCCTCTCCCTGCCAGAGCAGGAGGCCCGTTGCAGGCTCGATGGATGTCAGCATGGCCATGGCCGTCGTTGCGCCCTCCATGGCGCTATCGGAATATCGGAAACATCCTCTTATCCATGACAGGGCTTAATATAGCATTGCCGCGTGGGAGCATCTGCGTGCACCGCGCCCATCCTACGGATCGCCTCGACTTTGGGGGCGAGGGGCGCCCAGTCGTCGCCGCCCGTTCGTTGCCGAACCGGATCGTGACCGGGAAAGCTGGCGGGCCTTACCAGTGTGCGGATGAATGCGGCAATGTCCGCTATGGCATCGATGGGCCAGAAATATTGGCCGCTTGCGGTGACAGGGTCATGGCGCGATAGTGGGGGCGGGTAGCCAAAGGATCGAGTGTGGCCGCATATGAAGACAGATATTGGTGGTCGCGCGATGGCCTGCGCCTGCACTATCGCGACTATCCCGCAACGGTGGTCAGTCCCGAAGCACTCCAGCGCCCGCCGATCCTCTGCCTCCCCGGCCTGACCCGCAACGCCCGCGATTTCGAGCCGCTGGCCCAGCGGCTGGCGGGGCAATGGCGGGTGATCTGCGTGGAACTACGCGGACGGGGCGAGAGCGCCTATGCCAAGGATCCGATGACCTATGTGCCGCTGACCTATCTTCAGGATCTGGAGGCCTTGCTGGAGGAGATGGGTATCGACCGTTTCGTCGGCATCGGCACGTCGCTGGGGGGGATCATGCTGATGCTGCTCGCCGCCACCGGGCCGGGCAGGGTGGCGGGCGCGGTCCTCAACGATATCGGCCCGCTGATCGAGGAGGCGGGGCTCGACCGGATTCGCCAGAATGTCGGCACCGGCGGCGGCTATCCGACATGGGTCCATGCCGCCCGTGCGCTGGCCGACCTGCAAGGGCCGCTCTACCCCGACTATGGGCTGGAGGAATGGCTGGCTTATGCCAAGCGCCTCTATCGCCTCAACAGCAAGGGGCGTGTCGTGCTGGACTATGACGCCCGTCTGGCCGAGCCGTTTCGCGCACCGGGCGGGGAGGCCGGGGTCGATCTGTGGCCCGCTTTCGACGCGCTGGCCCACACGCCGACGGTGCTGGTGCGTGGCGACCTGTCCGACATTCTGTCGGAGGACACGGCGCAGGCCATGCAGGCGCGTCACCCCGACCTGCAACGGGCGAACGTGCCGCGCACCGGCCATGCCCCGACCCTGTTGGAGCCTGCATGCACCGCCGCCATCGACCGGTTGCTGGAGCGCGTGTCGGCCAGCGCCCTAACCCCTGAACAGCCGGTCCGATGACCGCCCCGCTCAACATCCTCCACGTCCAGGGCAGTTTCGATCTGGGTGGCAAGGAAGCGCGCACCGCCCGGCTGATGAATATCTGGGGCGGGCGTGCCCGGCACAGCCTGCTGATCGGCAACTCGGCCATGCGCGGCGCCTGCGCTGCGATCGACCCGGATGTGGATGCCCATGTCGTGGAGGATGGCCCGTCGATCATGGGCGGGCTATCCTATGCGCGCCTCTCCGCCATCGCCCGCTATATGCGCGGGTTCGACCTGGTGCTGACCTATAATTGGGGTGCGATGAACGCGGTGATGGCGCATCGGCTGTTCGGCCGCGCGCTGCGCCTGCCCGCGCTGATCCACCATGAGGACGGCTTTAACGCCGACGAGGCCGCCCGGCTCAGCACCCGGCGCAACCTGTTTCGCCGCGTGGCGCTGGGCGGGGCGCAGGCGCTGGTCGTGCCCTCCTGCCAGCTGGAACGGATCGCCATCTGTGCCTGGGGCCAGCCCCCGCGAAAGGTCCATAATATCCCCAATGGCATCGACGCCGCCGCCTATGCCCTCCGCCCGTGCCCGGACGCGATTCCCGGCCTGACCCGCACCGGCGCCCGTACCGACGACCGCCCCACGGACCGCATCGTCATCGGCACACTGGCGGGACTGCGGGCGGTCAAGAACCTGCCCCGCCTCGTCCGCATCGCCGCGCCGCTGGCCGACCGCATCACCCTGGTGATCGTCGGCGAGGGACCGGAGCGCGAGCGGATCGCGCAGGAGGCACGGCAGCAGGGTCTTGACGCGCTGGTCATGCCCGGCTTTCTGGCCCGTCCGCAGGACTATGTCGGCCTGTTCGACATCTTTGCCCTGACATCCGACAGCGAACAATTCCCCATCTCGCTGGTGGAGGCGATGGCGGCGGGGCTGCCCGTCCTGTCCACCGAAGTCGGCGACGTGGCGCAGATGCTCTCCGCCTGCAACCGCCCCTATCTGTTCGCCCCGTCGGACGAGGCGGGGCTGGCGCGGGGCCTTGCCGAGCTGGTGGCCGATAGTGGTCTGCGTGCGCGGCTGGGCACCGCCAACCGGCAGCGCGCGATGGATGCCTTCGACGAGCGCGGCATGGTCGCCCGCTACGCCGCCCTATATGGTGCGGCGGCCAGAAATGCGGCCCTGACGCGGTAGCGCCTGCGTCGACCATATTCCATCGGCCGGTCCGCCAGCCCCGATTGCGCCCGCGATCGGGTGCAAGGAAAACAGGCGCATTCCGAACAAATTCTTGCTATGGGGCGGCTTTCGATGGGCGTAGTACGATGGTGCTGCGTTTTCACGCTAGGGGATTTGGATTGTTCAAGGGTTTGAAGCCGATCGTTTACGGCGGACATGAGGTCTGGCCGTTGATCGAAGGCGGCAAGGGCGTTGCGGTGTCGAACCATCAGAGCAGCGGCGCCTGGGCCGCCGCGGGCGGGATCGGCACTGTGTCGGCCGTCAATGCGGACAGCTATGACCTCGACGGCAACCCCATTCCCCAGGTCTACCATGGCCGCACCCGTCCCTTGCGCCATCAGGAACTGATCCAGTACGCCGTCGACGGCGCGGTCGAGCAGGTCAAGCGCGCGTTTGAGATTGCCGGTGGCAAGGGTGCCATCAACATCAATGTGCTGTGGGAAATGGGCGGCGCGCAGCCGATCCTGCAAGAGGTTCTCTCCCGCACCAAGGGCATGATCGCAGGCGTCACCTGCGGTGCGGGCATGCCCTATAAGCTCAGCGAGATCGCGGCCCAGCATGGGGTCAGCTACCTGCCTATCGTCAGCTCCGGCCGCGCCTTCCGCGCGCTGTGGAAACGTGCCTACAGCAAGGCGGCGGAATGGCTGGCGGCGGTGGTTTATGAGGATCCCTGGCTGGCGGGCGGCCACAACGGCCTGTCCAACGCCGAAGACCCCAATAAGCCGGAGGCGCCCTATGGCCGCGTCAAGGCGCTGCGCGACACCATGCGCGAGGGCGGCATTTCCGACGATGTGCCCATCGTGATGGCGGGCGGCGTCTGGTATCTGCGCGACTGGAACGATTGGATCGACAACCCGGAACTGGGCGCGATCGCCTTCCAGTTCGGCACCCGTCCCCTGCTGACACAGGAAAGCCCGATCCCGCAGGCATGGAAGGACGAGCTGACCCGGATCGAGGAAGGCGACATCCTCCTCCACAAATTCTCGCCGACCGGCTTTTATTCATCGGCGATCCGCAACCCCTTCCTGCGCGATCTGGAGTCGCGGTCGGAACGGCAGATCGCGTTCAGCCTGGAGCATGCGGGCGATCATACCCATCAGCTGGACGTGGGCGTGAAGGGCAAGAATTTCTGGGTGACGCGCGGTGACCTGCTGCGCGCGCGCGAATGGTTCGGCCATGGCTATACCAGCGCGCTCAAGACGCCCGACAACACATTGATCTTCGTGACGGAAGAGGACCGCACCATCATCCGCAAGGATCAGGCCGACTGCATGGGCTGCCTGTCGCACTGCGGTTTCTCGGCATGGAAGGACCATGACGATTACAGCACGGGCCGCCTCGCCGACCCGCGCAGCTTCTGCATCCAGAAGACGTTGCAGGCTGCGGTGCATGGCGGCGACGTGGACCAGAACCTGTTGTTCGCGGGCCATGGCGCCTATAAGTTCAAGAAGGATCCCTTCTACTCCAACGGCTTCGTGCCGACGGTCGGCCAGCTCGTCGACCGCATCCTGACGGGAGATTGATGGATATGCGCGCGCCCGACCAACCCGGCCTTGCCATCCTGGACTATCGCGCCTCCGATTATGAGATCGTGCGGCCAGGACGCTTCGTCCTGTGTGCGGTCAGCGGCGCGATGATCCCGCTGGGCGAACTCACCTATTGGAGCGGCGCGCGGCAGGAAGCCTATCGCGGCCCGCAAGAAGCGACCAAGGCACTGCTGGGCCAGAAGTGATCTCTGCCCGCCGGGTTGGCGGGGATGTGGGCGCAGGGGTGGCGCGGAAGGCGTTGGGGTGGCCCTTGTGGGCGGAAGGCCCCCGCGGTGCTGGGCATGGCGTAAGCGTAGGGCAGGGCGGCGGCTAACGACCAGTTTAGGACATCGAAATAGCCGAAGGGCCTTTCCGAGAGAAGCCGTTTGGAGCTATGCTTTACCGCATGTATCCGACTTTCATCTTTCTGATTGCGGCCAGTTCGCTAAGCGCCTCTCCTTTGACGGAGCGTAGGCCACCTTCTACTAAAGAAATCGCCAGCGCCCTAACATTTGAGCGCTTCGATGACAGTTGCAACGGGCCGGGACCAGACGCAGACTGTCCAATGGTAAATATCTATCGTATTGCTGTTCGTAATGTGAAATGCAATCGAGCGACCGAAGAAGATCGCACAGCTTATGGAGTTCGATCAGCCTCCGCGTTCCGATGCAATTTTAGATATCAGGTCATAACTTCTAGGCAGAAACCTGAGCCTCAGCGCTGGCATGATGATAGCTCATTGATTTATCTTTCTTCTACTCCGGATTTTTGGCGGGGGGCACCCTCGGGACGAAGGCAATAGCGTCAGCTTTGCCGCTCTGATCTGGCTAAAGCGGACCTTCTGCAATCCACCCAACGCCGGCTCCGTCAAGCCTCCCGAACCCGCACGATCTCCACCACGCAATCGCCCGGTTGGAGCGCCCCGGCCTCCGGTTCGTCGAAGCCGAAGGGCTTGCCGTCGCGATAGATTCGCACGCCCAGCCCGGTGGCGATGGCGGAGAGGGGGTGGCCGATCTCCGCGGCCTGCACCGCACGCTCGGCCAGCTTGATCCGGCCGTCGGTGCTGGCGAGGTCGGCCAGATAATCCGCGATGTGGAACCCCTGTGACGATCCGGCGAGCAGCAGTCCCGCAAAACTGGCGGGGTTGATGACCGTGGTTGCACCCGCCTGCGTCGCCAGCAGTTCATTGTCGGTCGCGCGCACCACAACGCTGATCGGCACGGTGGGGGCGAGGTGGCGGGCGGTCAGCGTCATCAGGATGGAGGTATCGTCCCGCCCTGCGGAGATGATGATCGCCCGTGCCCGGTCCACCTTCACCTCCGACTGGATATGGTCGCGGGTCGCGTCGCCGGTCAGTACGTTGAACCCGGCTGCCTCCGCGCGGGCGATGCTGGTCTCATCCCGGTCAATCACCACCATGTCGGCGGGGGAGACGCCGCGCGCCACCAGTTCGCGTGCTGCCTCCGACCCGCTGGTGCCAAAGCCCAGCAGGACGATATGCCCCCTCAATTGCTGCTGTATGCGGGCCATGCGCCACCTGTGCCATGTGTTGCGGAAGACGAAATGATAGGCCGTGCCCAGAAAGACCAGCCAGACGAAGATGCGGATCGGCGTGACCACGAACGTCTCGAACAGGCGCGTCGCGTCGCTGACCGGCACGATGTCGCCATAGCCGACCGTGGTGACGGTGACGGTGGTGAAATACAGCACGTCGATAAAGCTGATCGTGCCGTCGAGATTGTCCTTCAACCCGTCCCGCTCGACCCAGTGGACGATCAGGACGATGGCGACCATGAAGAGGATGAGGCCGACCCGCCACGCCAGATCCGCCCATACCGGCAGGCTGGAGCGGCGGCGCAGGAAGGCGGGCGCTGGCTGGCGGGGGTCATCGGGAAGGCGCATGGCCGCGCCACCCTGCCCCAGCGGCGGGGGCAGGGCAATGGCGATGACTATCGCGGTGGCGAGGACGATGGCGCGAGCATTGCCCATGACGCGGCCGAGAGCGCCCGCCACGCCCCGGCGAACCTCCCGATCGCCGCGCCCGGACTGCGCCACGATCGCCGAGACGTCCGTCGACACATCTATCGCCCGGTGTCAGGCACCCCTGCGTGCCGCCGCTCCGGTCATCGCGCCCACCACCTCAAGCCAGACCCTCAGTCCCCGAACGCCTCCGCCAGCGCCGCCAGCGAGGCATCATGCGTCAGGTCATAGTGCAGCGGCGTCACCGTGACATAGCCATGTGCAATCGCCTCCAGGTCGGTCCCCTCGGGCACGCGGCCGGTCAGGCCAAGGCCGAGCCAATAATAGGGATAGCCACGCGGGTCGGTGCATTCGACGATCTTGGTACGGTCCACGGCATGAAAGCCCTGCCGCACCACGCGCACGCCCTTCACCGCATCCGCCGCGATCGGCGGGAAATTGACGTTGAGCAGCATGTTGGGTTGGGCGGGCAGGGTCAGCAACTGGCGGACCACCCGCTCGCCCCATGCGCTGGCCGCGTCGAACGGCACCGAATCGCCCGCATTCTCCCGGGAATAGACCTGGCTCAGCGCGATGGAGCGCACGCCGTAGATGGCGCCCTCCATTGCCGCCGCGACCGTGCCCGAATAGGTGACATCCTCGGCCAGATTCGCCCCCCGGTTGACCCCGGACAGGACGAGGTCGGGCCTGGCGTCCTTCATGATATGGCCGATCGCCAGCGCCACCGCGTCGGTGGGGGTGCCGGACACGCTATAGCGTTTCTCGCCATGCTGGCGGATGCGCAGGGGGTGGGAGAGGGTGAGGCTGTGCGACGCGCCCGATTGCTCCTCGCCGGGCGCCACGATCCATATGTCGTCGGACAGGGTGCGCGCGATGGCCTCCAGCACCTTCAGGCCCGGCGCATGATAGCCATCGTCATTGCTCAACAGGATACGCATCGTCATTTCCCCATTCCGCCATCCCGCGCGGGGACGACGCCGTCCGGCCTATCGCGCCGTCAAAAGCTCAAGCCCGCCCGTATAGGGCCGCAGCACGTCCGGCACCGTCACGCTGCCATCGGCCTGCTGGTAATTCTCCAGCACCGCCACCAATGTCCGCCCCACCGCCAGGCCGGAGCCGTTGAGCGTGTGCAGGAAGCGCGTGCCCTTTTCCCCCTCGGGGCGATAGCGGGCGTTCATCCGCCGCGACTGGAAATCGCCGCACTGGGAAATGGAACTGATCTCGCGATAGGTCTGCTGGCTAGGCAGCCAGACTTCGAGGTCATAGGTCTTGCGCGCCCCAAAGCCCATGTCGCCGGTGCACAGCAGCATGCGGCGATAGGGCAGGTTCAGCGCCTGCAATATGCCCTCGGCCGCCGCGATCATATGGGCATGTTCGGCATCCGCCTGCTCGGGCGTGGCGATGGAGACCAGCTCTACCTTCTCGAACTGATGCTGGCGGATGAAGCCGCGCGTGTCGCGCCCCGCCGCGCCCGCTTCGGAACGGAAGCAGGGAGTCAGCGCGGTAAAGCGGATCGGCAAATCCTTCTCTGTCACTATCTGCTCGCGCACCAGATTGGTCAGGCTGACCTCCGCGGTGGGGATCAGCCAGCGGCCATCGGTTGTCCTGAACAGATCCTCGGCGAACTTGGGCAACTGCCCCGTGCCTACCAGCGCCTCGTCACGGACCAGGAGGGGCGGATTGACCTCCTCATAACCGTTGGCGGCGGTCTGGGTGTCCAGCATATATTGCGCCAGCGCGCGGTGCAGCCGCGCCATGCCGCCGCGCAGCGCGGTGAAGCGCGCGCCGGACATGGCGGCGCCCCCCTCGAAATCCAGCCCCAGCGCCGGGCCGAAATCGGCATGGTCCTGTACCGGGAAATCGAAATTGCGTGGCGTGCCCCAGCGGAATTCCTCGACATTGCCCGCCTCGTCCGCGCCCTGCGGCACGGCGTCGGCGGGGATGTTGGGGATGGCGAGCAGCCGGTCGGACAGGGCAGCGGACAGGTCGCGCTCCTGTGCTTCCAGCGCGGGGAGATGCTCCTTGAGGGCGGCGACTTCGGCCTTCAGCGCGTCGGCCTTCGCCACGTCCTTCTGGCCCATCGCCTGGCCTATGGCCTTGCTGGCCTCGTTGCGGCTGGCCTGATTGACCTGCAATGCGGTCGCGACGGCGCGCAATTGTGTGTCGATGGCGAGGAGGGCGTCGGCGGTCGGCGCGAGTCCGCGCCGGGCAAGCCCCGCATCGAAGGCGGCCGGGTTTTCGCGGATGGCTTTGATGTCATGCATGGTGCCAGAGCCTATGAAGGCTCAGCCACCCCGTTTCAAGCAGGACATGTCCGCAAAGCCTATCCATCATGCCGAACCGGATTCGGCATAGCCACCTCCACGGACGAGACCGGCGCTTGGCCGGGCGGGCGATGGGGCCGCCAGAACTGGGACCGACCCCATAGGATCGGTCCAGACTCTTATCCCGGCCAGCCCTGTTGTTTCCCGGTCAGCCCTGCTTGCGGCGCAGCAGGTGGCGGCGCGCGGCAAGGGCAGCGACGGCGCCCGCGAACAGGCCGATGATCGGGGGCGCGGGGACATCATGCCCGCCGCTGGACCCGGAACTGCCGCTCGACGAGGACGAACTGCTGCTCGACGTCGAGGAGGAGGTCGAACCGCTGGACCCGGACGACCCGCTGGAACCAGAGGAGCCGCTCGAACCCGAAGAGCCACTGGACCCGCTAGAGCCGGAGCTGGACGAGGAGGAACTGCTGGAGGATGATGAGGAACTGCTGGACCCCGAGGAGCCACTGGACCCGGACGAACCACTGGAACCCGAAGACCCGCTGGAACCCGAAGACCCGCTGGAGCCGCTCGAACCGGAACTGCCATGGCCACCATGATGGCCCGGCTTGCCGCCGCTCGATCCACCGGACGAGGAACTGCTGCTCGACGAGGAGGAGGATGAGGACGACGAACTGCTCGAACTGGACGAGCTGCTGACACCGGACGATGTGCTGACATTGCCCGACGACGTGCTGACGCCGGAGGACGTGCTGACATTGCCGGAGGAGGTGGAGACTCCGCCGGTGGAGGTGCTGACCCCGGATGACGTGCTGACGCCGCCGGTCGAGGTCGAGACGCCGCCCGTTGAGGTACTGACATTGCCGGAGGAGGTGGAGACACCGCCAGTGCTGGAGCTGGTCGATCCGCCGCTGGTGGAGGTCGATCCGCCCGACGTGGTCGAGGAGACGACGACGGAGCCGCCACCGCCGCTGCTGCTGCCACCGAAGAAGCCGCCGAAGAAACCGCCGCTGCTGCCGCCGAAGCCATAACCGCCGCCGCCGCCGAAGAAGCCGCTGCTGCCACCGCCGCTGAACTCGACCAGCGGGCCGTTGAACACGGTGGGCACGAAGACCGCGGGGGCCTGTGCCACGACGGTGCGAGCGCGGACGCAGACCCGGCCGCCGCCGCCATAGGCCACGGTGCTGTAGCCAGCGCCATGGCGGGCGACATAGCCGCCAGAGACGGTGCGGGTGGTCGTGCGCTTGCGAATGGCGCTGCGGCTGGTGCTGCTGTGGGACTGACTGCTGCTGCTGCCCTGACCGTTGGTGCCGGGGCGATAGCCAGCGCCACCTTCCATGGCGGAACGATCCACGCCGGTCGCGCTGCCCGTGGCCCAGTGAGTCGCGCCATAGGCAGCGCTGCCGCCATTGCCAGCGCTGCCGGAGGCCCAATGGGTGGAGCCGCTGCCATATTGGGTGACGCTGCTGCGGCTGCTGGCGTCACCGGCATAGCTCGCGCCATGGCCGGGGTTGCCATAGACGGCGCCATAGCGCGCGCCGTTAGGGAACGGGCGATAGGCGGCTGGGGCGGGCGCGCCATGATAATCGTCGCGATAATCATTGCCGAAGCTGGCGCTCGCGGCGGCGGAGAGAGCGTCCGCGCTGCCGGCCAGTACATAATTGGGGGGGCAGCTCATCACGGTCCTGACCGTGCGGCGCACGCGCTTGACGACGGTACGTTTGGCGGCTGCCTTGCGGACGACGCGCTTGACTGCCTTTGCCGTGGCCTTGTGATGCACTGCGGGGCGTGGTGCATGCATGACCTGCATCGCTCCGCCGCCCACCAGGGCGCCGCCGCAGGCGCAGGCGCATAATTTTGCAAGGGCCATTCGTACAGACATGCTCTTCACTCTCTCTTCGTGCCTGCGGCCGTTGTCCCCATACCGCCGACATGCCTATCTATTGAAAAGAGCAAAACAAACTCTTAACCGCAACGCCAGTTAACCCTGTAACGCTGAAATAGCGGGGGTCATATAGGCCGAAAATCCATGGTTCTGGGGGTACTGTCCAATAATGATACATTAACCATATTTCCGGGTTGCAAAGGCTTTTACCATCTATTCTATGGCACACTGTCGATGTCGCGCGGTTAATATGTCCTTACAGCCCGACGTGCCTGTGTCCGCCCTTGCGCGCGCCACCTCGTCCCGACCCGAAAGTCCGCCGAGATGTGACATCCGTGCACCCGGATCGATGCTGACGGGACGATAATCTGGTCCCAATGCGTTGGTTTATCGCAGCCCGGCTTGTCTCGCGTTCGCGGGCACAGTATAGGCGCCGCGCGAACCGGGTGCGCCGGGTTAACGGCCGCAACCCAAGCGACGGAGTGTATGGGATGTCAACGCTGGTGCCTCCCGCTGAAGGGTCTTCGCCTTCGCAAGGGGGGAGAGGAGTGGATCTGCCGGAGGGTTATCGTCCCTCGGCCGATGAAGAGTTCATGAATCCCCTTCAACTAGAATTTTTCCGGCGGCGGCTGCTGGATTGGAAAAAACAGATCTTCAACGAATCGGAAACGACCCTCGCCGTACTTCAGAGCGAGCCGTTGCGGGAGCCGGATCTCAATGACCGGGCCTCCAGCGAAACCGATTGGTCGATCGAACTGCGGACCCGCGACAGGCAGCGCAAGCTGATCTCCAAGATCGATGCGGCGTTGCACCGGATCGACGATGGCGAATATGGCTATTGCGAAGTGACGGGCGAACCGATTTCGCTCGGTCGGCTGGAAGCACGCCCAATCGCCACCATGACGGTCGAGGCGCAGGAAAAGCATGAGCGGCAGGAAAAGGTCTCGCGCGACGACTGAGTGCGGCACGTAGGAATGTGCGGGGCTAGATGGCCCCGCCGCGAATCCCGTGCCTATGCAACTTTTCCGCAGAGTGGGATTAGCGGGCATAAGTCTTTTGTTCAGCATCCCCGGTTATACCATCGGTGCCCATAGTCCCTGTCATGGAACCGAAATGCCGCATGAGACTGATGATGCGTATCCAGCGGCCAATCGGGCTGCGAAGCGCGACAGCCTGTTCCTCCTGACCGAATTGTTCAACGAGGATGGGACTTCTATCGCGTCCGCGCGGGTCCGTAACTTGTCCGCTACTGGCCTGATGGCCGAATGCGACCGCTTGCTGGTGGAGGGCGATCGGGTGCGATTGACTCTACGTGGCACGGGTGAAATCGGCGCCACCATATCCTGGGTCCGTGACGGTCGTCTTGGGCTGGTGTTCGATCATAGCATCGATCCCAAGGCTGCACGCAGGGCGATTGCGGCGAGTTCTCCAAGCCCTTCGCCCGGTTTTACTGTTACGCGTTTTTCGCGCACCCTTCGGTAGTGGATGTCGCGATAAAGGGAGCGTGCCGACATAGCGGACGGTATGTCGATCCGCAGTTCGCGCTGTGCTTAACCCGGAACGGGTGCGCTGTCTTTAGGGCGCGGCCGTTCCGGGCATTTGCATGGGTGTCATATCTCGTCGCGGGTTTCGCTGTTGGACGAATCCAACAGGAAATCGCGGGCGGGCCTTCAATGGGCCAGGTTGTGGATTTCCTGCTTGATCGCGAGTTTCTGCTTCTTGAGCGTCGCGAGGAGAGAGGTGTCGGGCAGTGGCCGGGCCGACTCGGATCTGAGCCGCTGGTCGATACCGGCGTGTTTGGCATGAAGAGCGGACATATGGCCTGAATCCATGGTGTTTCCTCCTTTCCCTGCCAATCAGGGGGATGTGGAGTAAAACATGTTTCGACGGCTTTGTCTCGCCGCCACCGATGCTTAGCGACGAAGTGACATTTTTTTGCGGGACGCTGGTCACGCCATCGGGGGGCATGATAGGGAAGGCCTCGTGATGACACCCGAAGAAATCGCGCAGCGCCTTGAAATTCTGCGGATAGAACATCGTGACCTGGACTGCGCCATCGCCGCGCTGCACCAGTCCCCCTCTCCTGACCAGTTGCAGCTTGCCCGGCTGAAGAAACGCAAACTGCGCCTGCGCGACGAGATTGCGTTGCTGGAGGATAGTCTGGTGCCCGACATTATCGCCTGACGCCCGATATTATCCCCCAACGGTAGAGTCACAGGGCCGGGAGCGAGTCGAAACGCCCGCGCACCCGCCAGCCGTTCCAAAGTGGCACGGGCTTATCCCCAATTGTTTTGCTTAAGATGTCCTGACAGCCAGTCGCCGCTGTGGCAGCAGATGGTCATGACCAACGCTGAAAATCACCTGTTCCTGATGGACGGTAAATTGATCGACGACCTGTATGTCGAGGCGATGGTGCTTGCCGACGAGGCACGCGGCTATCTCGAAAAAGGTGCGATGCTGGAGCGGGATCTGCTGGAGCCGATGGACCGGGTGCATTTTTCCTGCGAAGCGTTGAAGATCACGACGCGGCTGATGCAGGTCATTGCCTGGCTGCTGAGTCGGCGGGCCTATATGCGCGGTGAGATCGATCTGGCGGAAAGCCGGAGCGAGAAGTTCCGGCTGGGCGATGCGGCCCCCTCGGACGCCAGTGCCACGATGAGCTTCCCCACCGATATGCGTGTCCTGATCGCGGCGAGCGAAAGCCTGTATGTGCGCGCCCAGCGGCTGGAGGAGCAATTGGTGGACCGGCCGCAAGCCGGCGCGCGGCAGGGCAACAGTCCCGCCCACGACCTGATGCAGATGCTCGAACGGGCATTTTGATACTGCATCGGAACGAATGACGCGGTTGCTCGTCTGGTTGTCGGGCGTCCGTTCACAGACAGGCTAGTTACGATCGGACAAATCGGGCACAGCGTGGGAATGGATCGCCGACTGTCGAGCAATTCCCGGAAAGCCGACTCCACAGGCGTATCGACGGTCGGCGTCGTTGCGGCTTTGCTGTGCCTTGTACCGATACAGGCGCTGGGTCAGGAGACGGGAGGGCAGATGGCCGCCGCTCCTGCGGTAGCGACTTTTCCCGCCGCTGATGCTTCGACCGCCGCCCCGATGGACGATCAACTCGACAGCATGCCGGACATCGGTCTGGACTGGCCCGATCTGGGCACGGCCGATCCGGTGATGGCACCCTTGCCCGACGAGGTGGCAAATGGTCCGGCAGTGGCGCCATTGCCGGTGCTGACCCCGGAAACGGACGATGCCGCGCGGCAGGCGGAGCGGCTGGCCCAGATCGACCCCACCTTGCCGCTGCGTTATGACGTGCATCTGCGCGGTATCGACGAGATTGCCGACACGCTGTTCCGCACCCGCTTCGACACGCTGTCCGAACTCCGCAAGGAGGAGGACAAGGATGCCAATGTCGCGCAGGTGACGCGCCGCGCGCGCGCCGACGTCGATCTGCTCGACCGGCTGATGCGGACGCGGGGCTATTATAACGCCCGCATCATCTACCTGCTCGATGCGGCGGAGGGGCGGGAGCAGCGACTGGCCGTGACGCTAGATGTCACCCCGCGCACCCTGTATCGCCTGTCCGAGGTAAGGCTGGCGGGACTGGCTGCGGCGGACCCGCGCGAGGAAAGGCTGCGTGCGTTGTTCACGGTCAAGCCGGGCGATCCGGCGGATACCGATGCGATACTGGCCTCGACCGACGCGTTGCGGGGCGGGCTGGCCGAGGGAGGCTATCCCTTTGCCAAGGTGGAGGAGCCGGTCCTGCATGTCGATCATGATGACAATGCCGCGACGCTGGACGTGATCGTCGCGACCGGGGGCTATCGCCGCTATGGCACTATCAGCGTGACCGGCGATCCGCCGTTCGACGCGGCGCATGTGGGACAAATCGCGCGCTTTCAGTCCGGCGAGCCTTATCGACAGAGCCAGATCAACGACCTGCAACGCGCACTGGTCGCCACCGGGCTGGTCGGCAGCGCGGAGGTGAAGGCGGAGCATGCCGCCAATGAGGAGAGTGTCGACCTCAACATCCACCTGACCAAGGCGCCGGTGCGGACCATCGCGGGCGAACTGGGCTATGGCACGGGCGAGGGCGCGCGTGCGGAGGTGAGCTGGAGCCACCGCAACCTCTTCCCGCCCGAGGGTGCGCTGACGGTGCGCGGTGTCCTGGGGCAGGATGAGCAGAGCGCGAGCGCGACCTTTCGCCGCAATAATTTCCGCCGCCGCGACAGGGTGTTGAACGGGCAGCTGGCGTTCAGCAATCTCAATCGCCTCGCCTATCAGGCGACCTCGATCACGCTGGGCGCCAGCCTGGAGCGGCAGACCAATATCATCTTCCAGAAGGCATGGGTCTGGTCCGTCGGGACGGAATTGATCCTGTCGGACGAGCGGGATCTTTATGGTGCGAGCCTGACGCCGCGGCGCCGCACCTATTTCATCGCCGCGGCACCGCTCAGCCTGACCTATGACGGCAGCAACGACCTGCTGGACCCCAGTCGCGGGTTCCGGCTCGGCGGTCGCCTGTCGCCGGAACTGTCGTTGCAGTCGGGCACGTTCGGCTATGTCCGTGCGCAGGTCGATGCCAGCGCCTATGTGCCGACATCGGAGCGGATCACTATCGCAGGACGGGTTCGACTGGGCACCATCGTGGGCGCGGCGGCGGACCGGATCGCGCCCACCCGCCGCTATTACGCCGGTGGCGGCGGATCGGTGCGCGGGTACAGCTATCAGGCGATCGGGCCGCGCGACCTCAACAATGATCCGGTGGGCGGACGCAGCCTGGGCGAGATTTCGCTGGAGGCGCGCTTCCGGTTCGGCAGCGCGAACCAGTTCGGCATCGTGCCCTTCATCGACGCGGGGACGATTTCCTCTGATCCATGGCCGACCTTGCGGGAGATGCGGGTGGGGGCTGGTCTGGGCGTGCGTTATTACAGCAGTTTCGGACCGATCCGTATCGATGTCGGCACGCCGGTCAATCCGCAGCCGGGCGATAGCAAGATCGGTGTCTATGTCTCGCTGGGGCAGGCATTTTGAGCGCGGACGGCCAGAACGTGGATGGCGAAACGGTGGAGAGCGTGCCTGTGCCGCCTGCCCGGACCTCCACCCGGCGGCGTTGGCGGCGCTGGCAGGCGGCATTGCTTGGCCTGATCGCGCTGTCACTGGCGGCGCTGGGCGTGGCGCTATGGTGGATCGACACGGATCATGGCCACCGCTTCCTGGCCAGCCGCATTTCAGCGATGCAGCCCGCATCGGGGCTGCGCGTGCGGGTGGGGCGGATCGACGGCAGCATCTACAAGAATCTGGTGGTGCACGACCTGACGCTGGGCGATCCGCAGGGGACGGTGGCCTCGATTCCCGTCGCATATCTGGGCTGGTATCCCTTTGCCTGGTTCAGCAACCGGTTGGACATCGACCGGCTCCACGTCCCGCGCATGGCGCTGGCCCGCATGCCGAAACTGCGGCCGAGCGGCGAGAAGAAACCGATCCTGCCGGGCTTCGACATGCGGATCGCCGACCTGCGGATCGACCGGATCGACCTGGGCAAGGCGATCACGGGGCAGCCGCGCACCGCGCTGCTCAAGGGGCGGGTGGATGTGCGCGCGGGCCGTGCCGTCGTGGCGCTCGATGCCCGGTCGCTGGACGAGGGCGACGCGATCCGGCTGGCGCTGGACAGTCGCCCGGATGCCAATCGCTTCGGCCTGGAACTGCTGGTGCTGGCGCCGAAAGGCGGCGTGCTGGTGGCGATGAGCGGGATCGGACGGCCGTTCGTCGGGCGCGTGACCGGCAAGGGCGACTGGAGCCTGTGGAACGGGCAGGCGCTGCTCTCCATCGACGGGGCGCCGCTGTCCCGCATCACGATCGTTCAGCGCGAGGGGCGCTATGCGCTGAACGGCACGGTCGAGGCTGCTGCGCTGGGCGGGGGGGCGCTGGACGGGCGCGCGCAGGGCGGGGGGCTGGTCGGCCGTCTCGCCGCGCCGCGCATCAGGATCGAGGCGCAGGGCGCGATGGCCAACCGCATCGTCGAGGGCAGGCTCAGCCTCCGGTCCAGCGCGCTGGGGGTGACGGCGACGGGGGGCATCGACCTTGGCCGGTCGAGCTTCGACAATCTCCTCCTCGACATCAGCGTGCCGCGCGCGAACGTGCTGATGAAGAATGCGTCGAGTGAAAAGCTGGTGGCGCGGGCGCGGTTGCGCGGGGCTTTCGCTTCGGCCTCCTACGAATATCTGCTGACCGCCAGGCGGTTGACGCTGGGCAAGGCGCGGATCGAGGGACTGCGCAGCGCGGGCAAGGGGCGGCTGGCGCTGGCCGACACCACGGTCATTCCGCTGGACCTGCACGCGGACCGGGTGGCGCTGAACAGCCCGGTGATCGACGATGTCCTCCACAATGTCTCGATCCGGGGGCTGGCCCAGCTCAAGGCCGGGGTGCTGACCAGCCAGCCGGTCGCGATCCGGTCGAACAAGATCGACGGTCGCGTCATCCTGCTCGCTGATTTCGGCCGGGGCAATTACTCCGCAGCCTTCACCGGGGATGTGAAGGGCATCGAAATCAAGGGCTTTGGCCGGGTCGACCTCAACAGCAGGGTCGACGCGGTCAACCGCGCCGGGACGGGGTTCAGCGTCAAGGGCCGTGCGCGGGCGATCATGCGGCGGTTCGACAATGGCTTCCTGCACGGGTTGGGAGGCGGTCTGCCGCAGGCGACCAGCGACCTGACGCTGGAACGGGACGGGCGGGTGCGGTTCAGCAATTTCGTCCTGACCGCGCCGCTCCTGCATCTCGCCGCCGATGGCTATCGCGCCACCGACGGCACCTTTCATTTCACCGGAAGCGGGCGGCACAACAGCTATGGGCCGCTGCGCCTCTCGCTCGACGGCAAGATCGAGCGGCCGCAGGTCGATCTCACGCTTGCCAGTCCGCTGCCCGCGCTGGGCCTGTCGGATGTGCATGCGCTGCTGGTGCCC
>DASVMZ010000058.1:0-16492 GCA_036384115.1 Sphingobium sp.
GGTGCGGGGCAGACGCGGCCGGTGAATTCCGGGAAGTTGTTGGTCGAATGCAGGTTGTGGATCGCCTGTTCCCAATTGTTGTTGTAAACGAGGTCGTTCCAATCGGGGATCTGGTTGTGCACCGGGCAGCCGGTCGGGCCATGGCAATAGGGAATGCCACAGTCCATGCAGCGGGCTGCCTGTTTCTGCACTTCCTGGTCCGACATGGGGATCGTGAATTCACGGAAATGCCGGATGCGATCCGACGCAGGCTGATACTTCGCCACCTGCCGGTCGATTTCCAAGAAGCCTGTTACCTTGCCCATGCTTTCGTTTCCTCACTCAAAAAGAGGAGCTCACGGCTCCCGTGCCTGAGGGTCATCTCGGTTTCCCTGTCCGGCACTTTAATTCAAATCCGATTCCGCTGTTCGACAGTCGCGATCGCCATGAGGGCGATCGCAATGCGAGGCGAAACCCTCGACTGGCTTCAGAACCGGGGCGGATTACTCCGCCGCCACGCTCATCCGGCTGCGCTCCATTTCCTCAAGGGCGCGGCGGTATTCGACCGGCATGACCTTGCGGAATTTCGGGCGGTAATCGGCCCAGTGATCAAGGATCTCCTTGGCTCGCGTCGAGCCCGTATAGTGGAAGTGGTTCGAAATCAGCTGGAAGAGACGCTCTTCGTCATGGCGCGTCATGTCATCGGAGACGTCGACGCGTCCCTTATGCATGATGTCGCCACCGTGATGATGCAGCTTCTCCAGCAGTTCGTCTTCCTCCGGAACCGGCTCCAGTTCGACCATCGCCATGTTGCAGCGGCGGGCGAAATCGCCCTTCTCGTCGAGAACATAGGCCACGCCGCCCGACATGCCGGCTGCGAAGTTGCGCCCGGTTTCACCGAGCACCACGACGACGCCGCCGGTCATATATTCGCAGCCGTGGTCGCCCACGCCTTCGACGACGGCGATCGCGCCGGAGTTTCTGACCGCGAAGCGCTCGCCCGCGACACCGCGGAAGTAGCACTCGCCCTCGGTCGCACCGTAGAGCACGGTGTTGCCGACGATGATCGAGTTCTCAGCGACGATCTTCGAGTTCTCCGGCGGACGGATGATGATGCGGCCGCCCGAAAGACCCTTGCCGACATAGTCGTTGCCGTCGCCGATCAGGTTGAAGGTGACGCCCCGTGCCAGGAAGGCTGCGAAGGATTGGCCCGCCGTCCCCTTCAGGGTGACATTGATCGTGTCATCCTTCAGGCCACGATGACCATAGCGCTTGGCAACCGCGCCCGACAGCATGGCGCCGGCCGAGCGGTCGACGTTCCTGATGTCGACTTCGAAGGCGACAGGCGTCTTCGAAGAAAGCGCCGGCTCCGCCTTCTCGATCAGCTTGCGGTCGAGAATGTCGTCGATCGGGTGCTTCTGCACTGTCGTCCAGTAGGTCTCTTCCTTCGGCGCATCGACCTTGTGGAAGATGCGGCTGAAGTCGAGGCCCTCCGCCTTCCAATGGGCGAGCATATCGTCTTTCTCCAGAAGCTCGGAAGCGCCGATGATCTCGTCCAGCTTGGCAACGCCAAGCGAGGCGAGGATCTCGCGCACTTCTTCGGCGACGAAGAAGAAGTAGTTGATGACGTGCTCCGGCGCGCCCTTGAAGCGCTTGCGCAGAACCGGGTCCTGGGTGGCGACGCCAACCGGACAGGTGTTGAGGTGGCACTTGCGCATCATGATGCAGCCGGCCGCAATCAGCGGCGCGGTGGCGAAGCCGAATTCGTCAGCACCGAGCAGCGCGCCGATGATGACGTCGCGGCCGGTCTTCAGACCGCCATCGACCTGCAAGGCGATGCGCGAGCGCAGCCCGTTCAGCACCAGCGTCTGCTGGGTCTCGGCAAGGCCGATTTCCCATGGCGAGCCGGCATGCTTCAGCGAGGTCAGCGGCGAAGCGCCGGTGCCGCCATCATAGCCCGAGACGGTGATGTGATCGGCGCGCGCCTTGGCAACGCCGGCGGCAACCGTGCCGACGCCGACTTCCGAAACGAGCTTGACCGAGACATCCGAGGTCGGATTGACGTTCTTCAGGTCGTAGATCAGCTGCGCGAGATCCTCGATCGAGTAGATGTCGTGGTGCGGCGGCGGCGAGATCAGCATCACGCCTGGCGTTGAATGGCGTAGCTTCGCGATGAACTCGGTCACCTTAAAACCGGGCAACTGGCCGCCCTCGCCGGGCTTGGCGCCCTGGGCAACCTTGATCTCTATCTCCTCTGCGGAGCCCAGATATTCGGCATGGACGCCGAAGCGGCCCGACGCGATCTGCTTGATGACGGAGTTGGCGTTGTCGCCATTCTCATAGGGCTTGAAACGCACGGCATCCTCGCCGCCTTCGCCCGATACGGCCTTGGCACCGATGCGGTTCATGGCAATGGCCAGCGTCTCGTGCGCCTCGGGCGACAGTGCGCCCAGCGACATCCCCGGCGTCACAAAGCGCTTGCGGATCTCCGTGATCGCCTCAACCTCGTCGATCGGCACGGCTTCGCGGGCGAAGTTGAACTCCATCAGGTCACGCAGATAGACCGGCGGCAGGTCGCGCACGCCACGCGAGAACTGCAGATAGTTGGAATAGCTGTCGGTCGCGACCGCCGTCTGCAGCAGGTGCATGAGCTGCGCGGAATAGGCATGGCTCTCCCCGCCGTTGCGCTGGCGATAGAAGCCGCCGATCGGCAGCTTCACTACCGCCTCGTCATAGGCGGCCTCATGCCGCAGCGTGGCGTTGAAGTGGAGCGAAGTATAGCCCTCGCCGGAGATCTTCGACGGCATGCCGGGGAACAGGTCGTTCACCAGCGCGCGGGAAAGCCCCACCGCCTCGAAATTATAGCCGCCGCGATAGGAGCTGATGACCGCGATGCCCATCTTGGACATGATCTTCAGCAGGCCCTCGTTCACCGCCGTGCGATAGCGACTGACGCAGGTGTCGATATCCATATTGCCAAACAGACCGCGCGCTTGTCGGTCGGCGATGCAGGATTCCGCCAGATAGGCGTTCACCGTGGTCGCACCGACGCCGATCAGCACCGCGAAATAATGGGTGTCGACGCACTCGGCCGACCGCACGTTGATCGACGCGTAGGAGCGCAGCCCCTTGCGCACCAGATGGGTGTGTACGGCGGCGGCGGCGAGCACCATGGCGATGCCGACCCGGTCCGGACCGATATTCTGGTCGGTCAGGAACAGTTCGGTGCGGCCCTCGCGCACGGCCTGCTCGGCCTCTTCGCGGATGCGTTCGATTGCCCCGCGCAGCTGCTCATGCCCGCCCTCATTGGGGAAGGTGCAGTCGATGTCGGCCACGGCCTTACCGAAATGCGCCTTCAGCCGCGTCCATTCGCCCGACGTCAGCACCGGAGAGTCAAGCACCAGCACATGGCTGTTTTGCGCATCCTCTTGAAGGATGTTGGCGAGGTTGGAGAAGCGCGTCTTCAGGCTCATCACATGCCGCTCGCGCAAGGAGTCGATCGGCGGATTCGTGACCTGGCTGAAATTCTGCCGGAAGAAATGGCTGATCGTGCGCGGCTTATCGGAGATGACGGCCAACGGCGTGTCATCGCCCATCGACCCGATGGCTTCCTTCGCATCCTCGACCATCGGGGCGAGGATGAGCTCCAGGTCCTCCAGCGTCAGGTTGGCGGCGATCTGGCGACGCGTCAGGTCCGCCTTGTTCCATATCGGCAGGGCGTCCGGCGCAGCCGGGGGCAGGTCGTCCATATAGAGGAAGTCGCGCACCAGATCGGCATAGGGCCGCTCCGACGCGATCCGGTCCTTGATCGACCTGTCATCATAGACCTCGCCCTCAAGCATATCGACGGCGATCATCTCTCCGGGGCCGAGACGCCCCTTACGCATCACCGTCGCTTCGGGAACCACGACCATGCCGGTTTCGGACCCGACGATCAGCAGATTGTCCGCCGTCAGCGTGAAGCGGAGCGGGCGCAGTGCATTGCGGTCGACGCCCGCGACGACCCAGCGGCCATCGGTCATCGCCAGTGCGGCGGGACCGTCCCACGGCTCCATGACGGACGCGAGATAATTATACATGTGCAGGTGCGATTCCGGCGTCTCGCCAGTCGCCTGCCAAGCCTCTGGCACCAGCATGATCTTGGCGGTCGGTGCATCGCGTCCGGCGCGGCAGATCGCCTCGAACACCGCATCAAGCGCCGCCGTGTCGGATGCGCCAGCCGGGATCACCGGCTTGATATCTTCCGACTGCTCGCCAAAGGCCAGCGCCGCCATCTTGATCTCGTGGCTCTTCATCCAGTTGGTGTTGCCGCGGATCGTGTTGATCTCACCATTATGGGCGAGAGTGCGGAACGGCTGGGCGAGCCACCATTGCGGGAAGGTGTTGGTCGAATAACGCTGGTGGAAGATCGCAACGCGGCTCTCGAACCGATCGTCCTGCAGGTCCGGGTAGAAGACCGAGAGCGACTGGGCGAGGAACAGCCCTTTGTAGATGATTGACCGGCAGGACAGCGAGCAGATGTAGAAATCGTTGATTTGCGCGGCGATCACCTTCTTCTCGATGCGGCGGCGGATCAGGTAGAGTTCCTTTTCGAACTCCGCCATGTCCAGTTCCTCGGGCATCGGCCCGGCGATCATGATCTGCTCGATCTCCGGGCGCGTGCGCTGCGCCTTCTCGCCGATCACCGACACGTCGACTGGCACCTGACGCCAGCCATAGATTTTGTAACCGGAATCGATAATCTCCGCCTCAACCAGCGTGCGGCAGGTTTCCTGCGCGGAAAGGTCGGTGCGCGGTAGGAAGATCATGCCGACGGCAAGGCGGTTGGGCAGGGGCTTGTGGCCCGCGTCGGCGATGGCATCGTCGAAGAAGCGCACCGGCAGGTCGACATGGATGCCCGCGCCGTCGCCGGTCTTGCCGTCTGCATCGACAGCGCCGCGATGCCACACCGCCTTCAACGCATCGATGGCGCTCGCCACGACCCGCCGCGAAGGCTTGCCATCGGTCGCTGCGACGAGGCCAACACCGCAGGCATCGCCCTCGAAATCGGGGCGGTACATGCCATTTTCGGCAATGCGCGCGCGTTCTTGTTCGTCAGCCATGAAGGAAGTGTGGGACATCTTCGCCTCCTCGTAATCCGTTCGGTTCGAGCTTGTCCGGGAACCTTGTTTCCCGTTCTCGACAAGCTCGAACCGAACGGGGAGTTGTGATTGGTTTAGGCCGCGACCCTCTCGCCTGCCTTCGCCACAGCTTTCGCCTTCAGATAGGCGTGCATATGGTCTGTCACGTCGCGGCCGTCCCGGATCGCCCAGACGACCAGCGAAGCGCCGCGCACGATGTCGCCCGCCGCGAACACGCCGTCGAGCGAGGTCATCATCGTGCGATGATCGACGCGCAGCGTGCCCCAGCGGGTGACGGACAGATCGTCCGCGCCGAACAGCCGGGGCAGTTCCTCCGGATCGAAACCCAGCGCCTTGATGACCAGATCGGCCTCCAGGCTGAACTCGCTGCCGGGATCAGGCTCTGGCGCGCGGCGGCCAGAGGCGTCAGGCTGGCCGAGGCGCATCTTGGTCACCTTGACGCCGGTCACCTTGTCCGTGCCCTCGAAAGCGATGGGCGCGGTGAGCCAGACGAACTCGACGCCTTCCTCTTCCGCATTTGCGACTTCGCGCTGCGAGCCGGGCATATTGTCCCGGTCGCGGCGGTAGAGGCACTTCACCGACTTTGCGCCCTGGCGGATGGAGGTGCGCACGCAGTCCATGGCGGTGTCGCCACCGCCGATAACGACGACATTCTTGCCCTTCGCATGCAGCGATCCGTCCTCATGGCTTGGAACATGGTCGCCGAAGCTCGCCTTATTGGAGGCGGTGAGGAAGTCGAGCGCCTTGACGACGCCGGGCGCGCCAACGCCTGGCGCGCGTATGTCGCGCGCCTTATAAACGCCGGTGGCGATCAGGATCGCGTCATGCTTCTCGCACAACTGCTCCATCGTCGCGTCGCGACCGACCTCAAAACCTTCGTGGAAGATGATGCCGCCGTCCTTCAGGCGCTGCACCCGCCGCATGACGATGTCCTTCTCCAGCTTGAAGCCGGGAATGCCATAGGTCAGCAGGCCGCCAGCGCGGTCATGCCGGTCGTAGATATGCACTTCATAGCCCGCCGCGCGGAGATATTCCGCCGTCGTCAGCCCCGCCGGACCAGCGCCGATCACGCCGACCGACTGGCCGCGATCAGCCCCGGGCACCAGTGGCTCGACCCAGCCTTCCTTCCAGGCAGTGTCGGTGATGTATTTCTCGACGCTGCCGATGGTGACGGCGCCATGACCGGAAAATTCGATGACGCAATTGCCCTCGCACAGGCGATCCTGCGGGCAGATGCGGCCGCAGATTTCCGGCATGGTGGATGTCGCATTGCTCAGCTCATAGGCTTCGCGCAGGCGACCCTCGGCGGTCAGGCGCAGCCAGTCGGGAATATGGTTGTGCAGCGGGCAATGGGTCGAGCAATAGGGCACGCCGCATTGTGAGCAACGCGAGGCTTGCTCCGTCGCCTTCTCGGTGACGAAGGTGCGGCTGATTTCGTTGAAGTCCGCCGCGCGGTCGTCAGCGGTCCGCTTTTCGGGATAGGCCTGCCCAGTCCCGACGAATTTCAGCATTGGAGTATCAGCCATGCGCAGTCCCTTCGTTTCGCGCGCCTAAATAGCGCGCAAAACCGCGGGAGTCACGGAAATAGTGACAATTAGGACAGTTTAACTTACCTAATTTACTGCCTCTTTTACAGATATGTTCGCTGACACGACATAATGTTACGCAATATACGGCCGATACGGCCCTACTTCATGCTGAGCCATATGAGGGCCGCTGCGCCAGCCACGATTCGGTACCAGGCGAAAGGGCCAAAGCCATGCTTTGACACAATGCCGACGAACCATTTGATGACCAGAATCGCGACGACGAAGGACACGGCAAAGCCGATGCCGATGTCCAGCCAGCTGACGCCGCCCGTCGTGAGCTTGTCATGGTTCTTGAAAAGCTCCAGCGTGGTTGCGCCCAGCATGGTGGGGATCGCGAGGAAGAAGCTGAACTCCGCCGCCGTCCGCCGCTCGACGCCCAGGGTCAGCGCGCCCATGATCGTCGCGCCGGACCGACTGACGCCCGGAATCATCGATATGCACTGAATGAAGCCGATGCCGATCACGCGAACCAGTGGAATTTCGGCTATGCCCACGATGGTCGCGCTCTTGATCAGCCGTTCTATGATCAGGATCGCCACGCCGCCGACGATCAGGGCCACCGCGACGACCTTCGGTTCGCCCAGCAGCATCTCGATCTTATCATGGAGGGCGAGGCCGATCACCGCCGCTGGGATGAATGCCACCACCAGGTTGCGCAGGAATCGCCAGGATACCGGATTGCGCTGGATCAGACCGACGGCCACCGCCCAGAAGGTCCGCCAATAAAGGACGACCACCGCCAGGATCGCGCCCAGCTGGATGATGACGTTGAACATCGCCCATTGCGAGGAATCATAGCCGAGCAATTCGCTCGCCAGGATCAGATGCCCGGTGGAGGACACTGGCAGGAATTCCGTCAGGCCCTCGACGATGCCGAGCAGGATGACGGTCAGATAATGTATGTCCATGCGGTGATGAACTCCGTTGGGCGACGCCCGGGGGACAGGCTGTCGTCAGGACAGCCGGAATGGAATGCGGATCAGGCTTGGACGCGGCCGGCGAAGCGGCCATGTCGGCGATACAGCACCAGCCATGCGTCGGCGACTGCCGCGATCGGCGTCGGCGCGATGCCGAAATCGCCAAAGCCCGCCGCGCCGGACGCCACGACATTGTCCTTCTGCAGCATCTTCCACTGGTCACGAGTCAGCGGGCTGCCGGGGATGGCGGCAATTGCCGAGGCGATCGGGGCCGGAACCGGCAGAAAGCTGCGCGCCGGATGGCCGATTGCCCTAGCGATCAGGGCGTTGATGTCGAGCATGCTCAGCACTTCCGGGCCGCCAAGCTCAAAGGTCTTGCCCTTATAGACGGCCTCCAGCGCCGCGGCCGCGATGGCGCGCGCGACATCGACGACATAGACCGGCTGGAACTTCGTCGTCGCGCCGATCACCGGCACGACCGGGGTTATGCGGACGATCCCGGCGAAGCGGTTGGTGAACTGGTCCTCTCGCCCGAAAATGATCGAGGGGCGGATGATCGTCACGGCCGGGAAGGCGACGCGCACGGCCTCCTCGCCCTTGCCCTTGCTCTGGCCATAGGCGGATGGGCTTTCGGGGTCCGCGCCGATGGCGGAGATATGGACCAGCGCCTTCGCGCCAGCGTCCGCCGCAGCCTTGGCCACCGTAGCTGCGCCGTCGACATGCACCTTGGCGAAGGCGCCGTTCAGGATGCCGACCAGGTTGACGACGGCGTCAGCGCCCTCCACGGCGCGCGCCACGCTGGCGGGCTTGGTGATGTCCGCCGACACCAGCTGCACCTGCCCCAGGCCACCCAGCGTCTTAACGCGGATCGCGCCCGACGGATCGCGTTCCGCCACACGCACCCGCATGCCGCGCGTCAGCAACTCCTGCGCCACATAGCGGCCGAGGAACCCGCCGCCGCCGAAAATCGTCACCAAAGCCTGAGTCATGCCAAAGCCCGTTTCATGATGGAGTCCGTGTCCCTGCCAGAATAGCGTTCCAGAATCGCGTCCCAGATAGTACGCCGGAACGCGCGTTCGTCTCTCCTGTCTCCCCTTGCAACAGGCGGCGGCGCGAGACAACCGGGCGAAAGAGTAAAGGCCGCAAATATTTGGGCCGGGCGCGATTGACAAGGCAACACCCTAACGGCTATCCGCCCCCGCCTACCCCGTGCCCAGATGGCGGAATTGGTAGACGCACCAGCTTCAGGTGCTGGCGATCGCAAGGTCGTGGAGGTTCGAGTCCTCTTCTGGGCACCAGGGGCCACTTTAGGCCCCGCAAACGCTGAAGAGCTCGCAATTGCGTGACTTTCTATGACCGACCCGGTACATTTGGGCGGTCGGGAGCGGCAATTTTGGGTGCGTCTGTGGAATATCTACAAAGGGATGGGAAAACGGGTCGGCTTAGCTATCGCCGAATCTTTCCAGCGGAGCTGCGCCCATTCATCCCCGCGCCAAATGTTGAGTTGAAGCGTACCTTAGGGGCGAAAACGTTAAGGGCGGCCGGTGCTGAGGACCGCTACAGGGCCGCAGCGGAACTTTACGACCGGATCGTGGCGAAGGCTGAGAGACTTGCTACAGGCACACCTAATTCGTTTGATGAATTGAACGAAGAGCTCATTGGCTATCTCGCGGGCACATATCTAACGAGCGAGATAGTAGCTCAAGAGAAACACAATTGGGGATTGCCGGCCCCTAAAGCACTCTACGAATCTCGCGCGGATACCGAACAAGACTACATTGACTGCCGCGAGATGCTGGAAGCCTACGACAGCGAAGGCCTAGTGGAATTTTGGCGGGATTGGGCTCTCACGTATGCCAGATCGCTCGGGTTTACATTAAATCCTTCAGCCGACGCATTCCCGACCCTTTGCAAATCTTTGGGGGAGGCGGCGGTAAACCTATGGCTTCATTTGGACGCAATGCGGGACGGTAGAGCAAAGGTAACTCCAAAAGCGCCTGAAATGCCGAATGCGAATAAATCGGAACCGAAACATAACGCTGCGTGTACCAGCGATGACGGAACCACCTATCGCGTCCTCGTTAAGGGCAAGGAGGTGAAGGTTTCATTGGGAAAGTTGTATCTTTACAAGGAAATCAACGCCACGTTCTATGACAATGCTCGAAAGGCAGCGGAGGCAGTTAGCGGCTGCCCGGTTAGGCAGACAGGCACTTTCCGACAGATAACTTATTTCCTGACTGAGTGCCCGTAGCGTCTTCAGTGACGGTGTCTTCCCAAGGAGCAGCAGGAGAACCCTGAGATGCGTCCATTCTGGGTGCAATCGGGATTTCTTAACGTCTCGGTGAGGCCCTGCCGGTATGTGGACGCTGCGACCCGAGAGGCTCCACCTGACCTTGGTGGAGTATCTTTACTGGCCCGGCTGCTTCGGTGGTCAGGTCGTCTTTAAGTAAGTGCAATCGAAGCGGCTAAAAATGAAACCCAGCCCGCCGATGATAGGTCTGATGTTCTGGTGCGCCGCCATTGTGGGATGCGCATGGGTTGCCGCCCTGCCGCCAACGGAATGTCCACCATTCGATTGGCACCGCTCCCAGGCCATGACGGTCTTGCCACCCGTCCGAATTGACATTGCCTTGAATGCTTCTGGAGAGCTTTCTTGGAATGGGTCGCGCGTCGAGTGGCTTCAGCTTCATGAGCGCCTTCAAGATTATCAAAAGGCAGTCTTTTCACCTATCATCGTGTTCCGGCCCGGTGATGATGTAAATTGTGTGGACAAGATGCGGGTCAGGCTGGTCATGAACCGCCTCGCAGACTGCATGCACGGTGGAAATTGTGGAGAAGGGCCGCAACCAGATGATGGCGACATGCGCCCGTTCGCAGGCGCTCAAGTCACACCACCAATCTGAACTTAATAGCGATTTCTTGCAATGAACAGCTACCTCATTCTGGGCGCTGCAGCCCTCGCAGGGACCCTTGGAGGCGTCGCCAGCCTCGTCGTCCCAGCAGGCTCAAACGGCGCTCCTACGGCACTTCCAGCGCCCTCTACGACCTTCTCGCTTTGCCATACAGGCGGCGGTAGGAACTGCGTGGTGGACGGCGACACCATCTGGCTTGAGGGCGTGAAGATCAGGGTGGCTGACATCGATGCCCCCGAGACCCATCCGCCCCGCTGCACCGTCGAGGCGAACCTCGGGACCCGCGCGACCCAGCGGCTGCAGGAGCTGATCAACGCCGGACCATTCGAAGTTCAGCAGGCTCCTGACGGGCGCGACGAGGACCGCTACGGCCGGAAGCTGCGGGTGCTTGTGCGTCACGGGCAGTCTTTGGGGGACGTGCTGGTCAGCGAGGGTCTGGCAAGGCGCTGGACGGGTCGTAGGGAGCCGTGGTGCTAAAATCTTCGAAGCTGAGTAGGAGGGGGAATGACGTACACCGCTGATCCGCTGCAGGGAAAGATTGGGCAGTTTTTCCACCATGATGGGAATAGCTTCTTCTACTCACCGCCAAAGAGCGAAATTTCTGTCGTCGTGACTGAAGATGAGTATTTCGATGCTGAGGAGAAGATTAAAACCTACTCCGCACGAGCTAAAGGAGTGACGCTCGTGATCGGCGGACTGGTTGCGGGGTGGATTTATTGGCAGGTATTCCACGACGCGCCTATCATCCCGACATCGATCGTGGGGTTCTTCGCGTTTTTCACTCCGGCGCTGCTCGCCAACATCTTAGCCATGAGGCTAGTCTTACGACCCTATCAAAAGCGGCTTCAGCGGTACACACGTGATGAGCTGGGTTGGGTCCGAAAGGGCTGGGTGCGGGGAATACGTGACCTAGGCGTTCCTCCTATCAGCGTGGCAATCGCCATCTTGATCTTCATCGTTCTGGTTCCACTAGGGCTGCGGGACTTCTATCACCGCTCCATCGTGTTGCGTGAGGGCGCGAATGTCAGCGCCTCTGTCACTCGATCCGACGCTGATAACGCTAAGAATACTTGCGTTGTGGAATACAGCTATCTTTCAGCAGGGGGGACGTACGCGGGGCGGACTATAGGGTGCGAGGTCATGCGCCAGCATCCGGTCGGGGCAACCCTTGTCGTTCGTGTCGCTTCAGATGACCCCAGTTATTCAGTGGCAGAGAACGAAGACTTATGGACAGCAGACGCAGGCTTCCCATTCTTCCTCATAGGCCTCTCGGTGGTGATGATTATCAGCCTCCTATCTGCTGCCCGCTCATATAGTCCTCCTGACCCTCTCGAATAACCTGCTGCGAGACCGCCTTGCTGCTTCCCCGTCGTCCTCAAGGCCCATGCCGACCGCCGCAGCTGCCACGAGCGACAGCATGAATTTCCTGCGAGATACCTGCATGGTCCGAATGTCTCCCCTTGACGTGCCAGATGGTATGTCAGCCGGGAGGCGGTTTGTGAGACCATTGGGTCCGAAATGGGCGTATCTCTGCCTACGCCACTGGAAAGTTGAGAACCAACCGCGATTAATAGGTTAAGGACAAAGGGGCGAATATGTCAGATGCGATCCGCACTTATAGCACCGCAAAAGGCTATGTTCAGTCAACATACTTGATCGTAATAAGTGCTGATCGTTATAAAGTGCCAGACGACACGACGTTCGTGCTTTCATATCATTTGCTGCTAGGCTTCGCTGTTGAGCTTTACTTGAAGGCCTACCTCACCCACACCGGGCACACCGAGGCCGAACTTCGCAGCGGCAGCCTGAGGCACAATCTGAAGAAACTTTTTGACCTTAGCGAGGCTGACGGATTTGCTCTGCCGGCCGCTAAAAAGCTGGTTGATTACCTCAGTGACCAACACGGCAGTTTTGAATATCGTTATATGAAGCCGAGTAGTTCGTACTACATCCGCTATCAGGCTGACGTTTTTGCCGAACTCGACGAGCTTGATGCCTACGTCGACGGCGAAATCGGCGCATCGGTTTCCAAAGGAAAAACGCCATCGACAGGTGGGTGGCCGGTGCCGGCCGACCGCAACGGTTGGCGCATCCAGACAGGGAGTACCTGAACTGCAGGGTCGAACCGCGCTCTTCTGCTGCCATCATGGCCAAGCTGTCCCTCGCGGACGAAGTGGCAGTCGGGGAGGTCAGGAAGGACTGGGCGGCGACTGAACGGCCTGAAGGAACCTGCTGGGTCGCCCAACGGTTCCTCACCGAGGACAGGCCCGAGGACAGGCCCGAGGACAGGCCCGAGGAGGCCGCCGTAGAAGCCCCACAGGCCCCGGTAGTGCCGGCCAGTGTCCAAGGCTTTACGAGGGCCGTTGAGGCCGTCTCCGAGCGCCGTGGGGGCCAGTGCGGGACCAAGTGGAAGTGCGGCCAGATGGATAGCTGCGAGGAGGCGTATCACTACCTCAACGACTGCGGCGTGGGGCGACTGGACGGCGACGGGGACGGGGTGCCGTGTGAGAAGATTTGCGGGGGGTAGAAAGCTGAAATGCTTGGCATACTTCCAGTTGATGCGGTTCCTAACCTATGAGAGATATTGCAAAAGCGAGCGGAGATGCAGGACTGCATGAACGAGAGAGAAAAAGAAAAGGCGTATGGGTTCGATCGGTTTTGGTCTTATCGCAACTACATCTCATACGTTCTGGGCGGTGCCTCGCTTGGGTTTCGCAAAGAGGAGTGGGAGGAAGAAGCGATGACCCTCGACAGAGCTTACGACAATCTGCGTCGTGGCCTCCCTGTCTCTTTCGACCGCATTAAAGACAAAGCAGCCATCCCTGAAGCGCAGTCGATCCTGGAGGCGTCGTATGCGGCCTTCAAGCAGGGCGACATCAAGAGTGGGGCACATCTTCTTCAAGATTTTGATGCCAAGCTACTTGACCTTCGGCGGGGGAGACCAAAGGTCGTTCGCGGTTGAAAGGGTTCGCTTGTACTGCGATGCGCTGATAAAGAATTTTCCTTCTGACCGCTCTGTGGAGACCAGAAGTTGCCCAGCGCCCACGAGGCATCCGCGAACCCACCTGAGCACCCCAGCCGTAGCCGCGTCCCGGTCCTGATGTGTCCTGCGGGGTACGGCCGGTGTGGTCCCAAGCGAACGGAGGGCTGGATTACGACAAGATTAGCTGCAGCTCGATCCAATTCGTAATGGGCCGGTCTACTGTTGCTCGTGACATCCAGTACTGACATAATAACGGCATGGGGAAACGGTTTTTGCCGCCTGTCGGCTCTGTGTTGTTGGCTTGCACGGCTGCGCTCAATCTAGTGGTTGCGACAAGCTCAAATGCGCAATCGGTTTCGGCTGAGCAGGATCGGACCCTGCCGTTGGCAGCTATCAATATAACACCCGACAACGTTGAGTTAGATGGCGCAGGCAACCTAAATTTCGCGCCCGACTCCAAAGCCTTCGATATTGATCCCTCGACAATTGGTGCGGGGCTGTCTTTGAAGGTTAGACTTTGGTTGGACCCGAAAGGTAAGCCCTCCTCGTGCGAGATTGGCTCGCAGGCACTGCCTAAAATAGCGCAAGCCGCGTGTGCGCAACTCACAAAGTCAGCTACATTTCAAATATTCCCGGGCATGGCATTGCCGCTCCGCAAGGGGTTTGTCGATGTGCAGTTCAGCTTCTACATCGATCCGCAGAGCGGACCCTCCGGCCTTAAGATCTTTGCGTTCACCAACCCCGCATACAATAACGGGGTCATCAATTACCCTGCTGATGAAACATCACCAGCCGACCGTCTCCAACCTTCAGCGGGTAATCTCGCCATCTCGATACAGGCGGATGACTATCCAGCGACTGCGCTTCGTTACTCGCTTGAAAGTACCAGTGCAGTGTTGATCGGAATAAGCAGGGATGGCTTGATAAAAAGCTGTCGTCCGGTAAGCTCAAGCGGCACAAGGACAGCCTTTCTTGACAACTATACGTGTAGCCTATTCATCAAACGGGCTAAGTTTAGCTTCATTGCAGAGTATCCAGATTATAGCGACCTGCGTTATCTAACGAAACGAATGCTGTGGAAACTGCCATGATCGCGGCATTTTGCTAATAGGTCGTAATATGGTGCAGCAGTCACTGAGCTGAGAATGCATCTACCACTGCCTCCTGAGAACCTGTCGCATAAAGCCAGCCGCCTAATCGTTCCTCATTTGACGCATTCTGCGGGATTTTAGCCGTCTTCAATAGCACATTAAATTCCTGGAACGCGTTGTCGTTGGCGGGAGGTGGCGGATTTTCCCCCTTTGCTTGAGCAGAAACGTCAGCCTTGAATAGCGCAATCAATCGCGAGCGCATTGGCTGGAGCGCAACTTTCAGCCGCGCTTCTTCATCGGCACTGAAAATGAGCGGAACTAGACCCCGTTGGACTTGCAGCCACCTATGCCAAAATGCTAAATTCGTCGCTGGTTGCGACCAGCCGTTCAGATATGCGCATATCCTTGCGCGAGACTGTATTACCGTCTGCACAGCCGCAGACCGATTATCGTCGCCTCTTCGAGCTTCATGATGGCGATCTAAAACTGTCTGCTCGGCAGCTCCCATTGGCAAATTCATGCATTCAAGATTATTAGCTGCAAAGGTCGGCGAACATCCGATGGCCATCATAGCTAGGGCGGTTGCTTTGACGGAGAGGAAATAACTAGGCATGCTGAGCTTTCAGAGTTTGTTGCCCAAAGTAGCATTGACCCCATCTTCCTGGCAATCAAGTAAGCATTATACGCCTAAGCTATCTCCTCCCATATAAATCCGCCTCTCGGATAAGGCGGAAACGTAACGCGGCGCTTTTCAAAAGTCAGGCCGAAGGCGCGCTGACCCAGGTCGAAGCAAGCGTGCCAGCGCTCTGTATCGGCCTTGACGCGGCGATGAATGCGCTCGACGTGCTGCTGGGCGCGCAGCCCGGCACTTATCGTGATGCGCTCGCGGCCCCAATGCCCATTCCCACGGCCCCGGCCATTGCCGATGTCGGCACGCCTGCCGATCTTCTCCGCCGCCGCCCGGACCTCATCATTGCCGAGCGCAAGCTCGCGGCGAGCAATGCCCACATCGGCGTCGCCGTCTCCGATTATTTCCCCAAATTTTCGATAAGCGGCCTCATCGGCAGCTCCACGACTTTGGCTGGGAACATGTTCACGGGCGGCGCGAACCAGGTGCAGGGCGTGCTTGGGCTGCGCTGGCGGCTGTTCGATTTTGGGCGGGTCGATGCCGAGATCGCGGCCGCAAAGGGGGCCAATGCCGAAGCGCTGGCGGCTTATCGCCTGGCGGTCCTGCGCGCGTCGGAAGATGTGGAGAACGCCTTCACCGCGCTTGTCCAACGCGAAGCGCAGGAGACCACGCTTTTCCGCGGCGAAACCGCGTTAGACCGTGCTAAGGGTGCTTCGCTCGCGGCCTATAAGGGCGGCGTCGTCAGCCTGATCGAAGTCCTCGACGCGGACCGCCGACTGCTCGACACGCGCGACGCTCGCGCTCAGGCGCAAACCGAAAGCGCGCGTGCGGCTGTAGCTTCCTATCGGGCGTTGGGTGGCGGCTGGTATGCGCCTGCCTGAATGCGAGCATACCACCCATGCGCTCGATTAATGAGATCGAAGATCGGGAAGCCAAACATGCACCGTTTGGAACAGTAAGCGCTTTCTGGCAGTTCGATTAAATACGGCAGAGCAGACGGTCTGGACCTAGGGCTCAAAATTAGGGCGCTGAGCGGCTGGAATGGGTCGACTTCGACAATCTGAGCGGAAATGGACCATTCTCTAATCTGCCGAAAGCTGGCAGTCAGCCATCGACCAACTCGAGCCTTTCCGAGTCTCCCGCCAGTGCGACTGCTCTTGCCGAAACCCGCCTTTCCAGGTTCCTTAAATCGGAAGGCAAGATTGCGCGCTAATTCCGTACATTCATCTCGACTGACAGCTACCCCAAAAAG
>DASVMZ010000059.1:0-3860 GCA_036384115.1 Sphingobium sp.
GACGAAGTCGATCATCATGATCGGCGAGATCGGCGGCGACGCGGAAGAGCAGGCCGCGCAGTTCCTGATCGACGAGGCGAAGCGTGGCCGCAAGAAGCCGATGGCGGGCTTCATCGCGGGCCGCACGGCGCCTCCGGGCCGTCGCATGGGCCATGCCGGCGCGATCGTGTCCGGCGGCAAGGGCGATGCCGAGAGCAAGATCGCAGCGATGGAAGCCGCAGGCATCCGCGTCGCAGCCTCCCCCTCGGAACTCGGCTCCACACTCGTCCAAGTCCTCAAGGGATGATTTTTTAACCCGGACCCGTGCTCTGGTGCGGGTCCGGACGGACTACGGATTTATCCGCGAGGCGACGGTACGGTTCAGGCTATCTTGCGGCTAATGTGAAGCGGAATAAATGGAAGGGCGCAGGCGCGCCCCTCTCCGGTCTCCGGGAAGGGACCTGTTTTCGCTTCATGAATAAACCGACGACGGGGGCGGACCGCATGGCCGGGTGCTGGTAAACAGGTCGACCATACCCGGCCCTAACGCAGGCGATTGGAAACGGCAATGGGATATGAAGGTCAGATAGGCGACGGATTGCCCGGCGCTGAAATCGAGCAGGGACCCAGCTGGGAAAGGCGCGGTTGGCCGCTCAATACGACCGACGACCTGACCGCAGCGATGGATCCCACGCAGATGGCGGTCGCGGTCAAGGCGTCTGCCAAAAAAGCTGGTGCGGCGATCAGTGAGGCTGAGGTTGAAGGTGCGGCGGCCGACGCTATCCGCGCGATGATGCTGATCCGCACCTATCGCGTGCGTGGACATCTCGCTGCAAATCTCGACCCGCTGGGACTGACCCAGCGCGACCTTCCCGCTGATCTGACGCCCGAATATCACGGATTTTCAGGGGCTGACATTGATCGCCGCGTCTATCTGGGCGGTCATCTCGGCCTCGAATGGGGAACTGTCCGCGAACTGGTCAACATTCTGCGCGCAAATTATTGCGGCAATGTTGGCCTGGAATATATGCATATCGCCGATGTCGATGAGCGCCGTTTTCTTCAGGACCGCATGGAAGGCGCGGACAAGTCGATCGACTTCACGCCCGAAGGCAAAAAAGCGATCCTGTCCAAGGTCATCCACGGCGAGCAGTATGAGAAATTCCTGGGCCGCAAATATGTTGGTACCAAGCGTTTCGGTCTTGATGGTGGCGAGTCCATGATTCCCGCGCTTGAAGCAGTGATCAAATATGGTGGTCAGCAGGGCGTGCGCGAGATCGTCTATGGGATGGCGCACCGCGGCCGTCTCAACGTGTTGGCAAATGTGCTGGCCAAGGGCTTCCGTGTCATATTCCACGAATTTTCCGGCGGCACCGCCAATCCCGAGGATGTCGGCGGCTCGGGCGACGTGAAATATCATCTGGGCACTTCCACTGACCGCGAATTTGACGGAATCAAGGTGCATATGTCGCTGGTTCCGAACCCGTCCCATTTGGAAACGGTAGACCCTATCGTGTTGGGCAAGGTCCGCGCCCAGCAGGTTTTTCGTGACGACCTTGGCAAGCATGAGCAGGTGTTGCCGGTGCTGATCCATGGCGATGCGGCTTTTGCTGGCCAGGGCATCGTGTGGGAATGTTTCGGTCTTTCCGGCGTTCGCGGCTATAACACAGGCGGTTGCATTCATTTCGTCATCAACAACCAGATAGGGTTCACCACCAGTCCGCAATTCTCCCGCGGTTCGCCCTATCCCAGCGATGTTGCCAAGGGTGTGCAGGCACCGATCCTGCACGTCAACGGCGATGACCCGGAGGCGGTGACTTTCGCCTGCAAGCTGGCTATCGAATATCGCCAGACTTTCCACCGCGACGTGGTAATCGACATGTGGTGCTATCGCCGCTTCGGCCATAACGAGGGTGACGAACCGAGCTTCACCCAGCCGCTGATGTATGCGAAGATTCGTCAGCATCCTCCGGTGAGCGAGGTTTATGCGGCCCGGCTTCAGGCCGCTGGCGTGATCGACGGCAGCTATGCTCAGGGTGTCGCCGACGAATTTGTCGCGCAGCTCGAAGACGAGTTCGAGGCATCCAAGAGCTACAAGGCCAACAAGGCCGACTGGTTCGCAGGGCGCTGGTCTGGCCTGCATCAGCCTGCCAATGCGGAAACCGCGCGGCAGAATGTCGATACGGCGCTTAGCACCAAGCTGTTTGACAGTCTCGGCAAGACCCTGACCACCATTCCCGAAGGCGTGAACGTTCACAAGACGCTGCGCCGCATCCTCGAAGCCAAGGCGGAGATGTTTGCATCGGGCAAGAATTTCGACTGGGCGACCGGCGAGGCACTGGCTTTCGGTTCGCTCTTGTCGGAGGGGTATGGCGTCCGCCTGTCGGGACAGGACTCCGGGCGAGGGACTTTCAGCCAGCGTCACTCGGTCTGGGTCGATCAGGATACGGAGGCGCGCTACGTTCCGCTGTCCACCGTGCCGCATGGCCGGTTCGAGGTGCTCGACAGCACCCTGTCCGAATATGGCGTGCTGGGTTTTGAATATGGCTTTGCCATGGCGGACCCGAAGACGCTGGTACTGTGGGAGGCGCAGTTCGGTGACTTCGCCAATGGCGCGCAGATCATCATCGACCAGTATATTGCCGCTTCGGAAGCCAAATGGCTGCGCGCCAACGGTCTCGTCATGTTGCTGCCCCATGGTTATGAGGGACAGGGGCCGGAGCATAGTTCGGCGCGATTGGAGCGTTTCCTGCAATTGTGCGCCGAGGGTAATATCCAGGTTGCCAATTGCACGACGCCTGCCAATTATTTCCACATCCTGCGCCGTCAGATGCTGCGTCCGTTCCGCAAGCCGCTCGTCATTATGACACCCAAATCGCTGCTGCGCCACAAGCTGGCGGTCAGCAAGACGGAGGATTTCCAGGGCAGCACGCACTTCATGCGACTGTTGTCGGATACCAATCCAGCTCCCGATACGGAGACGAGGCGGTTGGTGCTGTGTTCCGGCAAGGTTTCCTATGATCTGATCGAGGCGCGGGACGCGGCGGGGGACAAGAATACGCAAATCGTTCGCGTGGAGCAGCTCTATCCGTTCCCGACCGAGGCATTGGCGGTGCGGCTTGCACGGATGTCACATCTCGAAGAGGTGATCTGGTGTCAGGAGGAGCCGCGCAACAATGGCGCATGGTTCTTTGTGGAGCCGTTCATCGAGCAGGCGCTGGATGCGGCGGGCAAGGCACCCATGCGGGCGCGCTATGCCGGGCGCAAGGCGGCGGCCTCGCCCGCCACAGGCCTCGCCAAGCGGCACCTTGCCGAGCAGGGCGCCCTTATCGCCGACGCGCTGGGCCATAGTGTCCGCGAGGAAATCAAACGCCAGAAGAAGGCCTAGGTCGCGCGAGCGACGGACCCGAAGGATAGAGACCACCCATGGCAATCGAAATCAAAGTTCCCGCGCTGGGCGAATCCGTTACCGAAGCGACCGTCGGCCAGTGGCTCAAGAAGCCCGGCGACGTGGTGGCGGTGGATGAACCCATCGTCAGCCTGGAGACGGACAAGGTGGCGGTCGATGTACCGTCCCCCGTCGCGGGCGTGCTGGGCGCACAGCTCGTCGCGGAGGGCGACACGGTCAATGTCGGCACCGCCATCGCCACGATCGAGGAAGGTGCGGCTGGTGCCAAGCCCGCCGCCGCCGCTGACCCGGCTGCTGTACCCGCCAGGGCGGAAAGTGCCGCGCCTGCACCAGCGGCATCGGCCCCGGCCGAGGATGGCGGCAGCGTCACCCTGTCGCCTGCGGTCCGCCGCCTGGTGCTGGAGCATGGCCTCGACCCCAGCAGGATCAAGGGCACCGGCAAGGACGGCCGCCTGACCAAGGACGACGTGAT
>DASVMZ010000060.1:0-14580 GCA_036384115.1 Sphingobium sp.
ATCGGGTGAAGCGCCGCTGCTGCGCCGGGTCGTGGTGGGTGTCGATCCCCCGGCGGGCAGCACCGGCGATGCGTGCGGCATCGTGGTGGTCGGCATCGGGTCGGACGGGCGCGGCCATGTGATCGACGACGCCAGCGTGGAGCGCGCGACGCCCGAGACATGGGCGCGGGCGGTGGCGGGTGCGCATCACAGATGGGGCGCGGACCGGATCGTGGCGGAGGCCAATAATGGCGGTGCGATGGTGGAATCCGTGCTGCGCGCCGCCGATGCTGGGCTGCCGGTGCGGCTCGTCCATGCCTCTCGCGGCAAGGTGGCGCGGGCAGAGCCGGTCGCGACCCTCTATGAGGCGGGCAAGGTGGTGCATGCCGGGATGTTCGCCCGGCTGGAGGACGAGATGTGCGGCATGCTGGCAGGCGGCGCCTATGCGGGGCCGGGGCGATCGCCGGACCGGGCGGATGCGCTGGTATGGGCGCTGACCGATCTCCTTTTGGGACGAATCGCGCAGCCGGGCTTCAGGATATTGTGACGGCGCCGCAGGAAAACATACTGGCGACCTATTTGAATCATGATAGTCTCGATCCAGAAATCCGCATAAGGGCCAGAAAGCCGGTGGAGAATATCGTCGAACAAATAGCCCGATGCGAAGCACTGCCACTGCTGTGGCGGTTGATGATCGGCTATTTTCGCGACCGGGGTTATGGTGCGGCCTGCTATTTTACCTGCGGACATGGCGAACCGGGTACGCCGCCCGGCCCGATTGGCGCCCCTGTTCATCATGGTTTCCGCCCGGATGTCATCAATGCCTATCTGAGCAGCAATTATGAGAATATCGACATCGTACCGCGCATGACGCTGGCGCAGGGTCGTCCGCTGCGCTGGACCCAGGTGTGGGCAGGCGTCGAGACGACAGAGGAGGAGCGGGTGTTCCTGGCGCTGCTGCGGTCGGTGGAACTGGGCGATGGCTTTACGCTTCCCTGCTATGGCCCTGCCGGGCGCAACGCCTATGTCGCGATCGGCAGCATGATGCTGGATGCGCGTACGGACGAGGCATCCGTGCGGGAGATGCACCTGTCGGCACAGGCATCGCACCTCAGGATATGCGAATTCACGACCAGCGAACCGAGCCAGGGCAAGCCCCTGTCGGCACGGGAACGAGAGATCCTCGACTGGGTGGCGCGGGGCAAGAGCAACAGTGTGATCGCGGACATATTGTGCATCTCGGCGGGGACGGTGGATACCTATCTGCGGCGGATTTATGAAAAGCTGGGCGTGTCGGACAGGACATCGGCGGCGGTGCGCGGTATCGGTAGAGGACTGATCGCGGCCTAGGTGCGGCGGGGCGTTCGATCGCCGGGTAAGGGCCGGGCGGGCGATTGCCGGGTAAGGGCAAACACGCCGGATCGCGGGGCAAAGCGAGGCTGAATGCCGCGTGTGGCCTGAACAGGGCTGGCGGTTTTGGCTCCATCCATGAGCCTTGCGCCGCTTTCGTGGGGCAGGATGGTTCGCGTGGGCGTGATCGATACAGGGTCCGCCGCGTGGAGATTGATCGCGGTTCGCCGACGTGTCCAGTGAGACGGGTACGCGCGTCGTTTGGCACAGACACATAACAGCACTCTGGGGATTATATGGCTCTGGAGATTGGAGAGATGTTCGGCAGGATCGAGCGCGTGAGGAGCCTCAGCGCGCTATGGTCGCTGATGCTGGAATATTTCACCGGGCAGGGGTTTCGGGCAGTCGCCTATGTCCTGTTCGACCGGGGGCGGAGGGGAGAGGCGATCGCGCTGCTGGAACAGGGTTTCGAGCCGGAGATCGTCCATGCCTATGCCGCGATGGGCTATGGCCAGCATGACCCGACATTGCGCGTGGTGATGGCGACGGGGCGGCCCGATACGCCGAGCCGGGTGGCCGAGCGGTTCAACCTGTCGCCGGACGAGAAACGCTACAAGGGCCTGATGGAAGGGCTGGACGCGGGGGATGCACTGTCCCTGCCGCTCTATGGGCCGCATGGGCGCGATGCCTATGGCATATTGGGCAGGCCGGTCGATCCCGACTTCTCTCGCAATGTGCGGCGAACCGAACTGCATATGGTGGCGCAGGCCGCGCATCTGAAAGGGTTCAGCCTCTCGCGACGGCGCAAGCCGCTCGACGGCCATGGCCTCTCCCCGCGCGAGGTGGAGATCCTGCGCTGGGTCGGACAGGGCAAGAGCAATGGCGTGATCGCGGATATATTGGAGATTTCGCCGGGGACGGTGGACACCTATCTGCGCCGGATATTCGAGAAGCTGAATGTGACGGACCGGACCTCGGCAGCGGTCAAGGGGGTCAGCATGGGATTGATACGGGTTTAGGCGGTCGCAATTCAGCCCATGGCGGCCTGCAAATCACGACTTTCTGCGCTTTCGGTGCTCACATACTGAAATATGCTGCGTTGAACCGAGTCATGTGACTCGGTTCAAGGTTCTCGAAACGCATAATTTGCGGCTCGGTCTGGACTGAATTCCGACCACCTAAATCAGCGCCACTCAAGGAGCATCATCATATGAAATGGTTCGGTCGAAAGGCCGCGGCGGATGCGTCGCGGCCGGCGCTTTCGCGCGCGTGGATGAATGGGCTGGCGGCGCCGCTGGGCGATTGGCCGAGCAGCTATGACGGGCAGTTGCGGGCGGCGGTGATGGTCAATCCCGTGGCGCAGCGGGCGATGCGGCTGGTGGGGGAGGCGGTGGGCGGCGTGGCGCTGATCGCGACGGCGGCTTCCCCCGACGATGCCCGGCGCGCGGTGGCACTGGTGATGGAGCGGTCCGGCGGGCAGGTGCTGATGGAGACATTGGCGGCGCACATCCTGCTGCACGGCAATGGCTATGCCCAGATTGCGGCGGGCGCGAACGGCGAGCCGGTGAGCCTCTTTGCCCTGCGGCCCGAGCGGGTGAGCGTCGAGCCGGACGCGGCGGGCTGGCCAGTGGCCTACAGCTATCGGGTGGGTGAGCGGCTGGCCCGCTATCCGGCGGAGGATGGCGCGGGGCGGACCTCGATCATCCATTGCCGCGCCTTTCACCCTCTGGACGATCATTATGGGCTGGGCTGTCTGGGCGCGGCGGCCGGCGCGGTGGCGATCCACAATGCGGCGACGCGGTGGAACAAGGCGCTGCTGGACAATGCGGCGCGGCCATCGGGGGCGCTGGTGTTCGAGGGGGCGGAGGGGGCCGCACTGTCCGGCGAGCAGTTCGACCGGCTGCGCGAGGAATTGCAGACCGCTTTTCAGGGCGCGGAGAATGCGGGGCGGCCGATGCTGCTGGAGGGCGGGCTGCGCTGGCAGGCGCTGAGCCTCTCGCCCGCCGACATGGATTTCGTGGCGCTGAAAGCGGCGGCGGCGCGCGACATCGCGCTGGCATTCGGGGTGCCGCCGATGCTGCTGGGACTGCCGGGCGACAACAGCTATGCCAATTATCGCGAGGCCAACAAGGCGCTGTGGCGGCAGACGATCCTGCCGCTGGCGGAAATGATCCTGGGCGGGCTGGCACAGGGGCTGCGTGGCTGGATGCCGGAGCTGACGCTGGGCGTGGACATGAACAAGGTGTCGGCGCTGGCCGACGACCGGGCGGCGCTGTGGGACCGGGTGTCGGGGGCGGACTTCCTGTCGGGCGAGGAGAAACGGGCGATGCTGGGCCTTGCCCCGGCCGGGGCGGAGGGCTGAACCATGCAGGACCATGACATGCTGGCGAGCCTGGTGACACAGGCGGAGGCGGAAGGCGGTGACATCATGATCATCCGCGCGATCATCGAGGAGGCGAGCATGATCGGCGCGGACCGGGCGCTGGATCGGCTGGGCCTGTCCGACCGGGGCGCGGCGGACGATGTGAAGGAATTGCGCGCGTTGCTGGGCGGGTGGCGCGATGCCAAGCGGGCGGCGCGGGGCGCGGTGCTGGGCTGGCTGGTGCGGGTGGTGGTGATGCTGCTGCTCATCGGGCTGGCGGTCAGGGCGGGAGTGATGCCGGGCCTGTTCCCCGAGGTGCGGGCGTGAGCGGGCCGGATGCCCCGGACAGCCCGGACGGCAGCGTGCGCTTTGCGGGCTATGCGGCGATCTTCGACCGGGTGGACCGGGGCGGGGACGTGATCGCGCCGGGCGCCTTTGCGGACAGCCTGACGCGGCACGGGCCGCTGCCCATCCTGTGGCAGCATGACCCAGCCCGGCCGGTGGGCGTGGTGGAGCGGATCGCGGAAGATGCGCGGGGCCTGCGCGTGATCGGGCGGGTATCGGCGGGCCGGGCGGCGGGACTGGTGAAGGAGGGCACGCTCACCGGGCTGTCCTTCGGCTATCGGGTCGTCGCCGCCGAGGGGGATCGGCCCCGGCGGCTGGCGACGCTCGACATCCTGGAGGTGAGCCTGGTGGCCCACCCGATGCAGCCGCTGGCGCGCATTCACGCGCTCGACTGACCCGGATCAGGCAAAGAGGGCGCTGTCCTTGCTCTCTTCGATGGGGGCGGGGACGGGGATCTGCCCGTCTCCGGGCGCGTCGAACACAGGCTCGCTGCCGGTATGGGCTGGCTTTGCCCATGCGGTGAGCCATGTCTGGGTGATGCTGAGCGGCAGCATCCAGAGCGCCAGCATCGGGGACAGCGACGGGTTGGCGGTGATGGACAAGGCACCATAGGCGCCCGGCGAAGAGATATTGGGAAGATAGGTCGTCATGAAAGGCCTCCATTCGTTTTGCGGCCAACGCGCCGGGCGGGCGATGGGTCCGGCTCTGCGATGAAGCGGTGCCGGGACGCGAGAGGCGCGGACATGACGGGCATTGAGTTAGGGCGGCGGGCTTTGGCCTTGCCGCCCTTTATGTTTCACCAGCAGGAGAAGTGAGCATGATCGAAGTGAAAGCCGATGCACTGGAGGAAAGCTTTGATGCGATCCTGCACGGGGAGCGGATCGCGGCGCTGGAGGCGCGGATCGAGGGACTGGACAATGGCCTGAAAGCGCGGGCCGTGGCGGCGGCACGACCGGCGCTCGATGGGGTGAAGGGGACAGTGGTGGACCCGGCACGAACGGCTTTTGTGGATCGCTACCTGCGACAGGGGCTGGAAGCGGGCGTGGAGATGAAGAGCTTCTCCGGCGCCACGGGGGCGGCGGGCGGCTATGCCGTGCCGCGTGAGATCGACGCGCAGATCGACCATCTGCTCAAGGCGATCTCGCCCATTCGCCAGATCGCCAATGTCGTGCGAACGGGATCGGCGGGCTATCGCAAGCTGGTGACGACGGGCGGCATCGCGTCCGGCTGGGCCAGCGAGGTGGGCGCACGGCCGGAGACGGCGACGCCGGTCTTTAACGAGATCGCGCCGCCATCGGGCGAGCTCTATGCCAATCCGGCGGCGAGCCAGGCGATGCTGGACGATGTCCAGTTCGATGTTGAGGCCTGGCTGGCGGGCGAGATCGCCGAGGAGTTCGCCAAGGCGGAGGGTGCGGCGTTTGTTGCGGGCAGTGGCACCAATCGGCCCAAGGGCTTCCTGACCTATGCCGCGACCAGTGAAACGGACGCGGTGCGCGCGTTCGGCACGCTGCAATATGTGGCGTCGGGCCTGTCGGGTGGCTTTGCGGCATCCAGTCCGCAGGACAGGCTGATCGACCTCGTCCAGTCGCTCAAGGCAAGCTATCGCCAGGGGGCGACGTTCGTGATGAACAGTGCCACGCTGGCGCGCATCCGCAAGTTCAAGACGGCGGACGGCGCGTTCCTGTGGCAGCCGTCGCTGGTGGCCAGCCAGCCCGCCACGCTGCTGGGCTATCCGGTGGTCGAGGCAGAGGACATGCCGGACGTGGCGGCGGACAGCCTGTCCATCGCCTTCGGCAATTTCCAGCAAGGCTATGTGATCGCGGAGCGGGGTGAGACCAGCATCCTGCGCGATCCCTACACCAACAAGCCGTTCGTGAACTTCTACGCCGTCAAGCGCATCGGCGGCGCGGTCGCCAATAGCGAGGCGATCAAGCTGATGAAGTTCGCGGCCAGCTGATCCTGCCGACCTGTCGCCGTCCGTCCCGCAATGCCGGGGCGGACGGTTTCTTCCTATCGAAAGGAACAGCGGCATGACCGTGACGATGGAAAGCGCCGCGACCCCTGTCGTCGCGCTGGATGACCTCAAACGCTATCTGAAGATTTCGCTGGGCGACGACGATGCGCTGCTGGGCGAACTGTTGCGCGCGGCGACCGACATGGCGGAGCGATTTACCGGGCAGATACTGGTCGACCGGGCGGTGGCGGAAGTGATGCCGGTGACGGGGGAGTGGCAGCGCCTGTCCATCCGTCCGGTGCGGGCGGTGACGGGGGTGGTGGCTATTCCTGCGACGGGCGCTGAATTTGCGCTGGCGGTGGAGGCCTATGCGATCGACATCGATCGGAATGGCGATGGTTGGGTGCGGGTCGTCCGACAGGGCGCGGCAGCCGGGATGGGCGCGCGGGTGCGGGTCGCCTATCGGGCCGGAATCGCGGCCGATGGTGCAGGCGTGCCCGAGGCGATCCGGCATGGCATCATCCGGCTGGCGGGCGAATATCATGCCAGCCGGGATGGGCTGGAGGTGCGCCCGCCCGCTGCGGTGAGTGCATTGTGGCGGCCCTGGCGCCGGATGCGGCTGTCATGAGCGCCGTGGTCGAACGGGTGCGCAAGGCGGCGGAGGCGCGGGCAGCCATGCTGAGGGAGCGGGTTCGCGCGCGGATCGCGGCGGCCCTGCCGGGCGTCACGCTGCGCGAGGAGGGCGACCGGATCATGGTCAGCGGGCGCGGACTGGTGCGGCGCTGGGTGGCGCGGGACGAGCTGCGCGACTGGCGGGAGATCGAACCATGAGCGGAATCCTGCCCCTGCGGCAAAAGCTGGTCGCGGCGCTGCGCGGGGATGCGTCCCTGATGGCGCTGGTCAACAGCGTGGAGGACATGGGCGCCCCGAAACAATCGGCGCCCGCGCTGGTCCTGGGCCAGCTTGCCGCGACCGAATGGGGGGCAAAGGGCATCCGTGGGCTGAGCGTGCGGGTGCCCTTCACGATCATCGACCGGGCCGATGTGCCGGACCGGCTGGGCGCGGCGGCGGCGCGGATCGAGGCGGTGATGGACGGCCTGTCCGGCGCCATGACCGATGACGCGGGCGAGTGGACCGTCGGGATCGTCCGCTTCGACCAATCGCGGACCGTCAGGAGCAGCGACGGCCAATGGTCGATGCTGGTCGATTATCTGGTGCGCCTGTCGCGCCTTGTCTGAACGACTTCAACCCGGCCGGTCGACATTCAGGTCAGGCGCCTTTCGGCTCCACCTGAACGGAATGTCGATCGGCCTTCCAACGAAAGGACGGCATCATGAGCGTGGAAAAGGGCAGCGCATTCCTGCTGAAGGTCGGCGATGGGAATATGCCCGTAGCCTATAGCACCATGGCGGGGCTGCGCACGACGCAGTTATCCGTGAACGGCGAGGCGGTGAACATCACCAGCAAGGACAGCGGCGGATGGCGCACGCTGTTGCCGGGGGCGGGCGTCCGCTCGGTCAGCGTGTCGGGGGCGGGCGTGTTCACCGGCTCCACGGCGGAGGTGCGGCTTCGCAACCATGCGCTGGCGGGCGCGATCGACGATTATGAACTGAGCTTCGAGAGCGGGGAACGGATGCGGGGGCAGTTCCTCGTCACCCGGCTCGACTATGCCGGGGACTATAATGGCGAGCGCAATTATACGCTGAGCCTGGAAAGCTCCGGGCCGGTGGTGGCGCTTTGAGCGCGGTCGCCAACCCCGTGCGGGGGGAGGTCGCGCTTTCCCTGGGCGGGTGCGATCATGTGCTGCGGCCCAGCTTTGCCGCGCTGGTGGCGGCGGAGGGGGAATTGGGGCCGCTGCTGGCGCTGGTCGACCGCGCGGCGGAGGGGCGGATTTCGCTGGGCGAGATTGCAGCGCTGTTCTGGCACTGCCTGATCGAACGTGGCGCCTGGGACCGGGAGACGCTGGGCGAGGCGGTGATGGCGGCGGGGCTGGCGCGGGTGATGCCGGTGGTGCGCGCGGTGCTGCACCAGATCCTTGCGGGAACGGCATGAGCTTTGGCGCGGATGCGCGGCGGCTGATGGGCGTGGCGGCGGTGCTGCTGGGCTGGCGGCCTGCGGATTTCTGGGCGGCGACGCCGGGCGAGCTGGCCGTGATCCTGCATGCGATGACCGAGAGTGCGGACGGTGTCGCCGGTGCCGGGGCGGCGGGCATGGATGCGGACGAACTGGCGCGGTTGAAGGAGATATGTCCCGATGACGGATGAGATCGAAACGCTGACTGTGGGTGTGCGGGCAGAGGTGAGCGGCTTTGCGCGCGATGTCGATGCGATGCGCGGCACGCTGGAGGGACCGCTGGTGGCGGGAGCCGACAAGGCGGGGCGGCTGATCGAGACCAGCCTGCTGCGCGCGGTGCGGACCGGCAAGACGGGGTTCGACGACCTGCGCCGGGTGGTGCTGGGCGTACTGGCGGAGATTGCGGCCAGTGCGGTGAAGGCCGGGCTGGCCAGCATCGGCGTGGGCGGCAGGAGTGGCGGCGGATCGTCTGGCGGGAGTGGCGGGGGCGGCTCCTTCGACGGGGCTGGCGGATTGCTGGCGCTGGGGACGAGCCTGCTGGGATCGGTGCTGGGCCTGCCCGGACGGGCGACGGGCGGGCCGGTGTCGCCGGGCCGTGCTTTTCTGGTGGGGGAGCGGGGACCGGAGGTCTTTGTGCCGACCAGCAGCGGCAGCGTAGCGCCGATGGGTGGCGGGAGCGCGCGGGACGTGCGGATCGCCATCCAGGTGAATGCGGCGCAGGGGGAGAATAGCCGCCTGCTCAGCCGCAGTGCGCGGCAGGTGGCGCGGGCGGTGCGGTCTGCGCTGGCGGAGTAGCGCATCGTTCAAGGTGGCGCCCCGGCGTGAGCGGTCCCGGCCTTCGCTGGGATGACGGATGGAAAAACAAGGAAATCATCATGCCCTATTGGCTTGCCCGCGCGCGTGCGGGGCAGGAGGCGGCGCCGTTCAAGCGGTTTGCCGCGCCTTACTGGACCGTCGATTTCCCCCGGCCGATGATGGCGTCGGTGGTGACGACGGGGGCGGATTCGCTACGGGTGGACGCCGTTTTCTATGGCAGCGGCGATCTGGCGGGGCTGATCTGGGCGTCGGAGGATCGGTGGGATCATCCCCTGCTCGGCTATGAGACGCGGCGCGATTATGCCCATTGCCGGTTGCGGTTCCGCTGGCGCAGCGGCGGGGTCAAGCCGCTGGATGCGCTGCATGGCGCCACGCTGACCATCGAGGGGCGGGATGCGGCGGGGACGGCGCGGTCCTGGTATGTGCGGCTGTGGAATTATGCCAGCGGCACGCCGGAGGATGCGGTGGTCGATCTGGACTTCGACGCGCTGGACGGCGGTTTCCTGTTGCCGGGCGAGGCGCAGCGGGTCTGGCCGCATGATATCGACCGGATGTTCCTCTCCATCGTGCCGACCGGCTATGACATGCTGGGCACGGCCTTTGCGGCGGGGGTCGAGGCGTGGGTGGAACTGAGCGAACTGCGCGCCACCGGCTCCGGGTCGATGCTGACCATCGGCGATGCGATGGTGCCGGAACATGGACTGTCGATCGCGACCGGCTATGACGATGCCTATCATCTGACGCCGGAGCGGGTGCTGCGGCAGATATTGGCCCTCGGCTATCGCGGGGCGATCAACCATTATGTGGGGATGAGCCATTATTTCCGGCTGGAACGGGCGGCAGGGGGTGGGCTGTTCGTCAGCCTTGCCGGGGGTGCGCTGAACGCGCCGTGCGCGGCGTGGCACCGGGATTTTGCGCGGCGGGCGGACGCGCTGGGTTTCGGGCTGATCCTGTCGCTGTCCTATGAACTGTTCGATGCCCATTGCTGGAACGACTGGAAGCAGAGGGCGGCGGATGGATCGCCCGCGCTAACCGGGTGGGTGCCGCCCTCGACCCTGTTGTCCCCGGCGCAGGGCGGGGCGATGGCCTATCTGCGCGCGGTGGCGGTGGCCTTTGTGGGGATTGCCCAGGCGGCCGGACTGGCGGTGCGGTTCCAGGTGGGTGAGCCATGGTGGTGGGTGACTGCGACCGGCCATCCCTGCCTCTATGACGATGCGGCACGGGCGGCTTTCGGCGGTTCGCCGCCCGTTATCGCGACCGTGCGCGGGACGTTGAGCGGGGCACAGAGGGCGTTGCTCGACGCGGCGGGAGCAGTGCTGGCGGCTTCGACGGCGGCGCTGTGCGCGGCGGTGCGCGGGGTGGCGCCGGATGCGGAGACACTGCTGCTCGTCTACCTGCCCGGCGTGCTGGACCCGGCTGCGCCGGAGATACGACGCGCCAATGCGCCCGTCGGCTGGGCGGCACCTGCCTTCGATACATTGCAGGTCGAGGATTATGACTGGGTGACGGACGGGCGGGTCGCCCTGTCGCGGGCCGGGCGGACGGCGATCACGCAGCGGCTGGGCTATCCGCGCGAGGATCAGCATTATCTGGCGGGCTTCGTGCTGAACGGTGGCGATGATCCGTCCGTGGCGCGCCAATGGCGGCGCATTGCCGAAGCGGCGGAGGCTTCCCGCGCCGGGGGCGACGCCGCGACCTTCATCTGGGCGCTGCCGCAAGTGGCGCGCGACGGCTTTCTGTGGTTTGACCTGGCTGGAGACGTGACCATGCAGCATTTCGACGATGTGGTTTTCCCGCTCGCCATCGGGCGCAAGGCAAGTGTGTCGCCCGGCTTTTCGACCCAGACGGTCGAGAGCGCCTCCGGCCGGGAGCAGAGGAGTAGCGACTGGGCAGATGCGCGGATGCGGTTCGACGCCGGGCCGGGGGTGCGGTCGGAGGCGGATCTGGCCGCGCTGGTCGCCTTTTTCCGGGCACGGCGCGGCGCGGCGCGGGGGTTCCGCTTCAGCGATCCCTATGACCATGACAGCGCCCACTGGGGCGCGGCGATCAGCGCCATCGACCAGCGCATCGGCGTGGGCGACGGGATGGAGACGCGCTTCCCGCTGGTGAAGCATTATGGCGAGGGCGCGGACCCGCAGGTGCGGCGGATCACCCGGCCCGTAGCGGGCAGCGTGCAGATTGCCGTCGATGGCGTGGCGGCGACGACCGGCTGGGCGCTGGATGGGCTGGGGATAGTCCTGTTCGATGCGCCGCCCGGCATGGATGCGCTGGTGACGGCGGGCTTTGCCTTCGATGTGCCGGTGCGGTTCGAGGAGGACAGCCTGGACATTCATGCGGAGACGCATGCGGCGGGCGAGGTCGCCTCCGTGCCGCTGGTGGAGATACGCGAATGAGCGCGGCGGAGATTCTTGGCAAGCCATTATGTGCGCTGGCTTTCTGCTGGCGGCTCGATCGGCGGGACGGGGTGACGATGGGACTGACCAGCCATGACCGGACGCTGGCGGTCGGCGGGCTGGACTATACCGCCAGCCCCGGCATGCTGCCGTCGGCGATCCGCCAGACCGGGACGCTGGATGCGGCGGTCATGGATGTGGAAGGGGCCTTGTCCGCCGACAGCCTGTCCGCGCATGATCTGGCGCAAGGCCGTTGGGACGGGGCATCCGTTGCGCTGTACCTGACGGAATGGACGGAGCCGGGCGTGCTATGGCTGGAGCTGGCGCGCGGTACATTGGGTCCGGTGCGGCAGGTGAAGGGCAGCTTTGTCGCGGCGCTTAATGGCCGCAAGGCCCTGTTCGGGCGGGCAGTGGTGCCTGCGACATCCCCCACCTGCCGGGCCACCCTGGGCGACAGGGACTGCGCGGTCGACATGGCGCCCCGGCGGCACGTGCTGCGCGTCGGCGGCATGGATGGCGAGCGGGTACTGGTGCCGGGGCTGGATGGCGCGCGCTATGGTGGCGGGCGGCTGCGCTGGCTGGGCGGGGCGCGCTGCGGCCTGTGGGATGGTATCGCCAGCGGCGAGGCGGGTGCGCTGGTGCTCGACGAGCCGCCGGACGAAGGCATCGTGCCGGGCACGCGAATTATGGTGGAGGAGGGGTGCGACAAGCGGATCGCGACCTGCTCGGCCCGGTTCGGCAATGCCGCCAATTTTCGGGGTGAACCATATCTGCCGGGCAATGATCTGTTGACCCGCTATCCGGGGGCGTGAGGCATGGCGGGCGAGGCGATCTGCCGGGCGGCGATCGCGCTGATCGGCACGCCCTTTCGTCTGCATGGGCGGTGCGCGACGCGGGGCGTCGATTGCGTGGGACTGGCTTTGCTCAGCCTGCGCGGGGCGGGAATGAATGTGCCCGAGCCGCCGCCCTATCGCCTCCGGGCGGGGGCGGCGCCGATGGCGGCGGGCTGGATGCGGACGGCGGGTTTCGGGGAAGGTGCAGGGCGGCAGCCGGGCGATCTGGTGATCGTGCGGGTGAGCGCGCTCCAGCCCCATCTGCTGATCGACGCGGGCGAGACCGTCATCCACGCCCATGCGGGCATCGGCCGGGTGGTGCGGACAGCGATGCCGCCGGAATGGCCGGAACTGGCGCGATGGCGACGGGCATAAGGCTAGTGATCCCTCTATATATAAGGTGACGGATTATGGCGACTGTGGTGCTGACGGCTGTTGGCAGTATCTTCGGTCCGGTGGGCGCGGCGATCGGTGCGCTGGCGGGGCAGGTGATCGACGGCGCGATCTTCAAACCCGCGGGTCGGGAAGGGCCGCGCATCGCCGACCTGCGCGTCCAGACGTCGAGCTTTGGCACGCAAATTCCGCAGATATTCGGGCGTATGCGCGTGGCGGGCACGGTGATCTGGGCGACGGACCTGATCGAGAGCACGGAGACGTCTGGTGGCGGCAAGGGCCGGCCGAGCGTCACCAGCTATGCCTATTCCGCCAGTTTCGCGGTGGCGCTGTCGTCCCGTGCGATTGCCGGGATCGGGCGGATCTGGGCCGACGGCAATCTGCTGCGCGGCGAGGCGGGGGATTTCAAGGCGGGGATCGGGGCATTCCGGATGCATGGAGGCGGGGCCGACCAGACGGTCGATCCGCTGATCGCGGCGGACAGGGGCATCGCGACGACGCCTGCGCACCGTGGGCTGGCCTATGCATTGTTCGAGGGTTTGCATCTGGCGGACTTCGGCAATCGCATTCCCTCGTTGACCTTTGAACTGTTCGCGGACGAGGGCGATATGCCGGTGACGGCGATTGCCGCCGTGCTGGCAGGCGATGTGCCGGTGCCCTTTGCGGGCGAGGCGGCGGCGCCGGTGCTGGGCGGTTATGCTGCGGCGGGAGACAGTGCGGGGGAGGCGTTGCAGCCATTGCTCGACGGCTATGGCCTGATGCTGCGCCCGGTGGGGGAGGCGGTGACGCTGACCGGCGCGGTGCCGCTGGACAGGATGTTGCGGGTCGGGGACGATCTGGCCCTTGCGCGGGGCGAGGCGCTGACGGGGCGGACGGTGGAGCGCAAGCCCGTGGAGGCCGTGCCGCGCCGCCTTTCGGTGCGCCATTATGATCCGGCGCGCGACTATCAGGCGGGCGTGCAGTCTGCCGAGCGGCAAGGCGCAGGCTGGGAAGAGGCGCAGGTCGACCTGCCGGCGACGCTGGATGCGGCAAGCGCGCGGCAGCGGGCGGCGGACCTGCTTCACCGGCGCATGCTGGGACGGCGCAGCATGACGCTGGCCCGGGGTTGGGACGCCGTGCTGCTGGGGCCAGGCGATGTCGTCGCGCTGGAGGAACAGGGCGGTGGCTGGCGGGTGGAGACGACGGAATGGGAAGGAATGGCCGTGAAGGTCGGCCTGACCGCCGTGCCGACCCGCGCGATGGCCCTCCCCGTCATCGCGGACAGCGGAGCGGCGGTGCGCCAGCCTGATCGCCTGATCGGTCCCACCCATGTCAGCATCGTGGAGGTGCCCCAGTTGCACGATAGCCTGGTCGACGCGTCGCAATTGTTCGTGGCGGCCTCGGGCGAAAGCGGCGGCTGGCGCGGGGCCGCGATCCTGTTGCGGGAGGAGACGGGGGGCTATGTGCCGCTTGGCTCCATCCGGCGGGCCGCGGTGGCGGGCGTGGCGCTGTCCGTGCTCGGTGCAGGGTCGAGCAGGATGTTCGACGATCTGTCGACGGTGGAGGTGCAACTTCATGATGGCGACGCCGTTCTGACATCCGCCAGCGACGCGGCATTGCTGAACGGCGGCAATGCCTGTCTGATCGGAGAGGAATTGCTGCAATTTGGCATGGCCAGCGCCGTCGGGCCGGGGCGCTATCGGCTCGGCAGGCTGCTGCGCGGGCGGCGCGGCACGGAGGGACGGATGGCAGGCCATGCTATCGGCGATGGTTTCGTGCTGCTCGATGCGGATCGGCTGTTGCCGCTGGGCGAGGGGCGGGCGCTGCCCGGTCGCCTGCGCGTCGTGGCGGCGCAGGGGCCGGGTGACGCAGTCCCTGCCGAGGCGGCGCGACTCGCGGATGGGCGCGCGATGCTGCCGCTGTCTCCCGTCCATGTGCGGATCACGGGCGATGCAGCCGGGGGCGTGACGGTTCGCTGGACGCGGCGCAGTCGGCTGGGCTGGGCATGGATCGATGGTGCCGACGCGCCGCTGGGCGAGGAGCAGGAAGCCTATCTGGTGGAGATAGGAGCGGGTGGTGAAACCCTGCTGCGCTCCGCCCTGC
>DASVMZ010000061.1:0-35822 GCA_036384115.1 Sphingobium sp.
CGTCGCCCTTGGCCAGCGCGGCGGCGGCAACACCTGCCCCGGCCGTGCCAGTCGCGCCCACCGCCCCGCAGCCGGGCTTCAGTGTGGCGCCCGTCGCCGGACCTGCCCCGGCGACTCCGCTCCGTACCCTCGCCGCGATCATGGCCGACATCCAGGTGCAGGACGATGCGGAGCGCGCCGCCGCCGCTCCGGTCGTCGACCTCAACGAGGTTGCCCGCCTCCAGTCCGCCCGGCGCAAGGCCGTCGCCGACAAGGCGAAGAAGGACGCCGCGCTCAAGGCCAGGGCGGAAGCCGACGCCAAATTGAAGGCGGAAGCCAAGGCCGAGGCGGAGGAGAAGGCGCGGCTCAAGGCCAATCCCGCGCGCATCTGGGTCCAGATCGCCACGGGGCGCGACCCTGCCGCGCTGGCGTTCGACATGCGGCGCCTGCGCAAGACCTATTCGGTGCTCGCCGCCGAGGACGCCTCCACCGCCGAATGGGGCGCGACCCGCCGCCTGCTGGTCGGTCCCTATGTCAGCGTGACCCGCGCCAGGGCGGTGCTGACCGACCTCAAGAAGGCGGGCAGCGACGGCTTCGTCTGGCAGAGCGAGGCGGGCGAGACCGTCAGCCGGCTCTCCGGCAAGTGATGGCCGGCAAGTGATGGCTGGCCAGTGAGCGCCCGACCATGAGGGAAGCCGCCTCCTATGCCAGCGATCCGGCGCGCAGCCGCGGGCGCGAGCATGTCGAGCCGGGCGGCGCGGAACGCGGCCCGCGCGACGCGTTCCAGCGCGACCGTGACCGCATCATCCACTCGATCAGCTTCCGGCGGCTGCGGCACAAGACGCAGGTATTCATGGCGCCCGACGGCGATCATTATCGCGTCCGCTTGACCCACAGCCTGGAGGTGGCGCAGATCGGCCGCACCATCGCCCGCGCGCTGGGCCTCAACGAGGATTTGACCGAGGCGCTGTGCCTTGCCCATGATATCGGCCACCCGCCCTTCGGCCATTCGGGCGAGGATGCGCTGGAGGCGGTGCTGGCCGCGCAGGGCGGCTTCGACCACAACGCTCATTGCCTGCGCGCGCTGATGCGGCTGGAGACGCCCTATCCCCGCTTCGACGGGCTGAACCTCAGCTGGGAGACGCTGGAGGGGCTGGCCAAGCACAACGGTCCGGTCCTGAATCCCGGCTGGGCGATGCGGGAGATTGACGCGGCCTATCCGCTCGACCTGCACACATGGCCCTCGCTGGAGGCGCAGGTCGCGGCGGTGGCGGACGACATCGCCTATGACAATCACGACATTGACGATGGCCTGCGCGCCGGGCTGCTCAGCATCGGGCAATTGCTGGAGCTGCCGCTGGTCGCGCGCGGCTGGGACCGGGTGCGCGCGCGCTATCCCGACGTGGCGGAGCATCGGCTGGTGCGCGAATTGATCCGCGACCAGATCGGCGTGATGGTCAATGACGTGATCGCCAGCACCCGATCCGCACTGGCCGAGGCGCGCATCGGCGACGTGGAGGATGTCCGTGCCGCCGGGCGGATGATCGCGGGGTTCAGTCCGGCGATGGCGCAGGAGGAGCGGGGCCTGACCCGCTTCATGTATGCCAACCTCTATCATCACCCGGAGCAGCTGGACGCGGCCGACCGCGCCGACCGCATCGTGCGCGACCTGTTCGCCGCCTACAGCGACGATCCGGCCCTCATGACCCCGCACTGGGCGGAGACTACCCCGACCGGCGAACCGGCTCGCAGCCGCCACATCGGCGACTATATCGCGGGCATGACGGACCGCTTCGCCGCCCGCGCCCATGCGGAAATCTGTGGAAAAGCCGAACTGGTTCCCGTCGCCCGTTGATGCGTGATTGACTCGAATCGGGCGGGCGGTCATGTCTGGGCCGTCGCTGGTGCGACGCACAATCTTTGTGCGGCGTGGCAGGGTCACTGCGGGAGAGCGTCGTCCGAACCGAAAGGGGCGGAGGCCGCCGAAGGAGCAACCACCCCGGAATCTCTCAGGTCCAAAGGACCGCAGTGGCATAGACACTCTGGAAAGCGGATGCGGAAGCCCCAGGCCTCCCTGTCCCACCGAAGGGGTAAGCCGGATCGGCCATCACGCGATGGCGGCCCCGGTCAAAGCTCTCAGGTTCCGTGACAGAGGGGGTCGGAACGGCACCGCATGTGACGCGGGTTGCCCAACCGCGTCCTTTTGTACGGGAATTGATATGAGCGACCAGACAGACACCGGGGCATCCGCCCAATTTGAAGAGCCGCCCACCGGGGCATTGCCGCTGGACGCGTGGCACCGCGCGCGCGGTGGCCGGATGGTGGCGTTCGCCGGCTACTGGCTGCCCATCCAGTATGAAGGCATCATCGCCGAGCATCAATGGACCCGCGAGAGCGCGGGCCTGTTCGATGTCAGCCATATGGGCCAGTTGGAGGTCAGCGGACCGGACGCGGCGGCAGAGCTGGAAAAACTGCTGCCCGGCGACCTGCTCGGCCTCGACCCCGGCAGGATCCGCTATTCGCTGCTGCTGGACGAGAGCGGCGGCATCCTGGACGACCTGATGGTCACGAATGCGGGGGACCATCTGTTCCTCATCGTCAATGGCGCGTGCAAATGGGACGATATCGCCCATCTGCGCGAATTTCTGCCGGACGAGATCGACCTGCATTACAAGGACGAGCAGGCGCTGCTGGCGTTGCAGGGACCAAAGGCGGTCGATGCACTGACGCGGCTCGGCCTCGTTCCTGCGACACAGGGCGGACCCGCCGTGGAGGCGCTGCGCTTCATGGAGGCCGCGCCCTATCTGTGGGGCGACCGGCCGCTGGGGGTCAGCCGCTCGGGCTATACCGGCGAGGATGGTTTCGAGATTTCGGTGCACGCCGACGATGCAGAGGCTCTGGCCGACGCGTTGACCGCGCAGCCGGAGGTCAAGCCCATCGGCCTTGGCGCGCGCGATTCGTTGCGGCTGGAGGCGGGGCTGCCGCTTTATGGGCATGACCTGCATCCGGGCGTCGGCGTCATCGCCGCCGGGCTTGGCTTTGCGGTGTCGAAACGCCGCCGGGCGGAGGGCGGCTTCATGGGCGACGCGCGCGTGATCGCCGAATTGCGCGATACGCCCGCACAGCTTCGGGTCGGTTTCACGGTGGAGGGCCGACTGCCCGCCCGCGAAGGCGCGGCCATCTATTCCGGCGAGACGCAGGTCGGCACCGTGACCTCGGGCGGTTTCGCGCCCAGCATCGGTGCGCCCGTCGCCATGGGCTGGGTTGATGCCGCCTGTGCGACCGTGGGCACCCCCCTCACCATCGAAGTGCGAGGCAAGCATCTGACCGCGAAAGTCGCGGCGATGCCCTTCGTCCCCCACCGCTATGTCCGCAGAGGAACCACGACATGAGCCGCTATTTCACCGACGAACATGAATGGATCGACGTGTCCGGCGACATCGCCACCGTCGGCATCACCGACTATGCCCAGGAACAGCTTGGCGACATCGTGTTCGTCGAGTTGCCGGACGAGGGCAAGACCTTCGCGCAGGGCGACGATGCCGCCGTCGTGGAGTCGGTCAAGGCCGCGTCGGACGTCTATGCCCCCATCTCCGGCGAGGTGGTGGAGGCCAATGGCGCGCTTGAGGACGAGCCTGCGCTGGTCAATTCGGATGCGGAGGAGGAAGGGTGGTTCTTCAAGCTGCGGATCACCGATGCGTCCGAGCTGGATGCCCTGATGGACGAGCGCGCGTACAAGGAATTTCTCGCGGGCCTCTGAGGCTCGCGGCTTTCCTCCTTCCTGCATGAAAAGGCCCGATCGATGCGTTATCTGCCCCTTTCCGATGCCGACCGCGCCGCGATGCTGGACGTCATCGGCGCGCCGTCCGTGGAGGCGCTGTTCGCGGACGTGTCCGCCGATGCGCTCCTCGACGGGCCGGTGCCGGGCCTGCCCGCCCATGCCAGCGAGATGGCGGTGCAGCGGCACATGGCGGCGCTGGCCGGGCAGAATATGGCGGCGGGCAGCGTGCCCTTCTTTCTGGGGGCGGGCGCGTACAAGCATCATGTGCCCGCCAGCGTGGATCATCTGATCCAGCGCGGCGAGTTCCTGACCGCCTATACACCCTACCAGCCGGAGATCGCGCAGGGCACCTTGCAGGTCCTGTTCGAGTTCCAGACGCAGGTCGCGCGCCTCTATGGCATGGATGTCGCCAACGCCTCCATGTATGACGGCTCGACCGCCTGCTGGGAGGCGATCGTGATGGCGCGGCGCGTGACGAAGCGGGGCAAGGGCCTGCTGTCGTCGGGCCTGCATCCCCATTATGTCTCGGTCGCCAATACGATGGCGAAGTTCACCGGCGACGTGCTGCACCACGCGGCCCCCGCGCTGACCGCGGCGACGGATGCCGATGCGCTGATCGCCGCCATCGACCGGGAGACGAGCTGCGTCGTGGTGCAATATCCCGACATTCTCGGCCGCATCGCCGACCTGACCCCCATTGCGGAGGCGGCGCATGCGGTCGGCGCCCTGCTGATCGCGGTGGTGACGGAGCCGCTGGCGCTGGGCGCGCTGCGCTCGCCCGGCGAGATGGGCGCGGACATCGTGGTGGGCGAGGGCCAGTCCATCGGCGTCGGCCTGCAATTTGGCGGTCCCTATCTGGGGCTGTTCGCCTGCCGGGAGAAGCTGGTGCGGCAGATGCCGGGCCGCCTGTGCGGGCAGACGGTGGATGCGGAGGGCAAACGCGGTTTCGTGCTGACCCTCTCGACGCGTGAGCAGCATATCCGGCGCGAGAAGGCGACGTCCAACATCTGCACCAATTCGGGCCTGTGCGCGCTGGCCTTCTCGATCCACATGACCCTGCTGGGCGAAAAGGGGCTGCGCGACCTCGCGGCGCTCAACCATGCGCTGGCGGTGAAGGCGGCGGACCGGCTGGCCCGCGTGCCGGGCGTGTTGCTGCTTAACGAGGGTTTCTTCAACGAGTTCACGCTGATCCTGCCCGGCGATGCGCGGGATGCGGCGCGGGCGCTGGCCGACCGGCATATCCTGGGCGGGGTGTCGCTCGGGCGCCTCTATCCGGGCGAGGACGGGCTGGCCAACGGGCTGGTGGTCGCCGTGACCGAGACGGTGACGGACGCGGATGTCGAGGCCCTGGCCAATGGCCTGGCGGAGGTGCTGGCATGATGGTATTATCTTTTTATATCAAGGGGTTGATGGCATGAACATGCTCAAGGAAGGCCGTCCGACCACCCCCGCTCCCCTCGCGCGAGATGTGACACCTGTGCAAACCTTCACCGGCAACCGCGGCCTGATGCTGGAGGAACCTCTCCTCTTTGAACTCGGCGACGATCAAATGACCGGCGTCGATCTCGATCCCGCGCCCTCCGTCGTCCCGCGCCTCGGCGGGCTGGAAAGATCCGCCCCCATCGGCCTCGCCGGTCTCTCGGAACCGGAGACGGTGCGCCATTACACCCGCCTCTCGCGCCAGAATTACGGCATCGACCTCGGCGTCTTCCCGCTCGGCTCCTGCACAATGAAGCACAACCCCCGCCTCAACGAAAGCGTGGCCCGGCTGCCCGGTTTCGCGGACGTGCACCCGCTCCAGCCCGTCTCTACCGTGCAGGGTGCACTGGCCGTGATGGAGCAGTTGTCCGACTGGCTGCTCAAGCTCACGAACATGACTGCAGTCGCGCTCAGCCCCAAGGCAGGCGCCCATGGCGAACTGTGCGGCCTGCTCGCGATCCGCGCCGCCCTGGAGGCGAAGGGCGATGCCCGCTCGGTCATCCTGGTGCCGGAGAGTGCCCATGGCACCAATCCCGCGACGGCTGCTTTCTGCGGCTATCGCGTCGAGGACATTCCCGCGACCGAGGATGGGCGCGTCAACGTCGCGGCGCTGACGGCGCGGCTGGGGCCAGATGTCGCGGCGGTGATGATCACTAACCCCAATACCTGCGGCCTGTTCGAGCGCGACATGAAGATGATCGCGGATACGGTACATGCGGTCGGTGCCTTCGTCTATTGCGACGGCGCGAACTTCAACGCCATCGTCGGCCGGGTGCGGCCCGGCGATCTGGGCGTCGATGCGATGCACATCAACTTGCACAAGACATTCTCCACCCCCCATGGCGGCGGCGGCCCCGGCTCCGGTCCGGTGGTGTTGTCACGGGCGCTGGCGCCCTATGCCCCGCTGCCGTTCGTCGAGCGGGGTGGCGATGGCGCGCTCCACCTCATCGAAGAGGAGACGGCGGGCGAGCATCATGCGGGCAGCTTTGGCCGCATGACCGCCTTCCATGGGCAGATGGGCATGTACACCCGTGCACTCACCTATATGCTCAGCCATGGTGCGGACGGGCTGCGCCAGGTCAGCGGCGACGCTGTGTTGAACGCCAACTATGTGCTGCGAAGCCTTGAGGGGGTGCTAGACGCACCATTTGGTAAAGCAGGGCCATGCATGCATGAGGCCTTGTTCAGCGACAAGGGACTGGCCGAGGGTTTTTCCACCATCGACATCGCCAAGGGCCTGATCGACGAGGGCTTTCACCCGATGACCATGTATTTCCCACTGGTGGTGCATGGCGCTATGCTGGTGGAGCCGACCGAGACGGAAAGCAAGGCGGGTCTCGATCAGTTCATCGGTGCTCTCCGCTCCGTGGCGGCGCGGGCGAAAAATGGCGATCCCTTGCTGAAGGGTGCGCCCCATTATGCGCCGCGCCGTCGCCTCGATGAGACGCAGGCCGCGCGCAAGCCGATATTGTCATGGACTCCTCCGCTTGCGGTGGAAGCGGCAGAGTAAGTCAATGAACGCTCGCCGACATGCTCCTGCCACGCAGCGTAACCGGGAGGTGATTGCTGGGGTGCTGCGCCATGAACTGCCCGCGAACGGACTTATTTTGGAAGTGGCGAGCGGCTCAGGTGAGCATGTGGTGCATTTTGCCGAGTTATTTCCCGCGCTGGAATGGCAACCCAGCGATGCGGACGCGCTGGCCCGCGAGTCCATATCCGCATGGCAGGATGAGGCGGATTTGCCGAATCTGCACCAACCACTCGATCTGGACGCGGCGGCGCCGGACTGGCCATTGGGCCATGCGAATGCGATCCTGTGCGTCAATAAGGACTATAACAGTTGTGTCCCAGTAAAATCAGTAGGTTATGCTGCCTGCATTTGCATTAATATGGTTCATATAAGCAAGTGGGCTGCGACTGTTGGGTTGTTTAAGGGCTGTGCGAAAGTGCTGCAAGCGGGCGCTCCGCTGATCCTTTACGACCCTTATTTCCGCGATGCTGTAGAGACAGCGCCCAGCAATTTGGCTTTCGACATCGACCTGCGTTCCCGCAACCCTGAGTGGGGACTTCGCCATCTGGAAGAAGTGGACCATGAGGCTATGGCTCACGGATTTGAGCCTACGCGCTTGGTCGAGATGCTCGCCAACAATATCATCCGCGTCTACAGGAAACGATAGCAGCGGGCCCGACGTTCGGGACGATTTCATCCACCTAAACCGCGTGGAAAATTATTTCTTAACCGTAACAAAATCCATATTGGATTGATCTCTGAGGCTGCCGAGCAAATTTGCTGTGTCCTACAGTCACTCCTTGACGAACAAATGGTTTGCCTGCGAATTTTTCGATCAAGTTCTCGCTAAACGTTTCCCCCGGCACAAATTCAACCATTGCACCTGCACGAAAATGGAAAAAGTAGGTGTGCATGTAGCTGCCTGACATCACGCCTCGGGTGCCGATCATGCTGGCCATAATCGTTGCAGCGTGGATAAGGTCACTGCCCGAAAGCTGCTCGTCCAAGGGTAGCGCAAACATCACGGCTTTTCGTTTTCCTGCTCTGGTAGGTATGGCGTAAAAATGCCACCTCGCCGTCCGTGAGGATCGTTCGGACGTTGCCTGTTACCACTTCAGCATATTCGAGCGTGATGCAGGACGTATCGTATCCATCCGGCGGAAGCCACTTTGTGGGCGATGCGACGAAGCGGTCCTAAGGGTGCTTGTATGAGTGCTCATAGGAGTGGTTCGTGGGTCAGGTGGCGGTCTATTCGGGTATTGAGCGGCGCCGTCGTTGGGAGGATGAGACGCGGTTGATGATACTGGCAGAAGCGCTCTCGCCCGGTGCGAACATCGCCCAGGTCGCTCGCCGTCACGATGTATCCACGGGGCAGATCTATACATGGCGGCGCAAGCTGGTCGAGGCACAGATTGAACCAGTGTCGGCGGCGGCATCCTGCGATCCGGCTTTTGCAGAGGCAGTGATGATGGATGACGGGTCCTCGCCGCAGTCGGACTTGGCCCGGGTGATCGTCGTCGATCTGGCACGCGAGCGGCGGCTGACTATCTTCGCATCGGCATCGTCGGCATTCATGGAAGGTCATCCAGACCGTGCGGGAGAAGTTTGCCAGTCGGGATTGTGAGACGAGCACACAGCCGTCGGCGCCGTTCCACGTCGTTCCGCGGGGCTGGGCAGGTCCGAGCTTCCTCGCCATGCTGCTGTTCGAGAAGTACGGTCAGCACCCGCCGCTCAACCGCCAGGCCGAGCGCTTCGCGCGCGAAGGCGTGCCGCTCAGCACCTCGACGCTCGCTGATCAGGTCGGTGCCGCCGCTTTCGCACCGATGCCGCTCTACCGGCTCATCGAGGCCCATGTCCTCGCCGCCGAGCGATTGCATGGCGATGATACGACCGTCCCGGTCATCGCCAAGGTGAAGACCGATACCGCAAGGTCGTGGGTCTACGTGCGCGATGATCGGGACGGTCGCCGGCGCCGATCCTCTAGCGGCCCTGTTCCACTACTCGCGTGATCGGCGGGGTGATCATCCCCGAGTGCATCTCGCTTCCTGGTCAGGCCTTCTGCAGGCTGGCGGCTACGGCGAGCTCTATGCTCCCGGTCGCAGCTGCACCCGCGCTCGAGGCCGACTGCTTCGCCCACGCACGGCGCAAGTTCTTCGAGCTCGCCGGACATCGCCAGCGTGGCACGCAAGAGGAGCCGCGGCGAGCACGCCGGCATGATCTATCCGATCGCGCTCGAGGCTGTGCAGCGGATCGATGCCCTTTTCGATGTCGAGCGCACTATCAATGGCAAGGACGCCGCCGAGCGGCTCGATGTTCGCCGCTCATGGTCGAACTGCACAGCTGGCTCACCACCCAGCTCCAAAAGCTTTCGCGCAACCACGACCTCGCCAAGGCCATCCACTACATGCTTAGGCGTTGGGATGCCTTTGTCCGCTTCCTCAACGACGGCAAGGTCTGCCTGACCAACAACGCCGCCGAACGGGCCCTGCGCTGCGCGCCACTCGGCCGAAAGGCCTGGCTATTCTGCGGATCAGATCGTGGCGGACAGCGGGCCGCAGTCATTTATGTCGAACAGTGTCTGGTGCCGACACTGTCGCCTGGCGATGTCGTCATCATGGACAATCTGTCGAGCTATAAATGATCGGCTGTGCGTGTGCAGCCATCCACAGTGCAAGTGTGCAGGCTCCTGTTCCTGCCGCCTTACAGCTCCGACCTCAAACCGATCGAGCCGGTTTTCGTCAAACTCAAGCATCTTTTCTGTCAAGCTGCCGAGCGACACCTCGAAGCCACTTGGAGACGCATCGGATCAATCCTCGATCACTTCCCTAGAAATGAATGCGCCGTCTATCTCATCAACTCAGAATACTGCAAGCTAATGTCATCCTGCTCTAATGGTGATGCGAGGGGCCGCAACTCGAAATGGGGTTTACGGCATCTGGAGGATGTCGATCATGCTGCTATGGCTCAGGGCCAGTGCGGATGCTGGAAATGCCTGCGAACACCATCTGTCGGTCCGCTGGGTAGCAGGTGGGTTTATTGGCGCTGCTCATAGTGGTCAGCACGCTGATGGAGGTAAGAAATACAGGTTACCCATGCCCATGCCATCGCCGAGAACTCCAGCAAACCGGCATTCCTGCTTTTGTGGGATGGCAGTTTGCGGCACTCAGGAGCAGCCATCGCGAACATCCCACATCTATAAACTGACTTTTAAAGGCAAGCCTCCAGCAAAGCCTGATCGAAGCCGAAACTGCGCGCTTTTTCCAGCGTATAGGGGCGTAGGCCCATGGAACGATACTCGCCTACGATTTTGCCCTCGGCATCCTCGTCCAGATATTCAAACTTGAATAATTCCTGCGTTACGATGACGTCGCCCTCCATGCCAATCACCTCGGTCACATTGGTGATGCGGCGCGAGCCGTCGCGCAGGCGCTTGACCTGCACGATCAGGTCCACTGAATCGGCGATCTGCTTGGAAATGGCCTCCTTGGGAATCTTGATGTCGCCCATCAGGATCATATTTTCCATACGACCGAGGCACTCGCGCGGACTGTTGGCGTGGAGCGTGCACATGGAGCCGTCATGGCCGGTGTTCATCGCGGCAAGGAGATCGAAGCACTCCGCGCCACGAATTTCGCCCAGGATGATGCGATCCGGGCGCATACGCAGGGCGTTCTTGACCAGATCGCCGATGGTGATCGCGCCTTGTCCTTCCAGGTTAGCAGGGCGGGTTTCAAGCGGTAACCAGTGCGGCTGTTGCAGACGCAGCTCTGCCGCATCCTCTATGGTCAGCACGCGCTCACCGGGGTCGATCATCTTGGACAGCGCGTTGAGCATGGTCGTCTTGCCCGAACCGGTGCCGCCCGAGATGACAACGTTGAAGCGGCAAGCGCCCGCGATCTTGAGGGCAGTACACATTTTCTGGCTCATCGCGCCCCACGAGGCGAGATTATCCAGCGTGATCGGCTTGGCCGAGAATTTACGGATAGAGATGGCGGTGCCGCGCAGCGACAGCGGTGGCACGATGACGTTGACGCGAGAGCCATCAGGCAAGCGGGCGTCGGCCAGCGGTGTGGTCTGATCGACGCGGCGACCGACCTGGTTCACGATGCGCTGTGCGATCTGGAATAGATGCTCCTCATCCCTGAAATGAATGGGTGCGATCTGGAGCTTGCCCTTTTTTTCGATGTAGGTCTGGTTCGGACCGTTCACCATGATGTCGGTGATGTCCGGGTCAGCCAATAGTTCTTCCAGTGGTCCCAGGCCCAGCAGTTCGTCCACCAGCACCTTTTCCAGCGCGAATTGTTCGCGCCGGTTGAGGGTCAGCTTGAGGTCGGCCAGAACCTCCATGATGATGGGGCGGAATTCTTCGGCCAGTTCATCCTTGGAGAGGGTCGCCGCGGCTTCGGGATCGACGCGCTCCAGCAGGCGAGGGAGTACTTGCTCCTTGATCTTGTGGACGGATGCCTCAAACCCCTGATTCTGATCGACCTGGATATGCTCGTTGTTCATCCGGTCGGAGAGGCGCTGCATTGCGTCCGCATTGCGGTCGGTCGAGGGGTTGGATTCGCCGGGGGTTGGCAGCGGCGCTGCGGCCGGTGCGGGGACAGGGGGGAACTGGGTGCCGCCGCTGGCGGCGGGCTGGCCGCCGCCCGGACCTTGCATCGGTCGGGCCACGCCGAAGGATCCACGTCCCCCCATACCGTTCTTGCGTCCGAATGCGCTCATCTGTCTGCCCGATATTTTGTTCGATTATGGATATACCGATAGATGTGAAACTTTGAGAATTAGCTAAGGATCGGGCGGGTTTGTGAGCAGCTTGACGGCCTAATGAAACGCGGCGACCCCTTGCGCCGAAAAAGCAGGAATGCTTTTCCATAAGGTTGTTCGATATATTGACGGCGCAGCAAGCTCGCGATCCCTGGGTCGGACAAGAAAAGGCCGCCCATATCAAAACTGCGCCCCTTATCGGTCCGGCTAGGTTCGACGCGTTGGAGCAGAATGACCATAGGCGCCCCGCAGCGCAAATCCTCCCGCGTCTGGCGGAGGGTCAGGATTTTGAGGCTGTGTATTACAGCGGGCGCGATTTTGCGCCCGTCGACATTGGCGATCGCGGGCATCGTCCAATAGGATGAGAACCGCAGTGGCCAAAGCAGGCCCTGTCTTTCGACAAGGGGCCACGCATACATAGGATTGACCGCCAGGATGGCGACGGCTTTGCCCCGCGGAATGCCTGAAAGAGCGGGCTCGACCTCATGCTGAAATGGGTTGCGATACTCCCCACGCGCGAAGGCATGAAAGACAGCAAGTGCAAAAGCGGCAAAAACAATCGCGCGAATTGCGAACGCTCTATGTCGGGTGCTGGTAACGAGGACGGCGAGTGCCGCCAGCAGTGCGCCCGTCACGGACAAGGCGTGGTAGGATGGTCCCTTCATCTGGACCGCATAGGCGAAGAAGAACCCCGCTGCGGTCAGAGTGAGAGTCACGACCAGCGGATTTCCGTCACGACTTAGCATGCGACGCCCGATGATCAGTGCTGTAATACCAAGCAACCACAGGGAATTGTGTGGTCTGTCGAGCATATATGCCAAAGGTGCATCATAGCCGCGATAGGCGGTTAGAATGAGCGGCAGCATGTCGGTGAAAAACTGTCTCGCCCACAATAAAAGAGCGGCGGAGTAAGCCAGGCCCGCGAAGGTCAGGGCAGCGGTTTCGGGCCGAACGGGCGACCAAAATCGAGGCCGACTTGTAAGCAGCCAGACCTCGAGCAGGATGGGAATGGCCAGAAAATAATGCTTTAATACAAAGCCATAGGCACCACACAGGCCGATAGCGAGAGCAAGGACCACTGGAATGGCCATCCCCTCACGTCGGCGCGCAATCAACGCCGCATAAGGTAGCGCCACGATCAGCGCGAGCTGCTCGCGTTGTGCGAAATCGACCAGCGGCAGCGTCACCATTGCCGCAAAGCACAGTAGCATGACGATCGCGCGGCGGAGCGCCGTCTCGAAATTACCAAGAGCGCCGATGGTCAGCGCGGATAATGTACCCATGATTGTTACGATAGAGATGAGGATTTGCGAGGGGGGTATTGCAGTTGCCCCGGCAATTGAGACAATTGGCACCGCCGACCAGAACCAGAGCGGCGGATTCACCTCCCAAATATCCCGGTATAGCAGCCTGCCCTGCAAAATCTGCCGGGCGACCCAGATTTGCCAGTTGACATCATGATTGAGCGAGATGCCGATAATCGCACGGAGCGTGGCGGCGGCGACAAGGCAAAGAAGCAGTTCCGGCCAATGACGGACGTACCATGGGCAGGAAAAGCCCAATGTTCGGGAAGTTTCCGTCACAGTCCGCGACGGGGGCTACGCCACTGCTGATCCCAACATATGTCTGGATTGGCAATGCTTACCCGGTCCGCAGGGATGACGTTGAATGGGAACGCCCCACGGGCCGCAAAATAGGCTGCATGCGGCACGATGAGGCCGGTCTGCCGGCTCCAGATGCCAGCCAGCGAACAGTGGGGCACGGGCGATGGGGCGAAACGAAAGACACGCGCAATTTCGACCATGCCGGTTAAAGAAGCCAAGGCGATGATCGTAAGGAAATAAGCCTTGGTATCCAGGCGATTGAGACGATTTGCCCAGTCGGCAAAGGCAATGGCAACCAGGGCCAGCGGCATGATGGATGCGCGCATCTGGAAATCTGTGCTGCTGCCGATTTTCCAGAGAGGCATGAGGAGCAGGCAGATGCCGGCGATCATGACGGTTGCGCGGTCCGCAGCCACATCCCGGTCTCGCAGGAGCGGCAGGATGAAGGGCACGACCTCAAGCAGCATGACGAGGATGTAGATTGCTGGCGGAAGGGGACGGATACCGCCTCCGACGGTTTGGGCATCGGTCGCGAGGTAGAGAAGCGCAGGGATCGCAACGGCAGTCGCTACGATGCATAGGAGAATATCGCGTTTGTCCCATGCGCCGGTCAGCAGTGTGCGGATGCCCGCGAATGCGGCGAAGGGCAAGGCACCGAAGAGGACAAGAGGTGACCAAAGTGCAACTAAGGGGAGGCTCGCTCCGAAGAGACCGATAGGAGCAAGGCCGCGTCGCCAGAGTAGATAGGTGATGGCACAAGCCCAACCGGCGAATGCATGGTGCGGCACCCAAAAAATCTGGGTGATATGGGCGCTATATTGCGATTGATACGCCCAGCGTTCGATATGTTCCCAGTCTGCCTCGCCGGAAAATGACTGATGAATAAGAGTTCCAATCACATCCAGACCACTAAATGTAATGAAAGTAACAAGGGCGATAAGCTGTGCGCGACGACCCTTGAACAAAGCTGAGCCAAGCATAAGCACAAGGCCCAGGATGAGGCTATTGTGTGCGAGCAGTACCCAGTCGCGGCCAAGCTGGCTGGCACCGCCAATCAGCGCGGGAACTAGATACATACCGACCGGCGCACGTAACATTTGCGCTTGGCCATCGAGCCAATAATCGAACGGCCAGCGATGGGTGCCCATGTCGGCCAGCACCGCATCGCGAATCTGCCAGTCGTCAGTGGCAAAGAACAGGCGTCCTTCCCCACCCAGCATGAGTAGGATAGCTGCGATGGCGAGGCAGACGAAAATAGTCGAAAAAGCGATATGTTTTTCGCCGGGCATAGTCCGGATGACAAGGATAGCCAGCACGGGTGGCATGATTAGGGCCAGGGCAAAGACCAACAGGGACGAAACACCGAGCAGGCCCAGCAATATTATATTATCGAGCACAAAGAGGGCGAGCAGCGTTGCCGCGATTGTCCGTAAGCGAAGAGACGCGGCAGCTAAGCGCCGACCGATGGTCGGTTCTGCCGGAGTTGCGGCATGGGTCACGCCGCTTCTGCGTCCAGTTTGCGCTGAAGGGCGTGCACGGGATTTTCCGAGACGGTGGGAGCCATATTGATCCGTTCCCGCTCCACGACGAGGGGACGCTTGCGAACCTGTGCGTGGATGGAGGTGACATATTCGCCCAATATCCCCATGAAGGCGAGTTGCACGCCAGAGAGGAAGAACAGAGAAACGATCAATGTCATCGTGCCGCGCGGAGCAAGGTCGGGCAGGATGAAGTAAAAGGCGATGGAGGCCATGGCGTAGAGCAGGCACAGCGCCGCCATGACGATCCCTGCGAAGGTGCAGAGGCGCATCGGTGCGTTGGTAAAGCTGAAAATCCCGTTCAATGCCTGATCGATCAGCCGCGGCAGGTTATTCTTGGAAATGCCGGAGCGCCGCGCCGCCCAGGTGTAGGGGACGATGACCCGGCGAAAACCGACGGATGCGATGATGCCGCGGATATAGGGGTAGTGATCGTCATGGCTGACCACGGCTTCCCAGACCTTGCGGTCCAGAAGCTGGAATTCGCCGACATTCACGGGAATGTCGATGTCGCTCATGCCACGCACGATGCGATAGAAGATGGCACGGCAAGTGCGGAGCGTCAGGCTCTCCTGACGGTTAACGCGAGCGCCCGCAACGACTTCCACACCACTTTCCCAGAGCTTGACGAATTCCGGGATCATTTCTGCTGGATCCTGGAGATCGGCGGGCAGAAAAACAACCACCGCATCGCCGGTCGCGGCACGCAGGGCGTTGAAATTGGAACGGAAGGGACCGAAATTACGGGCGTTCAAAATGACTTTGATCGATGGGTCGGCAGCGGCGAGGGCGCGCAGAATATCCTGTGTACCGTCGCTGCTGTCATTGTCCGCAAGGATATGTTCGCGGCGATAGCCTTCTAGCGGTGCGCCAGCGTGGAACAGGGCGGCGACCGCGTCTCGACAGGCCTGGACATTGTCCGCCTCGTTGAAGCAGGGCGTCACGATGGAGATGGTCTTCATGCGGCGTGCTCCGGCCGTGCCATGAACACGAAGCGGCGCATGGCAAGAAAAGTGAGGGGCGTGACGATCGGCAGCGCAAACGCCTGCGCGAGAAGAGGACCGAGACCGACGCGCATTAAAAGGTCGAGCAACAGCATGTTGAGCGCCAGCGTCACCGCATAGACGATGAGGAAGCGAGGCAGCAGACGAGGGTTGCGCGAGCGGAAGACGGTGCCGGTCGTCAGGAAATTGAAGAGGACTCCCGTCGTGGAGGAAACTGTCAGTGCTATATGTGGCGGCAAGCTGAGCAGTACCAGGCCGCTGTAAGCGCCATAGCCGAACAGCGTATTGATCCCGCCGGCGAGCAGGAAGCCTAGGAAGCGATGATCCCTCATGTGGCCAACCTTAGCGCATCGACGACCGTCGCAAGGCCATCCTCTATGGCGACGCGCGGTGTCCAGCCGGTAGCAGCGATGAGGCGGCTATTGTCTCCCTCCAGATGCATGATCTGGTTGGGACCGAAGGGGATCTCGCCAAAGGTGAGGGGCAGGCCGGGATTGGCGAGGTCGCGGATTTTTTCAATGATCGCCCGTACCGGCACTGCATGACCGCTCGAAAGGTTGAATGCGCCCTCCGCGCCGTCGGCAAGGGCAGCGTCCAGCACGCCCTGCGCGGCGTCTGTGATGTGGAGATAATCCCATTTCTGTGTTCCGGCGCTGGTGCGGGGTGCGCGGTCGGCGAGGATCTGGCTCGCGACCGACGGGATAAGCCAATTGAGATTATCGCCCGGTCCGTAAGGAGAGAAGAGGCGGAGCCAGGCGAAACCGACCCCGGCCTCCGCAGCACGATGGCGGGTCAGGTGAAAGGCTGACAGCTTGGCCGCGCCATAGAGCAGGGAGGGTATGGTTGCTGCGGTTTCGTCGATACGGCGGTCATGACGGCCATATTCGGCCTGGCTGCCGATGCCGACGAAGCGGCGTACCCCCACCGCGATGGCAGCGTCGAGGAGCGCGACCGTGGTGCGGATATTGTCGAGCTGTATGTCACCCGCGCGGGCTGGGCCACCCACGCCTTCCCATGCGGAGTGGATGACCATGTCCGGCCGTGCTTGCGCGAGGGCGGCGCGAACCGTCTCCCCGTCAGCGAGGTCGGCGATGGCGATGTGGCACCGCCCGGCGAGCGCGACGACGCGGGGGGCGGACGGGTTGCGAACCATGGCGGTGACATGATGGCCATTACGTACGGCAAGATCAGCGACGGCCGCACCGAGGAAGCCGCCAGCGCCAGTGACGAGGATGCGGCTCATGCGGGCACCGGATTGAGGAAGCTGGCCGTTTGCGTGCGGGTGATGGCGCGCTTGTCGTCGGCGCGATACCAGTCGGCGGTGAGTTCCAGCGCCCGGTCGAGCGACAGGCGCGGGTGCCAGCCCAGTGCGTTGGCGGCGGCGGACGAATCGAGCGTCAGCATCGCGGCTTCGTGCGGATGATCGCCGGGTTGCTTCGCCCATGGCTGGGTTATGCCCCAGTGGCGGGCGAGCAAATCGATGACGGTTTGCACGGGTTTCACATCTGAGGCGGGGGGACCGAAATTCCATCCGCGACCGAAACGATCGGGATTGATGGACAGGGCCTCGGCCAGCAGCAGATAGCCGGTCAGCGGTTCCAACACATGTTGCCAGGGCCGCACCGCGCCGGGATTGCGGATTTCGAGCGTGTCGCCCGCCGCGAAGGCGCGGACCGCGTCGGGCACCAGCCGGTCCGCCGACCAGTCCCCGCCGCCGATGACATTGCCCGCCCGCGCAGTCGCCAGGCCGATGCCGCGCTCCGCCAGGAAGCTGTCGCGCCAGCAGGCGCTGACCAGTTCGGCGCAGGCCTTGCTGTTGGAATAGGGGTCATGGCCGCCGAGCGGGGCATCCTCGCGATAGCCCTCCACCCGGCCGTCATTGGCATAGCATTTGTCGGTGGTGACGGAGACGATGGTGCGGACGGACGCCGCGCGCCGGCAGGCCTCCAGCACATGCGCCGTGCCCATGACGTTGGTCTGATAGGTGCCGAGCGGATCGACATAGGAGGCGCGCACCAGCGGCTGGGCAGCGAGATGCAGCACGATTTCGGGGGCGGCGCGCGCCACGACAGCCTCCACCGCCGCGGCATCGCGAATGTCCGCGACATGATGGTCGCACAGCGCCGCGCCGTCGATCAGGTCGAACATGGAGGGCATGGTGTCGGGCGCCAGCGCGAGTCCGGTGACATGCGCGCCCAACGATTCGAGGAGCACCAGCAGCCAGCTTCCCTTGAACCCGGTGTGCCCGGTCACGAGCACGCGGCGACCCGCCCAGAAGGCGGGGGAGGGTGTGGCGGTGGCGCCGCTGCCGGGCCTCAGTGCCAGCTTTTCCATGGTGCCTCTTGCCGTTCCCACATGCCCTCCAGCATCTGCCGGTCGCGCAATGTGTCCATCGGCTGCCAGAAGCCGTCGTGGAAATAGGAGCGTAGCTCGCCATCCGAGGCGAGGCCCTCCAGCGGTTCGCGCTCCCAGACGCAGGCATCCGAATTGCCCAGATAATTGCCGATGGAACGATTGAGGATGAAGAAGCCGCCGTTGATCCAGCCACCCTCGTCCAGCGGCTTTTCCGCAAACGCCGATACCCGGTCACCGTCGAGGTCGAGCTGGCCGTAACGGCTGGCGGGGCGCACGGCGGTCACGGTCGCCTTGCGGCCATGGGCGCGGTGAAAGTCGATGGCGGCGCCCACGTTGAGGTCGCTGACGCCATCGCCATAGGTCAGGCAGAAATCCTCGTCATCGCCCAGATATTGCATCGCCTGCCGCAGGCGGCCGCCGGTCATGGTCTCCGCGCCGGTATCGATCAGGGAAATTTTCCAGTCCTCGCACGCATTGCGATGGACGTCCGTGGTGCCACGCCGCAGGTCGATGGTGATGTCCGACATATGGAGGGCGTAGTTGAAGAAATATTCCTTGATCATATAGCCCTTGTAGCCAAGGCAGACGATGAACTCGTCCACGCCATGCTGGGCATAGATCTTCATGATGTGCCACAGGATCGGCTTGCCGCCGATCTCCACCATGGGCTTGGGCCGGACCGAGGTTTCTTCGGCGAGGCGGGTGCCGAAGCCCCCTGCGAGGATGATGGCTTTCATGATCCAATCCTATGAACAGTCATGGTAAAGAAAGGATTACGCCGCGAGGCCGCCGATACGATTGAGCGTTGATTGGCTGGCAACCATGTCGCAAATCTGTGCCGACAGGGCGATCGGCTGGATACGGGCAGCGGCAGGCGTGCCAGCGACCGATTCGGCCAGCCAGGAGCCGAAACCGCCATCGACCAGATGATCCTCCAGCGTCGTCACCCGGCCATGGCGGGCGATCTGCGCGGGCTGGTCTGCCTTGGCGGCCATGCTCCACAGGGGGAGCGACCAGACCGCCCGTCCCTCCGCGCGACCGATGGCGGCGCCCAGTGCGGCGCCGGTGGAGAGCAGGACCGAATCGGCGTCGCAGTTCGCCTCCCTGTCACGGACGCGGACCCAGCGGCCCGGCGCGACATCGGGGATAGTCTCATGAAAGCGCGGCTCGCCCGCCTTGCCCAGCCGCAGATAGGAGGGGCCGGGATTGGCGACCAGCCAGCGCAGGCAGGCGCGGGTTTCCAGCGGATCGCCGGGGGCGGCGATCGTCATGTTGGGCATCGCGCGCATCAACGCATAATCCTGAACCGCGTGATGAGAGTAGCCGAGCGCGCCATAGGCGACGCCGCCGCCCACCGCGACGACCGTCACCGGCAGGCGGTGGTGATCGACGTCGTTCCTGATCTGCTCCGCACAGCGAAAGGTCGGGAAATTGGCGATGGAATAAGTGAAGACATGATAGCCCTCGCTGGCCATGCCGGCGGCGAGGCCGGTCATATTCTGTTCCGCAACGCCCGCGTTGACGAAGCGGTCGGGGAAACGGTCGGCGAAGGGTTCGATCACGTTGAAGCCGAGATCGCCGACGATCAGCGCGATAGTGTCATGGGTGGCGGCCAGCGTCGCCAGTTCGTCGATGAAGGCGTCACGCACGGCCATTCTCCCCGGTTTCGGTGCCTTCGATGGCGTCACTCTCGATTTGGGGGCCTTCGATTTCGATGAGGGCGGCGGCCAGCAACTCCGGCGTGGGGTTGCGATAATGCCATGCCACCTGATTCTCCATGAAGCTGACGCCCTTGCCCTTGATGGTGTGGGCGATGAGCATGGTCGGCTTGCCGGGAGTCCAGGGCGCGGCGGCGAGCGCGTCGGTCAGGGCGTCATGGTCATGCCCGTCGACCTCCCGCACCGCCCAGCCGAATGCCGCGAATTTGGAGTGGAGGGGTTCGAGGCGGAGCGTATCGTCCACCGTGCCCAGACTTTGCAGCTTGTTATAGTCGATGATGCAGATGAGGTTGTCGAGGCCATGGTGCGCGGCGAACAGCGCGGCTTCCCAATTGCTGCCCTCGCCCCATTCCCCGTCGCTGGTCAGGACGATGGTGCGCCATGCCGCGCCGCGCCGCTTTGCCGCCAGCGCCTTGCCAGTGCCGAAGGGCAGGCCATGGCCCAGCGCGCCGGTGGAAAATTCCGCGCCCGGCACCTTGTGGCTGATATGCGCCATCAGCATGGAGCCGTCCGTGCCATAGGTATCGAGCAGGGTGGGGTCGATGAAGCCGGTCTCCGCCAGCGCGGCATAGAGTGCGACACAGGCGTGCCCCTTCGACAGGATGAAGCGGTCGCGCTCCGGGTGCTGCGGGGCGGCGGGGTGGACGCGCAGGGTGCGGCCATAGAGAACCGCGATAATGTCCGTGATCGACAGGGCCGATCCGATGTGGGAGGCCCTTGCCCGCGTGACCATGCGGAGCGCCTGGCACCGGATGCGCCGGGCCAGCGGTTGCGTGTCATACGGCTCAGCCGCGATCAGGGGCGCGTGTTTCATGCCTGCACATGTCACCGGATATGGTTAACATTTGCTCAACCATGATGGGTTAGTCCGGTGGCCATGAAGTATGAACCCATCGTTCCCTCTCTTGCCATCGCCCGCATATGCCCGCTGTGCGGGGCGGGGCCGGATCATGCCGAACCCTTTCTGTCCGACACCCGCGACGAGAGCCGGGTGAGCGCGTCCAGCTTCGCCTCGCGCAAGGTGCCTGAATATATGAGCCATGCGATGGTGCGGTGCCGCGCCTGCGACCTGGCCTATGTGGACCACCCGCCCAGCGTCGCGGCGCTGGCGGCCAGCTATCATGCGGCTGACTATGACAGCGCACAGGAGGCGGAGGACGCCGCCGATGCCTATGCCCGCGCGCTGGGGCTGGTGCTGGGGGCGCTGAAGGGGCGGGGCGCCGCGCTGGAGATCGGCACGGGGACGGGGGCGTTTCTCGAAAGGCTGGGTGCGGCGGGGTTTGCGCGGCTGGTGGGGGTGGAGCCGTCGAGTGCGGCGATCGCCGCTGCGCCTGTCCATCGCCGCGCGTGGATTCGCGAGGGCATCTTCGAGGAGGCCGATTTCGCGGGCGAGCGTTTCGACCTGATCTGCTGCTTCATGACGCTGGAGCATGTGCAGGATCCCGGCGCGCTGGTGGCGGCGGCCTATCGGCTGCTGAAGCCCGGCGGGGTGTTCGTGGGGGTGACGCATGACCGGCGGGCGCTGCTCAACCGGCTGCTGGGGCGGCGGTCGCCCATCGTGGACATCGAGCATATGCAGTTGTTCTCGGCGGAGAGCGCGCGGGGGTTGCTGCGGCATCATGGCTATGGCGCGGTCGATGGGGCGAGTTTCCGCAACCGCTATCGGCCCAGCTACTGGCTGCGGCTGGTGCCGATGCCGGAAGGGCTGAAGGCGGGGCTGACGCGCCTGTTGCGCGGGTCATGGCTCGACCGGCGGCGGTTGTCGGTCAATGTCGGCAATTTTATGAGTTGGGGGTTCCGGCCGCTGTAAGGGGTCGGCCGGTGGGGTGCGATCCAGCCCCCGATGCGTGAATTTGTCCCTATGTCTGATGCTCAATCAAAAAAGGCGGCAAAAAAGGCGGCCCCATGTGGGACCGCCTTTTTGGAAACCAACGCGCCACGTGAGCTTGGCGCGTGCTGGCCTGAGTGGCGCGGGGCCTATTCGGCCTTTTCGGCGAGGACCGTCAGGCCCTTTTCGCTGACTTCGGCAAAACCGCCTTCGACCAGGATGATGCGCGGCTCGCCATTGGCGGTCGCATAGACCTTGATCGCGCCGTCCTTGACCGTGGACATGAAGGGCGCATGGCCTTCCAGCACGCCGAATTCACCCTCGCTGCCGGGGACGACCACCATATGGACTTGCTCGGAAAGGACGAGCTTTTCAGGGGTCACGAGTTCAAAATGCAGTGCCATTTTCTATTCCTATGCCCCTCGCTCCCGCCCGCGACGAAGCGGGCCGGAAGGGAGGGGTGAAGAAGGATTATGCCGCTTCGGCAGCCAGCTTCTTGGCCTTCTCGACCGCTTCGTCGATGCCGCCGACCATGTAGAAGGCGTTCTCGGGCAGATGGTCATATTCGCCATCGACGACGGCTTTGAACGATTTCACCGTATCCTCGATCTGCACGAACTTGCCGCTGATGCCGGTAAAGACCTCTGCGACGTGGAACGGCTGGCTGAGGAACTTCTGGATCTTGCGGGCGCGGGCGACGGTAAGCTTATCCTCTTCGGACAGCTCGTCCATGCCCAGGATCGCGATGATGTCCTGAAGCGACTTATATTTCTGGAGGGTTTCCTGCACGCGGCGGGCGGTGGCATAATGCACCTCGCCCACGATACGGGGTTCCAGAACGCGGCTGGTGGAGTCGAGCGGATCGACCGCCGGGTAGATGCCCAGCTCCGAAATCGCGCGGTTCAGCGTGGTCGTGGCGTCCAAATGGGCGAAGGACGCGGCAGGCGCCGGATCGGTAAGATCGTCCGCGGGAACATAGATCGCCTGCACCGAGGTGATCGACCCCTTGTTGGTGGAGGTGATGCGCTCCTGCAACTGGCCCATGTCGGTCGCCAGCGTCGGCTGATAGCCCACGGCCGACGGGATACGACCCAGCAGAGCGGACACTTCCGAACCGGCCTGGGTGAAGCGGAAGATATTGTCGACGAAGAAGAGCACGTCCTGGCCCTCCTGGTCGCGGAAATATTCGGCCATGGTCAGGCCGGACAGGGCGACGCGCGCGCGGGCGCCCGGCGGCTCGTTCATCTGGCCGAACACGAGCGCGACCTTGGAACCTTCCGAGGTCGGATTGCCGTCCGCATCCTTGGCGATGACGCCTGCGTCCAGGAACTCATGGTAGAGATCGTTGCCCTCGCGGGTACGCTCACCGACGCCCGCGAACACGGACACGCCGCCATGGCCCTTGGCGATGTTGTTGATCAGTTCCTGGATGAGGACCGTCTTGCCCACGCCGGCGCCGCCGAACAGGCCGATCTTGCCGCCGCGCGCATAGGGGGCGAGAAGATCGATAACCTTGATGCCGGTCACGAGGATGGCGGCATCGGTCGACTGCTCGGTAAACTCGGGCGCCTTGGCATGGATCGGTGCGAACAGCTTGGCGTTGACCGGGCCGCGCTCGTCGATCGGCTCGCCGATGACGTTGAGGATGCGGCCAAGCGTCTCAGGACCGACGGGAACCGTGATCTGTGCGCCGGTGTCGACGACTTCCTGACCGCGCGTCAGACCGTCGGTCGCATCCATCGCGATGGTGCGGACGGTGTTCTCACCCAGATGCTGGGCGACTTCCAGAACCAGCTTGTTGCCATTGTTGCTGGTGGTCAGCGCGCTGAGAATGGAGGGGAGGCCGTCCTCGAAGATCACGTCGACGACGGCGCCGATGACCTGGGAGATTTTGCCCACATTGTTGGTGGTTGCCATGGTTCGTTTCCTTGCCTTCGGTCTTTAGAGCGCTTCGGCGCCAGTGTTATCGTCGCTTACAGCGCTTCCGCGCCAGCGATAATTTCGACGAGTTCAGTGGTGATCGCGGCCTGACGGCTGCGGTTATACTGGATGGTGAGATTTTTGATGAGGTCGCCCGCGTTGCGCGTCGCATTGTCCATCGCGGTCATCGATGCGCCCTGCTCCGACGCCATATTCTCAAGGAGGGCCTTGAAAATCTGGATGGTGATGTTGCGCGGCAGCAGGTCGGCGAGGATCGCCTCCTCGTCCGGCTCATATTCCACCGTGGCGTCCGACGCGGCGACGCCGCCGACCGGGATCTTGACAGGGATGATCTGCTGCTCGGTCGGGATCTGCGCGAGCGCGGACCGGAAGGCCGAGTAGAAGAGATGCGCGACGTCGAACTGGCCAGCCTCATACAGGACGGTCAGCTGCTTCGCGATAGCCTGCGCCTCGTCATAGCCGGGCTGGCGAACGTGCGTGGTGTCATATTGCGCGACGATCAGGCCGGGGAAGGTGCGGGAAAGAACCGCCTTGCCCTTGCGGCCGATCAGGAAGAACTGGACGGTCTTGCCATCCGCGATCAATTCGCGCGCCTTGACGATCGCGGCCTTGACGATGTTCGCGTTGAACGCGCCGGCCAGACCCTTGTCGCCATTGGCCACGACGATCAGGTGGACCTGATCCTTGCCGGTGCCCGCCAGCAGCGGGGAGCCACCAACGCCGACCTTGGACGCGAGGCTTGCGACCACGCCTTCCAGCCGCTGCGAATAGGGGCGTGCGGCCTCGGCTGCTGCCTGCGCCTTGCGGAGCTTGGCGGCAGCGACCATCTGCTTGGCCTTGGTGATCTTCTGGGTCGATTTGACCGAGGTGATCCGCCCTTTGAGTTCTTTCAGAGATGCCATGACAAGCCCTTCAGATCGTCATCCCAGCCTTCGCCGGGATGACGATAGTCCTATTACGCGAAAGTCTTGCCGAACGCCTTCAACGCCTCGACCAGCTGGCCCTTGGGACCATCGCCCAGATCCTTGCTGTCGCGGATCGCGGTCAGGATGCCGGCATGATCGTGGCGCAGATAGGCCAGCATCGCCGCTTCGTAGCGGGTCACGTCGCTGGCCGGGATGCCGTCCAGATAGCCGTTGGTGCCCGCGAATATCGATGCGGTCTGCTCCTCGAAAGGCAGCGGCGAGAACTGGGCCTGCTTGAGCAGCTCCGTCAGGCGCGCGCCGCGGTTCAGCAGCTTTTGCGTCGAGGCGTCGAGATCCGAACCGAACTGCGCGAAGGCAGCCATTTCGCGATACTGGGCCAGCTCCAGCTTGATCGAGCCGGACACCTTCTTCATCGCCTTGGTCTGCGCGGCCGAGCCGACGCGCGACACGGACAGGCCGACGTTGATGGCCGGACGAACGCCCTGATAGAAGAGGTTGGTCTCAAGAAAGATCTGGCCGTCGGTGATCGAGATCACGTTGGTCGGGATGTAGGCGGACACGTCGCCAGCCTGCGTCTCGATGATCGGCAGCGCGGTCAGCGAACCGCCACCATTTGCGTCGCTCATCTTTGCAGCGCGCTCAAGCAGGCGGCTGTGCAGGTAGAAGACGTCGCCGGGATAGGCTTCGCGGCCCGGAGGACGACGCAGCAGCAGGGACATCTGGCGATAGGCCACGGCCTGCTTGGACAGATCGTCATACACGATCACGGCATGCATGCCGTTGTCGCGGAAATATTCGCCCATCGCGGCGCCGGTGTAAGGCGCGAGGAACTGAAGCGGGGCAGGCTCGGAAGCCGTCGCCGCGACGACGATGGTATATTCCATCGCGCCATTCTCTTCGAGCTGGCGGACGATCTGTGCGACGGTCGACCGCTTCTGGCCGATGGCGACATAGATGCAATAAAGCTTCTTGCTCTCGTCCGTGCCCGCGTTGGCTGCCTTCTGGTTGATGAAGGTGTCGATGGCGACGGCGGTCTTGCCGGTCTGGCGATCGCCGATGATCAGCTCGCGCTGGCCACGGCCGACGGGAACGAGCGTGTCGATGGCCTTGAGGCCGGTCTGCACCGGCTCGTGCACCGACTGGCGGGGGATGATGCCCGGCGCCTTTGCCTCGACGCGGCTGCGCTGGTCCGAAATGATCGGACCCTTGCCGTCGATGGGGTTGCCCAGACCGTCAACGACGCGGCCCAGCAGGCCCTTGCCGACGGGAACGTCCACGATGGTGCCGGTCCGCTTGACGACATCGCCTTCCTTGATCTCGGCATCCGAGCCGAAGATCACGACGCCGACGTTATCGGCCTCCAGGTTGAGCGCCATGCCCTGCACGCCATTGGCGAACTCGACCATTTCGCCCGCCTGGACGTTGTCGAGGCCATGGATGCGCGCGATGCCGTCGCCGACCTTCAGCACGGTGCCGACTTCGCTGACCTGTGCTTCGGTGCCGAAGCTGGCGATCTGGTCCTTGATGACCTTCGAGATTTCTGCGGCGTTGATTTCCATGGTCAACCTTTCATCGCCAAGGCGAGTGTATTGAGACGTGTACGAATGGAGCTGTCGATCATCTGGCTGCCGATCTTGACGACCAGACCACCCATGATCGCCGGATCGACGCGGGTTTCGAGCGAAACGTCACTGCCCACACGGGCCTTGAGCTTCGCCGCGAGGGCATCGACCTGCTCGGCGGAGAGGGGATAGGCGCTCGTCACTTCCGCGCGGGTCTCACCCTTGTGGGCGGAGACGAGCGTCTCATAGGAGCGGATCATCCCCGACAATTTGTCGAGGCGCCGGTTGGAGGCGAGAACGCCGAGGAATTTGCCGGTCAGGGTGTCCAGACCCAGCGATGCAGCCACGCCCGCCACTGCCTTTTCGGCATCGGCGCGCGCGATCAGCGGGCTGGATACGAGGGTGCGGAAGTCAGCGACCTCCGCAAGGGCTGCCTTGACCGTCGAAAGGCTTTGGCCGACCGAATCGATCTGGCCATTGTCGCGTGCCAGCTCGAACAATGCGAGGGCGTAACGCCCTGCCAAGCTAGCCTGAATACCGCTGGAATTCTCCACGCGCCTGATGCCTCCGCGATCGTCTTGATGCCATGATGAGACGAGGGTCCGCCATACAGCGCCCCCCGGAACGTGCGGGCCGGTTAGCAGGGGAGTCGCGATGACGCAAGGGAGGGAGACGGCGCTCTGTTGCAACGCACTCGCAAAACCCGCGTTACGCGCCGGAGCGATGGGGTGGAATATGACAGTAATGTTACACAACATATTGATAAAATGATAGAAAATGGCCGATTTCCGGAAAAATTAACGGGGCGTTAGGCAGGTGGCCCCCAATCGGCAGTCAAACGATATCTCGGGGGAATTTCATGTTTCGGCTCTGTCGATTGATTCGGCATGCTCTGTCGGCGCGCGTCCTTTCGGCCCGCCTGTCCTCGTCGCTGGGCGCCCGGTTGCAGGCGGTGCTGCTGCTCGGCTTCCTGTTCGTGACGGTACAGGGGCTGCTGGCGATCGGCGCGCTATGGACGTTCGACCGGGCGACGGCGGCGCTGATCGACCGGCAGCTTGTCCCCATGTCGCGCATGCAGTCCATCGCGGACCAGTATGAGGCAGGCTTTGCGGTCGCCAACAAGGTGCGGGCCGGCACGATGACGCTGGCGAGCGGGCGCAGCGAGCTGTCGTCGCTGGAGCGTGCGCTGCACCGGGAATGGGCGGAGATCATGGCCCAGCCGCCGGCGGATTTCGGAACGGCGCTGGACCGGCGCGCACCCGCCGACGCGGCGCTGGCGACGCTGGGCCGGGCGATCGGCAAGGATGATCGCGACGGCCTCGACTTCCTGCTGTCGGGCGGGCTGTCGGGCGGTATCGACCCGTTGCTGGTCGAGTTGCGGACACGCGCGGATGCGCTGCGCGAACAGGCGGAGGCGAACAGGCGGACCCTGTGGAGCGTGCTGATCGGCGCGCAATGCTGCCTCGTCGCGATGCTGGTGCTCGCCATGGCCGTGGGCCTGTGGCTGATGCGGCGGGTACGCGGCACGATCATCGAGCCGCTGGTCGCCATCGCGGGCCATGCCTCGCGCATTTCGGCCGATCGCCAGACGGACGCCGTACCCTATCAGCATTTCGAGGATGAGGTGGGCGGCATAGCGCGGGCGATAGCGGGCGCGCGGACGCGGGCAAGGGAGCATGGCCGGTTGCTGGAGGAGCGGGCGGTCGCGGAAGTGGAGCGTCGCCGGGTCGAGCAGGCAGCGACCGAATCCGCCCGGCGCAGGGCCGAGACGCTCAATGCCTTTTTCGCGGAGTTCGGCGATGCGCTGGCGTGCATGGTGGACGAACTGGCGTCGGCATCGCAGCAGATGGGCGGCATGGCGGACGGGATGAGCGCTGCCGCGCAGCGGGCGGAGACGCGCGCCGTGACGGTTGGGCAGGGCTTTGAGTCGACCGGCGCCAATATCTCTCGGATCGAGGAGGCGAGCGGGGTGATGCTGGACATTGGCGTGGCGGTCGGCGCGCGGACGGCCAACTCGCTGGAGCATGGCGGCAAGGTGCATGACGAGAGCCGCCACAACCGCGTCCATGCCCTGCAATTGCGGACCATGGTGGCGGAGATCAGCGGCGCGCTCGACCTGATCAGCAGCGTGGCGCGGCAGACGAACCTGCTGGCGCTCAACGCCGGGATCGAGGCGAGTCGGGCAGGCGATGCCGGGCGCGGCTTTGCCGTGGTGGCGGCGGAGGTGAAGTCGCTGTCCCATGATGCCCAGCGCGCAACCTATGAGATCGGTCGCAAGCTGGATCTGGTACGCGGCACCGCCGACCAGGTACTGGCGAGTGCGACGGCGGTGGAGGCACTGGCCAAGGAGATTGCGCACCAGTCGCAGGCGGCGGCCGAGGCGGTACAGACGCACAAGGCGGCGAGCAGCCGCATCGTCGAATCGCTGGGCCATGCGCGCAGGGAAGTGGATGGCGCGATGGGGGCGATGAAGGCGCTGCATGGCGATGCGTCGGAGGTGCGGCGATCTTCGCAGGAGGTGCAGGCCACATCCCGCTCCGTCGCGAGCCGGGCGGCGGAGTTGCGCGCACGGTTCGAGGCCTTGGCGCGCGATGTGAAGGCGGCGGCCTGACGCGGGGCGAGCGGCCGGGGATCACCGGCCAGCGCTATGTGCCTCAGTCGTCGTCGTCTTCGTCGGTGGGGCCGAGGCTATCCTCCTCGTCATCCATCTGCGGCTCGCCCGCAAAGGCGCCATTGTCGATGATGCCGCTGCGGACCATCGCGTTCATGCGCTCGACCAGATCGGGTTCGTCTTCGGGCGTGACCTGGGTACGGTCGGGATGACCGCCACGTTCGCTGTCCCCGGACTTGTCGGTGCTGAGGGCGCGCGCATCCTCGGCGACATCCTGTGCCTGATCGCCGTCTTCCTGTTCGCTATTCTCGTCATAGATGCGTGGCATGGAAACCTCCTGATCGCTTTGGTCAGGAACGGGTGGGGGAGGGTGCCGGTTCCTTCGCGGGGCGGCGATTGCCGTCATCCCGGCGCGGGTTGGATCGGCCAAGGCTGGATGATGCCACCGCCTCCCCTTCGACAGAGCGGCGGCATCGATGGCAGGCTAGTCGGCGTCGATCATGAACAGCGTGGCTTCGCGATATTTCACGTCCATACGGTCGAACAACGGGCTGATGATGAAGGGCTCCTCGCTCACCGTCACGTCGCTGAGACCGGCGAGGTTGAAGCTGCCCATTTTCTCCTCGCGCGGGGGCACGCCATCGCGCGCGATGGTGATCGCATCGATGAAGAAGCTGTCGTTGCGCTTGTACAGCACATGCGGGGCGACGAGGATCGGCGCCCGGTTATAGGTTGCCTGAAGACACTTGCGTAACGCAATCGCCTCGAAAATGGCCTTGTTGTCGAACATGGACCTTCCCCTAAGCGTATCGGGGGCGGGCGCGCAACGCCGTTCTTACGGGACATGGACCAAAAAGCCGCGCAATTGTGCTGCGCGCCGGGTTTGACTAAGGAACGACCTGGCCATGGCCGGGCGTACGGGCCTGGGATGGGCGGGCGGGAACCTTGCCAGTGCGATAAGATCGGGCAAGTCCGATAAGATTGGGGACGGCGGGGCATAATGGACATATTACACGCTGTTTCCGGGTTGCTGGTGGGCATGCTGGTCGGGTTGACCGGCGTCGGCGGCGGGTCGTTGATGGCGCCGATCCTGATCCTCATCATCGGCGTGGCGCCCGCGACTGCGGTCGGCACCGACCTGTGGTTCGCGGCAATCACCAAGATGGTCGGTGGCACCGTCCATCACCGCTATGGCGATCCCGACTGGCAGGTCGTCCGTCGGCTGGCCTGTGGCAGCGTGCCCGCGGCCATCCTCACGCTGGTCGTCCTGTCGCAACTGCATATGGGGCAGGTGAAGCAGGGTTTCATCATGAACCTGCTGGGCGCGGCGTTGATCGTGACCGCTATCGCCACCCTGTCCTGGAGCACGATCCGCAGGAAAGCCGCCTCCATCTCCGCGCAGCGAACGCTGGCCTATCGCAAGGTGCAGCCGGGGCTGACGGTGCTGGCGGGCGCTATCCTGGGCGTGCTGGTGTCGATGACGTCGGTCGGCGCGGGCGCGCTGGGCGCGACATTGCTGCTGGCGCTCTACCCCCGCCGCATGACGCCCGCACGGCTGGTGGGGACGGACATCGTGCATGCGGTGCCGCTGACCATGGTGGCGGGCATCGGCCATTTGTGGCTGGGCAATGTGAACTTCGCGCTGCTGGGATCGTTGCTGGTCGGGTCGATACCGGGCATATTGATCGGGTCGCTGCTGGCCACGCGGGTATCGGGCGGGATCATCCGCCCGCTCCTGGCGATCGTGCTGGTGGCAAGCGGATTGAAGATGCTGCTGAGCTGAACTTATCTGGAGACATGCGTGGCGAAGACATCCATTTCGGCGGGCAATCCGGCAGGCTGGCTCTATGACGAGCATCCGCCGATGTTCGCCAACCATCCTTTTCTGTTCAGCCTGCTGGCCGTCACCATCGTCGGCTTTCTGGTGATCGGCGTATGGGCCATCGTCGTGCGGACGGAGCGGCTGGCGGTGGGTGGGCGCGACATCCTGCTGGAACGCGGCTTCATCGCCAAGCAGCGCGTGCAGGTCAGCCGGGGCAGCGTGCGCGCGGTCAAGGTGACGCAGGGCGTGATGCAGCGGATGCTGGGCGTGGGCGACATCGAGATTTTCACCGGCGGCGACTTTCCCGAGATCGCGATTCGCGGGTTGCCGAGGCCGAATGTCATCCGGGCGTTGCTGGCGGATGTGGTCGAGGGTGGCGAGGCCGCCTAGCAGCCCGCGTCGGTCGGTTGAGGGAGGGGGCGCGGCGAGCGGCTGGCAATCCGGGTTCGTGCGAAAGCTGGAACACGCCGGTTCCTGAGGTCGGACTGTCTGCAATCCACCCCAATCCCTACCGTGTCCCGGCTATCGCCTTTTGCCGCCGCCGTTGTACCGACGATCCCAGTCCGATCGCCTCGCGATATTTCGCGACCGTGCGGCGGGCGATGTCGAAACCCTGCGCGCGCAGCATGTCGACCAGCGCATCGTCGGAGAGGATGGCGCTGGGCTGCTCCGCGCCGATCAGGTCGCGGATGTGGCTCTTGACCGCTTCGGCGGACACGGCCTCGCCACCGTCATTGGCCGCCACGCCGCTGCGGAAGAAATATTTCAGCTCGAAGACGCCCCGGCTGCACGACAGATATTTGTTGGAGGTGACACGGCTGATCGTGGATTCATGCATCTCCACAGCCTCGCCCACCTGCCGCAGGGTCAGGGGCTTGAGGTGGGTGACACCATGGCGGAAAAAGCCGTCCTGATGGCGGATGATCTCCTCCGCCACGCGCAATATGGTGCGCTGTCGCTGGTCGAGCGCCTTGAGCAGCCAGTTGGCGCTGGCGAGGCGGTCGGCCAGCCAGGCCTTGCTGTTCCTGTCCTGCGGACCGCCGGACAGTTCGCGATAATAGCTGCGGTTGACCAGGAGGCGGGGGAGGGTGGCGCTGTTGATCTCGACGATCCAGCCGATACCCTGCGCGCGCACGAAGATGTCGGGCACCACCGCCTGCACCCTGTCGGTCGCAAAGCGCAGGCCCGGTTTGGGATCATATTGGCGCAACTCGCGGATCATGTCGGCCATATCCTCCTCGTCAACGCCGCACAGCTTGCGCAGTTGCGGGAGCGCGCCGCGCGCCAGAAGCTCCAGATTGTCGAGCAGCTTCGCCATTGCAGGGTCGTATCGGTCGACCTCGCGCGCTTGCAGGGCGAGGCATTCGGAAAGGGTGCGCGCGCCGACGCCGGTGGGATCGAACATGTGGATGCGGGTGAGGACCGCCTCCACCTGCTCCATGTCGAGGCCCAGTTGCAGGGCGATGTCGCGCAGGCTGGCCTCCAGATAACCGGCGTCGTCGATCTGGCCTATGATCTGGCCAGCGAGGAGAAGGTCGCCGCCGGAGAAGGTCGCGCCCGCCTGCGCCATCAGATGTTCGTGCAGGCCGATGGAGGGGGAGGCGAAGGAATCGAAGTCGATCGGCTCGCCACCCTCGCCGCCGGTCCCGCCCTGCATCGCATCGCCCATGGAGGGGCCGGTGCGGTCGGCGGTCACGGCGTCGCCGGGGCCATCGTCGATGAAGGTGTCCGCGCCATAATCCGCGTCGAGCGGGGCGTCTGCGGTCCCCGCGCCCTCCCCGATCAGCCGGTCGATACCATCGGTTTCAGGACTGGTGGCCGGGGTGTCGGTGATCTCCGGGGCCGTGGCGGCCGTGTCGCCGCCATCCGCCGTGCCAAGGTCAAGCAGCGGGTTCTTCTCCAGCTCCTCGCCCACGAAGGCCTCAAGTTCGAGGTTGGATAACGCCAGCAGCTTGATCGCCTGCTGGAGCTGCGGCGTCATCACCAGCGACTGGCTTTGCCTCAGGTCGAGGCGCGGACCGATCGCCATGGGGTATCAGCTGCTATACGTTGGCAGGAAGACGCCGGGACAAATCACAGCGAGAAGCTCTCGCCCAGATAAAGGCGGCGGACGTCCGCGTTGGCGACCAGTTCGGTCGGGCTGCCGGCGAACAGCACCTTGCCGTCGTAGATGATGCAGGCGCGATCCACGATCTCCAGCGTCTCGCGCACATTATGGTCGGTGATCAGGACGCCGATGCCGCGCGTGCGCAGATCCTTCACCAGATCGCGGATGTCCGCGATGGAGAGGGGATCGATGCCCGCGAACGGTTCGTCCAGCAGCACGATGGAGGGGTTGGCGGCCAGCGCGCGGGCGATCTCGCAGCGGCGCCGCTCGCCACCGGAGAGGGCAAGCGCGGGGCTGTTACGCAGGCGGGTCAGGCCGAATTCGCCGAGCAGGGTTTCGAGGCGCTCGGCCCGTGCGTCCTTGTCCGGTTCCGCCAGTTCGAGCACGGCGACGATATTCTGCTCCACCGTCATGCCGCGAAAGATGGAGGTTTCCTGCGGCAGATAGCCGATGCCCAGGATCGCGCGGCGATACATGGGCAGGCCGGTGATGTCCGTACCGTCCAGCACGATGCGGCCCGAATCGGGTTTGACGAGGCCCATGATCGAATAGAAACAGGTCGTCTTGCCCGCGCCGTTCGGACCGAGCAGGCCGACCACCTCGCCCTTGCCCACCGACAGGCTGACATCGGCCAGCACGACGCGGCGGTCATAGCTTTTGGCGATGGAGATGACGCACAGGCCATTGTCCGAGGTCGCGGGGTTCGCGCCCCTGCTGCCGGGCAGGGTTCCCCCGGCGGAGACCGGCTCTATCGTGGCGGACGGCATGTCACTCATTCTCTGGTCCTGTGCTGCGAGGTCCGCCATTGGCGCCCGACATGCGGCTTTCCGGCGCATTTCGCAAGTCTGGCGTGAAACCTGCATGCGGGGATGGCCGTAAGTCGGGGCCGGAAACGCGGGCGCCCGCGCCGGGGCGTGCCGACGATCAGTTCTGCTGCTTGACCTTGAAAGTGCCCGAAACACGGCCGCCGCTGCCCGTGGTGACGCCCGGCGCGCCCGAACTCTTGCCATCGACCGACGAACGTCCGGTGCGAAGGTCGATGAGCAGGCGGCCACCGGCCAGGCGGCTGGTGCCCTGGGTCAGCGTCACATTACCCAGCATGGTGATGATTCGCTTGTCGAGGTCGTAGATGGCGACATTGCCCCTGGCTGTCTCGTTTCCACGCACGACGATCACGTCGCCCACCGCATCCATGCGGTTGATCTCCACCCCGCCGCCCCGGCGATAGGCGACGGTCAGGCGGTTGGAGGTAAGGCGCATGTCGGCCTGCGTCACGATCACATTGCCGGAGACCACGACACGGTCGGCGCGGTCCTGCACCTCGATCCGGTCGGCGGTGAAGTCCACCGGCGCGTTGCTGTCATGTCCCTTGAGCACCTGCGCCTGCACGGGGTTGCTGACGGGGAAGGTGCCCAGCGCGAGCATGGCGAGGCCCGCAACCGTGACGATCAGGGATGCCGATCTGGCGATACCCGGCCTTCTGATGCCCGAAGTGGGGGTGCTCGACGTGATGATGCCCGACGTGATGATGGATGTCATTTTGCTCTCAGTCCATTCTGGTCGATATGCAGTCGCGCCCGGCCCTGCAACGTCATGGTGCGCGCGGCGAGGTCCGCCTCCATCCGGTCGGCGCCAAAGGTGCCGATCGGCATGCGACCGTCCACCCGTTGCTGGCTGGCGAGGCGGCGGCTCTTGAGGTCGATGGCGACGTCGCGGGTGGTGAAGCGATAGCCATCCTCCGCCTGGAATTGCAGCGGCCCGATGACGCCGACGCTCTCCCGCTCGATATTATAGATGCCTTTTTGCGCGCTGACCACGCTGGCCTTGCCGTCGATCTGGAGGCGGGCCTCCATATCCTTCAGTTGCACGATCGGCTCGCGCGAGCTTTTCTGGATGGCGGAGCCTGCACGCAGGGAGAAGGGCTGGCCCTTGGCGTCCTCACCCCGATAGAGCGCCTCCGTCACCTTCATCCGTTCGCTGGCGACATCGACCTTGTTCTTGTCGAGGAGAAAGCTGACCTCGGTATCATGGGTGAAAGGGGCAAGGGCCAGCACGGCGACCAGCAGGCCGACCGCGACGGGCAGCGCCTTTTTCAGGACGCCGACCATGCGGTCGTGCGAGCCTCCCGGCGTCGCCCAGTGCTTTCGCACCGAACGCTGGCTGTCGGCGGCGGCGGACATGCCCCTCAACTCCCTCACATATGCGCGAAAATATCGGCTTCCGGCCAGCCGGCGAGATCGAGCAGCGCGCGGTGGGGGAGGAAGTCGAAGCAGGCCTGCGCCAGTTCGGTGCGCCCTTCGCGGGACAGGCGCTTGTCCAGCTCGGCCTTCAGCCCATGGAGGTAGCGCACATCGGACGCCGCATATTCACGCTGCGCGTCGGACAGATAGGGCGCCCCCCAGTCGGAGGTCTGCTGCTGCTTGGACAAGTCCTGGCCCAGCATCTCGCGCACCAGTTCCTTGAGGCCGTGACGGTCGGTGTAGGTGCGCACGAGGCGCGAGGCGATCTTGGTGCAATAGACGGGCTGGGCGAGGACGCCGAGATAATGCTGCATGGCCGCAATATCGAATCGGCCGAAGTGGAACAGCTTGAGGCGAGTCGGATCGGCGACCACCGCCTTCAGATTGGGGGCGTCGTAGCTGCTGCCCGGACCGAAGCGGATGAGATGCTCATCCCCCGAACCGTCGCTGATCTGCACCACGCACAGCCTGTCGCGCGGGGTGATGAGACCCATGGTCTCTGTGTCGATGGCAACCGGGCCGGGGCCAAGAACCCCGACGGGCAAGTCTTCTTCATGAAAATGCACTGTCATGACCATCCCTTAGGGCCGCCATGACAACAACTCAATCGAGCTTTCGACGGTGTGGGCGATCATGCCGGCGCCTTTGCGAGGCAATATCGGGACAGGAGGACGCAGTTCTTTGAAAAACGTGCAATTGGCCCGGAAAATGTTCGCGCTGGATCGGAAATCGGGTTATAGCCCGTAATTGCCCTCGGATGGTAGCGGGCGGTTCCGTGTGCTTTTCGCCCAGCGTACGGTCCAATAGTTGAGGGCGAACGAAGGCGATCAACAGGGCATGAGTTTTGACAGAGGACGCCGCGGACGCGGCAAGGACAAGCGCGACGGCTTCGGCGACGAAGGTTTCGGCGGCGGCGGCGGTTTTGACGGCGGCGGCTTTGGCGGTGGCGACCGATTCGGCGGTGGCGGCGATCGTTTTGGCGGCGGCGGTAATCGTGGCGGCTTCGGCGGCGGTGGTGGCGGCGGCTTCGGTGGCGGTGGCAATCGCGGC
>DASVMZ010000062.1:0-4584 GCA_036384115.1 Sphingobium sp.
GTTCTTTGCGATCACCATCGCGAAAATGCAGCAGCACTGACATGAAGCGGCGGACTGCTCTTACTGCTGTGGTGGTGGCGCTGGCGATGTTCGGCCTGGGCTTCGCTTCCGTGCCGCTCTACAAGATGTTCTGTCAGGCTACGGGTTTTGGGGGTACGACGCAGCGCGGGACCGAAGCGCAACTTCGTGTCATCGCCGCAGCGCAGGCAGAGACCGGGCAAAGCCGCACGCTCTCCATCCGATTCGATTCCAACATCGCGCAGGGCATGCCCTGGCAATTTTATCCCGAACAACGGACGGAATCGGTGAAGGTCGGCCAGAAGACGATGGCCATCTTCATCGCGAAGAACATGTCCGACAAGCCGGTCACGGGCCGCGCGTCGTTCAATGTGACGCCGGAGCAATCCGGCGCCTATTTCACGAAGATTCAATGCTTCTGTTTCACCGAGCAGACGCTCCAGCCGGGGCAGGAAGTGCGGATGCCGGTATTGTATTTCGTCGATCCGAAAATTCTCAACGATGCGGACAACAAGGATGTTCAGGAAATAACGCTGAGCTACACCTTCTACCCGGTTGAGAAGGACGGAAACCAAGGCTAAGGACCGATCGTCGCTTAACAGAGATTGGGCGCGACACAGAAATGGGGAATTGACGCATGGCTGGGGCCAAGAATCACGATTATCATATCCTGCCACCCAGCCCGTGGCCGCTGATGGGCGCAACCTCCGCCTTCATCATGGCAGTGGGCGCGGTCATGTGGATGCACGAATATGCGGGCGGTGGCACTGCCTTCATCATCGGCTTCCTGGGCGTGCTGGCAACCATGTTCTTCTGGTGGTCGGATGTGGTGAAGGAAGCGCAGCATGGCGATCATACGCCGGTCGTGCAGCTTCACCTGCGCTACGGCATGATCCTGTTCATCGCATCGGAAGTCATGTTCTTCGTCGGATGGTTCTGGGCGTTCTTCGACTTCTCGCTGTTCCCCAGCGCGCTGCCGCCGATCGAGGGCCTGTTCCCGTCCAAGGGCATCGAGGTGATGAGCGCGTTCGAACTGCCGCTGCTCAACACGCTGATCCTGCTGTGCTCCGGCACGACCGTCACCTGGGCGCATCATGCGCTGATCCACGGTGACCGCGACGGCCTGAAAAAGGGTCTGTGGTGCACGATCCTGCTGGGCGCGCTGTTCTCCAGCATTCAGGCCTATGAATATATTCATGCGCCGTTCCCGTTCGGCAAGACGCCGTACAGCTCCGCCTTCTACATGGCGACCGGCTTCCACGGCTTCCACGTCCTGATCGGCACGATCTTCCTGATCGTCTGCCTGGTCCGCACGTACAAGGGCCACTTCACGCCGCGCCAGCACTTCGGTTTCGAAGCGGCGGCCTGGTACTGGCACTTCGTTGACGTGGTGTGGCTGTTCCTCTTCTGCGCCATTTACGGCTGGGGCGGGTGGGGCGCGCCGGTTCACGGCGGCTGATCCAGCCCACCGATACGTAAAGATAGCGACGCACCCGCAGGCAACTGCGGGTGCGTTTTGCGTTGTGGCGAGCCTTTCCTTGTCGGGGGCAAGCGGCCATAAGGGCGCATGACCGCCCAACCGGAACCGTCCCTGACCGCATCGACCCAGCCCGCCGTGCCGCTTGTCGCCGCCACCCTTGCCGCGCGCTGTCCCCGGTGCGGAGCGGGGTCGCTGTTCGCGGGCTGGGCGACGTTCGCGGATGGGTGCCGTTCCTGCGGGCTGGATTTCAGGGCGTTCAACGTGGGCGACGGTCCTGCGGCCTTCCTGATCCTGATCGTCGGTGGTCTGGTCGTCGCGGGCGCGCTGATCCTGCAACTGAGCGTCAGTCCGCCGTTCTGGGTCCATGTGCTGATCTGGGTGCCGCTGACGACCGCCGCTGTCATCTATTGCCTGCGCTTGTCCAAGGCGGCGCTGCTGATCCTCGAATATCGCAATCAGGCGCGGGAAGGGCGGTTGTCGGACGGCGAGGGGGTGGGCGCATGAACCGCATTCCGATCATCCCCACGATCGTCGTCGCGCTGGCGCTGGCCGCGATGATCGCGCTGGGCGTCTGGCAACTGGATCGCCGCACGGAGAAGGAGGCGCTGCTGCGTCAGTACAACGCCAACCTGTCGCTGCCCGAAACCGCCTATCCGGCTAATCCCACCGATGGAAGTTACCTGTTCCGCACAGTCAGGGCGCATTGCCTGCGGCCCGTGAGCTGGCAGACCAAGGGCGGCAGGATGCCCAACGGCAATCCGGGCTGGCGGCAGATCGCGACCTGCACGACGGGCATAGAGGGACCGGGACTGGTCGTCGACATCGGCGTCTCTGCCGATCCCAAGGCACTGCCGTCCTGGACGGGCGGCGATGTACGCGGGACGGCGGTGTGGGAACCGGATGCGACGAGCGCGCTGCAACGCTGGCTGGGCCATCGCCCGCCGCAGCGGCTGATGATCGTGTCGGATCGCGGTGAGGCAGGCCTCGCACCGTCGGCCCGGCCCGATCCGGCGGAGGTGCCCAACAACCATCTCGCCTATGCGGTGCAGTGGTTCCTGTTCGCGGGCGTGGCGGCGATCATCTATCCGCTGGCGCTGCGGCGGCGCAACCGGACGAAGGATGCACCGCCCGCCGCGTGATCAGCGCGGCGTGAGCACGAGGTTCAGCCGCTCCAGCCCCCGGATAATGTAGCTGGCCTCATAGTCCAGCGTCCGATCGCCCGCAGGACCGTGGACAGCCTCCGACAATTCGATCCGCTGCGTCTGTTCAAGGAAGCGTTCGAGCAGCACCCGGACCTCGACACGTGCCAGCGGCGCACCGATGCAGACATGCGCGCCGCGACCGAAGGCGACATGTTCCTTGATCCGGGGCCGCCCGATCTCGAACGTCGCCGGGTCGGGCCAGCGGCGCGCATCGCGATTGGCGGCGGCGAAAGAGATGGTGATGCGCGTCCCCGCAGGAACCTCCACATCGCCGATCCGCGTCTTGCGCTTGGCGAGGCGGAAGGTGGCCTTGGTCGATCCCTCCAGCCGCAGCACCTCCTCCAGAAAGGCCGGGATCAGCGCGGGGTCGTCGCGCAGCCGTCGTTGCAGCGCCTGGTCCTCCGCGATGCGGAGCATGGAATTGCCGAGCAGCTTGGCGCTGGTGTCCTGCCCGGCGGCAAAGAGGAACATCGCGCCCTTGACGACTTCCATCAGGTCTGGCGTCGATCCGTCGGGGAATTTGGCATGGGCCAGTTCCGTCATCACATCCTGCTGCGGATGCTCGCGGCGTTCCTGAATGTAGCGCGCGAAATAGCCCGCCATGAATTGCAGGGCATAGCTCGCCGCTGCCTGATCCGCAGCCTCCATGTCGCCCGGCGGCGGGCCTGCGTCGATCACCTTGCGGAATGTCTCCCGGTCCTCCTCCGGCACGCCCAGCAGGTCGGCGACGACCAGCGTGACATAGGGCGTCGCGATCTGGGCGATCAGCTCGCATTCCCCTGCCGCGACCGCATCGCGCACCAGTTGTGTGGCGTAACTTTCCATGAACTGCTCGTTGGAGCGCAGCCGCGACGGCGTGAACAGGCTGTTCAGCAGCGAGCGAGCGGCGATGTGCTGTGCCCCGTCATAGGAGACGAGCAGGCCGGTGGGTGCAATGATGTCCCGGTGCGCCTCGATCTGGCCGCTGATGTCGTCGCCCTCTGGCTCGAAGGGCAGGGGCACGACCGGGCCGCTGGTCGAGATGATGGAGGAGAAATCCTCACTGTTGCGCAGGACTTCCAGCGCCTCCTCGAAACCGGTGACGAGGAGGATGCCATATTTGTCCAGCCACTGTACCGGACCCTTGCCGCGAATATCCTCGAAATAGCGATAGGGGTCGCGCAGGACCGACAGGTCGGTGAAATAGTCGCGGTCTTCCACGCTTTGCATGATCGCCTCTCCTCATGGCCTGTGAGCCATTATGTTTCATAAATCGTCTCACAGGTGGCGCGGGAGCGTCAACGGCCGAGGAGAGCCGGGAGTCTCACGGGCGATGGTTCCGGTTATTTATACAGGCCGTCGCGCAGGTTGATGCCATGCTCGACCCACATCTTCAGCGCGCACAGCATCTGCGACCAGCCCTGGCAATTGCCGTAGGAGGCATCGAGCGCACCCTGAGTCTCGCGCCAGCCCTCCTCACTGATCTCCACCAGCGTACGGCCATCGCCGAGGTCGGCAAAGCGCATCGTGACGGTCGTCTGATACTGTGCGCCGGTCATGCCCTCTTCGCTGACATTGGGCGCCTGTCCCTCATTCGCCTGCCAGCGCAGCACGATGCGTTCATTGGGCACGACCTGCACCACATCGACCGGGAAGGCGCCGGGGAAGTCGTGGAAGTCCCATGTGATGGTTGCACCCGTCTCCAGCCGCCCGACCGCGCCGCCTGTCGTGAAATAGGCGGAGAGTTGCGTGGGGTCGGCCACCGCTTCGAACACCTGCGCCAATGGTCGGGCGATGCGGGCCGCCACCTTGAATTTCAGGTCCATGGTCATCCTCTCCCATAAGCGCGCGCATTTGCTGCCGGACCGGCATGAGATCATGGGAAAGAGGCGAGGTCAAAATTTC
>DASVMZ010000063.1:0-5799 GCA_036384115.1 Sphingobium sp.
CATCGGGGAGAAGGGTAGGGGTGTCTGATCGACATAGACCGTAACGGCTGGACTGACACCGAGCGTGGTATCGCTGAAACCGATGCCACGGATAAAATAGACCGGAAGGCCGTAATTGCCCTGCAGGAAGGTAAAGCCGGGCACGAGCTTGCCGAGATCATCGGTGCTGGTGACGCCCGCGTCCTTGAGCTGCTCGGCCGAGCTTGCCGTGATCGACATGGGGACGTCACTTAGCCGCTCTGATCGCTTCTGCGCTGTCACCACGATGTCGGCGAGCGAAGCCGCTGAGCCGGAAGTGTCAGATTCCCCCCTGGGCGTATCACTTCCTGGCTGGGATGGCTGAACGTCAGCGGTCTGAGCATATGAAGATGTCGCGCAGCACAGCGTCACGATTGGAATCAGGGTTCCAAAATAGTGCCTGGCATTCATATTGTCCTCCCCGTTTATTAATACATCTATTCATTCTGTGTATTCTTATTGGGTATGGTTCGTGCGTATTTTTTAACTGTGTTTTACGAAATACGTTTGCCAATTACACGATACCGTAGCCGCTGCTTTCTTTTGATGGGTCACATGCTGGCTAGGTAACGTCCTTCCCTTGAGGTACGATGTGTACGACGACTGCCACGAGGGGATTTGCTCTTTGGCGCCAAAATCGTGACGGATTACGCCATAGCTCCAAACGGTCGTGATCCGTCAAAACGCGGAGTCCGAACTCGATCCAGGGATCGAGTGTGGGTGAGACACTCTCGTCGACCCTTTCGCCAATGGATCGGCCGCGACATCGCAGCTGCTTGCACTTCCAACGCTACAAGCTGGTCCAACGGCCAGTCCGAGATGCGCGCCAACATGCTCAAGCTGGTCACATGAGATGTACAGGTGCGGCAAGCTCGGCCTGCTCGAGGCCTGGCTAATCGGTGTGCTCAATACCCAAGATCATCAAGAGTGCGTCAGAGCCCTTTTTGTACGCCGAACGCGGCGCCAGGAAAGGGCGCGAATGTCGCATCGAAAGAATCGAGATCGGGCATCGGCAACGCCGGCAGGCTTTCGATGCGTGCCAAATGCTGGCGAAGCGCCTCCAATATTCCCGCGCGCCCATCCGGATCAATATAGGGCGCGTGATAGGCGATGAAGGGTTCGATCACATCGAGGCCAACATAGCCGAGCGTGCCTTGGAGAAAATGCCGCAACATTCCGGTTTCAAGTTCCCCATGCAGCGATCCGGGGCCGAACATATGATCCCGCCCGCCAAGGCTGAACGCGGCCAACGCGCGCTTTCCCCGTAGCCCGCCGCTGCTGTAGATTCGTCGCCCACCATAGAAGGGGCCGGAGATGAACACGCGGTCGATCCATCCTTTCAGGATCGCGGGAACGCTGAACCAGAAAACCGGGAAAGTGAATATGACAAGGTCGGCGGCCAGCACCTTGCCGATCTCCGCCATGATGTCATCGGGAAGCGTGCCCGTATCGTAGCCATGGCGCTGCTCGAGGGCGTAGACAAGGTGGTCGCCATTCCTGCGCGCGGGAAAGTCCGCAGGGGACAGGATGGGATTGAAACCCATGGCATAAAGGTCCGATTCAGCGATCACATATCCGGCTACGGCCAATTCGCCGCGGATGGTGTCGCGCATGGCAGCAACGAAGCTGTCCGCCTCCGAATGGGCATGGACGATCAAGGCGTGGCGGCTCTCTGGCCGATCCTGAAGGGGGCTGCTTTGCATCAATCATTCCTCATCGCGTCGTAGTTCCCTAGGCTCACGCAGCCTGCCGGCGGAAGATCAGGACGATCTGGCGCGCGATGTCCTTGGGTGCCAACCGGCCTTCGCGATACCAGCTGCTCACGTTGTTGAGTAATGTGAGCAGCAGCAGGCGATAGATGCCGCGGTCTACTGCGGGGTCCAATGGCAGGTCGCGGACGAGATCGCGGAAAATCGTCTCGAACGCATCGCGCTTGGCGACCAGCCGTTCGCGGATGTCCGGCGGTACCGACCCGAAATCGTTCATCAATGGCATGGTGAGGGATGCGGGGTCGAGCTGGATTTCCAGCATCGTCGCGCACGCCGCCTCCAGTCGGTCCCAAGGATCGACCACCAGCGAAACTGCCCGCACGATTCGCTCTCCAGCCATTTGCAATGCGATGTCGTGAACCCGGACGAACAGCGCTTCCTTCGACTTGATGTGATGATAGAGCGATCCGCCCAGAAGCCCGACTTGTTCGCCGATATCGCGTATGGACGTTGCTGCATAACCGCGCTCCGCAAACAAGGTGGCGGCGGCCTCCAATATGTCCTTCTGGCGCTCGCTCAGCTTTTCCTGCTGCAACGCTCCGCTCAACCCGCGCGGTGATCTGGATGTTCGATCCGCGCTGTCCTGTGCCATTTTCAATCCTGCCATCTTAACCGAGCGTAAGTCCAAGGGCGGTGGATGCAGACCGCGATTGTAGCGAAAATCGTGCATTACCGAGCCCTTCCCGTAGCAGATTATTTGTCCTTGCTAACTGTATCAATCGTTTGATACAATCCCTCTATCGCGTTTTGGGCATCGAAGTCCCGCACTTGCTGAGCGCGAGTGTGGGCCTGCTCGCGGGTCTTAAGGCCCGGACGCTATCCTGGAGGGAAGTCATGACTGCAGCCTATATCGTCGATTATCTGCGCAGCCCGTTCACGCCTGCTTATCGCGGTGCACTTGCGAGCACGCGTCCCGATGATCTGATCGCTGGCGTCATCAGGGCGCTGGTCGGTCGTTCCGGCATTGACCCCAAAGAGATCGAGGATGTCACTCTGGGCTGCGCTTTCCAGGAAGGGGAACATGGCCTCAATATCGCACGCTGCGCGGCGCTGATCGCCGGATTGCCGCAGTCGGTGGGCGGCTCCACCATCAACCGTTGGTGTGGTTCGTCGATGCAGGCCGTGCAGATGGCCGCAGGCTCCATCGCCATGGGTGCGGGCGATGTCTTCGTTGCGGGGGGTGTCGAGTCGATGAGCCGGGTGCCGATGATGGGCTTCAACCCCATGCCCAACCCAGCCTGGAGCGACGCCCAGCGTACCGCTTTCCTCAACATGGGCCTGACCGCCGAGAACCTCGCCGACCGTTATTCCATTTCGCGCGAGGCGCAGGACGCCTATTCGCTCGAAAGCCAGACGAAGGCGCTTGCTGCTCGTGGCGATGGTCGTCTGGCCCCCGAAATTGCACCAATTGGTGATGTGGCCGAGGACGGTTGCCCGCGCGAGACGGACAGCGATAAGCTGGCTGGGCTCAAGACCGCATTCAAGGCGGAGGGGTCGGTCACAGCGGGCAATTCCTCACCGTTGACGGATGGCGCGTCGGCAGCGCTGGTCTGCTCGGAAGATTTTGTGAAGCGCCATAATCTGACCCCGCTGGCGCGGATCGCCGGCTATGCGATCTCTGGATGCGCCCCCGAAATCATGGGCATCGGCCCGGTTGAGGCCAGTCGCAAGGCATTGAACCGCGCCGGCCTTACCGCCGGGCAGATCGGCGTCATTGAAATGAACGAAGCCTTCGCCGCCCAGGTTCTGGCCTGTTGCCGCGATCTCGACATCGAGCCGGCGCGCCTCAACCGCGATGGCGGAGCTATTGCGCTGGGTCATCCGCTGGGCGCGACCGGCGCCAGGCTGGTGGGCAAGGCTTCGCTTCTGTTGAGGCGTGATGGAGGCCGTTATGGGCTGGCGACCCAGTGCATCGGCGGCGGGCAAGGCATTGCCATGGTGCTGGAGGCGGCATGACCATGGGAACGATCCGCACCGCCGCCGTCATCGGCGCAGGCGTCATGGGTTCGGGCATCGCCGCGCACCTCGCCAATGCAGGGCTCGATGTGGTCCTGCTTGACCGGGAAAAGGCGCTCGCCGACGCCGGGATCGCCCGGCAGCTGAAGGCCGGCGGCTTTATGGACCCCGCATTCGCCAGCCGGATAAGCACTGGGTCCACACAGCAAGATTTGGCGCGCCTCGCCGATGCCGATTGGATCGTGGAGGCGGTGGCCGAAGACGTCGCGACAAAGCAGACGCTCTATCGTAGCATCGACCTTGCGCGGAAGGCCGGATCAATCGTGTCGTCCAACACATCGACCATACCGTTGGCGGATCTGGTTGCGGACATGCCACAAGGGTTCGCGGCGGACTTCCTCATCACCCATTTCTTCAATCCGCCCCGCGTCATGCGCCTGCTGGAATTGGTTTCGGGCGAGGCGACCAAGCCAGACGTGACCGAAACGATCCGCGCTTTTGCAGACCGATCGCTCGGCAAGTCCGTCGTCATCTGTAACGATACGCCCGGTTTCATCGGCAATCGCATCGGCAACTACTGGCTATCCGCGGCGCTTAACGAAGCGATTGCGCTGGGCATCGATGTCGAAGAAGCCGATGCTGTCATTGGGAAACCGTTCGGCATCCCGGCGACGGGCATATTCGGACTGATCGACCTTGTCGGCATCGACCTGCTTCCGATGGTGCTGCGCAGCCTGCAGGGTGCGACCGGGCGCGATGATCCGATCCAGGATTATCCGGCCGAGCCGGCACTGATCGCGAAGATGATCGCGCAGAACCGCCTCGGCCGCAAAAGCGGCGCTGGATTCGCGCGCGTTTCGCGCGACCGCAAGGCCCGCGAGGTGATCGACCTGGCAACCGGCGATTACCGGCCGAACCGTGCGGTCGCGTCGGAAAGCCTGGTCGCGGCTAAGGGCGACGCGCGCGCGTTGATGGAGCATCCTGGGCTGGGCGGCCGCTACGCCGCCGTCGTCATGGAAAAGACGCTGGCCTATGCCGCGTCTCTGGTGCCGGAGATTGCCGACACGCCCGATGCCGTCGATGAGGCCATGCGCTCGGGCTATGGCTGGCAGCAGGGACCGTTCGAGCTGATCGACCGTCTGGGCGCAGGCTGGCTAAAGGCCCGGCTGGAAGCGCGCGGGGCTGACGTTCCGCCCTATCTGGCGATGGCCACCGAAAAGGATGGCTTTTACGCGGTCCGTGACGGCGAACGCACTAGCCTTCGCCCCGATGGCGTGGTGATGCCGCTGTCCCGCAGCGAGAGTGTACTGCGCCTGTCAGACCTCGCTCTAGCGGCAAGGCCGGTCGCTTCCTGGAACAGCGCGAACCTGTGGGATCTGGGCGACGGCGTTGCCTGTCTCGAAATCCGTTCCAAGATGCATACCTTCTCCCCTGACCTCCTGGATGCGATCGGGCAGGCGCTGGGCCGCTGCGGCACCGACTTCCGGGCGCTGGTGATCGGCAGCGACGCCCCCTATTTCAGCGCCGGGGCGGACCTGCGGATTTTCGTCGAGATGTTCGAGAAAGGTGGTCGCGACGCGCTCGACGCTTTTATCGATCATGGCCAGCGTACGTTCCAGGCGATCAAATTTGCGCCTTTCCCAGTCGTGGCGGCGGCATCCGGTGTGGCGCTGGGCGGTGGCTGCGAACTGCTGCTACACTGTGACGCCATTCAGGCCCATGCAGAACTGTGCATGGGCCTGGTCGAGACCAGCGTCGGGCTGATCCCCGGCTGGGGCGGCTGCAAAGAGATGATGTTCCGGCTGTCATCCGCGTCCGACGCACCGCACGGGCCAGTTGCGTCGGCGCTGGCGGCTTATAGTCTGATCGCGGCGGCCAAAGTTTCCACCAGTGCCTTCGATGCCCGGGCGCAAGGATTTCTGCGACCCTACGATGCAATCACCATGAACCGTGATCATTTGCTCGCGGACGCCAAGGCGACGGCGCTTTCTCTCGCCGGCGGCTATGTCGCGCCGGAGCCGTCATTGCTGCCGCTCTCCGGCCCGTCGGGGGCAAG
>DASVMZ010000064.1:0-33731 GCA_036384115.1 Sphingobium sp.
ATCCGGCTGCCGGGCAAGGCGCCGAACAACGTAGCGAATTCGCCCTCATGCGGGGTGAGGATCGCCTTGTCGGGCAGCAGCGCCAGTTCGGCGTCGGTGAGGAGCATCAGCGCATCGGCGTCGACCACGGCAGGGTGGCGCAGGGCCAGCGCCTGCTCCAGCCTGGCCCTTGCGCCCTCGTCACGGCCAAGGCCGGGACCGATGAGCAGCGCGGCGATGCGATGGTCGCTGATCGCCGTTTCATGGCGCGCCGAGACGCCGACAATGGCATGGGAATGCTGGACGATGGCCTGCGCACCGATCAGGCGGACATAGCCCGCCCCGCCCCGTGCGGCTGCTTCGGCGGCGAGCGCCGACGCTCCCGCCATGCGGCCAGCGACGATGGCGACGAGGCCGCGCCGATATTTATGCGCGTCGCTTGCCGGGCGGCTCAGCAGAGGCGCAGTAAGCATATGGCAGGCCGCATCTCCGGCATCCAGACCGATGGGCACGGGCAGCAACGCGCCGAAGCTGTCCGCCGCCGGATAGAGAAGATGGGCCGGTTTCAGCACGCCGATGGCCAGGCATATGTCGAAGCGGGGCACGGCGGAGAGGAGCGCGCCGGTGTCGCTGTCGACCCCGCTCGGCACGTCGATGGCATAACTGCGCTGCGCCTCGGCCATCAGGGCGCACAACCGGTCGGCGAGACCAGCCTCCAGCCCGCGCGTCAGGCCGACGCCGAACACTGCGTCCACCATCTGGACGGCGGGCGCGGCCGTGGCGATGTCCTCGACAGGGCCGTCCCATGCGGCACGCGCTTGCTGGCTGCTGCCGGTGCGGCTTTCCCCGCTGGCGGCGACCCGCACGGGCACGCCGCGATCCCGCAGGGCGCGGGCGATCACGAAACCGTCGCCGCCATTATTGCCCGGCCCGCACAGGACCAGTGTCGACCGTTTGTGCCCGACGCGCCATATCTGCTCGGCCGCCGCCTCCCCCGCCCGCTGCATCAGCGCATAGGAGGGCAAACCGGCGTCGAATAATCGCTGTTCGGCCGCGCGGGTCTCCGCTGCCGTCAGCACGGCCCAATCTTCCAGCTTCATGGCAGTCCGCCACCCTTCTTCTCGATACGATAGCGCCAGCCGCCGATCCGCACCTCGACACCGCCACCGTTTAGCGCGGTCGTCTCAAGCGGTTCTGCGCCATCGGCGGGGGCAAGCATGCCGCCCTTTGGCCAGCGGAGGCGGCGAAAGCCTCCATCGGGCTGCCGCAGGGTCAGGTACAGGTCGCCCTTCCTGTCCTCCACTTCCAGCAGGCAGGACTGGCGCGGTTCCTGCGCGCGCAGGCCGCAGGGGATGGAGCGGCTACCACTGCCCGCAACCTCGCCTTTGGCAGGCAGGGTCGCACCGCCGCCGCATCCCGCCATAAGCAGAAGGATGGGGAGCAGGACTGCGGCATCAGATCTTGGCAAGGACATGGGTTTCAATCGACGGGAGCGAGGCATGGCTGGCGCGCCCCACTGGCGATACCTGCCCCCCACATATGTGCAAGAATGGAGCCATGCTCCGGGTTGGTCGCGCCATGGCGGCCGGGACGTTCCGACAGGTCGAAACACTGGGTCATTGCGGCGTCCTTCCTGAACAAGGCCCTTTCCGTCAAATGCCCGGATTTTGCAAGGTTTGCGAGACCTTTGCAGCAACGTGCCGCAGCACATCGGCAAAGCGCCGCTGCCCCGCCTCGCCCATGATAAGATCCTGCCGCAGCTCCACGCCCAGATAATGGCGGCCATGCGCCTCCGCATGCCGGTTCATCGTCGCGTTGAGGACGCGGCCCGAATAGGGGAGTTGGTCGCCGACGTTCAGGCCCAGTTCGCGCAGCGCGGCTATGGCGATGGGCGCGGCCCGCTCATCCCCATTGTACAGGACGCCGACATGCCAGGGGCGTGCCTCCTCCGGTCGGCTGGAGAGCGACGGGGTGAAGCTGTGGATGGAGAGGATGAAGGGATCGTGAGGCGCGGCGGCCAGTTCCTCCACCTTTGCATGATAGGGATCGTAGATCGTGGCGATGCGGGCGGCGACATCCGCACCGGCATTGCCGGGGATGGCGATGCCGTCGCTGGTCAGAGGCACCAGGCCCGGCGTATCCACTTCCCGGTTGAGGTCGATGACGAGGCGCGAGGCGTTGGCCAGGATCGCCCGGAAGCCGCCCCCTTCCACCAGCAGTTCCGCCACGCGGCCGACGCCGATGTCGACGGCGATATGCTCGTCCATGTGGCGCGGATCGATGCCCAGATCGATGCCGGGCGGCACGCGGTTGGAGGCATGGTCGCCGACGATCAGGAAGGGCGCATCGGCGGGGCCGAGGATGCGATAGGCGTCGTTTTCCGGTTCAGAGATCATCGTATACTGCTCGCAAGGGTCCACCAGTCGGGATGCGTCCTATGGATCGCCTCCTGTGCCTCGTCCCGCGCGCGCGGATCGTCGAACAGAGCGAAGCAGGTGGCCCCGGAGCCGGACATGCGCGCGAGACCGGCACCGGGCAAAGACGCCAGTGCCGCCAATACCGCCGCGATTTCCGGCACCAAGGTCAGGGCGGGAAGCTGAAGATCGTTGCGGCCTTCGCGCCAACCCTCCGGCAACAGCGGGCCGCGATCCAGCCCGTCCCACGCGCGGAACACCGGGCCGGTCGGGCAAGGCAGCAATGGATTGACGAGGAGGATGGGCATCCCCGCCAGAGCAAGACCGACGGGACTGAGCCGTTCGCCCACTCCTTCGCCGAACACCGTTTCCGAGCCGAGGCAGGCAGGCACATCCGCGCCAAGACCGGCCGCGATGGCCAGCAGATCGGCATCGGCAGGCGTAATGCCCCAGAGCCGCACCAGCAGGCGCAGCACCGCCGCCGCATCCGCTGATCCGCCGCCGATACCCGAAGCAATGGGGAGACGCTTGTCGAGGGTCAGGACGGCCCCTGCCCCAATGCCCGCCGCTGCCCGCAAGGCTCGCGCGGCGCGAAGCACGAGATTATCCTCCCCCGCCCCCAGCTCGCCGCCGAAAGCACCGCCGACGGTCAGGGTCAGTGCACCATCGTCCCGCACCTTAGCGGTCAGCCGGTCGCCATCGTGGCAGAAGATGAACAGGCTTTCCAGTTCATGATAGCCATCCGCCCGCCGCGCCCGCACGTGCAGAGCCAGATTGACCTTGGCATAGGCGATTTCTGCGTAAGTGGTTTCGGTTGGGCTACTCTCGCCCGGCATGTCCGGTCCACCCCGTCCGGCAGCAGGCGCGCCTATTGCCCGCGCTCGCTCAGCACCCGCTCCCAGCCAAGCGCATGGGTCACGATGGTGTCGAGATCCCGGTAGCGCGGCGTCCATGGCAGGCGGGCAAGAATGCGGCTGTTGTCCGACACCAGCGCAGGCGGGTCGCCCGCGCGGCGATCCTCGAAGCGGCGCTCGATCGTGCGGTTGGTGACGCGATCGACGGCGTCCAGCACCTCCAGTACCGAGAAACCGGCGTTATAGCCGCAGTTCATCAGGAGATTCTCGTCGGGCTTTTCGATCAGAGCCTCCAGCGCCAGTACATGGGCTGCGGCCAGATCGCTGACATGGATATAGTCGCGGACCCCCGTGCCGTCCGGCGTGGGAAAATCGGTGCCGAAGACGCCGACATGGCTGCGCTTGCCCAGCGCCGCCTCGACTGCCACCTTGATGAGATGGGTCGCGCCCGCCGTCGACTGGCCGCTGCGCGCCTGCGGATCGGCGCCCGCGACGTTGAAATAGCGCAGGATACAATGGTTGACGGCATGGGCCGCCGAAACGTCCGCCAGCATGGCCTCCGTCATCAGCTTGGACATGCCATAGGGATTGATCGGCCGGGTCGGCGCATCCTCCCGGCAGGGCGACTCCTCGGGAATGCCGTAGGTGGCGGCGGTCGAGGAGAAGATGAAATGGGGCACGCCGACCGTGACCGCCGCGTCGATCAGCGACCGGCTGGCCGCGGTGTTGTTGCGATAATATTTGAGCGGGTCGGTGACGGATTCGGGCACCACCACAGAGCCAGCGAAATGCATGACCGCCTTGACATCATGCTGCCTCAGCACCCCCTCCATGAAGGGCTGGTCTGCCACGTCGCCCTCATGAAAGGCCACATCCTCCGGCACCGCCCAGCGGAAGCCGGTGACGAGATTGTCCACGACCACCACCGGCCAGCCGGCATCGCGCAGCGCCAGCACGGCGTGGCTGCCAATATAGCCTGCGCCGCCGGTGACGAGAACGGTGACTTTATCCGACATTGAAATTTCCCTTTTGGCATGGCGCCAGTGACGAGAGGATCAGGACTTGATCCCGGCGAGCCGCACCGCAGCGGCCTCCGCCGCCTTCTTGACGAGTTGCGACTGGCCGCGCGGCACGATCAGCACCTCGTTGCCAGTGGCGACCACAATGAGATCCTCCACGCCGACCAGCGTGATATTCGGCCCATCGCTGCGGACGAGGCAGTTTTGCGTGTCGATGAGGGTGGAGGCGCCAGCGGCCGCATTGCCCTGTCCGTCCCGCGCCGCAATGGCATGGAGCGCATCCCAGCTGCCCAGATCCGACCAGCCCATTTCGACCGGGACGCAGCCAACCCGGTCGGCGCGCTCCATCACCGCATAGTCGATGGATTCAGAAGCACTGCGCGCGAACGCGGCGCTGTCCGGCGTGATGCGGATACCGTCACGGGTCGCATTCGCCATCGCTTCGCGCGACGCGTCCAGTATGTCCGGCCGATATTCCGCAAGCGCCGCCAGATATGCGTCCGCGCGAAAGAGAAAGATGCCCGCATTCCAGACATGGTTGCCTGCCGCCAGCATCGCCTCTGCCCGTTCGAGATCGGGCTTCTCCACAAAGCGGTCCACCCGCTGTACGCCATCGGCCAGGCTCTCGCCCAGCGCGATATAGCCATAGCCTGTTTCCGGCCCGTCCGGCGTGATGCCCAGGGTGACGAGCCAGCCATCCGCCACCAGCGGCAGCGCACGCGAAATGGCCTGGTGGAAGGCGGGTACGTCAGCAATCACATGATCGCTGGGCATCACCAGCAGCGTGGTCGCGGGATCCTCCACCGCCAGCGCGGCCAGTGCGATAGCGGGGGCGGTGTTGCGCGCATGCGGCTCAAGGATGACGATGGCGTCGCCGCCCGCCTGTTCCTCCACCAGATCGCCATGGGCCTGATTGGCGACGATGATCGGCCGCGCCGCCCCTTCCATGCCGATAGTGCGGGCCAGCGTGAGGGCCAGCATCGTCTCCTCCGCCGTCAGGGCGAGGAATTGCTTGGGCCGCTCTGGCCGGGATAGCGGCCAGAGGCGGGTTCCAGAACCACCAGAGAGAATCACGGGAGTCAACGACACGGGAAGAAGCGGCATGAAGACCCTCTTGGCAGGAGACGATGACAAATTCACATGTTCGGGTAATTCGGTCCCCCGCCACCTTCCGGCGTCACCCAGACGATGTTCTGCGTGGGATCCTTGATGTCGCAGGTTTTGCAATGGACGCAATTCTGCGCGTTGATCTGAAGGCGGGGATCGCCATCGTCCTGACCCACGATCTCATACACGCCCGCCGGGCAATAGCGTGTTTCCGGCGCGTCGTAGAGAGCGAGATTGACCCGGATCGGGACCGTTGGGTCTTTCAGCGTCAGATGGACCGGCTGGTCCTCCTCATGATTGGTGTTCGACAGGAACACCGAGGAGAGACGGTCGAAGCTGTAGACGCCGTCGGGCTTGGGATAGGCGATCGGGCGATAGAGATCCTTGCGGCCCAGCGTCTCCGCATCGGCATGATGCTTCATGGTGATGGGCAGCTTGATGCCCAGCGTCCGCAGCCACATGTCGGTGCCCGCGATGATCGTGCCGTAATCGCCGCCGAACTTGGCGACGGCAGGTTCCGCATTCTTCACCAGCTTGAGTTCGGTCGCGATCCAGCTTTCGTTGAGGTTCGCCTGATAGTCGGCCACTTCGTCATGCTCGCGACCCGCCGCGATGGCGGCGGCAACGGCATCGGCGGCCAGCATGCCTGACTTCATGGCGGTGTGGCTGCCCTTGATGCGGGGCACGTTCACGAAACCGGCCGAACAGCCGATCAGCGCGCCGCCGGGGAAGGCCAGCTTGGGAATCGACTGCCAGCCGCCCTCGTTGATCGCGCGCGCGCCATAGGAAACACGGCGGCCACCCTCCAGGATCGCCCGGATTTCCGGGTGCTGCTTCCACCGCTGGAACTCCTCGAAAGGATAGACATGGGGGTTGGCATAATCGAGCGCGACGACGAAGCCGAGCGCGACCTGGTTGTTCGACTGGTGATAGAGGAAGCCGCCGCCCCAACTGTCGCTCTCCGTCAGCGGCCAGCCCTGTGTATGGATGACCCGGCCCGCGACATGCTTGGCAGGGTCGATGTCCCACAGTTCCTTCATGCCAAGACCATAGACCTGCGGCTCGCAATCCGCCTCAAGGTCGTACTGCGTCTTGAGGCGGCGGGTCAGGTGACCGCGCGCGCCCTCCGCAAAGAGCGTGTATTTCGCGTGCAGTTCCATGCCGGGCTGATAGTCGCCCTTGTGGCTGCCGTCGCGGGCGACGCCCATGTCGCCGGTCGCGACGCCCCTGACCGAGCCATCGTCATTGTAGAGGATTTCCGCCGCCGGGAAGCCGGGAAAGATTTCCACGCCGAGACTTTCGGCCTGGCTGCCAAGCCAGCGGGCCAGATTGCCCAGGCTGCCGGTATAATTGCCCTTGTTGCTGAACAGTGGCGGCATCAGCAGGTGCGGGATATTATATTTCGCGCCCTTCGACAGCACCCAATGGAGATTGTCGGTCACGGGCGTTTCCGCCATCGGGCAGTCCAGTGTCCGCCAGTCGGGGATCAGTTCGTCCAACGCTTTGGGATCGACCGTCGCGCCCGACAGGATATGGGCGCCGATTTCCGACCCCTTTTCCAGCACGCACACGGCCAGATCGGCATTCACCTGCTTGAGGCGGATCGCCGCGGCGAGTCCGGCCGGACCGCCACCAACGATGACCACGTCATAGGGCATGGATTCCCGTTCGCTCATTTCCAAGATCTCCACATGCCCACTCGATTGGCGGGCCATCGCGTTTTTAAACCACTTTGCTGCTGCGGCGCACAGCAATTCTTGACGTGTTCGTCAACCTCTTGTCTGTGCGTAAGTGATGATCTCCGCACCCGTAACGACTGATAATAGCGCACTTGCCGCTTCGCTGGCCCATTGGTGGGCCTTGGCGGGCGTCGATGCCGCCATTGCCGAAGCGCCCCATGGCTGGCTTGCGATCGACCCGCCGACGGCCGCGCCTACGCCCTCCTCCGCCTCCCGGAACCCAGTGAATCCGGGGATGGATTCGGCCTTGAAGGCTGGTCTTGTCCCTGCTCCACCGGCGATAGTGCAAGAGCCGGAGCATGCCCCCGCGCCGATGCCGGACGATATGGTCGGCTTCCTCGACTGGCTTGCGACCGACCCCGACCAGCCGGAAAGCGGTTTTTCGCGAATCCGCATCTTGCCGCGCGTTTTCGCGGATGCGGAAATTCTTGTCGTCATCGATATGCCGACAGCGGAAGACATGGTCGCCGGGCGACTTTTCTCCGGCGCGGACCATGGCCTGTTGTCCGGCATGCTGCGTGCGGTCGGCGTGGATGTGGACAAGGTGGCAATGGCCAGCCTGCTGCTCGCCCGCCCGGCCGGTGGCATTATGGAGGATGCGCTGGCGTCCCGGGCAGCCGTGCGGCTTCGCCACTTCATGGGGCTGACCAATGCACGCCAGGCGATTATCTTTGGCGACGGGACGAACCGTGCATTGGAGCAGATGAACGAAGAGGCATCTGGGACATCGACACGCTGCGTTAACCATCAGGGGGCCAGTATTTCCGCCATGCTCTTGCCCGCACCTTTTGTTTTGCTTAAGCATGCCGAACGCAAAGCTGCTGCCTGGGGACAATTACGGCAACTGGCGGCGCGATCATGATGGTATTGGGTGTAATGACGGCAAGCATGCGGGGACTCCGGTCGACAGCCATAGGACTGGTGATGGCATTTGCTGCCTGCGCCACCGCCCATAGCGCGCACGCGGCAGACAGCCTGCTCGCCGCAGACGCGGGAAGCGCGGCTGCCCTCTCCTCTACCGCGCCCGACGCATCGCCCTATCGCACGATTTTCGACAAGCTGGATGGCGCTTCCTGGGCCGATGCGAAGGCCATGACCATGGCCCTGCCGGATCAGGATCCGATGCGCGCCTATCTGCTAGCCAAGCTCTATGTGGCCAAGGATTCGCCCAAGGTCGAACTGTTCGACATACTCGACCTGTTGGCCAAGGCGCCGCACCTGCCGCAGTCGGAGCAATTGTCCCGCATGGCCGTCAAGCGCGGCGCGCAGATATTGCCCGACCGGCCGCAGATCCGGCAGTTGATGTACACCGGCGGGTCGCCCCAGCGCGGCATATTGAAGCCGATCAAGGGCGACCCGATCTCCGACATGCTCTCGCCGCAGGTCGCCGCCGCGATCAAGGCGGATACGCCCGGCATTGCCGAGGCGCTGATCGACAGTCTGGGCAGCGCACTCAGCCCCGCGTGCCTCACCGAAAATCGCCAGCGGGTCGCCTGGTCCTATTTCATCACCGGCGATGTCGCCAATGCCAGCCGCCTTGCCCTCAGGGCCGCCGCCGAGGGCAATGGTCCCTATATGGCGCCTGCCTATTGGGTCGCCGGCCTGTCGAGCTGGCGCCAGCGTGACTGGGATGGCGCAGCCGCCGCCTTTGCCAATGTCGCCGCCCGCGCGGACGACAGCGATTTCCGCTCCGCAGGCTATTATTGGGCAGCCCGCGCCAATATGGCCGCCAAACGCCCGCAAAAGGTCAGCGCCCTCCTTCAGGCTGCGGCGCGCGAGGAAGAGACATTCTACGGCCTGCTGGCCAGCGAGACCCTTGGCCTGCCCATGCCCGCCGGGCTGCAACGCGACCATGTGTCGGCCGTCGAGCAGCGGAAGATCGCCGCTCTGCCGGGCGCGCGCATCGCCGCCACGCTGGCGCAGATCAGCCGGACGAACGACGCCGACGAGGCCCTGCGCTATCAGGCGTCGATCAGCGGCGCGGACAGCTATGACGCACTCGTCCATCTGGCGAGCGACCTGTCCCTGCCCCGCACCCAGCTCTGGCTGGCGCAGCGCAGTCCCAACGGGGTCAAGGTGCGCGCCTATACCCGCTATCCCAAGCCGGACTGGACGCCATCGGGCGGCTGGCGCATCGACAAGGCACTGTTGTTCGCCCACACGCTCCAGGAATCGCGCTTCCAGGCCGATGTGGTGAGCAGCGCGGGCGCACGCGGTCTGATGCAGGTGCTGCCCGGCACCGCCAACGATCTGGCCAATGCGCGCGGCGAAGCCTTTAACCCCGCCGACCTCAACAAGCCGTCGGTCAACATGGAATTCGGCCAGCGCTATCTGGAGAAGCTGAGCGGCATGAGCGCGACCGAGGGCCTGCTGGCCAAGGTGGTCGCCGCCTATAATGCCGGACCGCTGCCGGTCGAACGCTGGAAATATCAGATCCGCGACGAGGGCGACCCGCTGCTCTTCATCGAGTCCGTCCCTTATTATGAAACGCGCGCCTATGTGAATGTCGTGCTGCGCAATTACTGGATGTACCAGATGGAAAATGTAGGCAAGTCCGGCTCGCTGACCGCACTGGCGCAGGGCCTCTGGTCGCGCTTTCCGGGCAAGAGCGGTGAACTGGCCGTACGGCTTGCTCCCGGCGGGCGGGCCGTCGGTGCCGATTGATGAAAACCGGGCCTTCATCCCGGTCCAGATCGCGCTTCTCACCGTTTCAGACAGTCGCGATCCCTCCACCGATCGGTCCGGTGACATATTGGCGCAGAGCATTGCCGATGCCGGTCATATCCTGGTCGAGCGGCGCATCGAGCGCGACGACAAGGCAGAGTTGGTCGCGCGGCTCCACGCATGGATCGACAACCCGGCCATAGACTGCATCATCACCACCGGCGGCACCGGGGTTACGGGCCGCGACGTCACCCCGGAGGCGATCATGCAGGTGCAGGATAAGGCGATACCTGGGTTCGGCGAGCTGTTCCGGTGGCTCAGCTTCCAGACGATCGGAACCTCGACCATCCAGTCGCGCGCCTGTGCATGCGTGGCCCGGGGCACCTATATCTTTGCGCTGCCGGGCTCCACCGGGGCGGTGAAGGATGGATGGAACCAGATATTGGTCCATCAACTTGACAGCCGATTCCGGCCATGTAACTTCGTCGAGCTGATGCCCCGCCTGACCGAAAAATAACGATAGTTCGTGGGTTTGGTGCCCAATATCCACTTGGCGCACCTGGGCCTTTTCGCAGGATGATGAAAAGACGGCCTAAAGGTTAAGAATATGGTGGTTAATCGCAGCGTATAACATAATGACGCGATCAGCGTTCGGGGACCAATCTTGACTTTTCGCATCAAACTTCTGGCTTCCGCAATGGGCGCAGCGATGCTTGCCGTCCCGGTGGTCGTGTCCGCCGAAACGTTGATGGAAGCCTTGACCAAGGCCTATATCTCCAATCCGACATTGACGGCGGCACGTGCCGAGCAGCGCGGGACCGACGAGAGCGTCGCCATTTCAAAGGCTGCCGGCCGACCATCGGCGCAAGTCGATGGCACCTTCAGCGAGCAAATCGTCAGAACCGGCCAGCTGTCCCAAGGGGTCATCCTCCAGACGACACCGAAACGATCGTTGGGCGCGCAGGGACAGATTAACGTGCCGCTCTATAGCGGCGGTTCGGTCAGGAACGACATCAACGCTTCCAAATTGCGCGTAGAGGCGGGGCAGAACAACCTGCGTGGAACCGAGGCCAGCATATTCTCACGCGTGGTCGGCGCCTATATGGACGTGATCCGCGACAGCCAGATCGTCCTGCTGAGCACGCAGAATGTGAAGGCGCTGGAGGTTAATCTGCGGGCCAGTTCCGACAGGTTCGAGGTCGGCGACCTGACCCGGACGGATGTGGCCCAGTCGGAATCGCGCCTGGCCCTTGCCCGGTCCGACCTGCAACAGGCGCAGGCCCAGTTGATCGCATCGAAGGAAAATTACACCGCGCTGGTCGGCACGCCGCCCGTCGTGCTGGAAGAACCGCCGCAGTTGCCGGGCTTGCAGGAAACACCCGACGCGGCAGTCTCCATCGCACTGGCCGACAACCCGGACATCCGAGCGGCACAGAAATCCCGCGATGCCTCCCGTTTCGACGTCAAGGCAGCGCGTGGCCAGATCGCCCCGCGCCTTTCCGCCTTTGCACAGGGCGCTTACACGAACTTCCTCGATTCCCAGAACCGCGCCTTTACGCCGGACACCAATAAGTCCGCCACGGTCGGTGCGAGCATCACCCTCCCCCTGTATCAGGGCGGAAGGCCGGCCGCAGCGGAGCGCCAAGCCGTCGCACGGGAATCCGCCGCGATCGAACGCACGGTCGAGGTGGAGCGCGGCGTCATCTCACAGGTTCGCGCGGCATTCGCCAGTTGGCGTGCTTCCCTGGAGACGATCGAATCCACCCGTGTGGCTGTCCGGGCGACCGCATTGTCGCTGGAAGGCGTCAAAGCCGAGAACTCGGTAGGAACACGGACGATCCTGGAAATATTGAACGCGGAGCAGGAAGCATTGAACGCCCGGGTTCAGCTGGTTTCAGCGCAACGCAACGCCTATGTCGCTGCCTTCACCCTGCTCGCCGCCATGGGGCATGCCGAGGCGCAGGATCTGGGTCTCGACCCGTCTATCCTGTATGACAGCGGTGCCAATTATGCGCGGGTCCGCAACAAATTCATCGATTTCGATTTCGATCCGCACCCTGTCGGCGTCTCCACACTGACCCGCAACAGTCCTGTGCAGCAATCCACCCCCATCATCGTGCCGGGATATTGATTTAGCAGGCGAGTTCCGCCTCAGGGCTTTTCGCCTGTCTTTGCAGGCGGCACCATGCGACAAAGCGGCTTGCCTCCCTCTCTATCGGTTGCAATGGGCCGGGCCGCCTGACCTATGGGACGCGTCGCCCCTCTCCTTAACCCATAGCGCCTGCGCGATGGCGACGGAGCACCGTTCCCTCCCCGTCGTTGGAGGATCTTTAACTTGCCGGAGTATATGGACCGAAGTCACCGGAGACGTCCGGCCAAGAGCGCCGTCAGCGGCGCTGGCATCACACCTTGGCCGGTCTTCAAGAAAAGTCGGGCGGCCACGGGTCGCCCTGGTGACATCGGGAGCAGCAAGTGGACGACAGGGCGAGGGCAGCGATCTGGTTGACGCTGGTCGCAAACACCTGCCTGCTGGCCGCATGTGGCGGCGGCGGTTCCGGCATACAATCGACCGGAACGCCATCGCCTGACATCACCGACCAGCCGCCCGGACCCATACCGCCCGGCCCCGGCTATACCGACCCGCTTCTCCTATGCGCCACAGGCCGACAGCAGCATCGGCTTTGACCGTCATATCAGGGGCGTCACATTCGCGGGCGGACGCCATGGCTCCGGCGAGGGCAAGGCGATCACCCTTGGCTGGTCGCGGGACAGGATGGACCTGCGGTTTTCCTACATAGCGGAGCAGGGCGCGATCATGGGAATGCCCACCGGGCGCGGGGGACTGAGCCTCGGAACGGGTGCCCGGACGCTGATGATCGAGGCGCACCGCGCTTTCATGCTTGGCGAGACATGGGCATTGGATGGCTATGCCTCGCTGGGCTTGACCCGGATCAGCATCGGTCCACTTTCACTTGTCACCAATGCCAGCGCCATTATCGGGTGCAGATTCGGGGTGCAGGCAAGGGGTCCGGCCATGGGCGGCGTGGTCAGCTTCGGCGTGGCACAGCCGCTGAAAATCGAACGGGGCGCCGCGCACATCATGTTCGCCTCGGGATATGATCTGGCATCGCGTGCCCTGATCTTTGATCATGCGTGGGCCAGCCTGGCGGGCGAACGGCACCTGGCCGTCACGGCATCCTATAGGGGCAGCGGCATGTTCGGTGCCTTTCGTGCCGGGACCATGCGTGACTTTCCCGACGGCGGCTCACGGCCCTGATCGGCTGGTCAGCCCACTACTGACGCTTCATTCCGGCCTCCGGCACACGAGAGGGCGGAATAGGACACGGCATCATCTGTAAGCGACATCGAAGCGGTCCACGATCGCGCTACCAGTCCCTTGCAGCGGCTCGATGCCGACCGCCGCCCCATTGAAATATGTATCTGCGCTGATGATTTTGCGGGCGATCAGCCAGCGCAGGCTGCCCAACGCGTCGATCGTGACATTCAGCCGCGACCGGCCGCCCTTTGGCAGGAATTTGACGTAAAGCCCTGCGGCGCCGTCTTCATGACTCGCGCATAGCCATTCCTGGCCGAATTTATCCTTGTACAGCCCGATCTGCCGACCGCCTTGGAAATAGGTCAGGGTTTCCGGAGGCGCATGCTGGAGCCAGCCGATTTCCGCGACCCTCGTCTCGATATTACGCGGTGCTTTGGTCAGGAAGAATTCGGTGAGCAGATTGAAGTAACGTAGATCGCCGTAGAGCCGCACATGGGATCTTAATTCCAGATTCTGGATCGCGGACAATTTTGTCGACGCTATTTTTATCTCAGGGTCGATGTTCCAATACCGACCATAGGAGATGAAATTATAGCCGTTGACCGCCACCTTCAGCGGCTTTCGGTTGGCAAAGCGCCAATATATCCGGGTGCCGGCGGGAAAGATACTTTTCCTGATGGTGATGCGGTTGTCATAGCCTGTAATGCTGGGATCGGCATACCGGCCCCACACGCTGGGCATCGCAACATATCGTCCCTGGCGATAACTCTCGTCGCTGGCGATGCTCACCTCATGCAGAGAGGGAGCCTGTTGGGCCGAGCCCGCCCGGGCGGAATCAGCGGACCAGGCGGCACAGGACAGGCTGGCGGCAAGGGCGATAGTTGCAAAGACGGATTTCACGGAGGCGTATCTCCCTAAATATCCTCTCCCATCGTCCCTCTCATCCGATGCGCGCCCGCTGGGCTACGCATTCTCGTTGCATCGATCAGGATGCGAACAGCATATCGCCACATCGACGAAAAGCAATTGCCGGTTACGCTAAATACTTTCGGCACCGTAATTACGCTCCCTACGGTCCGCGATAGATGGCCATGCGATCATTGTCGACCGCGCATCCAGCGTAACCATCGCCTGCACAGGGTCCGGCATAATACTACGATACAGAAACATTTTTTCTTTTGTTATTAATATGTTCCTGCGATTTTTTCATCGCGCTACTCCCAGAAATCAATCCTAACTTAACCAGTATCTGGCAAAGCCGATCCTGCATGAGGGACACGGGGGTGTCGCTCGCACAGCATGAAATCATACTGATGGAGCGATCCCGCCAATGGATGGTTTGCGCGCGCCTTTCGGCGTCCCCCCGTTACTGCATCACGAAGGCGCACGCGCCGACAACGGCTACTCGCGGCGCGCCATGCTACGCCTGTCGGGCGCTGCTGGCCTGTCCTTCCTGACCGCAGCATGCGGCGGAGGAGGCGGCAGCACCGGGAGCGGCGGCAGTTCGGCACCGGTGACGATTCCCACCCCGGGGCAAACCCAGACCGAAGTTCCGGTGGCTCTAACCAATCAGCCGGTTGTCAGTCCCACGAAGACGATGTTCGGCGTCAATTATTACGATCTTTTCCACCGCTTCATCACCTATGCCGCGCCGTTCAATCCCGACGAGCAACTGAAACAACTGAGCGATCGCAATATCAGGCTGGTGCGCTTTGCCGCCGGCCCGCTATGGGCGCGCGACTGGAAATTATGGAATGCCGACCCGGATCGCTACAAGGCAGGTCTCGACAGGATTTTCGACGCGGCCGACAAATATGGGATGCATATGATCCCTGTGCTGATGAGCGCCCCGTTCGGCCTGTCGGACCTTATGGGAGAGCGGTTCTCCGCCTGGGGCAATCCCGCGTCAGCCACCCGGCGGGAGTTCGACCGGTTCATCCCCGACATGGTCCGGCGCTTTCGTTCGCACCCGTCGATCCTGATGTGGGAACTGGCGAACGAAATGAACGCCTTTGCCAACACACCGACCGGCTATACTTTCTATCCGCCCGAGGACATCATATTGAAGACGGTCCGCACGGTCGCCGATAATTATACCAGCGCCGATATGATCAGCGTGCATAGCCGCTTTGCGGAACTGGTGCGGCAGGAAGATCCCACCCGCCATTTTGAATCGGGCAGCACCACGCCCAACGGCCGGCAAACCCGCCGCAGCCAGGGCCGCGACGGCCTCGACTCGCGTGAGGAAATGATCCAGGCGATGACGGAAACGCTGGCCGGAGGGAGCAAGATGCTCTCGGTCCATCTCTACGACGATCTTTGCACGGACAGGTTCGACAAAAATGGATCGACCTTTGCGGAGATGATCCTGCTTGCCCGCAAGGCGGCCGACCAGAATGGCGCAAAACTCTATCTCGGCGAATTTGGCGTGTTCAAATCCGCCAGCGAGACAAATGATCGTACCCGATTCCGCCAGATGATCGCCGAGATCAAGGCCGCCAATGTCGATTTTGCAAGTGTCTGGGCGTATGACTGGATGCACAATGCCAATTGGAACATGAGCAGCACCGAACGCAGCTGGATGCTTGACGAATTGACCGCTGCCAACAGCTAGAATGCCGTTGGCAGCGGGAACGGAGGCAATCCGGGCAGCGGCAGGCCATGGCGGGAGACCGATGCGCGGGGCATGATTGCCCCCTGATCATGATAGCCACGGAAGGCCAGTGATCCGCACTTCCCGATGTCATGATGCAACCGGACGATGCGTGCTGATATGTCGGCCCTTTCCGCACCACTGGCGGATCAGTCCATCGCCATGGCCAGATGATTCCCATGCGAACGGACAGGCTGGCTCACGCTCGGTATCGCGAAAGGCGATCACCACGCCGCCTGCCCTCTCCTTCACCCAAGTCCCAACCATGCCAAGGTTCGACAGCGCGCGGTCAATTGTCGCGGAAGGCCCGCGCGAACTGGTCGCGCAACGGCTTGGTGATATAGGACAACATCGACCGATGCGTCGTCTCCACGAAGATTTCCGCAGGCATGCCCATTTTCAGGACAACATCCTTTTCCGCCGCCAGCGTCTTTGCGTCGAGGGCGACGCGCACGGGGAAATAGCTGCGCTGTCCGTCCGGGTCGGTCACGCGTTCGGCGGCGACATAGACGATCCTGCCCGGAATTTCCGGCGTGGCGGTGGAATTCAGGCCTGACAGCCGGATGCGCGCCGATTGGCCGACATGGACCTGATCGACGTCCGAGGGGCTGATCGACCCTTCGACCAGCCGCTGGCCGTCATCGGGCACGATCTCCATGATGACATCGGCCGGCCGAACGACGCCGCCAATGGTGGTCAGCGCCAGTTTTTCCACGATGCCGTCATAAGGCGCACGTATAGTGGTGCGGTCCTGAGCGTCTGCCGCGGTGACGCTACGCAATTGCTGCTGGTTCAACTGGCTGTTGATCTGGGCAAGTTGCTCGCCAGCCTCCGACCGGCGGGTCTCGCCCAATTGCAGCCGTTGCTCGCGCCCCTCGGCAATCCGTGCCCGGGCCTGGGCGATCTGCGCGTTGAGCGCGCCCACGCTGCCGCTCAGGTCAACGGCGGTACGCTCCAACTGGTTCAACCGGGTAAGCGTGACCAGCCGTTTCTCATAGAGCGTCTGGACGCCCTTGAGTTCTGGCGCGATCAACGCCTTTTGCTGTTGCAGGGCAGAGATTTGCGCGCGGTAGCCAGCGATCTGCTGTTCATATTCGCCCAGCCGTGCGGTCAACTGCGCCGCCATGCCCGCCTGCTCCGACCGCCTGATCGCGAACATGCGTCGTTCGTCCGCCATGGCGCGAACTGCCGAGGCATCGGTCCGGCGCGCCAGTGCCTCGGGAAAGGAGATATCCCCCACACCCAGCCGTTCCGCCTCCAGCCGGGCCTTCGTCGCCAGCATCTGGTCGACGGTCATCGCCGTCAGCATCGCATCGGCCCCGCTGACCTTGTCGTCGAGGCGAACCAATATCTGTCCCTTGTGCACATGCTGGCCATTCTGGACAAGAATAGCCGCCACGGTGCCGCCCGCAGCATGGCTGATCCGCTTGATCCGGGCCTCGCTGCCAATCTGGCCGGAACCGATGACCGCACCGCCGATGGGAATCAACGCCCCAGCCCCCACGAATCCGACGAGCAACACGGCGACCAATATACCGGTCAGCCGCAGTTTTCCCGCCATGTCCGCGTCAGGATCATAATGATCCACGTCGGCGAAATGGGTTTTCAGCAAGGCAGGCATTGTGTTCGCCACGATCAAAATCCTCCAGCAGCGGCGGCAGGGCCAGCGGCATCCGATCCGCCCTGCGTTTGCCCGGCCCGAATGGGCACCGGACGAGAGACGATTTTCTGCAACACCTCGTCGCGCGGCCCGAAGGCCTCCACCCGGCCGTCCCGCATGACCATGACCAGGTTGATGTTGGTGAGCGCCGATGGGCGATGCGCGATCACGATCACGATTCCTCCCCTTGCCCGAACCGACCCGATGGCGCGCTCCAGCGCCGCATCGCCCACCGCGTCGAGATTGGAATTGGGTTCGTCTAGCATGACGAGGAAGGGATCGCGGTACAGCGCGCGCGCAAGTCCGATCCGCTGCTGTTGGCCGGCGGACAATTCACGGCCATCCGGTCCGACCGGCGTTTCATATCCCTGGGGCAGGGCGATAATCATATCGTGCACGCCAGCCGCCGTGGCCGCCGCGATGACATCCTCCGAACGCGGTTCCGCCTCGAAGCGCGCGATATTTTCGGCTACGGTCCCTTCCAGCAGTTCGACCGTCTGCGGCAGATAGCCGATGGACTCGCCCAGCAGGTCGCCCGGCCATTGATCCAGCGACGCACCATCGAGCCGGACGGCGCCCCGTGCTGGCTTCCAGATGCCGATCAGCGCACGGCCCAGCGAGGATTTCCCCGCGGCACTGGGGCCGATGATGGCGAGGCCATCGCCCGCCTTCATGGCAAAATTCGCGCCCTGGACCGTCATTCTGGTTCCGCCTGGGGGAGCGATATAGAGTTGCTCGACGCTCAGTTCCCTGCTCGGCTTGGGCAGGATCGTACGGATGTCTGGCCGTGGCGGCACATGCTGGAGCAGCGCGCACAGGCGCTGCCAGCCGATCCGCGCCGCCGCCAGCGATCGCCAGTTACCAATGGCCTGGTCGACAGGCGCGAGCGCGCGGCCCGACAGGATGGACGAGGCAAAGATCGCTCCACCGGACGCCTCTCCCCTGATGACCATGATCGCGCCTACCGTCAGGATGAGCGACTGGAGCAACATGCGACCGATCTTGCTGATCCCGCCCAATGTCGCGAGTGACTTGCCGATGGTGCGCTGGGACGAAAGATAGACGTCGTTCATCTGTTGCCAGCGATCCAGCATCCGACCACGCATCCCCAGCGCTGTCAGTATCTCGATGTGCCGGACGTTGGACTGGGCCTGGGCATTGCGATAGGCGGTGAGCATGCCGAGGCGCGCCATCGGTCCCTTGGTTACGCGGTTCGTGACGATGGTCAGCCCCACCAGCAGCGCCCCGCCGATCAACGCGGTCAGGCCGGTCCAGATTTGGATCATCATCAATATGCCGATGAAGAAGAGTATCCAGGGCAGGTCGATCAGGGTCGCGGGGCCAGGGCCGGTCAGGAAGGTTCGGATATTCTCCAGATCGCGCATCGGGCCGACGCTGTCCTCGGAATGCGCTCCCATCAGGGCGCTGTCGAACATCGCGTGTTGTACCCGGTGAGACATGGCGCGGTCGAAGCTGCTGCCGACATCGGCGAGGATACGCGACCGCAAGGCGTCGAAAATGCCCTGAAAGGCATAGACGCCGACCAGCAGCGCCAGAAGACCGAAAAGTGTCGGCAGGCTGTGGCTCGGCAGGACCGAGTCATAGATCAGCATCATGTAGAGGGAGCCGCCGAGGACGAGGAAGTTGAGGATCGCGCTGAGTATTGCGACGGTGACGAACGCATTGCGATACCGTCGAACGATACCCCGCACTTCTTCGGGCATTTTCGATGCCGATGCCATAGCTGCGATTCCCTAAACGACCGGCGGTGCAAAGTCTCATCGAGACGCCCGATCCCTTAGCAACGATTTCTCACAATTAAGTTAATTTGCTGTTCATAACCGCTGGCCCGAGGAAAAATCGGATGAAGCGAGCCATCCGCGCCGATCCAGCAAAATGGCGGATCGACGTGCCTTTCACCCCATTTGCCACAGGCGATCCAAGCCGAAAATCACCTTGCCCTCTCCCGGCGCTATGGTTGCTCCAACGGTTACTATATGGCTTAGCTCCCTCTTACGCCCCGTCTGCCAGAACTCCGCTTGGGACACGGAGTTAGTCAATGGCATCTGCCCGATTTATAACGTTTTTGGCTTCGACGGCCTTCCTCGCCCAAGGGGGAGAGGCGCGACGGATCGACACGCCATTCATGACCCAGGGCGAATCCGCCGACGCGCCCGACGGGTTCAAGGCGATGTGTCTGCGCGACGCCCTGCTGTGCACCGTCGGGCAGTCGGCCCGCCCCCTGCCCGCCATGGCCGCGAGTATGGGCAAGGATGGGCTGTCCGGCGCGACTGGCACGGCACGGGTCGGGGGCAACACGCATCTTGCCCGAACTGCGAGCGGCGCCCCGCCCTTCTCCCGCTCCGTCGCAGCGGCCTATCGCCCCATTTCCGCGCACGCCCTGTTGGGCGATGAGCAGTTGGCGACCGCCATCAAGCTGGTGAACAAGCAGGTCAACCATGGCGTCACCCAGGTGACCGACAGCGATGCCCTGGGCATCGACGAATATTGGTCTCGCCTGCCCCCGGGGGCGAACCCTGTTGGCGATTGCGAGGATATTGCGATCGAGAAACGCATCCGCCTGACCGAAGCCGGCTTCCCGACCGACAGGCTATTCTACGGAGTCGCCTATCTGCGCGCCAAGGGGCTGCACACCGTGCTGATCGCCCGACTATCCGATGGCGATTATGTGCTGGACAGCATGACGCCGCATATTCTGAACTGGCAACAGACCTCCTATTTATGGCTGCGCCAGCAGACACCCGGCAATCCGATGCAATGGACCCGAGTCGCTCCAAAGGGCACGACCATGCGCTACGCCGACAAGGCTGCTCCGGCGGATGTCGCGACAGGGCCAGCTGTCGACCCCGCCGCCTGAGCCATGCCTCAGGGCTGGCCAAGGGACGCCTGGCAAAGAGGGAACGAATGCGTTCTGTCGTAGTTACCAATAATCCAACCTGCTATCTGACGGCGATTGTCCGGCCGCTCAGGGCATGACTCAAGGTAAAATGGCCATATTTTCAAAATTCTGGCCTTGCGGTGCAGCATTAACCTACGCCATCCTGTGGCAAACGGCCCATAGCCTCAGGCGGCCGGTGCGGCTTTCATACGATAATCGCCCATAATTCCTTCATCAGGCTCACCATGACCCCTCCATGCCGCTCCGCAGCATTAATTGTTGCATCTTAATGTTTTTGAGATAAATCATTATTGCAGCACATGACCGCATGAACTGATGGGCTTCAGTCAGCTATCGCACCTAACGTGCCGCTGTCGGGAAGCATGTGCGGGTCAGGCCAACTATTTGTGTTGTTGGCGAAACTACAAAGCGGCGAAGCCATATTTATACACGCTCTCAACCCGGTTGAGCAACATATAGAGGATTAACGGGGTTTGAGTTTTTTCTGCCATGCAATATCGGCGACCAGCAGCTACATGCAACACGAGGTGTGACACGTGATTTTTAGGTTTATCCAGAGCATGTGTCTCGCACTCTTGGTCGCTGGTTGCAGCGCATCCACCGGTCCGGTGGTGTCCAGCGGAGACCGCTATGTCGCCGTCGAACCGGGCGCGGAGAATTACCAGCTCGGGCCTGGCGACAAGATCAAGGTCAATGTCTTCAACGAGGAGACATTGTCCGGCGAATTCAATGTCGGCTCGGAGGGCACGGTCTCGCTGCCTCTGATCGGCGAGGTTACGGCCAAGAACAAGACACCTCAGCAGCTGGCCACCGAGGTCCAGAGCCGTCTCGCCGATGGATATTTACGCGAGCCGAAGGTGAGCGTCGAAGTATCCGCCTATCGCCCCTTCTTCATTCTTGGCGAGGTCAAGGCACCGGGACAATATCCTTATGCCAGCGGCATGACGGTGTTGAACGCCGTCGCGACCGCGCAGGGATTTACCCCCCGTGCGGCCCGCAAAGTGGCCTTTGTACGGCGTGCCGGTGCTTCGGAAGAAGTGCCGATGGCCCTGACGCCAACCCTGCGCGTGATGCCCGGAGATACAATTCGCCTCGGCGAGCGCTACTTCTAAAAACAACAAAATGGATTTGCATGATCCATTGATGGGATGAGAGAAATGGAAACGGTCATTCATAAGGCGGGGTTGAGCTTCCGCAAAAGCGCGGGAATAGCGCTTGCGATGGCTCTGTCCGTGGCTGGGGTGCAAACATTGCGCGCGGCCACGACCTATAACGGCGTAGAAATGACACCCGAGCAGATCGCATCTGCGATCTCTTCGCTGGCCGCGCAGATTCGCCAGGAAATTCTCCGTCTGCCTGCCACCTCATCGGTCGAGGAATATGAGGCTTCTATCCTGTTCGTCGCAGACCAGTCGGGCCAGCCCGAAGTGGTCATCTGCTCCGCCTTCGACACTGTGAAGGCGGAGGCGGCAACGCCTGACAATGCCCGGGTGGCAATGGATAATGTCTGCCGTATTTTGAAACGGCGCCGTGGTACGGGCGCGATCCCGGGCGGTCAGGGCGATTTCACCCCTCCCCCTTTCGCACCACCCGGCCTGGCGCCCGGTGGCGGCTCCAACTACTCGCAATAAAATCCATAAAAGTTGAATGAAAAGGGCGGACGGGCAATGACCCAGCACAAGATGTACGGATCGAAGTCCAGAAAGACATTGCGTCTGTCTTGCGCGACGTTGGCGTTTCTATGCTCCATGTCGGCAACGGCGGCATGGTCGCAGGAGAGCCTGCTAATCGAGCCGTCCCTGCCGCCAGACTTCGACCGCGGACGCAACATCAGCGTGACGCAGCGGGAGCGCCCGGACTATGATCCGATCGGCATCCGCGCCGGATCGTTCAATGTCTTCCCGCAGCTGAGCGCCAGCCTGGGCTATTCCGACAATATCTATTATTCGACCAAAAATACCGCGAAGGACGGCTTCATTCAGCTCAGCCCTTCGGTTCTGGTCAATTCGGATTGGTCCCGTCACAGCCTGCGCTTGCGCGCGGGTAGCCAGATTCAACGCTATTTCTCGGAAACGCGCCGCAATCAGACGCCTTGGGACTTTGCCGCGCTGGGCACGCTGGAGATGGGCGAATCGCTTCGCCTGACCCCGGAAGTGCAGATCGAGAAGGATTTTGAAACGCCCTTCTCGGGCGAGACGACCGCCGACAACGCCGTCCTGTCCAGCTATGTCCGCAAATATGCCGGTCTTCGCGGTGAGTATAGCGGCGGCCAGACCAAGCTGAGCCTCGCGGTCAACAATACGAATTTCCAGTTCGACGACATCGTGCGTCAGTCGGGTGCCGTGTTCGACCAGGGCAACCGTGATCGCAATATTTTCCGCGTCAGCGGGCAGGCCCAATATGCCTTCACGCCCAGCGTCGCGGCCTATGCACAACTAGGCTATGCCCACACCGTCTACGACGAGGACTTGCAGCTCGGCGTTCCCAATCGCGATTCCGACGGCTACACCGCGACCGCAGGGTTCAACTTCGACCTGTCGGGCTTGCTGCGCGGAACGATCGGCCTGGGCTACTCCCGTCGAAATTTCCGCGCAGACCTTTTCCGGGACATCGACGGCTTCTCCGCAGAAGGAAAGCTGGAATATTTTCCGAGCGATCTCACCACGATCACGCTGGCGGCGCGCCGCGTCATCGAGGATTCCAACCTCGGCTCGACCAGCGGGTTCTTCGACAACCGCGCAAGCCTGCGCGTCGATCATGAACTGCGGCGCAACGTTATCGTAAACCTTTTGGGTGAGGTAGCTCGTCAGGATTATGTGGATTCGGCCGCAGCAGTGGACGTCTACCGTATCTCCGGCGGAGGTGTGTTGATGTCGAGCAACTGGCTGAGTTTCAACCTGAACGTCGCCTATACCGGGCGTAACTCGAACAATCCGCTGGTGGGTCAGGATTTCAATGAATTCCGTGGCCAAATCGGGATCGTTTTAAAGCGCTGATGCGCGCGACACGTCAAACTGATCTCTCATTGGAAGGACGGCGTTCTCAAATGGAAATTACGCACTCGCGGGAAGGCTATGAGGGTCGGTTGTCGGACCTCATCATAGCGGTCAGGGACACCGTGCGCCGACGGTGGAAGACTCTGGCTGCTATCACCGTCGCCATATTGGTCATCGGCGTCGCGCTCATCCTGATGATGACGCCGCAGTATCAGGCCACCGCGCGTGTGCAGATCGACCCGTCGCGTAACCCCCTTACCCGGGGCAGCGAAGCGCACACGGACGATTCACTCAGTCCCGAGGCGCTCGAAACCGAGGTGAGCATAATCAACTCGCTCGATCTCGCTTCCAAGGTTGTGGACAAGCTCAAGCTGGTTAATGATCCGGAATTCACCAAACAGGTGGATCCCAAGGATTTCGCCCGCATGCCCCTGCGCGACCGCAAGCTGACTGTTGCAGGTGCAGTGCTGCGTAAACTTTCAGTGCAGCGTGAAAAGCTGACCTATATCATCGCAATTCAGGTTTCCTCCGTGGATTCGGTCAAGGCCGCGCGCATCGCGAACGCCTTTGCGGATCTTTATATCGAGACGAAGGTCAGCACTCTGACCGGCACCGCCCGAAACCAGGTCCAATGGTTTCAGGACCGGCTGAGCAAGTTGCAGACCGAAGTCAGCGCCGCCGATGCAAAGGTCGCCCAATATCGCGCAGCGGCGGGTATCGTCGGCAGTGGCGAGTCCAGCACCGGACGCGGCACGATCGCCGACCAGCGCGTTGGCCCCCTTTCCTCCCAGATCGCGACCGCAGATGCCATGGCGGCCGGTGCGATGGCCCAGTTCAATACCGCGCAGCAGCAGGCCTCACGCGGCGGCCTCGACTCCGTAGCGGAGGTTCGCGGCTCGCCCGTCGTCAGCGAACTTCGCCGCCAACGTGCAGAATTGCTGCGTAGCATCGGCGAGATACAAGCGCGTTACGGCGACAAGCATCCCGAGAGCGTGCGCGTTCGCGGCCAGCTTGAAACCGTGGACAAGCAGATCAAGGAAGAAGGCGACCGCGTTCTGGGCGGCTTGCGTGCCGCCGCCGCCGCTTCGCAGGCGCAGGCAAACAGCCTGCGTGGATCGATGGGCGCACTGGAATCGGAACGGGCGCGCGACATGGGCGCAGCGGTGCAGGCAGACAGCCTGGAGCGTGAATCGACCGCCAAGCGTGCCGAATATGATCGTCTGTCGCAGATGCTGCTGGAGAGCACCCAGGCCGCGCAGAATTCGATTTCGCAGGCCGAGATCGTTGGCCGTGCAGAACCCGCCCTCCGGCCCGCCTCGCCCAACAAGCCGCTGTTGTTCGCCTTCACGCTTCTGGTTGGTCTGGTGGCCGGTTCCGGCGTAATCGCGGCGCAGGAAATGATGGTGTCCGGCCTTCGCTCCTCCGACGATCTGGAGGATCTGGGCATCACCTTGCTCGCTGCGGTGCCAAAGGTCGATAAAGGCACCAAGCCTGCCGACCTGCTGCTCGACAAGCCGACATCGATCTACTCGGAAGCATTTCGTATTGCCCGTGCGTCCGTCCTGGGCGTGCGGAGCGACAAGCCTTCGCAAATCATCGCCATCACATCGGCCCTGCCGAATGAAGGCAAGACGACCACTGCCCTGTCGTTCGCTCGCGCTCTGGCAGTGGGCAAGTCCCGCACCCTGCTCCTCGACTGCGACGTCCGGCGTGCAGCCCTCAACGAGGCGATGGGCCTGCCGCAGGGCGCCGTTCCCGGCATCGTGGAAATTCTTCATGGCGAAGCCACGATCGAGGACGCGATCCGGCCGAGCGGCGTGGAAAATCTCGACCAGTTGCTGGTCAAGGAGCCATATTTCAGCTCCGAAGACCTGTTCGGCGGCGACCGGATGCGGGATATACTCGCGACGCTGAGCCAGCGGTATGACAAGATCGTGCTCGATCTTCCGCCATTGGTGGGCCTGGCTGACGGTCGTTTCCTCTCGGTCCTGGCCGATGCCACGGTATTGGCCGTGAAGTGGGATGAAACCCCGGTCAAGGCAGTTGCCTCCGCAATCGACTGGCTGCGGAAAGATGGCGCCAATCCAATCGGTGCCATCTTCACGATGGTCGACAGTAATGCTCAGGCCATGGGAAGCCTTTATTATTCAAAGCAATATTCCAAATATTACCAGACGAACTGATAATCCTGCCACGTGATCAGGATTGGCAAAGTAGCCTCAAGACAAAGGACTGGTAGCGAGAGCATCGCTACTAGTCCTTTGTCGTTGATCGGAAATCGGGGCGCCCCAACCTCCAAAAATCGCGAACGCCCAGCATCCAGAGGTTTTCTGGGAGGGCCTTGGGCAGGAGCCATGGCTACCCTTGCCGTTGGCACGCTTGTGGCGTCGTTCTGGAGCATCAGGCAAGAAAGTCTGGTCAGTGAGTATCAGTCCCGACTGGACGGTCAGATCCTTCCCGATGGCACGATGAAGCGGCCTGTGCTGACGCCCGTGCCTGACTATGCACCCGCCCGCGCGATGATGACGGATGCCCTCTACATCGCCCGCGCCGCAAGTATGGATAAAAACCCCCAACATCGGCGGACCCTCCTCCTGCACGCACGCACAAGCCTCTCCGGGGTTTTGAAAAGCCGGCCACATTGGGGAGAGGCGTGGATCGTGAAAGCCTATATCGAGAGTCTGACTTCCCCCCGGATGGGCTATGCCGAGGAAGAGGCACTGATCCGAAGCTATATGGATGCGCCGTTCGTCCATAATGCCGGATTGTGGCGTGCAAAGCGCGGGATGACGAACTGGAACCGCTTTCCAGCCTTTGCCCAGGCGCGGATCGCGAACGAGACGGTCTGGCTGATTTCCGCGGCACCGCAAACGCGGATGGAACTGCTGGAAATGGCCCGCAATACGCCGGCATATATCCCGGTGTTCCTGCGTCTGCGCGAACGCCGCCGCTAGAGCATGTTCGAAGCAGATGGCATCTGCTGCCGACTCGGAAAATGCGGAAAACAAAAGAGAAACAGAGCATGGTCCGATCCAGTGAGATCGGATCATGCTTTAGGGGGCGCAGCCGTTCATGGCGCGCCGCCGCGAGGGGAACGATGCCGCAAGAGGGTCTCCCGGATGACAGGCGCAATCGGATCGGTCCCCGCTGCCACAGCGCCTCGCTCGCCGCCGCCCATCCAGGCGAAGCCCAGGAGGAAGAAGGCGATCTGCGTGCCGACCGGATAGTCCAGCACGATGTCGACCAGCCCGCATGCCATGATCGCCAGACTCGCCAGCAGCACGCCGATATCGCGAACATCCCATCGCCAAAGGCCGCGCCGGAACAAAATGTCCCGGCCGATCAGGCCTGCACCCGCCAGCATCAGCAGGAGATAGGGCGCGCCGCCCACAAACCATAGTTGCAATACTATGCTGTGCGGCGAGTTGATCGTCGATGTGCCGACCGCGTCAGTCGCGCTTTGCAGAAAATACAGGTTCGCCGTCGGAAAAGCGCTGGGGCCATAGCCCGTGAGGGGCGCATTTGCCGCCATATCGAAGAAATGCCGCCAATATTCGCCGCGGGCATAGGCCTCCCCCACCAAATTGCCGGCGCGCGTCAGCAACAGATCCGAAAACAGGACGTGCGACACGATAACCGCCAGAAAAACAGCAACCGCTGGCGGCCAGAAACGCCATGCATCGGCTTTCGCGGCATTCTTCTGGGCGAGTGCCAACAGCAGGAACGCAATGAGCGTCATCATCACCGGAAAGCGGGACGCCGTCATGACCAGCGCGATCAGGTGGAGCAGCCCCGCGGCGAGAAGGCCGATCATGACAAGTCCATCTTGCCGCCGCCAGCCCTTTGCGCGCCGGGAGTTCCAGAGGGACATGGCGAATGCGAGGGACAGGACCGCTCCCGCCGCACACATTGCGGCGGTCACGTTCGCATTGCCGACCAATCCCGTAAAGCGACCGTCCTTCATCACTGTCCAGCCCGCCCACAGGCCATTGCCGGGGAGGATGCCCAGCAGCAGCACAAGCCCCAACAGGATATGCGCGGTGAGCAGGACCACCAGACATACCGGTGCGGACAGGGCAGGTGGGCGCTTCCAGCCGAACAGCGCGCCTGTGAGCAAAGCCCATAGCCCTGCGACGATGCTCAGAAATTTGGCGAGGAACAGGTCAGGAGCGATTGGAAGCTCTATTTCGCTGAGCGGCAACGTCCATCGCACCGCATCGACGATCAGCAGCCAAAGCAGCGCCACAGCGAAGAGCAGGAGGGGCCAGCGTGCCATCGCCCAGAAATCGGCGCCGGGCTTGATCGCCGCCAGCGCCAGGCAAAGGGCGATGCTGGAGAGCAAGCATGCAAGGCTCTGCCCCAGCGCGCTGTCAAATCCATTGGCATAAAGGCCCGCGCACAGGCCTGTCACAACCATCGCGGACAGTGGCCAGCGATCCCATCGGTCGATCATCGCCCTCCCCTGCCGGTCTTTCATGAGATGCTCGCCGCTCCGAACGCGGGCCCGCGCAAGACCCTGCCCCTATATTGCCGTTTGCGACGCACGTGCGAAATCCCTCATCTTCCCCGACATCCTGCGCTTATCCGGTCATGACCCATAGGAACAGTATGTATTTGCGACCTTTGCGCGCTCCACTCCCCTGCGGGTATCGGTCCGGCGGCACCCTCCACCGGCCGCGATCTTGCGCCACCTTAATTGTTTTTTTGCAGTGCAGCGATTAAAGTCATAAAACGTTCAGCTGTATGATGATGTTGACAGCTTCCAGCGTCCTTATCCGTTTATCTAGGTCATTTATGTTGCGAGTGATTGGTGCCGCCATTCTTCTGCCGATCTTGTGCGTTGCGTCGGCAATGCCCGGACTGGCGCAACCGGTCGCCGGGAAAAAGGCGGTCAGTTCCCCCGTGCCCAGTCCAGCACCTGCCCCCAGCGCCGCTGGGACCGTTTCCGACATTGGCTATATGACGGCCGACCAACTGTCGCGCCGCTGCTCGCAGAGCGATCCGTCGGGCAGTTCCTATTGCTTTGCCTATATCGCGGCGGTGACGGACACGGCGCGCGCCTATGAGATATGGCTGAGCGCGCGGGAATTCTGCCTGCCAAAAGGAATCTCCCAGGCGGAAATCCGGCGTGCCTTCATGACCTATGTCAGCGCCTACCCTGCCCAGTCGTCGGGCCAGGCCGCCTCGGTCGTCGTCAATGCGTTGAAACAGACATACCCCTGTGACTGACGGCATGATCTCCTTCCCCGGCCAGATGACCGTGCGATCATGGGTTCGATCATGAAGATCGTTCACGGCCCCCTGCCCTTGCAGCCCCAACGGCGCGCCGGTCGTGCCGGATCTCCGCGACGTGTCGCGATCATCGCTCTCCTCGCGCTGCTCGTCATCGGCCTGGTCGCTCTGGGCGTTTACTGGGCAACCGCGGAAAGCCACACGTCCGGCATGAGCGCCCGGCATCCGGCACGCCATGCCCTCGACCGGGCCAGCTTTGCACGGATGCCCGGCGCGGAAGCAGAGTTGATCGTGGCCCAGACGGCGAGCGACGCGCAGACGCTGGAGCCGCTGACTGCGGAGGACGCGCGCGCCGCCAACGCACGGTTGAAGGCGGCGGTGGATGTCGGTCCTGCGGCACCTTCCTTTTACGTGAAGCTGGGCGACGGCGTTAACTATCTTCGCGCGCTCGACTGCATGACCGCGGCCATCTATTATGAAGCCGCCAACGAACCTGTCGAAGGGCAGCGGGCGGTTGCGCAGGTCGTGATGAACCGGTCGCGCCACCTCGCCTACCCGCATACGATATGCGGTGTCGTCTACCAGGGATCGGAGCGCGCCACCGGCTGCCAATTCTCCTTCACCTGTGACGGATCTCTCCGCCGCACACCCAGTGTCGACGGCTGGCGTCGGGCGCGTAGCGTAGCCAGTGCGGCGCTGAGCGGCCTCGTCTATGCGCCCGTGGGACTGGCGACTCATTATCATGCCGATTATGTCCTGCCCTATTGGGCACCGACACTGGTCAAGCAGACGCTCATAGGGCGGCATATCTTCTATCGCTGGCCCGGGACATGGGGCACATTGAGATCGTTCGCCGTCCCATATGATGCCAAGGAGCCTGACATCTGGGCGAACGCGAAGATGGCCGATTCCGCATCAGGCATAACCGGCCTGGCGGCGATCGGGCCGGTGCCCTTGCCCGTCCAGGCTACGGAACGCCCGGTATTACTCGGCAGCAACCCTGTCGCAGAGGCCACGGCATCCTTGACCGCCGCCCCATCCACCGCCGCTGCGAGCAGCCGCAAATCGGACGGCAGGGTCTATCTCATGAGTCAGGCACCCGCGCCGCAGAGCGCACCTCGGCGCCAAAGCGTCACAGGCGGAGTCATCATGCTCGGCCCGGCAATTATCAAGGCACCGGCAGAAAGCGAAAGGGAGGCGGATATTTCCGTAAGCAAATAGCCAGTTTTGCAAGGGCTATGAGGCGGATGTCGATCACAAAAATCTCCGCGCGAGATGGTTAGGCAGCAAACTTCCCAGGAGGATGTATGACTTTTCTCGATCGAAACAAAATCGGCAATTCCGAGCGAAGGAGGCCATCCACGGACGCGGGCGAACGCATCTATGCGATCGGCGACGTCCATGGTCGCTACGACCTTCTCCGCCGCCTTTTCGATCGGATCAATCGTCACGCGGAGGGGCTACCGGAACCCCGGTCGACCCATCTGATCCTGCTGGGCGACGTGATCGACCGTGGCCCCGATTCAGCCCGAATGATCGAATTTCTCCAGGCCCTCCAAAAGCAGCATAGCAACATGACCGTGCTGCTGGGCAATCATGAGGAACTCATGCTCGCCGTTCTGGGCGCACACCCACAGGCGTTCGGCATCTGGCTCGACATCGGCGGCGATGCCACCCTTGCCAGCTATGGCGTCGATCCCTTCGCGCCCGGCACGCAGCAGCGGGACATTATCGCGAACGCGCTGGCCGCCATTCCTCCGCACCATCTTGCATGGATGAACGAACTGCCGCTCAGTGCCCAGTCGGGCGACTATTTCTTTTGCCATGCCGGTATTCGTCCCGGCGTGTCGCTCAAGCGGCAATCGCCTGCCGACCTGCTTCGGATACGGGACGAGTTCCTCACATGCACCAAAGATCATGGCTCGGTGATCGTTCACGGCCACAGCATAAGCACCACAGTCGAAATGCCGGGAAACCGTATCGGCATCGATACCGGCGCTTATTACACGAATAATCTCACCGCCCTGTATCTGGAGGGCGAAAAACAGGAAGTTTTGACCACTATGGATGATCCCCGTTAACCCGCAGAGGATAAAAAAGAAAAAAGGTGCAAGGAAATCATCGAAAATACGGAATCGTAACGTTCTTTATCTTGCCGCGTATTGAAATCCACGCATGATGACGATAGTTTTTTCTGTCAAGGATGCTGCCGACCTTTTAGAAAAATTCCGTGCCGCCAAACCCTTTCAAGACGACGATTTCACAATATCTCCGAGGACGCCTTCTAAGCATGGAAATAAAAAATCATCATAAGATTGATTTTCGTCCTGATATTGAAGGTATTCGTGCGGTAGCCGTCCTGCTGATACTGTTCAATCACTCCTTGGTCCGTGGTTTTAATGGTGGATTTGTCGGCGTAGATATTTTCTTCGTTATATCGGGTTATCTCATCACATCGATTTTTATTCGCGACATCCGCAACGGCCAGCATAGCACCGCCAATTTTTACCGCAGGCGGATATTGCGGATATTCCCGGCGCTGTTTGCGATGCTGGCCTGCACGACGGCCCTGTGCTTCGTCTTCCTGGTGCCAAGCGAACTGGCGACCTATGCCAAAAGCCTGCTTGCCACCGTTCTGTTCGCGTCCAATTTCGCCTTTTACGCGGACACCGGATATTTCACGCTCGCAGCAGCCACGCGCCCCCTCCTGCACACATGGTCCCTCGCCATCGAGGAACAATTCTATATTTTCTGGCCCCTGTTGCTGATGGTCTTCCATCGCAGGGGAGCGAGTTCCTTCAACGCGTTGCTCGTCGGCACGGTGGTGCTTTCCCTGACGCTGTCGATCTGGATGGTCGCGACGGACATGAGCGCGGCATTCTATCTGCTGCCGTTCCGGGCGTGGGAGCTGGCACTGGGCGGGATGCTCACCATGCTGCCCCCTCCCCGCGATCTGCCGCGATGGTTGCGGCAACTCGCGGGAGCGGCGGGCATAGTCGCGATCCTGGCTTGCAGCTATTTCTACCGCGAATTGACCATACCGTTCCCCGGCCTTGCAGCGACCATTCCCTGCCTGGGCGCAGCCGCGCTGGTCGCATCCGGGCCGGACACGCTGGTGGGTCGCCTGCTGTCGATCCCGATCGCGCGCTTCTTCGGTCGGATCAGCTATTCGCTCTATCTGTGGCACTGGCCCGTAATCGTGTTCACCCGGCTCGCGCTCTGGCCCATGCACGAGGGCGTCGTCGTCGCTGCGGACATAGCGATTTCCATCGCGCTGGCGTGGCTTTCTTACCGTTTCATCGAGCAGGCGGGACGCAAGTGGCTCGACCGATTTTCCAACCAGCGGATATTCGCGATCGCCTTTGGCCTGATCCTCGCCGGTGTCGTGACGGGCGGCGTCATCATCGCGCAGCGCGGTTTTCCGGGACGCTATCCCACAGACGCGCTGAAAATCGCCGCCGTCTTCGATGGTGACGAGCAAAAAACCTATCGCAGCGGCAGTTGCTTCGTCGTCGAACCGGGCGACAGGTTCGACCCTGCCGCCTGCCTGAAACAGGATGCCACCAGGCCATCGCTCCTCCTCATCGGCGACAGCGTGGCAGCCCATTACTGGCCCGGCTTCGCGCGGCAGACGGACAGCGTCAACACGCTCCAGGCCACGATGGCAGGATGCCGTCCCCAGATCAGCACCCGCATCAAATTCGCCTGCCAGGCCTTCTTCAACGACATGTTGATCGGCTGGACGAACAAGAACCGGCCTGATGCGGTGGCGCTGGCGGGCAATTGGCAGGAGAGCGATCTGCCAGCCGTCGAAGCGACCCTGTCGTCTCTCAAGGATCGCGGGATCAAGGCGATCGTCATCGGCCCGATGCCACGCTACGACACATCCCTTGCCCGGCTGCTGTTCTTCCTGCCGCAGGAAAACCGCCAGGCAGGGGCCGCTCGCCATATCGATCCCGGCGTGTGGGCGGTCGACGCTCATATGCGCGAGACGGCGCTGAGCCATGGCGCCAGCTATATCTCGCCGGTACAATTGCTCTGCAAGGCGCATCGGTGCCAGGTTTTTGCCGGGTCCAACATACCGCTCCAGTTCGATGATGTGCATCTCACCCATCAGGGTTCGGAACTGTTGATCGAGCGCATGATGCCGCAGATCAGGGCCGCGCTGGGACAGCCGTCTTCAACGGACAGCCGTCAAAAAACGACATCCGCCGCTCCGGAAAGGGAATATTGATGGATAATATGGTAGCGGCCTCCGCCAAGCCCATGAAAGCGCCGGGCATTTCTCCCGATAGGACGAGGGACAAGATCATCACACGCCTGATTTCCATCCACGGATTCGATCCTCGCGGCCCAAAGGTGGGCGGCGTCGAGACGCATGTCCGGCAATTGCTCAAGCATTGCCCGGCGACCATGCAGCCCACGATCATCGGCATCGACGATTATGGCGACCTTCCCCTCGGCAAAATCCATCGTATCGAAGTTGCGGGCCGCGAGATTGATTTCCTGCCCGTCGTTCACATCCCGAGCAGCGAGCAGACCGGTGCCGCCAGTTCCATCGGCGGCAGTACGACGTTCAAATTCGCCTCCGGGCTTTTGCGCCACCTGCCCACGCTTCGCCGTAACTTCAGTCACCAGCCCGCAGTGGTCGAGATCGAACGGTTTGAATATGCCGTCTTCGCCCGTGCGCTTGGCCACCCCTTTGCGCTGGTCGCGCATAATGAGGGTGATCCGCGCACCGACAAGATGGACTCGATCCTCTCGAAATATTGGTACGTCAATTCCATCGCGGAGAAGATCGCGGTGCGGCTGGCCTCCGTCGTGCGGGGCGTGACCCCACGCATCCGCGACCGTCTGGCCGGGCGCTATCCCAGCCAGGCCGGAAAGATGGACGTGCTCACCGTGTCGGTGGACACGCAGATATTCCACCCCAATCCGTTCGACCTCTCGGACGGAAAGCTGCGGCTGGTCTACGCGGGCCGTCTCGACGAGTTCAAAGATCCGCCGCTGATGTTCAAGGTCATCGAACGGCTGCACCAGCAACTTAACGGCCAGGTCGAATTCCATTATTGCGGAAGCGCGGACCCGCATCGCTTCGCCGAGTTTGCCGCGATACAGGATTACACCGTGCGGCACGGCGCGCTGACGCCGGCACAGGTGGCCGATGTCATGCGCTTGGCCCATATGGGAATATTGGTGTCGCACTGGGAGGGGATG
>DASVMZ010000065.1:0-9552 GCA_036384115.1 Sphingobium sp.
CCGGATCGAGCGATGCTTCGGACGCCTCAAGCATTTCCGCCGTTTCGCAACACGCTACGACCGGCGCACCAGCCACTTTGCCGGCTTCATCCACCTCGCAGCCGCCATGATCTGGTTACGCTGAATGTCGATCGGCCCTAAGGCAGCAAGCTGCCAAGTCTGCGCAGCCCTCTCCCCCAAGGGAGAGGGATCAGAAGGTGCGTTCCCTCCTTCACGCCGCGCTGCTTGCCGGTTCACCGGGCGACATCCTATAGGGAATGATCGCGCCCGATAAGCGGCGCCAGATGAAGGGAGACAGCATCATGCAGGGACGTTCCGTGCCCAATGTGACACTCAAGACCCGCGTTCGGGATGAAAGTGTGGGCGGGCCAAATCCCTTTCGGTGGCAGGATGTGCAGACGGGCGATCTGTTCAGGGGCAAGCGGGTCGTGGTCTTTTCGCTGCCTGGCGCTTTCACGCCGACCTGCTCGACGGAGCAATGCCCTGCGTTCGAACGCTTTTACGATGATTTCAAGGCGCTGGGCGTGGATGAGGTCTATTGCATCTCCGTCAACGACGCCTTCGTCATGTTTCAGTGGGGCAAGCAGCTGGGCGTCAAGAATGTGAAACTGCTACCCGATGGATCGGGCGATTTCACGCGGCGCATGGGGATGCTGATCAAGAAGGATCATCTGGGCTTTGGCGAGCGTAGCTGGCGCTATGCGATGGTGGTGGATGACGGCCGGGTCGCCGCCTGGTTCGAGGAACCGGGGATCAACGATGTCGGCGAAGATGACGATCCCTATGGCGAGACGTGTCCGGAACCCGTGATCGAGTGGTTGAAGGCCCACCCGGCTGGCTGATGGGCGGTCAGGCGCGCCGATCATTGTCACGGCGCTGATGGGGGCGGAGGATTTCGCCTGGGTGGAGGGGCTGCGGCGCGCGTATTTTCCGCCTGAGCGGAACCAAGTGGCGGCGCATATCACGCTGTTTCACCATTTGCCGCCATCGGTGCTGCCTGAGCTGGCGGCGCGGATCAGGCTGCTTTGCGCCGGGCGGGCTCCGGCGGCGATGCTGGCCGGGGTGCGGCTGCTGGGTCGAGCCGTGGCCTATGAGATCGCGAGCGACGAATTGCTGGCGATGCGAGAGGAACTGGCGGATGCCTTTACGGGCCTGCTGACGCCGCAGGATCAGGCGCGCCCCCGGCTGCATATCACGGTGCAGAACAAGGTGGAGGCGACACAGGCGCGGGCGCTGGCTGAACGGTTGCAGGCGGAGTTCCGGCCCCGAAGGCTTGTGATAAGCGGGCTCGCCGCCTGGCATTATCGCGGCGGCCCCTGGGAGCTGGCGATGAAGGCCAGCTTCCGGGGGTGACGTATTCGGGTTAGGCCAGCCCCACTTCCTTGAGCGGGATCGACGAATCGGCCAGCTGCGCCTGATCGAGCGCGGCACCGGACACGACATGGGCGCGGCCCTGCACATAGTCCTTCACTGCATTGACGCAGTCGAGCGCGAGCAGCTTGCCGGCCTTGAGGTAGAGCACGGAAAAGCTGCGGGTGGCCGGATCGCCGCGCAGGATCGTCTGGTCATAGCCCATCGACAGGCCGACGGTCTGGAGCTTCAGATCATATTGATTCGACCAGAACCACGGCACCGCGTCATAGGCTTCGCCCTTGCCGAGGATGTGGTGGACGGCGGTTTTCGCCTGGTCGTTCGCGTTCTGCACGGATTCGAGGCGGATCTGCGCGCCGCGCGCAAAGCGATTCGCATGGGAGGCGCAGTCGCCCACGGCATAGATGTCGGGCAGGCTGGTGCGGTAATATTCGTCGACGTCGACGCCATTGCCCCCGGCCGCGCCCGCCGCGATCAGCGGGCCGGTTTCGGGCACGATGCCGATGCCGACGATGACCATGTCGGTTTCGATCCGCTCGCCATCGGCCATCAGCACGGCGGTGGCCTTGCCGTCCTTCACCTCGATGCAGTCCATGCGCGCGCCGGTGCGGAGGTCGACGCCATGGGCGCGATGCTCCGCCTCATAGAAGCGCGAAAGCTCCTCGCCGGCGACGCGGGCGAGGACGCGGTCGAGCGCCTCAAGCAGCACGACCTTCTTGCCGAATTTCGACAGTACGGCTGCGGCCTCAAGGCCGATATAGCCGCCGCCGATCACCGTCACATGGCTGATCTGGTCGAGCTTCGCCATCATGGCGTCGACATCGTCGCGCCGGCGGACGGCGTGGACATTGGGGGCATCCGCGCCGTCGCAGGTCAGCACGCGGGGCGACCCGCCAGTGCACCAGATGAGCGCGCCATATTCAATCTGCTCGTCGCCTGCGGTGACGGTCTTGGCCTGAGGGTCGACGGCCTTCACGCGGCGGCCGAGCAGCATGTCCACCTTGCGCTCGTCCCAGAAGGTGGCGGGCCGGATGAGGATGCGGTCGAAGCTCTTGTCGCCGGCGAAATATTCCTTCGACAGCGGCGGACGCTCGTAGGGCGGGTCCTTTTCATCGCCGATCATCGCAACGGAGCCTTCAAAGCCCAGCTGGCGCAGCGAAATGGCGGCCTGTGCGCCTGCATGGCCAGCGCCTACGATCAGAACGTCATAATGGTTCATCGGCCAGCAATCCCCTCAATGCCTGTGGCGTCGTCATTGGCGCGCTTTGAAGATGCTGGCAAGGGGTTGAAGCGCACAGGTTCGAAGGCGGGGGCGTTTGGGCGTGGCGTTCCGGTGGCAGGCTGTGGCATAGCCCGTCCCAAACAAAGGGGCGTAGCAGATGACCATGCATGATTTGGGGCCGGATAGCCGAAGCGACGGCCCGCATGGATCGCTCCCGGCGCTCGCGCTGGGGGCTCTAGGCGTGGTGTTCGGCGACATCGGGACGTCGCCGCTCTACGCCTTGAAGGAAAGTTTCGTCGGGCATCACCCGCTGGCCGTCGATGCCGCCCACATTTACGGTGTGCTGTCGCTGATCTTCTGGACGATGATGCTGGTCGTCACCGCCAAATATGTCTTCATCGTCATGCGCGCGGACAATCATGGCGAGGGCGGCAGCATGGCGCTGCTGGCGCTGATCGGGCGGAGGTTGGGGGAGACGCGGTGGACGCCGACTATCGCCGTGCTGGGCGTGCTGGCGACCGCGTTGTTCTATGGCGACGCCATCATCACGCCTGCGATTTCCGTATTGTCGGCGGTCGAAGGGCTGACCGTGGTCGAAACGGGCATGGCCCCGCTGGTGCTGCCCATCGCCATCGTCATCCTGATCGCGCTGTTCGTGATCCAGAGTATCGGGACGGCGAAGGTCGGCGCGCTCTTCGGCCCGGTGATGGCTGTCTATTTCCTGGTCCTGGCCGTGCTGGGCGTAACCAATATCGTGCGCCATCCGGAAATCATCGCCATCGTCAATCCGCAATGGGCGCTGCATTTCTTCCTGATTGACCCGAAGCTCGCTTTCCTCGCTCTCGGATCGGTGGTGCTGGCGGTGACGGGGGCCGAGGCGCTCTATGCCGATATGGGCCATTATGGTCGCAAGGCGATCAGTATCGCCTGGCTCTACGCCGCGCTGCCGTGCCTGATGCTCAACTATCTGGGGCAGGGGGCGTTGTTGCTGGATCACCCGGCGGCGGCGCAGAATCCCTTCTTCCTGTTGGCGCCGGAATGGGCCAGGCTGCCGCTGGTGATCCTCGCCACGCTGGCGACGGTGATCGCGAGCCAGGCGGTCATTTCGGGCGCCTTTTCGGTCACGCGCCAGGCGGTGCAACTGGGTTTCCTGCCGCGCCTGCGCATCCTGCATACCAGCGCGTCGGCGGCAGGGCAGATCTATGTGCCGATCGTCAACTGGGCGCTCCTGGCGATGGTCATTCTGTTGGTGCTGGGCTTTCGCAGTTCTAGCAGCCTGGCCGCCGCCTATGGCATCGCGGTGACGGGCACGATGGTCATCACCACCTGCATGATGGGTTTCCTGACCTTCAATGTGTGGCGCTGGCATCCGCTGGTTGCGGGGCTGGTGACGGGCCTGTTCCTGGTCATCGACGGAGCCTATTTCCTGTCCAATGCGACGAAGATTCCCGATGGCGGCTGGTTTCCGCTGGCGGTGGCGGCCGCTGCGTTCCTGGTGCTGACGACCTGGGCGAAGGGGCGTCGGATCATGCGCAACTATCTGCGCGAGGATGCGATCGACCTCGACCTGTTCATCCGTTCGGCGGGACCGTCGCTGAAACGCGTGCCGGGGACGGCGATCTTCCTGTCTTCCACGACGCAGGGCGTGCCGCCCGCTCTGCTCCACAATGTAAAGCACAACCGGATATTGCATGACCGCAACATCATCCTGACGGTGAGGACGGAAGACGTCCCGCATCTGCCGCTGGATGGCAGGACGACGGCGACGGATCATGGCGCCGGTTTCTACCGCCTGATCCTGCGCCACGGCTTCATGGAAAATGTCGACGTGCCCGCGGCCATGAAAGCGGTCCATGACTGCGGCGGGCCGATCGGCGTGGCCGACACCAGCTATTTCCTGAGCCGCGAGACGTTGGTCCCTTCGGAACGACCGGGCATGGCGATCTGGCGCGAGCGCCTGTTCGCCTGGATGGTGCGCAATGCGGAAAGCCCGATGGCGTTCTTCAAGCTGCCGACCAACAGGGTGGTCGAGCTTGGGTCGCAGTTGGAGATTTGATTGGTGAGGAAATGGTGGCGGAGGAACGCTGCCAACGTGAAGATACCTATATTCGGCCAGCGACGTGAAACTCTACGCCACGTCGACCTTGAGTGTGAGGCGATAGAAGCGATTAATTCGCGGATGGCGGGAAGATCGAAGGTCTCAATTTCGGCGCCGATCATAAAAGCGGTGCAAGGTTCAACGTCACGAAGCTGGAACCGATGCTTGCCGATGCCGACATAATGACTCTATGGCATAGGGTCATTTACATTCGTTAACCATGAACATAGGTTCTGCTCTGAGGGGGCGGAAAGCATGAATGATAAGACGTTCGGCAAGGACGCAGTGTCGTGATACGCAGCCTAGACAGGTTCAGCGGAGCGTTCGGCGAAGTCCAGGGGTTTATTGACGCGGTGCGGACTAGCCGATCTCGGGGGCAGGTCGAGATGCTTCTGGAGCAGATCGCACGCGATATGGGCTTCGATTTTTACGCGCTGATTCATCATGTGGATCATCGAGATGAGGAGGACGCCACCTCTATCCGCATGGAAAACTATCCGCCGGGATGGGTCGAATTGTTCCTTGAAAAGGAACTTTATACCTGGGATCCGATCCATCTGGCTAGTCGGCGAACCAACACGGTATTCGCTTGGTCGAACGTTTCTAAGATGATTCCCTTTCGACGCTTGCATGCAGAGGTGCTGGATGCGGCTGCCTGTGAAGGACTCGGCGATGGTCTGACGGTGCCCTTGCACCTGCCCAATGAAACCAGCGCATCATGCAGCTTTGCCGTTCGTCAGGGCCGTAATCTTCCATCCGGCCGTGAACTGATGGTGCAACTGATCGGGACGTTCGCCTTTGAAGCCGCCCGCAGACTTGCAACGACAAAAAGCGTGGAAGGACGGTCGAAGGTCGCTTTGACCGCCAGGCAACTGGAGTGCACGGTTCTTGCTGGACAGGGTAAGTCGGATGCCGAGATCGCTCAAGCCCTCAAACTCAAACAGGATACGGTGGCCGAACATCTGGATGCGGCGCGGTCACGCTACAAGGCGCCTCGCCGCATTCAGCTTGTGCTGCGCGCCCTGCAGGATGGCCACATCCAGCTGAACGATCTTTTACCCTGACCCCCCAAAACGGGGGGTGTCCACATATGCTTCTATATCCAACAAGTGTCCTGGCATACCAATAGGGGGGTATTGAGTGATGAGGATGTTCGCTGAGGTGGTTGCTCTGCGGCTGCAGCGGTTCAGTGTCAGGAGCTGTCGCGACGAGGATGGAGCGATCCGCTTTTTTGTTCCAGCACCAGGTCATCTCGGTCGACCGACGCCCAGGTGCGCGCTTCAGCGTTGGCACGATGAGGGCGCTGTTCGGGAGCTCCTTGGCATTGTAAACAGCATCCCGGAGTTGAAGCGGGCTGTGGCGACGAAGCTGATCTGCAGGGAAGCGCAGCTGATTGCGGATTGATTCGCAGGCGCCTCGGATGCCCCGCACAGGCCGGATTCAGTCCGCAGTTTGAAAGTCGCCGGTCGGTTTTCGACCACGCAAAGTTGGGGATAGGTATTTTTCCGTTGGTAGCGGAGGAGGGACTTGAACCCCCGACACGCGGATTATGATACAGGCACTTTTTGGCTGATTTCAAGGCGCTATCTGTAAACGCATTGGAGAACGGCCCTTATGAATCAAGATGTTGCCGAAAGCAATGTAAACGCAAAATCGGGATTTTGCCACCGTTTGAGCGACGAAGAACTGGCCCGCACCACGGAAGGAGCATCGCATGGCTGACTGGAAACCTCTCGCCCCGACCTGCATGAAGTGCGAGCAAGTGACCGGCAAGGACACATGCTTCCCCGGCCCTTGCGTTTTCTTCCATGAGCGAAACACGCCCGGCACCAAGGCTAATCAGGTGGCGACGATTGATCGCATCCGGCGCGGTCAGCGGGATACTGTCCACGCCACTGCGCCGACCCGTACTAATGGAGCATCGCATGGGTGACGAGTACCGCGTCGAGATGGTCGAGGACCGCCCCGTCTCTGGTATGTGGCACTGCGGCCCGAACGCGGCATGGGTGACGGTCACGCATCTGCCGACGATGATCAGCGCCCGCGCGTTCGATCAGAGCCACCATCACGCCAAGCAGGCCGCCCAAGCATGTTGCGAAATGATGGTCGAGCAATCCCGGTTGCTCAAATGCCAGTTTCCCGAAAAGTTAGGAGCATCGCATGGCTAATACTGATTTACTCGAATTGGCGGATCGCGTGGATAAGCTGGAAGGGCCTTTCCGGGAAACAGACTTGGCGATCATGTGCGCGCTTGATCTGCGTCCCGACTGGCTCGCCAGATCACAGGGGCATATGTGGATCGACGGCAGTGGCATTCACCCGGTCATCCGATGGGCAGATGACGCAATAGGCGAGGGCTTGGGAAATCCGTCCGTTGATGATGGGCCGGGCTTTTCCGCCCCCCTCGACGCGGCTATGCAGTTGGTGCCGGCAGGGTGGACGATAGAACGATCAGGCCGGCATAACCTTGATCCTGACCCGTTCGCCTCGTTTGAGTTGTGGCAGTATCGACGCAATGCCGGTGGAGAATGGCGACATGGGAGCGGAGAAGTGGCCGTTAAAGCGAATGGCACCACGCCCGCGCTCGCGCTCACGGCTTGCGCTCTCCGCGCCAGAGCCGAGATAGAAAGGCTGTCAGAATGAAGGGCGTGAGGGATTCCCTTCTCCCCCATCCTGGGATATAAGGGATAGCCGCTTTGGACAGGGGGTTCCCGGTCGGGCGGCCCTAGCGGTGATGGACAAGCCGCAGACATCGCAGATTGCCTCCGGACGGTGGACGGGCGATGGTAGTAGGTGGAAGCCCTACAGCCCCAAGGCCGATTCCCTGACATTGCAATTTCCCCGCGTATAGGGCACCGGCCCCCGCGAAGGAGACTTTATGACGCCTGAGCAAGAGGTTGCGATTCGTCAGATCGTTCGCGAGACGTTCTATGCCGGGGCCACGGACGAATATATGGCGTCCGAAAGCGGGCAAGGAGAACTGCGCGAGCACGTCGTCAGCCGCAGCGCGACCGCTCGCAACAATGTCATCCCTTGGCTGTCCCGGATCACCGATTTGGCCGGTAAGCGCGTGGTAGAGTTTGGTAGCGGCACGGGTGCCATTGCGTCGGTGTTCGCCCAGCATGGCGCGCATGTTCACGGCTATGAAATAGAAGCCCCCAGCGTTGAAGCGGCGCGCGGTCGGGCGCGGGTGCTAGGGCTTGATCATTGCCACTTCAGCCATGTTGACCCGGAAATCCTGCCCGCGTCGGTGCAAGCCGAATGGGAGGGGCGCGCCGACATCGCCCTGTTCTTCGCGGTGCTGGAGCATACAACCCATGAGGAGGCGATCAACCTCATTCGCAGCGCGTGGGCGTGCCTGAAGCCGGGCGGCCTCTTGGTCGTCACGGACACGCCGAACCGGCTATCCTATTGCGACCATCACACCAGCCAAATGCCGTTTTACAACAACATGGGCGACGAGATGATCGCCGCCGAGGCGTGGCGCTCTCCCCGCGATGGCTTCAGGCAGGTCTTTGCGGGCCAGCCCATAGATGATGCACAACGGATCAATCTCGTCCGCTGGGGGCGAGGCGTCAGCTACCACGCCTTCGAATCAGCGATTGGCTGGGACATGCACAACTACGTCGCGCTGCCGGGCTATGAGAAAGAAATCACGGACGCATGGCCGGTGATCCTGGAGGACACGATCCTGATGACCTATTTCAAGGCCAAGCCGGTCCATGCTCATGATGCCTTCGCCCGGTCGGCGCTCAATTTTGTGCTGAGGAAGCCGGAGTAGAGGCGCACAAGCGATCCCAGCGGGCATTATGCTCGTCAATCTCCCGAACCGTCTGATCACTACCCGCCTTGTTCCCCGCATCGTCCACCACACCAACCGGAAGCTGCGCGTAACTGATTGCGCGAAAGGACGTGCAGGATGTGTCAGTCACAATTCTGAGGGGTTCGGGAGTGGCGCACGCAGCCGTCGCGGCGAGCAACGGGATCACGGCGAACGGCTTCAGCGGCATTGTTGGCCTCCAATGTGCGGGAAAGGGTTTCGCTAGCAGCCCGCTCGCGCACCTGTGATGCGCCAGCGTCGCGGGCCTGGGTGACGGCATTGTCCTGCGCGCGGCCAGAACAGCGGACGAGTATCAGCACTGCGCCGACGAGCAGGACGGCGACGAGGGCGGGCCAGAAGCGCGCGGCGAAGGCGAGCGGCCCAAGATAACGGTCGCCATGCAGGAGATCGCCACAGAGGCGCGGAAAATCCGCCACAAGATCGAGGCGAACAACACGCTTCCTTGATCGCTGATTACCAGCGCAGCCCCGAATGGGATAGGCTGGGCGAGCGCACCAAGAAAGATTACCGCATCGATCTAGGCAAGGTCGCCGCCAAGTTCGGGACCGTCCCGCTAGTCGTGTTCGGCGACCAGAAGATGCGCGCCGATGTGATGGCCTGGCGGGCGGAAATGGCGGGCAAGAAGGCTATCGTGATGCTGTCCACGCTGCTGTCGTGGGGCGTCACGGAGGGCAAGATGCGGCACAATGTCGCCACCGGCATCCCCATGCTCTACAGCGCCAACCGCGCCGTGATCATCTGGACCGCAGAGGATATGGCCGCGATTGAGCCGCATTGCTCAAAGGAATTGTGGCAGGCGATCCGCCTTGCCAGCATGACCGGCTTTCGGCTGGGCGATCTGGTGGACGTGGGCTGGCAGCATGTCGGCTTGCAATCCATCGTGTTCGTCACGGCCAAGCGGGACAAGCGCGTCGTGATCCCGGTCTTTGCCGAACTGCGCAAGCTGCTGGATGAGATCGGCGGGAGCGAGGGCACGATCCTCAAAAACAGCCGTGGGCAGGCATGGACCGAAAGCGGGCT
>DASVMZ010000066.1:0-2453 GCA_036384115.1 Sphingobium sp.
GCCGCCAATCACCATCTCGTCGTAGACGAAGTCTCTGCCATAGGGATGACCCATCAGCAGGTTCGAGCGATGGACATTCTTGGTGTCGACCGTCGCCATGATGAACGGCCCGACAGGCCCCACATCGGGATCCTCTCCGACCTGGTCGCCAGGCGGCTGATCTGGCCCCTCGAAGCCGGGGGTGAGGCCGAACGGGCTCATCATCACCGCGCGCTGCACAGCATCATTCTGGACCGCGGCCATCGTGGCCATCACGCTTGCGACCGAGCCGCCCGAGGGGCCACCCTGCATGCCGCGCAGCCGTGCTTTCACGCGCGGCACGGTAGCGCCCAGCTTGGCCTTTGCCGTCTCCTGAGCGTGATAGACGCCCAATTCGAACGCCATCGAGTCGAACCCGCATGAGAACAGGATTCGTGCGCCGGAGGCCTTTGCTGTCGCCTCGTGCGCATCGATCATCTGGCGGATCCAGGCGGGCTCTCCGCACAGGTCCAGATAGTCAACACCTGCCGCCGCGCAGGCGGCCACCAAGTTTGAACCGTAGAACTGGTAGGGGCCAACCGTCGTAACGATCGCCTTGGCGCTCCCGATCATCGCGGCGAGCTGGACCGGGTCGGTCGCGTCGGCCACTACCAACGGCGTGTCCTTGGGCGCGCCGATCTGGTCGCGCACTTCTGCCAGTCTAGCTTCGCTGCGGCCGGCCATGGCCCAGGTCAGGTCACCGGCTACGCCGTAGCGCTTTGCCAAATGCTCGGCGACGAGCCTACCTGTGTAGCCACTTGCTCCATAAAGGATGATGTCGAACTTCGCCGCCAGGTTCATCGCGGGCTCCTTGTTTGGTGAATTGGTGGCGCGCGCCGGGCGCGCGACAAGATTGTTAAATGGGCCTTTTTGAGGCCTGATCAGATGCGGCTGGCATCGAATAGATCTTCCCAAACTCCATCATCAGTCGCCGGAGGGATGGCGCTGGGTCACTGATGAACAACTCGCCCCGCGCTGGCCATCCGAACCCCAGGGACGTGGAAGCTTCTGGACCAGCGCATTTCGGGCAGGCCATCGCTACGCCCACGGCTTGAGGATCACCTTGCCGACGGCATGACGCTGCTCGATGAGACGATGCGCGTCGGCGGCGCGTTCCAGCGGGAATTTTTCGGAAATATCCACCTTGAGGCTTCCCGCCTGGACGAGGCTTACCAAAGTATCGAATGCCCTCTTCGATTCCACGGGCCGGGCGGCAAACCATTGCCCGACATAATAGCCCGCCACGCTTTGCCCCAGCCCCAGCAGTCGCACCGGCGCAAAATTGGCAAGTTCACCCGAAACGTTGCCGTAGACGACGAGGCGCCCGAAGGGCGCAAGAGCGTCCAGGCTCTGGTCAAAAAAGCTGCCGCCGATCATATCCAGAACGACATCGGCGCCTTTCCCATCCGTCAGTCTTTTGACTTCATCGGGCCAGGTCGCGAGGCCGTAGTCGAGAGCATGGTCCGCGCCATTGGCCAGCGCCTGCTTGCGACGATCCTCGCTGCCGGCACCCGCGATAATGCGTTTGGCACCCAGGATACGGGCAATTTGCACCGCATAATTGCCCACCCCGCCGGCAGCGCCAGGGATGAATACGGTATCTCCTGCGTTTACTCGCGCGACTTCCGCCAACATTTGATAAGCGGTCACGCCAGCGACGACGAGCGTACAGGCAATATCGAGATCGAAGCCTTCCGGGAGCTTGAATGTTCCCTGCGCCGCCGTGACCAGATATTGCGAATATCCGCCCAGGTCCGTGATGCCGAACACGGCGTCTCCGACCACCAGATCCTCGACGCCTTCACCCACCGCCTCCACGAATCCGGCAACCTCGCTGCCAGGAACGGCGGGGAGGTGGGTTGGAACCGGGTAGGGATCGCCGCGCCGACGCACAACATCGGCGAAGTTCACGCTCGCCGATTCTACGCGGATCAGCACCTGACCCGGCCCCGGTTCGGGCCGCGCCACTTCCGCCACCGTCAAAACGTCCGCGCCGCCAGTTTCAGAGAATTGCACCTGTTTCATACTCTTGGTCCCAATGTGTCAGCGCTGGCGGATGCGAAGGGCAGTCTTCGCGGGCTTTGTAGGCACGACCCGATGTTAAACGATTCGGGCATTTCGGTTTAACTCTGCAACCACTCTAGACTCTTTGGCCCTCATGGTTTAATTTTGCAACTGGAATCTTATCGGGCGGGCGATTTGGTACAGAATGCGAACGCCGGATGGATTTTGGTACTAAAGGGCCTTAATCGTCCAAAGGGACAACAGCTGGCCAGGCACCGGAGTGAAGGAGCGCAATGAAGGGGCAACGGACGACGCTGGAAACGAGCGCATGCGCGATCGCGCGATCCCTTGGGGTAATCGGCGATTGGTGGTCGCTGCTGATCGTTCGCGACGCTTTGGCAGGGACGCGTCGTTTTGGGGAGTTTCAGCAA
>DASVMZ010000067.1:0-2920 GCA_036384115.1 Sphingobium sp.
TGCGGACATCCTCCAGAAGTTCTCGATGGCCTACCGTCCGCAGGACGTCTACATTAGCGAGCTCTTCGGCTCGCTCTCGCAGATCGACGCCGGGGTGACGACGGTCATGGACGTCTCACAGATCCATCATTCTCCTGAACACTCGGACGCCGCGGTACAGGCGCTGCGCGACGCAGGTCGTCGTGCGGTTTTCGGCTATTTCGAGGGTTGGGGCGACCGCGCGCAATACCCGCTCGATGCACGGCGGTTGAAATCGGAACATTTCTCATCTGACGACCAGCTCCTGACCATGGCTATGGGCGGCGAAATCTATATGCCCGGCCATGCGGAAGCCTGGAAGATCGGTCGGGGACTGGCCATTCCGATCGCGCTGCATGTGGTTGGCACCTTCGGCGTGCAAGCCGTCTTCGATGAGCTCGCCCATTCCGGCCAGTTCGGTGCGGACAATATCTTCATCCATATGACGGGCATGTCCGATCTCGCCTGGAAGGCAGCGGCTGATGCAGGCGCCCATATCTCGCTGTCGGTGCCGATCGAGATGACGATGCGGCACGGCATGCCGCCGATCCAGAAGGCGCTCGATCTGGGCATGCAGCCATCGCTCTCGAGCGATGTCGAATGCACGATGACAGCCGATCCGTTCACGCAGATGCGCAGTGCGATGACGCTCCAGCGCGCCTTCATCAATGAACGGGCACTCAGTGGCGACAGCGACCTGCCGGATATGGTGACCTCACGCGACGCGATACGCTTCGCGACCATCGAGGGCGCGAAAGGCCTGAAACTTGATCGCAAGATCGGCAGCCTGACGCCAGGTAAGGAAGCCGACATCCTGTTGCTCGACGCATCGGCGATTAACGTCGCCCCGCTCAACCATGTGACCGGCGCCGTCGTCACGTTGATGGAACGCTCCAACGTCGACACGGTGATGGTCGCCGGTGCGATCCGCAAATGGCGGGGGGAAGTCGTCGGCGTCGATGTTGCTAAACTCAGGAGCGAACTGGAAGCCAGCCGCGATTATCTGTTCGAGGCGTCCGGTATATCCCGCGATATTTTCAGAACCTGATTGGGTAGTAGTGTGGCCTTGACCTGAATCGAGCCAGCCAGGTGGCCCAAGATCGGGGTGTGGCTCACCTAGGCCTCCCTCTAAATCATGCATCGAGGAAAATAAGGGCTCACGTCAGCCTTTTTTGGCCGTCGCACTGTCAAGCAGGCGCCGCGCGCTTACTGGCGAGCCGACGTCCTGATGGCTTCCCCAAACTGATCCATGTCGAGAGCTTGACCTTTTATGAGGTACTTGGGTGGCAAACCTCAGACAGGGAGGGCAGTCGTATATTTAGTCTGGGACAAGGCAAAATGCGAAGAGGCCCCACCGACCGACGGGTGCTCCAGCAATACGCGCATTAGGAAACGCTCGTAATCGGCAACGTCCAAAGCAACGATCCGCAAAAGATAATCCCAGTCCCCCGACATCGAATAGCATTCGATTATCTCGCGTCGCTCACGCACGAAAACCTCGAATGCGCCGCGAACATCCCGCGCGTGGCTGCTCACTCGAATGTTGCACAGCACGTTGACGCTCCGACCCAATGCCTCTGGGCGAAGCAACCTCACTGCCGGCCCGAGAATGCCAACCGCCTCAAGACTCTTCACCCGGCGCCAGCAAGAGGCTGCCGAACTACCAACCCGTTCGGCTAACTCGGCGCTGCTGAGTGACGCGTCCATCTGCAATTGCTCAAGGATCCGCCTGTCGATCGCATCTAGTTCGGCCATTTATTTCACATATCCTTAAATATTGAAATGGACAGACCGGTTAATCCGCATTTTCCGCGCATATTGAAAGGATTTTTCCTGCCCTTCATGAGATTGTTGCACATGGCTCAAAGCGACCTCGAACGACCCGCTGACGCGGCAGACGACTGGACGATTTCCCAGGATTGGGAGCGGTACAGTCAATCCGAGCACGTCATGTGGGATTGGCTTTTTGCGCGCCAGGCGGCAACGCTCCCCGGCCGAGCTGTCCCGGAGTTCCTGGCCGGCCTCGAAATTCTGCGAATGACGCGAAGCGGTATCCCCAATTTCGAGGAGCTGTCCGAGCGCCTGATGAAAGCGACGGGATGGGAAGTCGTCGCTGTGCCGGGCCTCGTCCCGGACGATGTTTTTTTCGACCATCTCGCCAATCGCCGTTTCGTCGCAGGCCGCTTCATTCGCACGCCCGACGAAATCGATTATCTGCAGGAGCCGGACGTCTTCCACGATGTCTTTGGGCATGTCCCATTGCTCGCCAATCCGGTCTTTGCCGATTACATGCAGGCGTATGGAGAAGGCGGGCTCCGAGCCCACAGCTTGGGCGCAATAGACCGGCTTGCCCGGCTCTACTGGTACACGGTCGAGTTCGGATTGATCCGCCGGGATGGTGACCTCCAACTGTACGGTGCGGGCATCGTGTCGTCCTACGCAGAGGCCATGTTTGCGCTCGAAGATCCCTCGCCCAACCGTCTCGGCTTCGATCTTCAGCGGGTGATGCGCACGCCCTACCGGATAGACGACTACCAGCAGATCTATTTTGTCATCGACAGTTTCGAGGACCTGCTGCGCCAGACGGTAGAGACGGATTTCGCGCCGGTGTATGCCGCCCTCGAAGGCGTGCCCGATATCGCGATCGAGGCGGCCCTGCCCACCGATCGCGTCATCTCTTTCGGCACGCAAGCCTATGCCGCAGCAGGCGGGCGGCGAGCATGAGCGCCCTCGCCTTGCCTTTTGCAGGATTGACCCCTCAGGCACCAGACGCGCTTCTCGCCCTGATAGCGCAGTTCGGCAACGACCAACGCTTGGACAAGATCGACCTCGGCGTGGGCGTGTTTCGCGATAAAGCCGGCGCGACCCCGGTGCTGCGCGCGGTCAAGGCTGCCGAAGGCCT
>DASVMZ010000068.1:0-29534 GCA_036384115.1 Sphingobium sp.
CGCAGATGGCCCGGCCAGCGGCGGTGCGTCCGTCGGTGGCGGTCCCGGCGTTCTCCTCGCCAGCGGTCGCATCAGCCGCCGCCCCGGCCAGTGTCGCATCTGCCGCGCTCTCGTCCCGGCAGGGCGCGCCGCCGCCGCGTCGGGGGACAGCCGAGGGTCTGGATACGGATGCCCCGGCGGGCAAGAGCATGGCCTATGCCGCGCGGGTGCGGACCTGGCTCTATGCCCATAAGCTCTATCCCCGCCGCGCCCTGATGCGGAAGGAGGAAGGGGTGGTGCGTGTCCGCTTCATCATCGACCGGGCGGGCGTGCTGCTGGAAGGTCTGGTCATCGGCAGCAGTGGCAAGGCCTCGCTGGACGAGGAGGCGCAGGCGATGATGCACCGGGCCTCGCCCTTTCCCAGCGCCCCCGCCGCGATTCTGGGCGAGCGGATCGAGTTTACCGCGCCGATAGAGTTTGTGTTGCCGGTCTAGGGGAGGAGGATGGAGATAGCCTGCTTTCAGGATGATGCCATGTCCCTGCGAAGCAGGGTCCGGGGCAGGTTTGCATTTCCTCGCCACCGGTTCCTGCTGTGGCAGGAGTACATAACATGCGCTTCCCCGGTCCTCCGCCGGCGGTGGATCGCGATTCCGCGCTATCGTCTTGCATCCAATCCGCCTGACGGACATTCTGCCACGACGGAGGAATGACGATGGCGCAGGACAGGGAAGAACAGATCAGGGCGCGCGCCCATGCATTGTGGGAGGCAGAGGGCAAGCCGCACGGCAAGGATGCGCTCCACTGGGATCAGGCGACCCGCGAAATCGCTGGCGACGACCGTTTTACGGATGTGGCGGAAGAGGAAGCCGATGCCGCGATCGAGGTCGTGGAATCGGCCAAGGCCGCCGTCGCGCGCAAGGGCAGCCGCAAAAAGAGCTGAGCTTTGGCGATGATGGACGTGCATTTGCCGTTTCCATCGACTGCGCCCCATTGGGTTTGGGCGCAGTTGGTGCTAGGCGCGCCCGATGCTCAATATTACCGATATCACGGTGCGCCTCGGCGGACGCACGATCCTGGACGGCGCCACTGCCAAATTGCCGCCGCGCGGCCGCATCGGCCTGATCGGTCGTAACGGCGCGGGCAAGTCCACGCTGGTGCGCGTCATCGCGGACATGCTGGAGCCTGACATCGGCACCATCGACATGCCGCGCGGCGCCCGCCTCGGCTATATCGCGCAGGAAGCGCCGGGCGGCGACGCCACGCCCTTCGAGACGGTGCTGGCCGCCGATACGGAGCGCGCCGCGCTGCTGGAGGAGAGCGAGACCAGCCACGACCCCGACCGGCTGGGCGAAGTGCATGACCGGCTGATGGCCATCGACGCCTATACCGCGCCCAGCCGCGCCGCGCAGATCCTGGTCGGACTTGGCTTTGACGAGGAGGCGCAGCATCGCTCGCTGGAGAGTTTTTCCGGCGGCTGGCGGATGCGCGTGGCGCTGGCTTCGCTGCTGTTCTCCGCACCGGACCTGCTGCTGCTCGACGAGCCGTCGAACCATCTCGACCTCGAAGCGGTGCTGTGGCTGGAGGACTTCCTCATCAGCTATCCGGCGACCATCCTGCTGGTCAGCCATGAGCGCGATTTCCTGAACAATGTCGTCGACCATATCCTGCATCTCTCGGGCGGCAAGCTGACCCTCTATCCGGGCGGCTATGACGCGTTCGAGCGGCAGCGGGCGGAGCGGCAGGCGCAGTTGGCCTCCGCCCGGCAGAAGCAGCAGGCGCAGCGTGAGCATCTCCAGGAATATATCGCCAAGAACAGCGCCCGTGCCTCCACCGCCAAGCAGGCGCAGAGCCGCGCCAAGGCACTGGCCCGGATGCAGCCCATCGCGGAACTGATCGACGATCCATCGCTGAGCTTCAACTTCCCCAACCCGGACGAATTGCGCCCGCCGCTCATCACACTGGACCTGGCGTCCGTTGGCTATGGCGAGACACCGATCCTCAGCCGCCTGAACCTGCGCCTCGACCCGGACGACCGGATCGCGCTGCTCGGGCGTAACGGCAATGGCAAGACGACGCTGGCGCGCCTGCTGGCGGCGCAGTTGAAGCCCATGGAGGGCGAGATGGCCGCATCGGGCAAGATGCGCGTCGGCTATTTCACCCAATATCAGGTGGAGGAACTGGACCGGACGGAGACGCCGCTCCAGCATATGACCAGCCTGATGAAGAGTGCGACGCAGGGCGCGGTGCGCGCGCAACTGGGGCGCTTCGGCTTCTCCGGCGACAAGGCGACGACGATGGTCGGCAAGCTGTCGGGCGGCGAGCGGGCGCGGCTGGCGCTGGCGCTCATCACCCGCGATGCACCGCATATGCTGATCCTCGACGAGCCGACGAACCATCTGGACGTCGACGCGCGCGAGGCGCTGATCCAGGCGCTCAACGATTATTCGGGCGCGGTGGTGATCGTCAGCCATGATCGGCACATGCTGGAGATGACCGCCGACCGGCTGGTGCTGGTCGACCGCGGCACGGCGAAGGAATTCGACGGCTCCATCGAAAATTACATCCAGATGATCCTGTCCAAGGATGGCGGCGATGCCAAGGGGGCAAAGGGCAGCGAGGGCAAGGGCAACAAGAAGGAGCAGCGCCGCGCCGCTGCCGAAGCCCGCGAGAAATATCAGGAACTGAGCAAGCGCGCCAAGAAGGCGGAGCAGGATCTCGCCCGCCTCACCGACGGGCGCAGCGCGCTCGACAAGGCGATGTTCGACCCCTCCACCGCGCCCGCCGGTCTGGCGAACCTGTCGATGACCGAACTGCTGAAGCGGCGGGCGGAGATCGACGGGAATATCGAGGCGGCAGAACTGGCGTGGATGGCGGCGAACGAGGCGTTGGAGACGGTGAACGGGTGAGGGGGCTTGGCTTTCAGCCCTCTCGCGCAAAGGCGGGAGAGGGCGAAGCCGGTGGAGAGCACGATCCCTTGCACCCCACCCACCGCCATTGCACTATCCCGTCCACGCTGTCATAGGCGCCAGCCCCGCGCGGCTGGCGCGTCCCTCCCGTCTGGAATCCCCGCATGACCACGCCCGCGCCCTCCCTGCGCTCCATCGGTATCGACTTCGGCACGACCAATTCGGTCGTCGCCAGCGGCCTCGACGATGGGCGGGCGGAACTGGTCGATTTTGCCGCGCCGGATGGGATCAGTCCGGTGTTCCGCTCGGCGCTGTGTTTCTGGCAGGATGACGCGGTGAAGGGCGGCCTTGGCCATGAGGCGGGGCCGTGGGCGATTTCGGAGTTTCTCGATTTCCCGCAAGGGTCGCGTTTCCTGCAATCCTTCAAGTCCGTCGCCGCCAACCCCGGTTTCGAGCATGCCACCATCTTCGAGAAACGCTTTCGTTTCGAGGAACTGGGCCATGTCTTCCTCGACCATCTCCGCACCCATGCCGCCGATGCGCTGAAATCCCTGCCGGAGCGGGTCGTGGTGGGTCGTCCGGTGCGCTATGTCGGCGCGCGGCCCGATGCGGCGCTGGCGCGGCAACGCTATGACCTGATGTTCGCGGGGCTGGGGCGGGAGGTGCATTATGTCTATGAGCCGCTGGGCGCGGCGTTCAGCTTTGCCTCGCGCCTGACCGAACCGGCGACGCTGCTGGTGGCGGATTTCGGCGGCGGCACCAGCGATTTCTCCATCGTGCGGATCGAGGCGCCGGGGACGGCGCGCCGCTGCACGCCGCTGGCCTCCACCGGCATCGGCATCGCGGGCGACCGCTTCGACTATCGCATCATGGACAAGCTGGTGCTGCCGATGCTGGGCAAGGGCGGCACCTATCGCTCCTTCGACAAGACATTGGAGATTCCCGCAGGCCATTTCACCGACTTTGGCGACTGGTCGCGGCTGGCCCTGATGCGGAACCGGCGGACGCTGGAGTCGCTGGCGAAATTGCAGAAGAGCGCCACCGATCCCGCCGCCATCGCCCGCATGATCGCGGTGGTGGATAATGAGCTTGGCTATCCGCTCTATGATGCGGTGGGCAAGTTGAAGCGCGGCCTTTCCAGCGAGGAGGGTGCCCACTTCCACTTCGACCAGTCCGGCCTGACGGTGGAGGCGGAGGTCGCGCGCACGGACTTCGAGGCGTGGATCGCGCCCGACCTCGCCCGAATCGCCGAGACGGTGGATGCGGCGCTGACCAAGGCAAAGTTGACCGCCGACGACATCGACCATGTCTTCCTGACCGGCGGTTCCTCGCTGATCCCCGCCGTGCGCGCGATCTTCGAGACTCGCTTTGCCGGGCATAAGATCGACAGTGGCAATGAACTCACCTCGATCGCCCATGGCCTTGCCCTGATCGGGCAGGAACCCACATTGGACGAGTGGACAGTGGAGGACGAAGCGGCATGAGCGTGGCCTTTCGCCGGGAAAGCGACGAGGAGCATCTGGAACCCAAGTTCGAGATTCCGATCCCGTCCGGCCCGAATCTCGTCACTGCGCGTGGCCTTGCCCAGATCGAGGCGAAGGTCGCACAGTGGGAGGCGCTGGTCCCCACCATCGTGGAGGAGGAGCCGCGCAAGAAGGCGCAGCGCGACCTGCGCTACTGGCGCACGCGCCTTGCCACCGCGCAGCTTGCACCCGCGCCCACGGGTCAGTCGGTGGCATTCGGATGCACCGTCACCTATCGCCTCAACGGAGCGATACGCACCATCACGTTGGTCGGCGATGACGAGGCGGACCCCTCGTCTGGCCTCATCGCTTTCTCCGCTCCGCTGGCCCGCGCACTGATGGATGGGGAGCCGGGCGAGCTGCTGTCCTTTGCCGGGAAAGAGGATGCCATCGAGTTGCTGGAGATTTCCGTCACTTGATGCTACAGGCTTCCGACAATCTGCGCGGCCAATGCGCCGCCCCCTCTCTTCACAAGCAGACCCTATGACGTTCAACACCGCATTTCCGCTTCTGGCCGAGGCGCTCACCGAGCGCGGCTATGCCGACCCCACTCCTGTTCAGGCTGCCGTATTGGAGCCAGAAGCGGAGGGTCGCGATCTTATCGTTTCCGCCCAGACCGGCTCCGGCAAGACGGTCGCCTTCGGCCTCGCCATGGCGCCGCAGCTGCTGGACGAGAATGGCGCGCCGCGCATCAGCGTCTCGCCCTTCGCCCTCGTCATCGCGCCGACGCGCGAACTGGCGTTGCAGGTCAGCCGCGAGCTGGAATGGCTGTACAAGGGCGTCCGCGTCCGTGTCGTCACCTGCGTCGGTGGCATGGATGCGGCCAAGGAACGCCGTGCGCTGTCGGGCGGTTGCCATATCGTCGTCGGCACGCCGGGCCGTCTGCGCGACCATCTGGAGCGTGGCGCCCTGAACCTTCAGGGTCTTGCCGTCGCCGTCCTGGACGAGGCGGACGAGATGCTCGACATGGGCTTCCGCGAAGACCTGGAGCAAATCCTCGACGCGACGCCGGAGGGCCGCCGCACCATGCTGTTCTCCGCCACCATGCCGCAGCCGATCGTGGCGCTCGCCAAGCGTTACCAGCGCGACGCGCTGCGTATCTCCACGGTCGAGAAGGATCGTGGCCATGGCGACATCAGCTATCAGGCGATGGCGATCGCGCCGTCCGATATCGAGAATGTCGTCGTCAACCTGCTGCGTTTCCATGATGCGGAGACGGCGATCCTGTTCTGCGCCACGCGCGACAATGTCCGCCATCTGCACGCCAGCCTGACCGAGCGCGGCTTCGACGTGGTCGCCCTGTCCGGCGAGCATAGTCAGAATGAGCGCAACCAGGCGTTGCAGGCCCTGCGCGACCGCCGCGCCAAGGTGTGCGTCGCGACCGACGTCGCCGCGCGCGGCATCGACCTTCCCGGCCTGTCGCTGGTGGTCCATGTCGAAATCCCGCGCGATGCCGAGACGCTCCAGCACCGTTCGGGCCGTACCGGCCGTGCGGGCAAGAAGGGCACCGCCGTCATCCTGGTGCCGTTCCCGCGCCGCAAGCGCGTCGAGAGCATGTTGCGCGGCGCGCGCATCCCGGCGGAGTGGGTCAATGCCCCCTCGGCCGCCGATATTCGCAAGGCCGATAGCCAACGCCTGATCGAGGGTTTGCTGGCGCCCGTCGACGTCACGGACGAGGACCGCGAACTGGCGACGCGCCTGCTCGCCGAGAAAAGCCCGGAGGATATCGCGGCTGCTCTCGTCCATGCCCATCGTTCGCGCCTGCCCGCGCCGGAGGAATTGCTGGGTGCGGATACGCCGCAGCAGGACCGTGGCCCGCGTGCCGGGTTCGAGGACAGTGCGTGGTTCCGCGTCAATGTGGGCCGTAATCAGGATGCCGATCCGCGCTGGTTGCTGCCGTTGCTGGTCCGTCGCGGCCATCTGGGGCGTGGCGAGATCGGTGCGATCCGCATCGCCGCCGACGACACGATGTTCGAGGTGGCCGGTCCCGTCGCCGCCCGCTTCTTTGCCGCCGTGCGCCGCACGCAGGCGGAAGAGGATGATGGCGTCTACATCCTGCCGGTCGAGGGCAAGCCCCGTGACGAGGCGCGCCAGAACCGCGCCAACAACAGCCGCCCGACGATCCATGCGCCGCGTCCCTACGCCAACGCATCCGGTGGTCCCCGCTCCGGCGGCTACAACAAGGAGCGCAGCGGCGCCGGTGGCGGCGGTCGTCCCGGTGGCCCCGGCGGTCCGGGCGGCGCACGCAGCGGACCCAAGCGTCCCCCGTTCAAGGGCGGCGGCCGCAAGCCGGGCTGATCCCTGAATGACGGCCGCTACCGTCCGCATATGGGTCGATGCCGATGCCTGCCCCGTGAAGGAGGAGATCTACAAGGTCGCCTTTCGCCACGGGGTGCCGGTAACGATCGTCAGCAACAGCCCGATCCGGATTCCAGCGCATGAATTGCTGGACCGGGTCGTGGTGAGCGACGGCTTCGATGCCGCCGACGACTGGATCGCGGAGCGGGCGGATGGCAAGGCGGTGTGCATCACCGCCGACATCCTGCTGGCGGATCGCTGCCTGAAGGCGGGGGCGGCGGTGCTGGCCCCCAACGGCAAGCCGTTCACCAGCAGCAGCATCGGCAGCGCCATCGCGGTGCGGGCGATCATGGCGGATTTGCGGGCAGGCGGCGATGCCATCGGCGGGCCACCGCCTTTTTCCAAGACCGATCGCTCGCGCTTTCTCTCCGCGCTGGACGAGATGGTGGTCAGGCTCAAGCGCGGACGGTGAGTCGCTTCCCTTACGAAGATATGCGATGCCGATGGCGGGATATTTTTCTGTCTCATCGGCATCGCGCGCGACCCGCAGGGGGAGGGAAGAGCGTGACGCGGACCAGTGGCGCCCGCGCCGGTTAATTTTCTCGACGCTATCGGCAACGGGTGGACAGGTTACGATCAAAGTCCCATGGCGCAGGGAATTATTCCTTGGGAAACAGGTGTTTCAGTGTGTCGAGGACGGCATGCGTGGCTGTGCGTGCTTCCGCCGGATCGACCGATTCGCCCCGCTCGACGGCCGACCAGAGGCGGCTCAATTCACCATAGCCAAGCGTACCTGCCAGCCCGGCGATGTCGTGTGCGGCACGGGCGATGTCCTGCGTCCCGTCCAGCCTGCCCAGTGCCGCCTCGACATGGTTCGCGAAACTCAGCAGCAGCCGGTCGGCACTCGTCCGACCGGCGAGGCGCACCAGCCGATAATGGGGTGAGGACAGGTCGCGGAAGATATGATCCTCCAGCGGCCCCGCCCAATGTTCGATCACGCCAAGCGCATGCTCCCGGCGCAAAGGCAGGCCGATCCTGCCCTGCGCGCCATTCTGGCCGGGAGCGTCGGCGTCGGCGAGCAGGAGGACAGGGGTGCCCGCCACCGGCCCCGGCATCGCGCGCAGGGTGGAAAGAAATGCCGTTCGCAACTTCGCCTCCAGGGCTGCATCCATCATGATCAGCGCGGGGCAGTCATCGGCTGCCAGCATGAAGTCGTCGCCCGCGCCACGACAGTCACAGGTCCAGCCCAGCGGCTCCAGCCACCGCCGCCAGAATCCGCATAATCCGTCCTCGCGATGCAGGATCATCGCCCTGCTGCCCATAGAATCGCCCATTTGGGACATTATGGGAAATTATACCGGGGGAGCGAGATAATAGATTGAATATCTGTCATTTTCTGGTCTAACCCGCTATCAGGAGGGAGAAATGGTGCAGACACGTATTCTCCTTGCCGACGATCATCCGCTAGTGCGGGAGGGCCTGGCAATAGCCATCCGCTCCCGGCATGCGGACATCCTCCTCGACTATGCGGACAGCATCGCTGCGGCGGAGGTACTTGCGCGGACGCACAGGGATTATGCGCTGATGCTGCTTGACTATCGCTTGCCGGATGCGGACGGATTTTCCGGGCTGTTCCGCATGCAGCATCTGCTGGGCAAGACGCCCATCGCGCTGGTTTCCGCCTATGACGAGCCGCAGATCATCGCCGCTGCCCGTGCGATCGGCGCGGCGGGATTTCTGTCGAAGAGTCAGCCCTTTGACCAACTCGCCCAATCCATCGGAGAACTGCTGCGCGGCAAGGCGGTCTTTCCCGAGACGGACAGCCTCGACCCCTCGCTGACCGATCTGCGCGACCGGCTGAAGGCCCTGTCGCCCGCGCAGATGCGGGTGCTGACGGCGCTGGGGAAGGGGCATCTCAACAAGCAGATCGCGGGCGACCTCGCCCTGTCGGAGGCGACGGTGAAGGCGCATATGACCGCGATTTTCCGCAAGCTGGGCGTCAGCAACCGGGTGCAGGCGGTGCTGGCCGTCGGTCCCCTCTTCGACCTGCAAGGCTGAGGCAGCGGGATGACCATGCCCATCAACGGCCGTGCAGCGCCCAGATTATGGCGCGTGCTGCTCATCGCGGCGCTGATCCCGCTGACGCTCATCACCATCGCGCTCTGGCTGACCAGCCATTTCGACGATCTGTTGAAGGGGCAGCAGGAGATCGACCTGGCCTATCGGCGGGAACTGGCGATCAGCGGTCTGATTTCGGACATCAAGGATGCCGAGACGGGGCAGCGCGGCTATGTGATTACCGGCAATCCCAGTTTCCTGGCCCCCTATATGGATGCGCGGCAGGGGATTTCGGTGCGGCTGGAGCAAATGACCAGGCTGTTCGCCGCCGAGTCACCCACGGTACGCGCTCATGTCGCCCGGCTCGAAACCCTCGTGCCCCGGAAGTTCACCGAGATGCAGCGGGTGCTGGACGCGCGGCAGACGCGGGGGGCGGATGCGGCGGCGGCGATCGTGTCGGCGGGCGTCGGCAAGGGGTTGATGGACGAAATCCGCAACGAGGTCGCTGCCATCGAGATCAACCAGAACGCCTATCTGGCGCGCGTGGTCTCGGCGGGGATCAAACGGTCCGACGAGGGACGGCGCTCCTATCTGATCGGCGTGTCGCTGGTCACGATCATCGCCTTTCTGGCGGCCTGGTTCATCTGGAACAGCCGCCGGGCACGCCATGCCGCGATTCAGGCGTCGCTGGACCATGCGGGGCGGCAGGATGCGATCTTCAACAGTGCGATCAACGCCATCATCCTGATCAATCCCAGCGGGAGCATCGAGATCATGAACCCGGCGGCCGAACGATTGTTCGGCTATAGCGCCACGCATCTGTTGCGGCGGGACATTGCGACCATCGTCAATATCGCGCCGGGGGAGGGGCCGTTCCTCGACCGCCTGGGCCTGGGGCCACAGGGACTGGCGGAACCCTATCGCCCGCTCATCCATGCGCGGACGGCCGATGGCGGCACCGTCCCGGTCGAGGTCGCGCTGGGCCTCATGCCGCTGGAGGATGGCATGCACATCGTCGCGGTGCTGAGCGACGTGTCGGAACGGGAGAAGGTGGAGCGGATCAAGGATCAGTTCCTGTCCACCGTCAGCCATGAACTGCGGACGCCGCTGACGTCCATCGTCGGGTCGCTCGGCCTGCTGCGCGCAGGGGCGTTCGACAGCCTGTCCGACCAGTCGAAACGGCTGGTGACGATTGCGGAGAACAACGCAAACCGGCTGATCCGCATCGTCAACGACCTGCTCGACGCGGAAAAATTGCAGTCGGGCGAGATGGAGTTCGCGCTGGCCAACATCGACATGGCCGAGGTCGTGACGGGTGCGGTGGAGGCGATGGGCGGGCTGGCGGCGACGCGGAAAGTGGCGCTGCGCTTCGATGCGCCGCCCGACCCCGTCATCGTGCATGGCGACCGGGACCGGCTGATCCAGGTCGTGGGCAATCTCGTCTCCAACGCGATCAAATTCTCGCCGGAGCAGGAGGCCGTCACCCTTTCCGTCACGGTCGAGGGCGCGGGGTGCAGGGTCGCTGTGGCGGACCGGGGGGCCGGTGTCCCGCCGGAACTGCGCGACCGCCTTTTCACCCGCTTTGCCCAGGCGACGGGGGCATCCACCTCCGCCACGCCGGGCACGGGTCTCGGCCTCAGTATTTCGCGCGATATCGTGCATTATCACCGCGGCACCATCGGGTTTCAGGATACCGCCGGTGGTGGCACGACCTTCATGGTCGACCTGCCGTTGCAGGGCGGGATCGCCGCACCGCCGCCGCCGCCGGAGGGCCTGCACGGCCCGGCCTATCTGATCCTCTATACCGACAAAAGCGAAGCGGACTGGCTCACCGACTGGTTCGCCAGCCGTTCGATGAAGACCGATGTCGTGCAGACGATACCGGAGGCGCTGGCCGCGATCCGCCAGCGGCGCTATCTGGCGATGATCGTCGATCTCCAGTTTGCCGATGGTGATGCGCCCGCGCTGCTTCAGACGGTGCGCGGCGTGCCCAGCGGCCGTGCGCTGCCGGTGATCGCCATCGCGAACGAGATGCTCGTCTCCGACCCCAGCGACCTGGCCGCGCTGGACATCGTGGACTGGCTGGCCAAGCCGCTGGCACCGGTGCAGCTGGAGGATGCGGTCGCCGCCGCCATCGCGCGCGCCTCCATGGACATGCCCCTGATCCTGCATGTGGAGGATGACCCCGATACGCTGGACATCACGGCGACGGCCCTGGCCGGGCTGGCGCGGGTATCGCATGCCACCGACCTTGCCTCCGCGCGGGCCTTTCTGGCGAGCTATCAGGTCGACATATTGATCCTGGACATCGCCCTGCCGGATGGATCGGGTCTGGAACTGGTGTCCGAACTGGCGGGCAAGGATGGTCCAGCGCCGCCGGTCATCATCTATTCGGCGCAGGATTGCGGGACCAGCGACGTGCGGCAGGTGGAGGCGGTTTTGACCAAGTCCAAAAAGTCGCTGCCCAATCTGGTGGAGACCATCGTAGCGATCAGGGACCGCCAGCAACGGGAGAAGAATGGTGCGTGAATCCCTCAGCATCCTGTACGTCGATGATGAGGAGGACATCCGCACCATCGTCGAAATGGCCCTGCAACTGGACCCCGAACTGACGGTGAAGGTCGCGGATTCCGGCGCGCGGGCGCTGGCCATGATCGGGCAGGACGGATGGCTGCCGGACATCGCGCTGATCGACGTGATGATGCCGGGCATGACCGGGATGGAGTTGCTGGAATTGCTGCGGCAACGCCCCGACGCGGCGGCGATCCCCGCGCTCTTCGTGACGGCCAGCGCCCGCTCGACCGAGGTGCAACGCTATATCGACGCGGGCGCGATGGGCGTCATCAGCAAGCCCTTCGATCCGCTGACGCTGGCCGGACTGGTACGGCGGCATTATGAGGCGTGGCCGGGCGCAGAAGGGTAGCTGTCCGGGGGGCGGCCTGACGCGGGTCACGCTTTCGCAGGCATCATCCCGAAACAGGTTCAGGATGAAGCCATGGATATAGCCCGCTCCCGTCAGGCGGCGAGGGAGTAGCCCCGTCCGCCGCCATAGCCCTGGTCCTGTCCTGAGCCTGCCGAAGTCTTGAAGCTGGCGACCATGTCGGCAAGCTGTTCCGCCTGACCCGCCATGGACCGCGCGGCGGCCGTGCTTTCCTCCACCATCGCCGCATTCTGCTGCGTCATCTTGTCCATGTCCGATATGGCGCGGTGGACATGTTGCAGGCTGGTGGACTGGCGGACGGAGGCGTCGGAGATACCGCCGACCAGTTCGTTCACCTCGCCGATGCGATTGACGATGGTCTCCAGCACCCGGCCGGTCTCGCCGACCAGATTGACGCCCAGGCGCACCTGCTCCGAACTTTTGGTGATGAGATCCTTGATGTCCTTGGCCGCGTCCGCCGACCGTTGGGCCAGCGCCCGCACCTCGTTGGCGACGACCGCGAAGCCCTTGCCCGCGTCGCCTGCCCGTGCCGCTTCCACACCGGCATTGAGTGCGAGGAGATTGGTCTGGAAGGCGATGCCATCCATCAGGGTGATGATCTGCGAAATCTCGCCCGACGAGTTTTCGATGGCGCCCATGGCGGAGATGGCGCGCGTCACCACGGTGCCACCGTCGGTGGCCTCCTGATAGGTGACGGTGATCGATCCCTTGGCCTGGCCCGCGCCCGTTGCGGTTTCCTGCACCAGCCCCGTGACCTGGGTCATGCTGGCGGTGGTTTCCTCCAGCGAGGACGCCTGCTGTTCGGTCCGCTGCGACAGGTCGTTGGAGGCGTCGCGAATCTGGGCGGCGGCGGTCAGCACATTCTCCGCGGACTCGGCGACATTGGTGAGAAGCTGTTCCAGCCGCTCGCCCGCTTCGTTGAAATTGCTCCGCAGGCTTTCGTAGCGATCCGGGAACTGCTGGTGCAGGCGGATGGTGAGATCGCCCTGCGCCAGGGTGGAGAGCGCATCGCCCAACGCGCTGACGGTGGCATCGACCTCCTCGGCGGAGCTGGCGCGGCGGGCGTTTTCCTTGAAGACGTTCATGGCGCGCGTCATGCGGCCGACGCAATCCTTATGGTCGCTATACTCGACCGGCGAGTCCAGGTCGCCCGCGGCCAGTCCCTCCATGCGGACGACAGTGCCGACATAGGGGTCGCAGATCAGCTTGCCGCTGACGATGACGGTCAGCATCTGCGCCGCCAGCGCGCCCACGCCGGTGGCAAGACCCGCGAGGAAGGAAGTTTGATGCGCGATGACGACGGCTGCGACGGCGGTCGCTCCCCATAGCGTGTGAAGCGTCAACAGGACGGTGAATTTCCGCCGGATGGGTGCATCCTTCTTGAACCAGTCGAACATTGCCGCCTCCTGTGACCTGCCTTCATGCCATGTGAGGCTATTTGCATCGCCACGCCGCCGCCGCCGCGACAGGATGGTCGCGAAGCGGGGAAATGCGCGGGGCTGCGCACAATTGCCTTCATCATCCTGTATTTAAACAGGAACGGTTGATGCTGCATTGAGTATGAAGGTGCGCAGAAATGCGGATATTATGTGTTTTGGAGGAGCGCAGGTGTTTGGCTGGACACCCGTTTTCCGGCACGCGGATGCTGCCTGCCCGCCGCCGGGCCGGATATTGAAAAAGTCTGAACTTCCGTCAACGATCCGGCCGATGGAAATCATCATATTGTGTTACGAATAGACAGGACAGTTGGTCCGGCGAGGCGTCCGGGCGCAAGGATGTCAGCCGAGCGGCAGGAATTCCCGTCGCCCTATCCTGTACGCTGGATATAAATTCAGGGTCGCGGGTTGTTGCGATATGGAAACAAGGCCCCTGCCGCGCGAAGCGGCACTTATCGTCAATGCCCAGTCCCGCAAAGGCGAGGATTTGTTCGAGCTTGCCAAGGGCAAGCTGCTGGCAGTTGGAGTCACCCTGCTGTCCGCGCATCCGGTCCGCGATCCGTCGACCCTGTATGACCATGTCCGGCAGGCGGTGCGGGACGGCGCGCCCATGGTCATCGTCGGCGGGGGTGATGGGTCGCTGTCCGGCACGGTCGATGCATTGGTGGGATCGGACTGCGTCTTTGCGGTCCTGCCATTGGGCACGGCCAACAGTTTCGCACGGACGCTGGGCCTGCCGCTCGATCTGGATGGCGCGATCGATGCCATCGCCCATGGCCAGCGCCGCCGGATCGACCTGGGCATGATCGACGATGATTATTTCGTCAACGCCGCCTCGCTGGGCCTGTCGCCGATGATCGGCAAGACGGTGCCGCACAAGCTGAAACGCTATCTGGGGCGGATCGGCTATCTGCTCTGGGCGGTCAAATGCTCGATGGGTTTCCGGGCCTTCCGGCTCACCCTGGACGATGGAACGGGCGAGCGGCGGATGTGGTCGACGGAGGTCCGCATCCTCAATGGCCCGTTCCATGGCGGTGTCGAGCTGTCGGACAATGCCGATGTCGATACCGGGCAGATCGTGGTGCAGGCGGTCGTCGGGCGGAGCCACTGGCGGCTCGCCTGGGACTGGTACGCCAAATTCTTCAAGTTGCGCGACCGTGATGCCCATACCGAGGAGTTTCGCGGTGTTGCGATCAAGCTGTCCACCAGCCCGCGCCAGCGTATCTCCATCGACGGGGAGGTGCTGGCGAAGACTCCGGCGGTAGCGAAGATCGCACCGGGCGTCATCGAGGTCGCGGTGGCCCGGACCCCCGCCTAGCGCCCGATCGCCCGCAGGCTGAGCGTCATACAGTCGGCGTCGGTTGCCAGCGGCTCGTCATGGCCGGTGATGGCGCGACCGATGGATTTCAGGACGTTGCCGGCCGAAGCGCACATCGCCGTCCGCTTTGTGCCAGCATCCACCTTGCGCACCGTCACATCGCCGCTCAGGGTGTTGCGACCGATGGTGCCTTTGAGGGATTTCGCGATCGATGCGATAACAAGAGCCGGGCCGGGTGGCGCAAGGAGGGCGCGCCACCCGGCTCGATCAGCCCGCTTTCTTCGGCAAGGCGATTTCGGCGGTGCCGGTGCAGAGTGTCGTGCCCTTCTGATTGACCATCTTGTGCTTGACCTGGATCAGATGTCTGCCGTCGGCATCCACCAGCTTGTCGACCACTTCGGCGGTCTGGATGGTGATGTCGCCGGAGAGAGCGGGGCCGCGATAATTGGCGATGGAGTGGATGACGGCGCCATGCTCGCCCGCCCAACCGGCCAGATAGTCCGTCACCCATGCGCCCATGGATGCGCCATAGCCATAGGAACGGGGCATGCCGATGCGGCGGGCATATTTGGGGAACAGATGCCCGCGCGACGGGCCATAATAGGCGCCATCGGTCAGCGCCGGATTGATGAGCTGCATGTCGGGGTCATTTTCATAACCCGCCATTTCCGGCGTGAAGCCCAGCGCCTCCAGATCATTCTTGCGCATGTCCATCGTACCCCAGGTGTTGATGATGAACGCGCGCCATTCCGTCGTGAAGCTGGCGATGCTGTGCGGGCCGAACACGCGCTCGGCCAACTGGTCGCCGACGGTCACGTCGTCCCACCAGCGTTCCTTGTGGCCCAGATCGTGCAGACCCTTGATCCAGGCGAATTTGCGATCTTCCAGCGCGTCGATTTCATCGTCGGTCCAGACGGGATCTTCCGACTCTTCCTTGTTGACGTTCTCGCCGCCTGCGTGCGCCTGATAGCGGATCGCGGTCGAGCGCTGCCTGGCGACCGGCTCGCCATGCTGGTTGCTGTAATTATTGTCGCCGCGCTGGAAGCAGGTCGGCCCGGCGAAGCTGGTTTCCTTGACGACATAGTCGAAGGGGACGCGTGTGTTGACGATGGTGTCGCCCGCCGCGATGCGCGTGTCGTAGAACCACCATTCGTCGCCGCCGAACAACAGGTGCGAGTCGGCGATACGACCGACGCAGGCAGGGGCGGCGCCATGGCCATCGTCGCAGGCGATGGGGAAGGATTGCGGCGCGACCAGCTTGCCGAAGCGGCTGGCGGCGGCGAAGCTGGGGTCATAATGCAGCAGGTTGGCATAATGCATCGCATGCGCCCAGCGACGGATGTCGTTATTGGCGATGGGTTCGCGCAGCGGCGAGAAGTCCATCGTCTTGCCGAGATACTGGTCGATGTCGGAGCAGTCGAGCGTGGTCGTCGTCATGGTCTTGGGCTCCTCTCCCGGCGGTGGGCGTCCGGGCTGAATGGCGGGGGCTTTGGGTCGGGCTTGTCTCAGCTTTGGCGGATGCCGGTGGCGTCCATTTCCTGAAAAACGGGGATGGCTTCCAATGCCTTCATCATCACCAGCGGGATGATGCGGTCAGTGGAGGCCTGATAGCTCACGTAGAAAGGGTGGCAGTCGGTGAAGAATTGCCAGACCTTGTCGCGCTCCGCCCCCTCCGGCTCGTGCCAGCTGCCCCGGCAAGCCCGGGTGACGATCTGGAACTCGACCTGTTCGGCGCCGACGAGGTCGAGATACCAAGGCGGGATGATGGTCCGCTCCGCCCTTGGAGGCGCAGATCACGACCTCGCCGCCGATGTCGGCATAGCGAGCGGAGTGACGAAGATATTGCCGCTCCTGCGCCCCACATATTTGATCATGCAGTGGGTGGCGAAGCTGCGCCCGGCTACGGGCGTGCGGTCCATGATATGCCCCTGTGCGCCGCCGGAGCGAAGATAGCTTTCCCTGTGCTCCGCCGCCCAGTCGCGCCTGACGGCGCTGATGGCGGCGGACGATTCGTCACTCATGGGCTTCTCCTCGGGCCAGACGGGGAAGGGTGAGCATTTGCGCTCTTCCATTCCGCAGCATCGTTCCGTGCTGGTAAACCGGCTGTCCATGCTGTCTAATGCAAATATCGCTTAGGCTTATGTGATTTGGGTATGGATCTTTCTACCGGCAAACTCCAGCAACTGGTCATGGTCGCCCGAACCGGCAGCTTTTCCAAGGCTGCGGTCGAGTTGAACATCAGCCAGCCCGCGCTGAGCCGCAGCATCGCTGGCATCGAGGATCGCTATGGCTTCCAGATTTTCAACCGCATGGGCCATGGCGTACAACTGACCGCCGCGGGCGTGCAGGTGGTGGCGCAGGCCGAACCGCTGTTGCAGAGCATGCGGGTGTTCGACAGCAATCTGCGGTTGTTCGGCTCCGGCAAGGTGGGGCGTTTGCAGTTCGGCCTCTCGCCGCTACTGGCCAGCCAGATACTCGCCCATTTCGCGGGAGCCTTCTTCACCCCGGATTCGACGGCACGGCTCCGGGTCATGATCCGTCCGGGCATCGACCTGCTCGATGCGCTCCGCAATGACGAGATCGAACTCTTCTTCTTCCCCGAAAGCCATGTCGATCCCAGCCCCGACCTGGAAGTGGAGGCGATCGGCACGATACAGGCGGCGTGCGTGGTGCGGCGCGCGCATCCGCTGGCCGGGCGGGAGGATTTGACGCTGGCCGACCTGCTCCCCTTTCCCTGGGGCAGTTCGGTCGATCCGGCGATCCTTGCCGAGACGATCGGCCCGGCAGGCCTGATCTGCGACAATTATCATATCCTGCGCGATGCGGTGCTGGAGAGCGACCTGATCTGCATCTGCTCCGCGGCCTTCGTGGAGCGGCAACTGGCGGACGGGAGCCTGCGCGAGATTGTCGTGGAGGGCCTGCCTCTGCCCCCCACGACCATCTATATGGCCAAGCTGCGCGGGCGGGTGAACTCGCCGCTGGCCAATGACACGGTGAAGCGCATCAAGGGCTATCTGCGATAGGGGTGCCCCCTATGTATCGACCGTCAGGAACAGCGCGAAGGAGCGCAGCCTGCTGAAGCCGAAGCTGCTGTTGCCCTGAACGGCGAGGTCGAGCCGGTTGGTGACATTATTGACCTGAAACCGCAGCAGCGCGGGCTGTCCCCCGATCTTCAGCCGGTATCGCGCGCTCAGGTCCAGCATCGTCGCCGCCGGGATGGAGGAGAGGTTGGCGGTATCGGCAATCCGCGTGCCATGATGATAGGCGTTGGCGCCCAGGGTGACGCCGGGCAGGGCGGGCAGGGCATAGTTGATGCTGAGGGTCGCGACCCGTCCCGTATCGCCCAGCGGCCGACGACCGATCAGGCCCCTGTCCACCTGTGATCCCGCCACGGTGGGGTTCATGAGGACGGCGCCCGCGACGATGGTCAGACCGGGGGCGGGCATGCCGGTCAGGCTGACCTCCACCCCGCGATGGCGGATCTGGCCCGACTCCACAAAGATATTGGTCGCGTCCACCGCGAAATAGGGCTTGCGGACGTCGAACAGCCCGGCGACCAGACGCAGCTTTGCGGGCAATATGATGCGAACGCCTGCATCGATCTGCCGGGTATGGATCGCGGGCAGAACCTCGCGCCGGTTGGCGGCGCTTTCCGGCGCGATGCCGCTTTCCTCCAGCCCGCTGCTGGCGCTGGCATAGAGGGCGATGCGCGAACTGAGGTCGATCGCGATGCTGGCGTTGTAGAGCCAGCCATGATCCTGCGTCGATGTGGTAGCCACGCCCGGCACGAAGACGGTCTTGGAATAAAAGGCGCGTTGCAGGCCGAGGCCAAGCGACCCCAGCCCCTTCCACCGCAGTTCATAGGCAAGGCCCGGCGTGAATTGCCGCACCCTTTCCCGGTTGCGCTGGCCATAGGCAAAGGCAGGTTCGGTCCCATCCATCGGCGCATTCACGTCGCCGCGCGCATAGTTGACCGACGCGCTGCCTCCATAGAGCGACAGCCGGTCGCGGCCGCGCAGCGACAGCGTCAGCAGATGCGCCCGGTCGCCGTCCCGCACGGCACGCTCCACGCGCAGCTCGCCGCTGGTCGAGGCGGCATATTGCGGCGGATCGGCAATGATCCGCCGGTCGGCCTGACCATCCGGCGTCAGGTTGCGGAGCAGCAGCGTATAATTGTGCGGCATGTCGTTGATCGAGCGGAAGAGGCCCGCCGCGACGGCCCATTGCCTGCCCATCCGCGCCTTGCCCACCAGGCCGTAGTTGGTGGCGATCAGCCGCTGCCCGGTCCATGCGGGACCGACATAATCGCCGGTCCGCAGCCCGGACGGGATGAAGGGCGATGCGGTGACGAAGGTGGGGCTGGCCTGCCGGTCATAGCTGTCGCCCCGGCCCCAGAAGGGGCTGATCTCCACCCCCGGCGCAGGCTTCCACTGGCCCCGCAGCGCATAGGAGGCGAACGTGCCGGTCGCGCCGCTGGTGTAGACATCGTGGAAATAGCCGGCCCCTGCCGCGATGCTCAGCCGCTCGCCATCAAGGGGCAGCTGGGCGTCGACTTCCAGCCGGGCGACGCCCAGATCGCTATATCCCGCCACCGCGCTGATCACCCGCTTGCCGCCCGTCGTGCGCAGCCGGAAGTCGTCGACGCCGGTCGGCGCCACGAAACGGTCGTTCTGGGCGGTGATGCCGACGCGGATCGTCTCATTGCCCACCAGCCGCTCCGAAAATTCGGCGGGCCGGTCGATGTACAGGCCTTCGAGCCGGATGTTGCCCGCCGTCACCGCCGAAAAGCCGCGCACGTCCCAGCCCCGGTACAGGCCCACCCGCTCGTTACCGATGGCTGCGCCGAACGCATCGTCGGCCAGCAGCGCAGCATTGTCGTCGACGCGCTGCGCCAGTGCCGGGGTGCCGATGAGGAGTGCCGCGACGGAAAGGAGCGCGGGTGCGGCGGGATGGGGAGCGAGAGTGCCGATAAGCCGGGGCATGGGATAGTCCTGTAGAGGGCGGCGCACCGGCCGCCCTCTACGGAAAGAGGTGGGGAGGGGGCTGGAGCCGCTTGGTTTAGGGAAGGCTGGAGAGTTTCTGACCGGCGGACAGTTTTTGGCCGCTGCTCTGGGCGAGGCCCCAGATGCGAAGCGCATTGCCGCTCCACAATTTGGCGATGTCGCCTTCGCTATAACCGCGTCGTACCAGTTCGGCGGTAACATTGGCGGCCTCGCCTTCGTTCGCCCAGCCAGTGACGCCGCCGCCATGGTTGAAGTCGGACGACAGGGCGACATGATCGACGCCGATCCGCTTTATGGCATAGTCCACCGCCTCGCCGAAGTCGGCCAGGCTGGCCTTGGGATCGCGCGCCTGCAACTGGTGGAGACGATCATTATAGGCTGCGGCCTTGTCCGGCGTCAGCGCCGCCACATCGCCGCCAGCCACGCCATATTCGGCTTGCAGGGCAGCGACCGCCGCCTGTGTCCCGGCGCTGGGTTTGCGCAGATAGGGCGTGAAGGCGTTGATCGCGACGACCCCGCCATTCGCCTTGATCGCGTCCAGTTGCGCGTCGGTCAGATTGCGGCTGTTGGGGACGAGCGCGCGAATGTCCGAATGGCTGGCGATGACGGGCGCGCGCGTCAGGCGCAGCACGTCGTCGAAGGCCGGATCGCTGAGTTGCGACACGTCGATCAGGATGCCGAGGCGATTGAGCCGTTCGACCGCCTGCTTGCCCAGTGGCGACAACCCATTGCTGCGGCCCGCTCCCTCGCCGCGCGCGATCGACGGGCGCGAACTGTCGGCAAGGCGGTTATGCCCGGCGTGGACGAAGCCGAAGATGCGGACTCCCTGCCGCTGCCAGCGGTCGAGATCGTCGAGAGAGTCGATGAAGGCGCCGCCGTTCACGATGCTCTCGACCACGGCCAGCCTGCCGGACGCCGCGATCCGCCGCACATCGTCCGGTGTGTAGGCGATGGCGACCTGCCGTGGGTAGCGGGCGGCAAGCCCCTGGATGACATGCAATTTGGCGTCGGCGGTGGCGCGGGCAGCGGCAAGCTGCTCGGGCGATTCGGCGGACTGCGGGACGAAGATGGCAAGGGCGACGGCCTTGACCCCGCCGCGGCTGGTCTTGACGAGGTCGAACTGGCTGGGGCCGTCCGCACTGGCCGGGCTGGACGGTCCGTCGAAGCCGGTGTCGATGTCGAGATGGACGTCGAACGGCAGCAGGCGGGCATGCGCCTTGACCGGATCGACAGCGGCACGCGGGGGTGCACCGATCACGGGGCCAGCGGCAGCCGCCAGCAGCATCGCGCCCAATATCGTGCCGGATCGTGAAATATGCATAGTGTCCCCCACTGGAACGACCCTTAGCAACGCAGGCGCATGATGAACCATGAGAATGTCAAATAGTGTGACGAGTTCCGCCAATTCATTCGCGGTCAGTCTGCCGGGATATCGCTGGATATATGCGGCCGATGAATAGCCATGGTCTTCGATAGGGAGCGGTGCAGACTTGTCGCCATCGGATAGCCACCTGTCCGATGCGATCCACTGGACAGTTTTGCTTGCCAGCTGTTGAGTGATATTGGTTGGACACAGAGTGCCGGATGGCGCCTGATAGTCTTTCCGAGGTGGGGATCGCCCCCTGTGAATGGAGGCCGTTATGCGAGACATCGGGAATACCGACGGGACAGCCTGGGTCGGTGTGGTCATCGCGCTGCTGCTCATCGCGCTGGGAGGATCGGTTCTGGTCTACCGCACATCGAGCGGCGTGGATGCCGGAGAGGATAGCGGGCCGAGGCGCGTGACGATCGGCCTGACGGAGCGGTTCGAGTCTGCCCGCGCGCTGATAAGGGCCGCTGATCGCGTCGATGAAGCCGTCTTGCCCCTCAACTGATCCAGAAGGCCGTTGTTAATCCAGACAAGGCTTGCTTGCCTCCACCAAACATGCGGCCACCGGGCTTGAGGTGCAGTGCGCCGCCCGATGACCGCCGATGGCCGCTCGCCTTTCCCCCGTCAGAAAGACTCGACCCAGGGTCGCAATTCGACTTCCCAGCTCCAGGCGCTGCGCGGCTGGGCAAGCACCGCCAGATAGCTTTGCGCGATGGCGTCGGGGTCGAGGGTGCTGTCGGGCCGCTCCTGCGGGTCTGGGCGGGTGGCGCTGCGTACGCCCCCGTCGATCACGAAATGCGCGACATGGATGCCCTTGGGAGCAAGCTCCCGCGCCGCGCTCTGGGCCAGACCGCGCAGGCCGAACTTGCCGATCGCAAAGGCGGAGGAGTTGGCGAAACCCTTGACGCTGGCGGTGGCGCCGGTGAGCAGGATCGCACCCCGACCCAGCGGCAACAGGCGCTGTGCCGCCTGCTGAACCACGAGAAAACCACCAAAGGCGGAGACCTCGATAGCCCGGCGTACCGCCTCCGGGTCCAGCTCTGCGATGGGACCGTGTGCGCGGCTGCTGGCGTTGTAGATCACCACTTCGGGTACGCCGATGGCGGCCTCCACATCGGTGAACAACTGGCTGACCGCTGCCGGGTCGGTCGCATCGACGGCAAAGGCATGGCCGCCGATCTCGGCGGCGAGGGGCGCCAGCTTTTCGGCATCGCGGGCGGCCAGCGCGACCTTGACGCCATCGGCGGCCAGCGCCCGTGCCACGGAGGCGCTGATGCCGGGGCCGGTCCCGACGATGAGGGCGGTGCGATAGGGTAGTGCGGTCATGCGGATTTCCTCAATCGGGGTAGAAGACGAGTGCGCGGGCCTCGATGCTTTCCCTTTCGGGCGCGCCGGCAGGGCTGGTGGGATCGTGGAAGGCGCTGTGGCAGGACAGGCGGGCGATGCCGTCACCAACTGGCCTGCCAGCGGAATCATGGCCCTTGATGAGGATTGCCTCATCGGGGGCGAGATGCGGGAAATAATACCAGCGTTGGTCCGGGTGGAAGACGAGCGACTGGATCTCCCCGACCCGGTCCCGATAGACAAGGTCGGTCGCGACAAGGTCGTCCGCGCGGACGCTCTGCGCATCGCACAGGGCCAGTGGCGATTTTTCGACGGTGCGCCCGATGGGCCGCCACAGGTTGATGATCGCGAAACGATGGGCCAGCCATGCATCGGCGTCGAGGCCATGCGCCGTAAGTTCCCGGCGCGCACGGTCGGGGGCGGAGCGGGCGGTAAAGTCGTTGTGCGTGCGCTCCACCGGCGCCTTGATGCCCGGATTGCCGGAGGCGGCCCGCGCGCCGTTGCGGATATTATGGTCGAAGGTCAGGACCAGCGCAGCGCCCGTCGCGTGGCGCAGGAGCCGTTCGACCTCCTGATAATAATAGCGCCGGATGGCCTCCTCATCACCGAAATCGCCAAAGTCGCTGGGCGCCTGCAACAGCGCAAACCCTTCCCGGTCGAGCGAGAGTTCGGCGGGGAGCGTCCGTGCATTATGGATCGTGACCAGATGGGGATCATAGTCTCCTGTCCGCACGGGCACGCCGGGCGGCGGTTCATATTGATAATGAACCGGCCGCTCGGCCGCCGGGCGCAGGAAGTTGAGCGATGCCTGTACGGATGTCGCCGCTGGCGTTGAGGATGTCGCCACTGGCGAGGCCGGGGCCGGGGCCGTCATGGTCCTATCTGACCGGGTCAGGCTGGGGCGTCACAGCGCTGGGGTTGATCGTGCCGACCACGGCAAAGGCGCGTTCGGTCGCCGGTCGGGCCTTGATCGCCTCGAACCAGCGTTTCAGATGGGGAAAGTCCTCCAGCAACTGGCCATGCCGGGCATAGGGCACGACCCACGGATAGGTGGCGATGTCCGCGATCGAATATTCGTCGCCTGCCAGGAAGGTCCGGTCCGCCAGCCGCTTGTCGAGCACGCCATAGAGGCGGCTGGTTTCGTTGGTGTAACGCTCGATCGCATAGGGAATCGGCTCGGGCGCGGCATAGCGGAAATGGCTGTTCTGTCCCGCCATCGGGCCAAGGCCACCCATCTGCCAAAAGAGCCATTGCAGCACATCCGCCCGCCCGCGCAGGTCCGATGGGATCAGTTTTCCGGTCTTTTCCGCAAGATAGAGCAGGATCGCGCCGGACTCGAACAGGGCGACCGGCTCGCCGCCGTCGGTAGGATCGGTGTCGAGGATGGCCGGGATGCGGTTGTTGGGGGCGATGGCCAGAAAGTCCGGCGCGAACTGTTCGCCCTTGCCGATGTTCACCGGCCGGATGCGATAGGGAATTCCCGCTTCCTCCAGGAAAATCGTGATTTTATGACCATTGGGCGTGGTCCAGTAATAGAGGTCGATCATGCTGCCTCCTGTCGGCATCGCGAAGGGAGCCGGGATGGGAAAGCTATATCTATCTTTTCGGTAGAAATTTAAGCAAGGAAATCTAGGTCGCGGCAAAGAGGGCCTATCTCTCGGCGTTCAAGGAGAGGGGGGATGTCCCGGCGCAATAGGGCACGCCTGCGCGGATCGTCCCGGATCGCACGTCGCCGGGGCCTTGTGTGAGCGCAGGCAATGAAGGCTTGATGGAATTTCATAGCCGCCGATGGTGGTGATGGGCGGGCTGTCCGCCTACCAAGTCATGCGGCAAGGCCGGATCCTATAATCCGGCCTACCGTATGGAGAGTGTGTAACCGCGACCGGACCAAACGGGCGGATGTGTCTGACAGGCTCATGAAATGCCCCGCGAGGGGCTAACAGGGAGCTTTTTTCATGCAATCGACAGCCCATAGCCCTTTCAGGCGCCGCTTGGCCGCCACCCTCCTTACCTGCACGGCCGGTGCCTTGTCCCTTCCCGCGCTGGCGCAGACACCATCGGTGGAGAGGACCGCAGAAGACGCGGCGGCGGAAGCGGGCCGGGGGGATGAGATCACCGTCACCGGCCGCCGCATCTCGCAGTCGTCCGAGGCGATTGGCGAGGGCCGGATCAGCAATGTCGTGGCGGTCACGCGTGAGGCGCTGCTGTCCGCGCCGTCCGGCATATCGGGCCTCAAGATGCTGGAGCAACTACCCGGTTTCAACGTGCAGACCGATGGCGCACTGGGCCTCTACGAGTTTGGCAACAGCGTGCAGACGCGCGCCTTCAACCTCGACCAGATCGGCTTTGTGGTCGATGGCATTCCGACCGGCCGCAGCGATCCATTCGGCGGCAGCCCGGTCTTCCGCTATGTGGACAATGAAAATCTGGGTGTGGTGGAGGCGTCGGTGGGCGCGGGCGATGTCGGCCTGCCCAGCTATTCGTCGCTCGGCCCGGTGATCCAGTACAGGTCCATTGCCCCGCAGGACGAGCTTGGCCTGTTCGTGTCGCAGACCTTCGGCGACTTTGACACCAGGCGGACCTTCATCCGCGCGAGCACCGGCAAGGTCGGGCCGTTCAAGGCCTTTGTGAGCCGGACCAAGCTCAACAGCGATCTGTGGCGCGGACCCGGCTCGATCAATCGCGAGCATTGGGAGGCCGCGATCCACGCCGACCTTGGCGGGGATAGCTGGGCGCGGTTCAAATTCGTGTCGAACGACTTCTTCGACTATGACTCGCCGACGATCAGCCGGGCGCAATATCTGTGCGCGTCGCGTGACCTGCTGGGCCGGTGCGGCCGCGACTATGCCTATATCACCAACGTCCCCAACACGACGCCGGGCTTTGCACCGACCACGGCGGGGGTCGCCTATTCCAACGGCTATTATGCCAATGTCTATAATCTCGCGATCAACGTGCGAAAGGACCGGCTGTACGGAGGCACCTTCCATGCCGGAATCGCGGACGGCATCTGGGCGGAATCGACCCTTTATTATGAGGACAAGAACGGTTATGGCGTCTCGCCGGAAAGCTATGGCACCGCCTTGCCCCGCTACACGGCACAGAGCGCGCTCGGCCTGCCCGTGACCGCGCCGCGGGGCGTCCAATATGGCCGCTCGGGCGTTGGCGGCGACCGTTATGGCATCACGTCGAAGGTCCATTGGGAGGCAGGCTTCAACACAGTCGAGGCCGGGATCTGGGCGGAGGTCGATAAATATCATCGGACGCAGGCGCGCTACAACACCGTCGACGGTTCGCCCGACAGTGCGCCCAACCTCAATGAACTGGTCTTCCTGCGCCGCGACTATCGGTCGAAGCGCGACACGCTCCAGATATTCCTGCGCGACACGCTCAAGCTGGCCGGCGACCGCCTGACCGTCGACCTCGGTTTCAAGGGCCTGGTCCTCGACTATCGCCAGCGCGGCTACCGCGATTATGACGATTATTACCGTGTCGTGAGTGGCGCAGCGGTGCCCGGCTGGGGACCACAGACCAACAGCGCCCATTATAAGGACTTGTTCCTGCCGATGGTGGGCCTGCTCTACAAGCTGGACGGGCGCACGCAGGCCTTTGCCTCCTATGCGGAGAATCTGGCGCTGCCCAAGGGTCTGGACGACATCTACGCCGTCACGCGTCCCGGCAGCGCGACGCTGGTCCCGGCACCCGCGCCGGAGCGGTCGCAAAATGCCGAGATCGGCCTGCGCACCAACCAGGGGCAGGTCTATGCCTCGCTCGCGGCCTATTACACCCTGTTCGAGAACCGCATCCAGTCGATCACCAGCTTCGTGCCCGGCGGCGACGCAACGACGGAGACCTTCTTCCAGAATGTCGGCCGGGTCAGGGCCTATGGCGCGGAGTTCAGCGGAACCTACAAGCCCGCCTTCCTGAACGGCCTTGCCTATGGCAATCTCAACGTCACCTATAATGTCGCCAAGTTCCGGGACGACATCGTCGGTTCCACCGTCATCCCGCTCGCGGGCAAATTCCTGCCCGACAATGCACGCTGGATCGTCAACGGCGGTGTCACGGTGGAACCGGCAAGCTGGCTGGTCGCCAATGTCTCCGGCAAATATACCAGCAGCCGCTATGCCAGCTTCACCAACCTGCGCCCCATCGATCCCGCCGTTCCCGGCGGACCGCAGACATCCTCCGCCATTCCCGGCTTTGCCACGTTCAGCGCCTATCTGGACATTGGCGACGGTATCGCGCTCGGCCCGGTCAAGGGCGTCAAGGTGCGGGTCAATGTCGACAATATCTTCGACAAGGATGCGCTGTCCTTCATCTCGCCCAACATTGCGACGGACGGCTTGTTCCGCCCGCTTTCGCCACGTACGTTCCAGATCACTTTGTCCGGGGAGCTATGATGCGGGGATTGATCCTTATGGGGGTGGCGCTTGGCGCGCTGCTCCCGGTTGCCGGTGCCGCGCAGGGTCCGGCGCCCACCGTGCCCAGGGCCGTCCAGCGCCTGCACCAGCGGCTGCTCACGCTCGACAGCCATCTCGATACGCCTGCCTCGCTCGACCTGCCCGGCTGGTCGATCGAGGAGGAGCATGGCGTCTCGTCCGACTTCACGCAGGTCGACCTGCCGCGTATGAAGAAGGGTGGTCTCGATGGCGGCTTCTGGGCGATCTATACGTCGCAGGGACCGCTGACCGTCGAGGGGTTCCGCAAGGCGCGGGACTTCGCCATCCTGCGCGGGGTGTCGATCCGGCAGATGGTCGCGGCCGATCCCGCCAACTTCGCTCTGGCGCTGGAGGCGAAGGACGCAGCGCCCATCGCGGCGAGCGGTAGGCGGGTGGTCTATCTGTCCATCGAAAACGCCTATCCGCTGGGCGAGGATGTCTCCCTCCTCAAGACCTTCTACGACCTGGGCGTGCGCGTGACGGGCTTTGCCCATTTCGCGCACAACCAGTTTGCCGACAGCTCCACCGATCCATCGAAAAAGCCGCGCTATGGCGGCCTCAGCCCGCTTGGCAAGGAATTGCTGCGGGAGATGAACCGGCTGGGCATCGTGCCCGACGCCTCGCACAGTTCCGACCAGGTACTGGACGATCTGCTGGCGCTGTCCACCACGCCGGTGCTGCTGACCCATTCGGGTTGCAAGGCGATCTACGACCATCCGCGCAATATCGACGACGATCATCTGCGGGCGCTGGCGGCCAAGGGCGGGGTCATCCAGATCAACGCCTATGGCGCCTATCTGCGGGCGTCCAGACCCAATCCAGAGCGGCAGAAGGCGCTGGCCGCCCTGTTCGGGGAGATGCGCGAGGGCGCGAAGCTGTCGGTGGCGAAGCGCGCCGAACTGCTGGCAAGGCGGCAAGAGATCGACCGCCTCCATCCCGACACGGACCGGGCGACCTTCGATGATTTCCTGGCGCATCTGCTCCACGCGCTCAAGGTGGCGGGGCCGGACCATGTCGGCATCGGCGCGGACTGGGATGGCGGCGGCGGGGTAGTGGGAATGGAGGATGTGCTGGGCCTGCCCCGCATCACCGCCGCATTGGTGCAGGCGGGCTATTCCGAGGCGGATATCCAGAAAATCTGGTCGGGGAATGTTCTGCGCGTCCTTGCCGCTGCGGAGGCGGGGAAGGATAAATAGCGGCCGATGCTCTTCCGCTCACGGTGGTGGGCAAGTGTAGTCAAATAATGTCTATTCAATTGATTTGGTTTTAATAGGCAGTAGTCATTGACTATTACTTTGATAGACAAACATAAATCAATAGATACTGTTGACCGCGCGTCACGATAAAGTTATTCGTCCAATCCATAAATTGCATTGCGATTATGTGCCGAGCCTACAAGGGCAGGCCCTTTCTTACAGATTTACCAAATTCTGGGGGTCATTATGGCTGACGAGACTATCTTGCCTACTGCGTTGGGCGATGTCGCCGCGCGGCAACTTGCGAACGCTACCAAGACTACGGCGCAGTTGCCGACGATAACACCACGCTGGCTTGTGCATTTCCTGGAATGGGTGCCGGTCGAGGCTGGTATCTTTCGCCTGAACAGGGTGAAGGAAGACAGTATTATTTCAGTCGAATGTTCCGCGCGTGACGAACGTATCCTGCCGAACACCTTCGTCGACTATGAACCTAACCCGCGCGAGATATTGCTGAGCGCGGTCAATTCTGTGGTGGACGTGCATACCCGCGTCGCCGACCTGTACAGCGTCCCCTATCATCAGGTGGCCGAGCAGCTGCGTCTCACGATCGAGACGATCAAGGAGCGCCAGGAGTCGGAGCTGATCAACAATGCGGAATATGGCCTGATCGCCAATGCCGCGTCACAATATCGCATCAAGACGCGCGACGGGCGGCCGACGCCGGACGATCTCGACGAACTGCTGTCCCGCGTGTGGAAGCAGCCCGCTTTCTTCCTGGCCCATCCCAAGGCAATCGCGGCGTTCGGCCGGGAATGCACGCGGCGCGGCGTTCCGCCACCAACCGTCACCATCTTCGGCTCGCCTTTCATCACCTGGCGCGGCATTCCGCTGGTGCCGTGCGACAAGATCAAGATCGAAAAGGGCAAGACCAAGATACTGCTGCTCCGCACGGGGCAGGCCAAGCAGGGTGTGATCGGCCTCTACCAGCCCAATCTGCCGGGCGAGCAGAGCCTTGGCCTGTCGGTGCGCTTCATGGGCATCAACAACAAGGCGATCTCCTCCTATCTCGTGTCGCTCTACTGCTCGATGGCGGTGCTGACCGACGATGCGCTTGCAGTGCTGGAGGATGTGGAGGTCGACCTGTATCATGCCTATAACTACGCCTGATCCCGCGATGGGTGGCGACCTGCCGGGCATGACACAGCGTGATGACGAGGCGATGCTGGCGCGGTTGGCGACCAGCCTCTTCATGGCGCTTCCGGGGGCGGGGGAGGGTTCGCCCTACCCGGACGCTCCGCCCGCCACCGGCATGGGCGCATCCGCGCCGATGCCCACCGCCACGCCGCCCGCCTTTTCCACCGCACCGGACAGCGAGGCGCTGAGCGGCGTCCTGCCGCCCTACGCCCATCTGCCCAATGCGGACATGCCGGTGCATCTCGCGCCGCCGCCCGTTGCGGGTTTCGGTCGCACCGTGCCGCCGTCGGAGAGTGGCGGGCTGGACCTCGCCGCCCTGTCCTTTGCGCCGGGCGTGGACGGTTTCGATGGGGGCGGGGGCAATGATCCCATCGGCCTCATCCCGCCGTCCGCTCCGATCAGTCCGGGCGGGAAAGGCATTGGCGCTGTCCCTGCCGAGCCATCCGGCCAGTTGTATTTCCTGACCGACTTCGCCCGCCCGCCCGCCCAGGCAGGCGCGCCGCAACCGGCCAATCCCTTCGGCA
>DASVMZ010000069.1:0-11939 GCA_036384115.1 Sphingobium sp.
GACAGCAAGGATGAGGCCATGCTGTTCCACCGCTGGAACAGTGCGCGAGAGGGTCGGCAGCGGCTGATTCTGGTCGCCGCTGAGGCGCCGCCGCGCTGGCCCATCGCCCTGCCCGACCTGCGCTCCCGCCTGTCCGCCGCAGGGGTCGCCCGCATCACCGCGCCCGACGAAGGCATGATCGAGGCGATGATCGCGCAGGGCCTCGCCGAATCGGGCACTGGCTTTGCCATGGATGTTCCCCGCTATCTGGCCCCTCGCCTGCCGCGATGCTATCAGTCGGTAGAGGCCGCCGTCGTTGCGCTGAACGGCGACTCCCTGTCTTCTGGACGAAAGATTTCGCTGGCAAGGGCGCGGGAGGTGCTGGAGGGCAATGCCCTTCTCTCCTCGGACTAGCAGCACTATCGTGCCTGCCGGGTCGATGCCCGGCGGACGGTGATGGCCCGAACGCATGGCCGGAAGCGTTGGAGGCCAGAATCTTTGAAGGAACCAACTATGGCAGAGGCCGATCCGAACTTGCCCCATGGTGTCGCGGGTGAGCGGTATTTCAACCGCGAGCAGAGCTGGCTGAAATTCAACGAGCGCGTGCTGGAGGAGGCGAGCAATCCCGCCCACCCCCTGCTGGAACGGCTGCGTTTCCTCTCCATCTCCGGTGCGAACCTCGATGAATTCTTCATGGTCCGTGTTGCTGGCCTTAAGGGGCAGCAGAAGGAGGACGTCGACCTGCGCTCCGCCGACGGCCTGACCGTGGCACAGCAGCTTTCCGCCATCGGGTCCGAGGCGGACAAGCTGATGACAGAGCAACAGCGCGTCTGGTATGTGCTGCGCGACGAAATGGCCGCCGCAGGCATCACCGTCCTGACCGAGGATGCGATCGGCACCACGTCCGAACAATGGCTTCGCACCCATTTCGAGAGCCAGATATTCCCGGTCCTGACGCCACAGGCGCTGGACCCGGCGCACCCCTTCCCCTTCATTCCCAACAGCGGCCTGTGCCTGTTCTTCGACCTCACCCGCCTGTCGGATGACGAGCAGGTGCAGGAACTGGTGATCCTGCCGCATACCCTGCCCCGCTTTGTTCGCATGCCCGTGGAATCAGGCTGTGCCGCGGGATGCCATATCGCGCTCGAAACGATGATCAGGCGTTTCTCCAACCTCCTCTTCCCCGGTTTTCGCGTCAACGACAGCGTGCTGTTCCGCATCCTGCGCGACAGCGACATCGAGCTGGAGGAGGAGGCGGAGGATCTGGTCCGCTACTATCGCACCGCCATCAAGCGCCGCCGCCGCGGCCGCGTGATCCGGCTGGAGATCGACAAGGGCGTGACGGCGGCGGTGGAGGATCTCCTCCAGACCATGCTTCAGGGCGATGACGCCACCGCCGTGGAAATCGGCGGGTTCATCGGCATCAGCGACCTCGCTCTGCTGGTCGACGAGGATCGGCCCGACCTCAAGTTCGTCGCCTTCTCCCCCCGTTTCCCGGAACGTATCCGCGAATTTGGCGGGGATTGCTTCGCGGCGATCAAGGCCAAGGACATCGTCGTCCACCACCCCTATGAGAGCTTCGACGTCGTCGTCGCCTTCCTCAACCAGGCGGCGGCCGATCCCGACGTGGTGGCGATCAAACAGACGCTGTATCGCGCGGGCAAGCAATCCGCCGTGATCCGAGCACTCATCGACGCGGCGGAGGCGGGCAAGTCCGTCACTGCGGTCGTGGAGTTGAAAGCCCGCTTCGACGAGGAGCAAAATCTCCTCTGGGCAAGCGCGCTGGAGCGGGCTGGCGTGCAGGTCGTCTATGGCTTCATCGACTGGAAGACCCATGCCAAGATCAGCATGGTCATCCGGCGGGAGGCGGACCAGTTCCGCACCTATTGCCACTTCGGCACCGGCAATTACCATCCGGTCACGGCGCGCATCTATACCGACCTCAGCTTCTTCACCGCCGATCCGCGCGCGGGGCAGGATGCGGCGAAGATATTCAACTATATCACCGGCTATGTCGAACCGCCGAACATGAAGCTGCTCAGCATGTCGCCGCTGACCCTGCGCGACCGGCTGACCGACCATATCGACGCGGAGATCGCCTTTGCCCGCGCGGGCCAGCCCGCCAGCATCTGGGCCAAGATGAACAGTCTGGTGGACCCCGCGATCATCGAGAAGCTCTATGCCGCCAGCCAGGCAGGTGTGGTGATCGACCTGATCGTGCGCGGCATCTGCTGCTTGCGCCCCGGCGTGCCGGGCATGTCGGAGAATATCCGGGTCCGCTCGATCATCGGCCGCTTTCTGGAGCATAGCCGCATCGTCGCCTTCGGCAATGGCCGCGCCCTGCCCAATGACAGGGCCAAGGTGTTCATCAGCTCCGCCGACTGGATGCCCCGCAATTTTGACCGGCGCGTGGAATATATGCTGCCCATCGAGAATCCGACCGTCCATGACCAGATCCTGGATCAGGTGCTGGTCGCCAATCTGCTCGACAATGAACAAAGCTGGGAGCTGGAGCCGGATGGCAGCTATAATCGCGTCACTCTCGACGGCAAGCCTTTCAATCTGCATACTTATTTCATGACCAACCCATCGCTTTCGGGCCGTGGCGCCGCCTTGCGTAGCAGCGAGGCAGTGCCCAAGCTCACCCTGCGTAGCCGCCCGAAGGCTGACTGAGGCGATGACCCTGCTCGACCGTATCACCAGCACCGCCGCGCACCCGGACATGCGCGCCCAGACACCCGCGCCATTCCACCGCATCGCGATCATCGACATCGGTTCCAACAGCGTACGCCTGGTCGTCTATGACGGCCCGCCGCGCATCCCCTTCACCCTGTTCAACGAAAAGGTGCTGGCAGGGCTTGGCGCCGACATCGGCACCACCGGCCGTATCGGCGACGCCGCGATGGAGCGGGGCCTGCGCGCCCTTGTCCGGTTCCAGCGGCTGTGCGTGGATATGGAGGTGACGGATATCCGCTGCGTCGCCACCGCTGCCGTGCGCGAGGCCAGCAATGGTCCCGATTTCGTAGCCCGCGTGGCGGAAATCGGCCTGCCCGTCCGCATCCTGTCCGGCGAGGAGGAGGGGCATACCTCCGCCGCCGGCCTCATGTCCGGCATGCCGGGCGCAGACGGCATCATGGGCGATCTGGGCGGCGGCAGCCTGGAACTGGTGCGAATCAGCGGTGGGCACGTGCTCCAGTCGGTGTCCATACCGCTGGGCGTGCTGCGCGTGCGGGAAGTGCGGGCGCGGGGCAAGGGCCTGCTGGCCCGCACGCTTTCGAGGATGCTGGCCGAGGCGGGATGGCACGAGGAACCGCGCGACCTGCCCTTCTACATGGTCGGCGGCAGTTGGCGGTCGCTGGCGCGGCTCGACATGCATCTGCTGGCCTATCCATTGCCGATCTTCCACAATTACGAACTGGCGCCCACGCGCATTCCCACCCTGTTCCGCACGCTCACCACCATGGACAAGGCCGCGCTCAAGGCGCTGCCCTATCTGTCCGGCGGGCGCATACCGACGCTGCCGGATGCCGCCGCGTTGCTGGGCGAAGTGGTGTCGCGGCTGGGATCCAGCCGGCTGGTCGTCTCCTCCTATGGCCTGCGCGAGGGCCTGCTTTATCAGGACTTGCCGGAGGAGGTCGCCGCGCAAGACCCCCTGCTCATCGCGACACGGGCGGAGGGGGACGCACAGGGCCGCTTCCTGGGCCATGGCGACCTGATCGAACGCTGGATCGCGCCGCTGTTCGGTGACGATCCCGCCCCGTTGCGCCGCATCCGACACGCCGCCTGCCTGCTGGCCGATGTCGGCTGGCGCGCCAACCCGGATTTCCGGGCGGAACGCGGGCTGGAGACGGCGCTGCATGGCAATTGGGTGGGCATCACGGCAGGAGAGCGGGCGATGCTCGCTCAGGCGCTCTACAGCAGTCTGGGCGGCGGTGAAGGCGCCTCGGAAGAGTTGCGGCTGCTGGCGGGGCCGGAGGAACTGGCCCGCGCGGTCCAATGGGGGCTGGCGATCCGGCTGGCCCAGCGCCTGTCGGGCGGCGTCGCCTCCGCGCTCAAGCGGCTGTCGGTGGGCCTGGATAGCGCCAGCCTGATCCTGAACGTGCCTGCGCGGGACGCCGTCCTGCTCGGCGAAGCGGCCGAACGTCGCCTGCGCCAACTGGCGCAGGGCATGGGTCGTGGCTATCGGATAGAATTGCAGGGCTAGAGAAGCTGCGCGGGCGGGCCGGTGAAGCCGCCCGCCGCGCTCTACGTTTACTGCGCCCTGATCGTGCGAAAGCGCCATTTCAGCAGCGGCCGGGTCATCAACAGGCCCGCGACAAAGCCGCCGACATGGGCGGCCACCGCGATCTGCATGCCGCCATCGGTAGCCATGGCAAAACCCACCAGCCCCTGCACCACGATCCAGCCTGCCGCCAGCCACAGGACGCGCACCACGCTGGCTGGCACAGGTCCGAAGGAACGGACATTCTGGCGGCTGTAGAGCAGGGCATAGGTGCCCATCAGGGCGGAGATTGCACCGCTCGCCCCGATCATCGGCGCGGTGCCGGTCGGATCGGCCGCCCATTGCGCCGCCGCCGCCGCATAGGCGCCGACGCCATAGAGGATTATCAAGGGCCAGCGCCCCAGTACAACCTCGACCTGCCGACCGCAGAAGATCAGCATCAGCATGTTGAAGGCGATATGCATCCACCCCCCATGCAGCAGCGTGGTGGTGAGCGGGGTGAAGACCAGCGGCAGCCAGGGGAAGGGCAGTCCCGCTGGCGGCGTCACACCGCCGACCCGCGCGGGAATGAAACCGCCCATCACCGCCGCCAGATCGACGAAACCGCCCAGATCCGTCACGACAAAGACCAGCAATGTCACGATCGCGATAATATTGGTCATACGACCGGAGGGCAATGTCACAGCGACACGCCCCCCTGTCCCGACGGATCAGGCTGGATCGGATCAGGCCCGCTGTGGGTCAGATGAATTCGATCTTGTCGATCAGGTAGAATTTGTCGCCCGACGGCACGGTCACTTCGACCTCGTCACCGACGTTGCGGCTGATCAGTGCGCGGCCCAGCGGGCTGTTATAGCTGATCATGCCCTGCTTGGCATCAGCTTCGGCCTGGCCGACGAGCTGATATTTCACCGGCTTGTCATCCTCGTCGATCAGGGTGACGGTCGCACCGAACACGACCTTGTCCCCCGACAGGGTCGACGGGTCGATGACCTGCGCGCGCGACAGCTTGTCCTCCAGGTCGGCGATGGTCGCCTCTACCTGGCCCTGCCGCTCCTTGGCCGCATGATATTCCGCATTTTCGGACAGGTCGCCATGGGCGCGTGCCTCCTCGATCGCGTCGACGATCAGCGGACGCTCAGCCTTTAATGCCCGAAGCTGAGTGGTCAGCATCTCGTGGCCTATGGCCAGCATCGGCATTTTATCCATGATCGCCATTCATTCCCCTAACATAATACCGCCGGAAGCCCGATCGCGGCCGACCTGTCGCGGCCGAGCCGCACATCCACCCCGTCGGATGGCCCGCCTCCGATGGTTCGGAAGCGGTCGGAAGATCAGACTTGCGGGACAGAATAATAGGATTGGAGCGCCCGTACTTCAAGGGGACGCGAACGCAATGCCTCAATCGCATCCGCAACGGCTACGCTGGCCGCCGCCGTGGTGAAGCTGGGCACCTTGAACCGCAGCGCGCTCTTGCGGATGGATTCGCTGTCCTTGAGCGACTGCCAGCCCTCCGTCGTGTTGAAGATCACGTCGATCCCGCCGTCGGTGATCCGATCCACGATATGCGGGCGGCCCTGCGCCACCTTGTTCGCGGTCTCCACGGTGATGCCCTCTTCGATCAGGTAACGGGCCGTGCCGCCGGTCGCCACTATCCGAAAGCCCATGCCGGCCATTTTGCGGACGGCGGGCAGGACGATGGGCTTGTCGCTGTCCTTGACCGACACGAACACCGCGCCTGACAGGGGCAGCACTACGCCAGCGCCAAGCTGTGCCTTGGCAAAAGCGGTGGGAAAATCATCATCGATGCCCATGACCTCACCCGTCGACTTCATTTCGGGCGACAGCACCGGATCGACGCCGGGGAAGCGGTTGAACGGAAAGACCGCCTCCTTGACCGCCACATGGCTGATCGCGTTGCGGTCGATCAGGGGCAGATTCTTCAGTTTCTCGCCCGCCATGACGCGCGCGGCGATCTTGGCGATAGGAGTTCCAATCGCTTTGGCGACAAAGGGCACCGTGCGGCTGGCACGGGGGTTCACCTCGATCAGATAGACATTGCCGTCCTTCACCGCGAACTGGATGTTCATCAGGCCGCGCACGGACAATGCATGGGCCAACACCTCGGTCTGGCGCTCGATCTCGGCGATGATCTCCGCAGAGAGGCTGTAGGGCGGCAGGGAACAGGCGCTGTCGCCCGAATGGACGCCCGCCTCCTCGATATGCTGGAGCACGCCCGCGACCACGACATCGTCGCCATCGCACAGCGCGTCCACATCCACCTCGACTGCGTCACGCAGATACTGGTCGATCAGGACGGGGCTGTCGCCCGACACCTGCACCGCCGTCTGGATATATTGATCCAGCTGCGCCTCGCTGTCGACGATCTCCATCGCGCGGCCGCCAAGCACATAGGAGGGACGGGTCAGCACGGGGTAGCCGATCCGCGTGGCGACCGCGATCGCCTCTTCCCGGCTGCGCGCGATCCCGTTGGCGGGCTGGAGCAGGCCCAGCTTCTGGATCAGCGCGGCGAACCGCTCACGATCCTCGGCAAGGTCGATGGCGTCAGGCGAAGTGCCCAATATGGGGATACCCGCCGCCTCCAGCGCCGATGCCAGCTTGAGGGGGGTCTGCCCGCCAAACTGCACGATGACACCGACCAGTTCACCCCGCGACTTTTCGACATGCAGGATTTCCAGCACGTCCTCGGCCGTCAGCGGCTCGAAATACAGGCGGTCGGAGGTGTCATAATCGGTGCTGACCGTCTCCGGGTTGCAGTTGATCATGATCGTCTCATAGCCTGCATCTTCCAGCGCAAAGCAGGCGTGGCAGCAGCAATAGTCGAACTCGATGCCCTGCCCGATGCGGTTGGGACCGCCGCCAAGGATCACGACCTTGCGCCGGTCGCTGGGCGCGCTCTCATCCTCTGCGGCGCCAAAGATCGGCGCCTCATAGGTGGAGTACATATAGGGCGTCTTGGCCTCGAACTCCGCCGCGCAGGTATCGATCCGCTTGAACACGGGGCGCACGCCCAGCCGATGGCGGAGCGCGCGCACCTCATCCTCGGTCACACCGCCGGTCATGGCGACGACCGCTTCCCTGATCAGGCCGGAACCACGGCGGATCGCCATGTCCATGCCAGGGCGCAGGTTGGCGGACTGGAGCGCCAGCCAGGCGAGGCGCTTGTCGGAAAAGCCCATGGACTTCAGGCGCCGCATGCCCTCGGCATCCTGCGGCAGGCCGTTGGAGAGGACTTCCTTCTCCGCATTCACAATCTCCTCGATCCGTTCCAGGAACCAGGGATCGAACTTGGCGATGGCGTTGATCTCCGCGACGGTCAGCCCCTCGCGCAGGGCCTGCGCCGCGACCAGCAGGCGGTCGGGCGTCGGCTGCGCCAGCGCGGCGATGATGTCGTCCTTGGCCGCGCCGACCAGATGGTCGACCTGGTTGAAGCCGCTCAGCCCCGTCTCCAGCCCGCGCAGGGCCTTTTGCATGGACTCATGGATGTTGCGCCCGATGGCCATCACCTCGCCCACGGATTTCATGGCGGTGCCCAGCAGCGGCTCGGCGCCCTTGAACTTCTCAAATGCGAAACGGGGGATCTTCGTGACCACATAGTCGATGGTTGGCTCGAAGCTGGCCGGAGTAACGCCGGTGATGTCGTTGGTGATCTCGTCCAGCGTATAGCCCACCGCCAGCTTCGCCGCGACCTTGGCGATGGGGAAACCCGTCGCCTTGGACGCCAGCGCGGAGGAGCGCGACACGCGCGGGTTCATCTCGATGACGATCAGGCGGCCATCCTTGGGATTCACCGCGAACTGAACGTTGGAACCCCCTGTTTCCACGCCGATTTCACGCAGCACCGCTATGCTGGCGTTCCGCATGATCTGATATTCCTTGTCGGTCAGCGTCAGCGCGGGGGCGACGGTGATGGAATCGCCCGTGTGGACGCCCATCGGATCGACATTCTCGATGGAGCAGATGATGATGCAATTGTCCGCACGGTCGCGGACCACCTCCATCTCATATTCCTTCCAGCCGATCAGCGATTCCTCGATCAGGACTTCGGTGGTCGGCGAGGCATCGAGACCGCCTGTGACGATCTTGACGAACTCGTCCTTGTTATAGGCGATGCCGCCGCCCGTCCCGCCCATGGTGAAGCTGGGACGGATGATCGCGGGCAGGCCGGTAAACTCCAGCCCCGCCAGCGCCTCCTCCAGCGTATGGGCAATGGTCGAGCGCGCACTTTCCAACCCAATCTTGTCCATCGCATTGCGGAACTTGATCCGGTCTTCCGCCTTGTCGATGGCCTCCGCATCCGCGCCGATCATCTGGACGCCATATTTTTCCAGCGTGCCGTCGTTGAACAGCGCCAGCGCGGTGTTGAGCGCGGTCTGCCCGCCCATCGTCGGCAGGATCGCGTCGGGGCGCTCCTTCTCGATGATCTTCGCCACGATCTCCGGCGTCACCGGTTCGATATAAGTCGCATCGGCCAGCTCGGGATCGGTCATGATCGTCGCCGGGTTGGAGTTGACCAGCACGATGCGATAGCACTCCTCCTTGAGCGCCTTGATCGCCTGCGTGCCCGAATAATCGAACTCGCACGCCTGCCCTATGATGATGGGGCCTGCGCCGATGACGAGGATGGACGAGATGTCAGTTCTTTTTGGCATTACTATCTCTCAAAAATCCAACCGCTACCCAGCGCACTAATAAAAATGACAGCCCTATAGCTAGGGCTATCAACAAGGCGTGAAAAATTGCCGTCATCAAGGCACTGTAAGAAACGCACGAAAAATATTTGATATTCTTGTATATTGGCCTTGAAGCAATCAAGGGAGCCATGGTCTCAGTATCAAATTCGCTTGCTCCAGGATTATGCTTTTTCCATCTTTTTTTTGCAGCAAGTAAATCGCGGTCAGAAGGAATAGTCATTCCAATCTCTTCCTCTCGCGTTTCCAAAACTACGGATCCGGGCACGCAATACCAAGATGCTCCCGTCGACAACTGCACATTAGGTTGCTGAATCGCTACCCAGCAAAAATACGTAATCAGGCCAGCCGTCACGACAGTCCAAAGCCGAAGCCATCCTAAATATCGCGCCATTCCGCCTGCCCCGTGCTCAATGCGTCGCCCCTGTCTCCGCCTCGCACCCCCAGCCATCATATTCCACGCCGGTCATCATCTCGATCTGAATGCACTTGCGCGCCAGACTGCGGATCGATTCCTCGTCCACGGCCTGCTCGCATTCCAGGAACAGGTAGAGTTCGCCGTCCTCGCCCACTTCCCGGTCCAGTTCGACCATGCCGAACAGGATGGCGATCTCCAGCACCCGGTCAAACTGCTCGTCCGTGCCGCGAAAGCTGACGTCGATCAGGCGTGGCAGGGTCGCCCGGTCGCCATTTTCGGCAAGGCTGGCAAGGACCGTCTTGTCGGCCTCCCATTCCTGTTCCAGTCGGGCCGGGTCCACTTTGGGCAGTTTGACGCTCATGGCTCAGGCGACCAGACTGGCAAAGGTCGCTGCCCGGCATCGGGGGCGCGTTCCCGCACCGACCAGATAATAGGCCAGGACATGGCTCTCAAGATCGTTCAGGCTCATGCCAACCCCTCGACAAATTTGGTGAACAGATAAAAGCTGTCCTGCGGCCCCGGCGACGCCTCGGGATGATATTGTACGCCAAAGGCGCGTTTGTCAGTAAAGGCGATGCCGCAATTGGAGCCGTCGAACAGGCTGACATGCGTCTCCACCACATTGGCGGGCAGCGTCGCCTTGTCGACTGCAAAGCCATGGTTCATCGACGTGATCTCGACCACGCCATCCTCCAGCCGCTTGACCGGATGATTGGCGCCGCGGTGGCCCTGATGCATCTTCTCGGTCTTGGCACCGGCGGCCAGCGCCAGCATCTGATGACCGAGGCAAATGCCGAACAGGGGCACGTCCTCGTCCAGCAGCGCCTTGATGACCGGCACCGCATAGTCGCCCGTCGCGGCTGGATCGCCCGGACCGTTGGACAGGAACACGCCCGCCGGCTCCAGCGCGCGGATCTGATCGATCGTCGCGGTCGCGGGCAGCACGGTGACGCGCGCGCCCGCCTTCACCAGATTGCGGAAGATATTATGCTTGGCGCCAAAATCGAGCGCGACGACATGAGGGGCATTCACTGCGCTGGCATTGAGCCGATAACCCTCGCCCCGCGTCCACATGCCATCGGCCCACAGCCGCTCCGCACCCGTCACCTCAATGGCCAGGTCCATGCCCTCCAGCCCCGGCCATGCCAGCGCCTTGGCATGCAGCGCGGCCAGGTCGAACGCGCCGTCGGGATCATAGGCCAGCACAGCGTTGGGCGCGCCCTTCTCCCGGATCAGGCGGGTCAGCGCACGGGTATCGACACCCGACAGGCCGATGCGGCCCTTCTCCTTCAGCCATTCGTCGAACGGCTGCACGTTGCGAAAATTGCTTGGCGCGGTCACATCCTGCCGCACGATACAGCCCAGCGCCCATGGCGTCTCCGCCTCCACATCGTCGGCGTTGGTGCCGACATTGCCGATGTGCGGAAAGGTGAAATTGATGATCTGGCCCGCAAAGCTGGGATCGGTCATGATCTCCTGATAGCCGGTCATCGCGGTGTGGAAGCATAGCTCCCCCACGGCCTCGCCCACCGCGCCAAAGCCGCGGCCGAACACGACATGGCCGTCAGCCAGAACCAATACACCCGTCGCTCCCTTGGGCACAGCGGGGTAGGTGGCGTGAGCCATGGTGCGAATCCTTCTGCTTTTGCTTTTCATCTGGTCGGCAAGCCGCGCCGTGGCACAGGCTAAACGGCCGGTGAACTAGGCCTGTCGGGCAGGCGGGTCAATCTATTAAAGACCGGCGAACTGTGCTATGCTCCTGCCTTTCCCGAACAGCCATCACAAGGACGATGACGCCGCCATGATTCGCGACGCAATAAAGGCCGCCCAGATCAGCTCGATGAAGGGCGGAGACAAGGAAACGCTGGCCGCAGTCCGCCTGATCCTCGCCAAGCTGAAGGATCGCGACATCGAACTGCGCGTAGCCACCAGCGTGCCGGACGACGACGTGACGGTGGTCGAGGTGCTGCAAAAGATGGTCAAGCAGCGCCGCGAATCGATCACCATGTTCACCGACGCGGGCCGCACCGAACTGGCCGCCAAGGAACAGGCCGAAATTGCGGTCATCGAGACTTTCCTCCCCCAGCAGCTGTCCGAGGACGAAACCCGCGCCGCCATCGAAGGGATCAAGGCCGAGGTGGGCGCGGCATCGCTCAAGGACATGGGCAAGGTGATGGCCATCCTCAAGGAACGCCATGGCAGCGTCATCGACATGGGCAAGGCGAGCGGGCTGGTGAAGGCCGCCCTCGCCTGATATTCCGGGCCTGCCCCGCGTTTTCGGCCTGCTCCCGGGCCGGCTGTTCGAATTGTCTTTCCTGTCCGCCGTGTTTTCCCGTCGCGGCAGACGCATTACTCTGGTATAATTATACGCATGTCGCTCTCACCCCAGTTTCTTGACGAGGTCCGCGCGCGCACGACGCTGTCGATGCTCATCGGCAAGAGCATCAAGGTCCAGAAGGCCGGGCGCGAGTATAAGGCTTGCTGCCCCTTCCATAATGAGAAGACGCCCAGCTTCACGATCAACGATGAAAAGGGCTTTTACCACTGCTTCGGCTGCGGCGAGCATGGCGACGCCATCCGCTGGATGACGGAACAGCGCGGCCTGACC
>DASVMZ010000070.1:0-10715 GCA_036384115.1 Sphingobium sp.
AGCACCTGCGCCATCGCCATGCCGGTCAGGTGCCGGGCCATATGGCGCGCGATGAGGCGGGCATGGCCGGTGCGCCTGCCATATTTGAAGCGCAATACGACCGTCCGCGCCACCGCGCCATAGGCCATCACCGCCCGCGCCCGGTCGAACGGCGGCGGATCGGCATGACAGGCCCCGCACTGCGCCCCCGGTCCCAGATCATAGGCAAAGGGCAGCCCGCACGTGACGCAGCAGGGATCGCCGAGGAAGTGGATCGACTGCCAGCAGGGCGCGCAGAAACTATGCTGCTCCGCGACGATTTCAGAGCATTGTGGACATCTACTGGGAAGGGCAAAATCCAGTATGGGTTTACCAACTTCTTTCAATAATTTCAGCATGATACACCATATTCACGAAAACACAGCGCGGTGCAGAAACGCCTGAGATACATGATCGTGATGGAACAGCACAGTAACAGTTGTGTAAGGCTAGTTCGCAGCAAAAATGCTGAGATCAGGCCGATTCTTTTAAGCCCATAGTTTGGCTGGATCGAGTTTTGACATGGGCACCGCACATTCCATGACCAGCTTTCCCGCAACCGCTGGAGAGATTACATCCTTGCCCATTTGGATGACGTTTTGAACAGCAAATCCGAATAGCGTGATGCGTTCTTGCAGCACTGGTACGCGGTTATCGAGCAAAGGAAGAACATGAGGCCAAATGTCCCGCACATAGTTGATCGGGAGATCGTTCAATTTATGGTGATCAGGAACACGCGGCAGTCCAAATTCGGGGCCTCCCAGCGTTGAAGCCACGTGTCCTGCGATACCATTAAAGTCAGGGTAGTCCTGACTTCCAAGGTGATTAACAATCCCGGCCACCAGCGCCCAAAGGGATAAATCAGAACCCGCCAGCAAGCTATTAATTGGATCCCCTAGATAATAACGATTACCATCTGAGGTTTCGACATCTACTATGCCTATCTCGCGACTGCTTAGGCCTTTTATAGCAACCTGTTTTAATCTGCTATCGATACAGCAGAAACCTGCCAGCGATCCCAACACACCCAAAAGACTTTCGACGTGAACACCTCGTTCCGTTTTCATGCCATCCAGCAATCGCTGCACAAGCTCTTCCGCGCCGATCTTTAAATGCGCGACTGGGTTTGTCGAACGCGCTTCCTCGATTGCCGAATCAAGCAAGGCAGCTTTCTGCGCGGCCTCATCGCTGCCCGCGTCTTTCTTCTTGCCGAACAGCTTACCAAACATCATGCCCTCGTTGACTTCTGCCGATCTCTTGCTTGAGCTAACAGACACCCAGACTAACGACAACAAATCATCGTTTACCGTCAGTCCGCTCGCTGTTGATTACTGATGGACCATCTTTTCCAAAAATCCCCAGAAAACCGTGGCGCGGGCAGGAAAATATGTGCTGTGTAACTCCCCCTTGCATGTCCCCGCAGGCCGGGCAGCGCGAAGTCGAGGATGGCGTTGCCGAATTGGCGGAGCAGTTTCATGCGTCAGCTATCTTTTGGGCGGACACGATTGACGATCCAACGAACGCCAAGACCGACAACGATAGCGACCAGAGTGGAGGAAAGAAACACGTGGGTCCACACGCCTTTTCCACACTGAATATCCGGGGCACAATCTCCCAGAGCATCGACAATAAGCAGCAGGATGAAGATGGGTAGCGTTGCGATGACAGAAGCAACGCAGCCCCATTTGCCACCCACTGTGGCTCCGCTTTGGTATCGGCTTTCGTCCATCGCTTGATGCTAGCGGAATGGAAAGGGATAGCGATCTGATTTTGATCGGTTTTGCGGTACGTCCCGTTGCGGCCTCCACAGGCCGGACAGCGTAGCAATGAGCGCCCCCCAGCCACCACCCTCCCCGTCACCACCTTTCGCCCACCGCGCATCATCCCGCTCTTGTTCCCTGCAGCCGCTGGAGGCACAAGGCGCGGCATGACTGTTCCGACCATCTTCGACATGCCCCTGCGCGCCCGGCGGCGGGACAGGGCCGCGCGCCGCTTTGCCGATCATGCCTTTCTCTATGAGGCAGCAGCGGAGGAGATGCTCGACCGGCTGGCCGATGTCAGCCGCACCTTCCACGACGCGCTGGTGATCGGCGCGCCGACTGACCTGTTGCCCAGTGCCCTACGCGCGCGCGGCATGGCGGTGACGGTCGGCGATCCGGGCGCGCTGTTCGCGGCGGCGCACGGCGGCGCGGTGGTGGACGAGGATGCGCCCCTGCCCTTCGCGCCCGCCAGCGCCGACCTCATCCTGTGCTGCGGCACGCTGGAGGGTGTCAACGACGTGCCCGGCTTTCTGGTGCAGTTGCGCGAGGTGTTGCGCCCCGACGGGCTGCTGCTCGTCGCCTTCGTCGGCGCAGGGTCGCTGGGGCTGCTGCGCGCTGCCCTGCTGGCGGCGGACGGGGATCGCCCGGCACAGCGCATCCATCCGCAGATCGACGTGCGGAGCGCGGGCGACCTGCTCTCCCGCGCCGGATTTGCGATGCCGGTCGCGGACGTGCAGTCGCTGCGCGTCGGCTATGAGGGGTTGCTGGGCCTGATGGCCGACCTGCGGGGCATGGGCGCGGCGCAATGCCTGCTGTCCCGCCCGCCCGCGCTTGGCCGGGGCGCCTTGATGCGGGCGATCGAGCATTTCGCGGCCAGCGCCGACCCCGACGGGCGGGTGCGCGAACGGTTCGAGATCGTGCATATGAGCGGCTGGCGCCCCGACCCCTCGCAACCCCGGGCGGCCCGGCGCGGATCGGCCACGGTGTCGCTTGCCGACGCCCTGAAAAGCCCGCCGCAGTAGCGCGCGCCATCTCCTAAAGCAGCGCCTCCAGCAGGCTGACCAGCGGCAGGTCCGCCAGCGGCATGGGCAGGGCGAACATCTCCGCCGGATATTTCCAGCACAGCGACCCGCCCTCCAGCGGTTGCGGCACGCCGCGCCATTTGCGGCAGACATAGAGCAGCAGCAGCAGGTGCCGTCCGCCGCCCTGTCCGCCGCCCTGTCCCCCGCCTTGCCCAAGGTCGAGCGACGCGCTGGCAAAGGTGGCGGGCGCCAGGCACGCCGTCTCGGTATCGATGCCCAGTTCCTCGCGCAATTCGCGCACCAGCGCGGCCTCCGGCGTCTCGCCCGGCTCGATCTTGCCGCCCGGAAACTCCCACAGCCCCGCCATGGTCTTGCCCGCGGGGCGCTCCTGGAGGAGGACGCGCCCATCGGCATCGACCAGGGCCGCCGCCACCACGAGCAGGGGGGGCACAAATTCGGGCATCGCATAGCCTTTTATTAAGGACGCCCCCCTAGCATGACGGCGCCTGTGGATCGCTTTGGGGAAAGCCCGTGTACCGACTGCTCAAGTCATTGAAAAGAGACGTTCGGGGCGCGACGGCGGTGGAATATGGCCTCATCATTGCGCTGGTCGTCCTCGCCATCATAGTCGCGGTCAACAATGTGGCAAGTCGTACCACGCACATGTGGGACAATGTAGCCAACAAAGTTAACAATTCTTAACTATAGATTTTTTACACGGGCCTTATCCTTGTTAGCACTTTGGAAACCGCAATAGATTTACACATGGCCTTGCTAGATACCCATGGCCGGGTTGACGTTTTCGCCGACGATTAGGAGTTTAGATATGAAAGCCATTCGCAAGTTCTTCAAGAACAACAAGGGTGCCACCGCGATCGAATATGGCCTGATCGCCGCGCTGATCGCAGTTGCCGCCATCGGCGCGATGACAACGCTGGGCAGCAAGCTTCAGAACACTTTCAACAAGGTCGGCACCGGCCTCGGCAACGCTGGCAACTAAGAGCGTTCCGATAGCGCCAGCCTGAGCCGGCGCAAAAAGATTGGGGCGGCGAAGTATCTGACTTCGCCGCCCTTATTTTCTGCAAGCGAGAGAGTGCGCGAAGCCACAAATGGCCCGCGCGGGGGAAAATCATGCGCTTCATCCTGAAACTGATCTGCTCGACCAGAGCAGCGACAGCCATCGAATATGGCCTGATCGCCGCACTGATCGCGGTGGCCGCCCTCTCGGCGATGACATCGCTGGGCAAGAAACTGAGCAACACCTTCAACAAGGTCGGCAATGGTCTGGGCAACGCCGGGAACTGATGCCGAATCGACCGGGTAACGAGGGCATAACAGGGGTGGGTGCCAACGACCAATGGCTGGGCAAAACCCTCCCCCCATGCCCGTCTCTTCAATAGCTGACGATTTTCACCCGCTGTCCGGGCCGCACCGATGCGGTGGTGGACAGGGCGTTGAGAACACGAAACCGATCCGCCGGATAATCGTCATAGGCCATGCGGGCCGCCAGCGACGCCACCGTGTCGCCCGGCCTGACCGTGACGATCCGCACGCGGCGCACCCGCACCTTTGCCGCCTCGGCCTCCGTCATGCGGGCCATCGACTGCACCATGGCGGCAAACGGCCCGATGCCCGCGCCCGCCTGCGTCATCGTCACGAAATGATAGGCGGTCGAGGGGCCGAACTGATAGGCGAAGACCGTCACGTCCACCATGCTGCCGTTCGATCCCTGCGCCCTTGTGGTCGCATAGGCGGCGGGCAGGCCGTTGACCGTCGTCCGCTGCACCTGCGGCGTGGCAAAGCTGCCCTCGCCCGCCAGCTTGCGGAACACCCCGCCGACATAGCCGGGCAGGTCGCCGCCATAGCTGCCGCCTGAAAACTGCGCCTGCCCCTGCGATCCGCTGATCGTCACGGCCTGCGTGCCATTCTCCGTCGCAAAGCCCTGCGGCACCGCGAATTTCAGGCGAAAGGCGGGGTGGAGGAAGCGATTGCCTTCCACGATGCCCTCGCGCGGATCGTCGCCATAGAGCATGCAGTCGATGTTGGTCAGAAAGACATCGGCGTTGCGGAACGTCGCGGTCGAGCCGGTGGCGCGGGCATTGTCCAGCGCACGCTGGACGCGGGATGCGGGGTCGGGGTGGGTACTGGCCCATGCGGGCACGCTGGACTGGGTGCCTTTCACCCGCGCATCCAGTATATTCTGCGCGGCGAGGCTGGCCAGCGTGTCGGACAGGGCGCGCGGATCATAGCCCGCGCTGGCGAGGTAGCGGATGCCCAGATCGTCCGCCTCATATTCCTGCGTACGGGAAAAGCGCAGGGTCAAAAGCTGGCTGCCGGTGCCGATCCCCTTTTGCAGCAGGCCGCCCAGCGCCGAATCGCCCGCGACCGCACCGACCAGCACCTGTCCCAATGCGCCCAGCAGGGAGTTGCGCTGCGCCGCATCCTGCCGCCGCTTGCCATGCTGGGCCGCGACATGGCCGACCTCATGCCCCAGCACCCCCGCCAGTTCCGCCTCGCTGTTCATCAGCGCGGTCAACTGGCGCGTGACATAGATATAGCCGCCGGGGATGGCGAAGGCGTTGTTCACCGCGCTGTTGAGCAGGCTGACGGTAAAATCGCCCTGGCTGCCGGACAGGCTGGATTGGACCGCGATCCGGCGGCCGACGCTGGTGACATAGGCGGCCTGCGGCCCGGCATAGAGTCCGCCGAATTCGGCCAGCAGTTGCGGATGGGCCTTCGCGCCCTCCTGCCGTTCCTGCGGCGAGATGCTGGAGACGGTGGGAATGTCGCGCTGCTGCTGGCTGGCGGCCTCATGGCTCGCGCTCAGGACGGCGGCGGCGACGGCCGCGCCGGACATCAGAAACAGCAACGGCTTCACATCTCTCTCCCTCGCACTTGCCCCGCAGGACTAGCGCGAAAACAGGATGAGCGCGAGATGGTTGCAAAGGCGCGCCGCCCTGATGACGGTGCGGGCGGGCGGCGAATATCCGGGACAAGGCGCGGACATTCTGCCGGTCGTTCTGCCGCCCGTTGCTCCCGCCGGGGCCGGAGGTGACGGAAGGGCCGGTTTATGCCCCCCCCCCCCTCAATTCTTTCCCAACTCGTCGGCGGGGACGTCCAAAGGATGGTGGAGGGGGCAAAGGAATGCGCCATCGCCAGCCTTCCCTCGCCTCTATCACCCTCCTCCTCACCATGGCAAAGGGCGCCGCTCCCGCCGGGGAGGACGCCCTTCGCCTTTTGCCTGTCGCGCAACCCACCCCGATCAGCGGTCGCGTCGGCCCAGCAGGCGCAGGCGCAGGGCCTGGAGTTTGATGAAGCCCGCCGCGTCGCGCTGGTCATAAGCGCCCGCGTCGTCCTCGAAGGTCACGACCTTCTCGCTGTACAGCGAGTTGGGCGACCGGCGGCCGGTCACGATCACGCTGCCCTTGTAGAGCTTGAGCCGGACGGTGCCCGACACCTTCTCCTGGCTATGGTCGATGGCGGCCTGCAACATCTCGCGCTCCGGCGAGAACCAGAAGCCGTTGTAGATGAGTTCGGCATAGCGCGGCGCCAGCTCGTCCTTGAGATGCGCCGCGCCGCGATCCAGCGTGATCTGCTCGATGCCGCGATGGGCGAGATTATAGATGGTGCCGCCCGGCGTCTCGTACATGCCGCGCGACTTCATGCCCACGAAGCGGTTCTCGACCAGATCGAGGCGGCCGATGCCGTGGCGGCGGCCATAGTCGTTCAGCGTCTCCAGCAGGGTCGCGGGCGACATGGCCACGCCATTGATCGCCACGCCGTCGCCACGCTCGAAATCGACGGTGATGACCTCGGGCACGTCCGGCGCGTCCTCCGGGTTCACCGTGCGCGAATAGACATAGTCGGGCACCTCGTCCCACGGATCCTCCAGCACCTTGCCCTCGGACGAGGTGTGCAGCATGTTGGCGTCGGTGGAGAAAGGGCTTTCGCCGCGCTTGTCCCTGGGCACCGGGATCTGGTGTCTTTCGGCAAACTCGATCAGCGCGGTGCGGCTGGTCAGATCCCATTCGCGCCACGGAGCGATCACCTTGATGTCAGGCTGGAGCGCATAATAGCCCAGCTCGAACCGCACCTGGTCATTGCCCTTGCCGGTCGCGCCATGGGACACGGCGTCCGCGCCGACCATCCGGGCGATCTCGATCTGGCGCTTGGCGATCAGCGGCCGGGCGATGGAGGTGCCGAGCAGGTAGAGGCCCTCGTACAGCGCGTTGGAGCGCATCATCGGGAACACATAGTCCCGCACGAATTCCTCGCGCAGGTCGTCGATGAAGATATGCTCGTCCCTGACGCCCATCAGCTTGGCCTTGGCGCGCGCAGGTTCCAGCTCCTCGCCCTGTCCCAGGTCGGCGGTGAAGGTCACGACCTCGCAGCCATATTCCTGCTGAAGCCATTTCAGGATGACGCTGGTGTCGAGACCGCCTGAATAGGCGAGGACGACACGCTTGATGGAATCCTTGGACTGGGAAACCTTGGACTGGGACATGGCGCAGGCTCTTTTCTGACAGGGTCTTTGCGCGCGCCGCTAACAGGGGTGGCGGCGCAGTGCAACCGGGATCGGGCGTGGCTTCTGAAACCGGCGCTTTTCCCGCGTTGTGAGGACGGGTCGGGGGGAGTTCCCCCGGCCCGTCAGCCGCTCCCCAGCCTGCGCTCCTCCTCCAGCATATAGTCGCGCGTGATGGGCAGCGTGTGACGGTTGCGGACGAACTGGAGCTGGAAATTGACCAGCGCCTTATATTCGAATCCGCTGATCGCGCCCGCCAGATAGAAGGTCCACATGCGATAGAAGCGCGCGTCATAAAGCCCCTCGATCGCATCCTTGTTGGCGACGGTGCGGTCGTACCAGTGGCGCAGCGTCCTGGCATAATGCAGCCGCAATATCTCGACATCGCTGACCATCAGGCTGTTGGGTTCGGCGGCGGCCATCACCTCCGACAGGGCGGGGATATAGCCGCCGGGGAAGATATATTTGCGGGTGAAGGCGTCGGTGACATTGGGACCGTCGGTCCGGCCGATGGTGTGCAGCAACATCACCCCGTCCGGCGTCAGCAGGTTGCGGCACTGGCGGAAGAATTCGCTGAAATGCGGCGCGCCGACATGCTCGAACATGCCGACCGACACGATCCGGTCGAACCGGTCGCTCCCGGTCCTGTTCAGCGCGCGATAGTCGATCAGCTCGAAACGCACCTTGTCCGCGACGCCGGCCTCCTCGGCACGCTGGCGGGCGACGGCCAACTGCTCGGTGGAGAGGGTGACGCCGGTCACGTCCACCCCATAATGGCGGTTGAGATAGAGCGCCATGCCGCCCCAGCCGCAGCCGATGTCCAGCACCTTCTGGCCGGGCGCCAGAGCCAGCTTGGCGGCGATATGCGCCTTTTTGGCCTCCTGTGCCGCCTCCAGCGTCATGTCGGGCTGGCCATGATAGGCGCAGCTATATTGCCGGTCGGCGTCGAGGAAGAGCGCGTAGAGACCGCCGTTCAGGTCATAATGATGGGCGACGTTGCGCCGTGACCGGCCCGGCAGGTTGAACTGGTTTATATGGCGATGGATCTTCTGCCACAGCGGGCGGAGGCGGCCCGGCGGCTGGATGACGCGGTCATTCTCCCACGGGTGATTGCTCTGGGCCAGCAGGATGAGATCGAGGATGTCGCCCCGGTCGAACAGCAGGCGCCCGTCCATGAAGGTCTCGGCCGCACCCAGCGCGGGGTCGCGCAATATGTCGAACGCCGTGCGGGCATCGGTGAAGCGGATCGCCACATCGGGAAAGGCCGGGTCGGACGTGCCGAAACGATGGACGCCACCCCGATGATCCGTGACGGTCAACGTCCCGCGCTCCACAAGGCGGCTCAGCGCCTTGCCCAACAACCACATGCTCATCGACTGTCCGTGCCCCTTGATATGCTGGGATCAGATACCGGCAAAATGCTCATAACCGGCTGTATCTTCCCAATATCCACCTTTACCACCATAGAGGCTCGACAGGCTTTCGACAGCCTGAATATGCATCAGATATTTGGCCTGCTTGTACCCCAGTTGCCGCTCGACGCGCAGGCGCAGCGGGGCGCCATTGGCGACGCTCAGCGGCTTGTCGTTCAACGCGAAGGCAAGGATGGTCTGGGGGTGGAAAGCGTCGATCATATCGATGCTCTCATAATAAGGCCGGGTCGCGGTCATCCGGTCGGCACAGTGGAAGACAAGGAAACGGGCGCGGTCGCTCAGTTGCGCGGCCTTGAGGATGGTGGCCAGCGGCACGCCGCGCCACTGGCCGATCGCGCTCCACCCCTCGACGCAATCATGGCGGGTGATCTGCTCGCGGTGGGGCATGGCGCGGATCTGGGCGAGGCTGAGCGAGAGGGGTCGCCCGACCAGCCCGTCGACGCGCAGGCGCCAGCCGTCGAAGCCGCTGCGCCACAGCGCCCGATACTCCTGCGTGTCGGGATTGCTGGTGCCATTGGCGCGGAAGAAGGGAGACAGTTGGTCCGCGCGGAATTCCGGCGCCTGCGCCTGCCGGTCGGACAGGGCGCGCTGGCTCCATTTATGGAAATTCTCGGCGGAGAAGAGGATTTTGCGGAACTGTTCATTGTCGGCCAGCCGGTCGCACCCCGCCAGCAGGCCGGTGCCAAGGGTGGCGGCGACGCTGCCGATCAGCGCGCGGCGGGAGAGGAGGATACTCATGGGGTCTTGTCCTCCCGCGCCCGTGGCAGGCGATACCAGCCGGTCAGCATCGAGCGTATCTCGTTCACCGGCCCGGCAAGGATGACCATCAGGATATGCACCACAAAAAATCCCGCCAGCGTCCAGCAGGTGATGAAATGGATCGACCGCGCCGACTGCCGCCCGCCGAACAGCTCGACCAGCCAGGGCCAGGCGGCGTCCATGCCCGGCGACAGCGTGAGACCGGTCAGGATCATCAGCGGCAGGAGGAGGAAGATCACACCGACATAGCTGGCCTTTTGCAGGACATTATAGCGCAGCGCCGCCACGCCCGTGGGGAAGCGCAGCCGGGCATGGGCGCGGATGTCCCGCCAGACATGGGCGGGCTTCAGTTCCCCCTTGCGAAAGGCAAGGTCGCGGGCGATGTGGCGGTTCGCAAGGCTCCACAGCATGTAGAAGAGCAGCGAGAAGCCCAGCACCAGCGCAAAGGCCAGGTGCCAGCGCCGCGACAGGGCCAGGCTGTAATGGGCCGGCAGGGTCAGCCAGCCGGGAAAGCGGCTCAGCTCCAGCCATGCCGTATCGAAATTCGCGCCATATTGCCCCCAATAGAGGCGCGGATGCGCGTTGAAGATGCCCAGCCCGCTGGTGAACAGCCCATAGAGGGTGATCGCATTGACCCAGTGCCACAGGCGCGTGGACAGGCGATGACGACGGACCAGTGCGCCCGGGGCATGCTCTTGGGGCGGAGAGGGCGGGGCGTCAGGCAAGGGCATCTCCCGGTAACTGCCCACACCCTATAGTATTCCGCCCGAGGCGCGAAGGGGGGATGAGACTGGCGGCGGCGCAGGGCATGTGTCGAGGGCTGGCCATCGGTGCCAGGGAATATGGTGCACTATGTCGGCGTCATCGCATATCCCCGGCAGACCGGGGAAATCTTTCACGCGGCGTTTCGCCGGGGACGCCGGATCATGGCGTGATGGGGGGAGCCGGCATGGCGCGTGAAAGCGCCGACGGCGGCGGACAGGAACCCCGCGCGTCGCGTACCAAGCCCGACGCCTCCCGCCCTGTGGCGCGGGCAGTCCCGCCACCGACCCGCCGAGGGGCACTCTATAGGCGCCCTCACCACATCCGCATCGCCGCCTCGAACCAGCGCGTCATCACCAGCCACGGCACCAAACCCCGTCGCGCCCGCCCGCCAATGCCAACCACTATCCGTGCAAACCAGACTGCCACGCAACGGCAT
>DASVMZ010000071.1:0-16069 GCA_036384115.1 Sphingobium sp.
TTTTACACGAAGAGTTTACCCATGAGCCATTGCATTTGTAAATGATGTCGTGGATGCGCATCAATCTTTGCGCGCGATCCTTGCGAGCGCGTCCATCGTCTCGGCTGACGGATCGTTGCATCGAAGCAACGTGAAACCTGCATCGGCCCACGCCCGGTAGCGTTCCGCCATACGTGTTTCTGACCCGATGATCGTGGCCTCGTCGATATATTCGTCTGGCACGGCGGCAGCGGCCTCCTCCTTGTGGTTTGCCAGATAAAGCTCCTGTATGCGGTCCACGACGTCGCCATATCCGCGCTCGACCATAGCGTCCTTGTGAAAATTGACGTCCTTTGCTCCCATGCCGCCGACATAGAGCGCGATCGCAGGCTTGGCCTTGTCGATCACTCCGCGCACATCGTCCGTGAGCACGACTCGGCCCATACCGACGACCTCGAACCTTTCCATCGTCCTGCCGTCGGTCCGCCGGGCAAGGCCCTCCTCCAGCAGTTTCAGCTTGGGCGCGAGGGAGCGCGGCGTCACGTGCATCGACAGCCAGCCGTCCGCTATTTCGCCGGCCATGCGGATGGTGAGCGGCATGGAGGTGCCCAGCATCACGCCGATATCGGGATTGCCGTGCAGGATGCTTTTCAGTGACTTGCCGAGGCCTGTCCCCCCTTCCCCTGTGTAGGGAAGGCGGATCTCCCGTCCGTCATGCGTCACCGGTTCCTTTCGCCGCCAGATCTTGCGCAGGATCTCGACATAGTCGCGCATTCGGGTGGCTGGCTTGCCCCAGGGCTGGCCATACCATCCCTCTACGACCTGGGGCCCCGACACGCCCAATCCCACGATCATGCGGCCCCGACCGGCCAGTTCTTCGATGGTCTGCGCCGTCATGGCGCAGTTGGCGGGCGTCCGCGCGGCAAGCTGCGCAACGCCTGTGCCGAGGCGAATGCGCCGGGTGAGCGCGGCAATATAGGCAAGCGGACTGAACGCATCGGAACCATAGGATTCCGCAGTCCAGATACTGTCGAACCCTAACTCCTCCGCCTTTAATATGCGGTCGATCGGCAGAGCCATCTGCGCGCGGCTATAGCCGATATCCAGGCCCAGCTTCATCCGTCCTCTCCCCATCATGCTTGTCACATATTCTTTCAACGGCGGCGCGCAGCGGCTTGGGCGTGGGCGGCTCGACCACCTGACCCTCGCGATCGACGAGGAATTTGGTGGAATTCCATTTGATGCCGTGGCTTCCGAGCAAGCCGGGGATGACGAGCTTCTTGTCGCTCAATTCGCGGCACACTTGTTCCAGGCCCTCATATTGCGGGGTCAGGCCGCATGCCCGATAAATGGCTCGATCAGGCGAGGGGGATCTCCACAACGCCATGCTCATCCGGTCTAAGCGTGAAAATCCCGCCGTTCGCTGCATTGCCAGCATGCTCGGGATTGATCTGCATCTTGGTGGAAGTGACGTAAAGCGTCCCGAGGTCCGCTCCGCCAAAGGCGGGTTTGGTGGGGTTGGAACAGGGCAGGGCGATAACGCGGTCCAATGTGCCATCCGGGAGGTAGCGGTGCAATTCTCCTACGCCCACGACAGCCAGCCAGTAGCCGCCCTCCGCGTCCACAGTCGCGCCATCCACGAAGCCTGCGGTCAGTTTCACAAAGGGACGTCGGTTCGACAACTCGCCCGTGGCCGGGTCAAGATCGAACGCCTCAACCCCCCTGCCCATTGGGCCGGAAGCGTACAGAGTCAGCCCGTCGGGACTGAAGGCCAGGCTGTTGGAGACCGACACCCCGTCGATGACGCGCGTCAGCTTGTTGCCGTCCAGCCGGTGCAGGAAGCCGCCCGCTGCACTCCGGTCTTCCAGATAATGATGGTCAAAGGCGCCGACCCAGAACCGGCCCTGTCGGTCGCAATGGCATTCGTGCAGCTTGATATGATCGGGCAGTCCAGATTTGACGCGCAGCACCAGCGTCCCATTCGCGGGATCGAAATCATATAGTCCATCTGCCAGTGCTACGAGCAGCCCGCCCGTCGCCTTTGGTACAAAGCCGCCGATCCGCTGGGGCATAGGCCATAGATCATGCTGCCCACTTTCCGGGTTCCAGCGGTGCAGTTCCGGTGGATGTTCGCAATTCACCCACCACAGCGCCTGTTCCGGGACCGACCAGATCGGTCCTTCGCCCAATTGGTTTCCGATATCCAGTGCTGTCTCAATCTCGGGCGCGAGGTTGCTCATGATCCTGTCCTTCATTGTGATGATGCCGGGAGAGGGCGTGTTAGTGCGCAGGGGCCATCGATGTGTCCCAATAGTCGCGCCACGACGCAATTCTGCCCGCTTTGCTGATGGCGAATACGCCGACCAGCGGCAGGCGCATCTCTACGCCTTCAGACGAGCCAATGACTTCGAGACGCTCGACCATGGCTTGCCGGTCATTTTCCAGGACCGACAAAATCTCGCAGTGATAGGACTGCATCAGGTCCATATAAGTGCCCCACAGGACGCGGAGGTCATTCTTGCCCTGGTGACGCGTTCCTTTCAAATCCGGCTCAAACACAGCGTCCTCCTCGACCATTGCCAAGGCACCGTCCAGATCGCTGTTTTTCCAGCATTCGAAGAAGCGCGCCAGCAGGGCGCCATGGGTTTCGCTCATCGCTGTCTCTCCCGCCTGTCAGCAATGGAAATTGCTGCCTCCGTCCACATTGATATTGGCGCCGGTCATATAGCTGTTGGCTTTCGACCCCAGCCAGACGATTGCAGCGCCATATTCATCGACATAGCCGATGCGCTGTGTCCACACACCGTCACCTTCGCCACCGCCGAACATCTCCTTCTGCATCTTCAGCGCGTCATGGGCGCTGTTGGGATCGAGGCCGGTTTTAGCGAAATAGCCGTTGATGACTTCGCCCCAATTACCGCCCTCAACCATGATGCTGCCGGGCGACAGGATGTTGACGGTAATGCCTAGCGGCGCCAGTTCCTTCGCAAGCGAGATGCTTAGCGAGTTGAGCGCCGCTTTGGTCATGTTGTAAACGTGCAGCATGGGTGATGCGCTGGCGGTTGAGGTCGTGGAGACATTAACGATGCGCCCCCATTCTGCCGCCTTTAACCAGGGCAGCGCCGCGCGGGTGGTGCGGACATAGCCGAGCGCGATGCGGTCATAGGCTTCGGTATAGACGGCCTCGTCCGCGAATTTTGCAAAATCTCCGTGCGTACCGACGGAATTGGCGGCGTTGTTGATGAGCACGTTGATCGTGCCCCAGGCAGCGCCGATCGCCGTGAAAGCCGTATCTATAGACTGGCTGTCGACCATGTCCGCCGCGAAGCACAGGACTTCGGGGCTGCCTATCTCCCGGCATTGCGCAGCGGTCTTTTCGAGAACTTTTGGATTGCGCGCAATCAGTGCCAGTTTGGCGCCATCCGCCGCGAACCGCCGTGCCGCCGCTCGCCCGATGCCGCGTGATGCACCGACCAATACGACATGCGCATCCTTGAGGCCCAAGTCCATCATCACTCTCCAAAAAGCATTGAATATAAGGAATTTCACGTGGAGTGGCGGGAAGCGCAAGTCGGGAAGCGTTTCGGTGAGCGGTTGCTGCCCCGATATCGTCCCCATGATCAGTACGAGGACGACCGGGAGCCCGAGACGATAAATGGCCTAACCGAACAGCTTCCAGCCGCCATCGTCATCGCGGGTCCAGCCGCTCGATGCCCAGGTGCCGCCATCGACGCTGATGGTGACGCCCGTGATATAGTCGGCCATGGCGGATGCGAGGAACACGGCCGCCCCGGCGCAATCGTCCAGATTGCCCGCGCGACCGAGTGGGATATAGCGTGCCTGCGCGGCCTTGCTTTCGTCGCTGACGAGGCCCGGCGCGAATGTCGCCATATGAGCGGTAGGCACCAGATCGGGGGCGATGGCGTTCACACGAATGCCATGCTCCGCCAGTTCCAGTGCAACGGTGCGAGTGAAATTGACCATCCCGGCCTTGCATGCGGCATAAACGGAATAGGGCGGCGCGGCGCGCAATGCCTCTATGCTGGCGATGTTGATGACCGACCCGCCTTCACCGCCGTCGATCATTGCGCGGGCCGCCGCCTGCGTCGCGGCGACCAGACTCTTGAGATTTAGGTCGATCTGCCGGTCGGCTTGGCGGTCCGTGATGTCGATCAACTTGATGGGTCTTGTGCCGCCGACATTGTTGACGAGAATATCCAGTCTGCCCAGCGTCTCCACGGTGGAAGCGATTGCGGCACGGACAGCATCGCGGTCTGTCACGTCGACGACGATAACATGGGCGCGCTGCCCCTTGCCGCGGATCAACGTCGCGATCTCCTCCGCCGCTGCCCCGTCGATATCGATGATCGCGACATCGGCCCCGAATTCCGCCATGGCGATGGCGATGCCGCGCCCGATCCCCGCGCCGCCGCCTGTCACCACCGCTACCTTGCCGGTCAGCAGTATCGCGCTCCGGCTGAGCGTCGTGCGGTTGAGGTCGGTCATCGTTTGCGTTTATCCTGGCTAGGGGCAGGGCGGTAAGCGACAGTGCGGCGTGGCGTGCTATATTGCGCAGCAAGGATGCTGCGGCTCTTTGTGAACCGCAGCATCCAGCCCCCCTTTAGTATTTGAACCCGAGCCTGACGCCATAGGTCACGGGATCCATATACTGTTTGTAGTCGCCCAGACCCGACCCGCTGTAGACGAGGGCATAGCGGGTGTTGGTCACATTGTCGGCATAGGCGCCGATCGTGTACCGCTCGCTCGGATCGGTCCAGCTGAGTGCCACGTTGAGGAGGCCATAGGCGCCTTGGCGATAGCGTTGCTGGTTCGCGCGCGTGGGATCGTTCACGCCATAGAGCGATGGATTGGTGACCACGTAGGAGGAGGTGTAGCTGGCATTTGCAGTGCCGGTCAGGCGGCCGCCGGCAGCGGCAACCGTATAATCCAGCCCTGCATTGAGCGTCCATGTCGGCGCGCGCGCCATTTGCTGATTGGACCAGTCCTGACGCTGTGTGGTGTTGTTCAGGCCCGACGCCGTCACACCCGTGCCAAAGGCGACGGGATTGCCGTTGGCATCGACGAAATCCTTGTAGCGGGCGTGGACATAGGCAACGCCGGCGCGCAGGTGCAGATCCTCAAGGGGGGTGTAGGAGGCGTTCGCCTCCGCACCGTAGATTTCCGCCTTGGGTGCGTTGAACAGGATCACGCGGGTCGGGCCGGTTGCCGTAACCGCCACCTGGAGATCGCGGTAATTATAATAATAGGCGGCCGCGTCGAACCGGAAATGGGAAGAGGCGGTCTTGAAGCCGATCTCATAGGAGTCGATCTTCTCGGGCCGAACCGCCCTGCCTGCCTCTTCGGCGGTGGGCAGGACAGCGATGTTGAAAGTGCCGCTGCGGAAGCCCTGGGTATAGGAGGCATAGACGTTGGTGCGCGGCGCGATTTCATAGCGCAGCACCGCCCGCGGCGTCACCTTGCTGAAGCTGGCAGAAACGGGTGAGCGATTGGGTAGCACGACCGCGCCAATGTAGCCTGGTCGTTCGGTATATTGGAATGTGCGTCGCTCATCATGATAGCGGGCGCCGCCGGTCAGGAACAGCTTGTCGCCGATCCGCAGCGTAGCGTCGATATAGGCTGCCATCGCCTCGGACGAGGAGCGGATATTCTCATAGGCGTCCGGCGCACTGGGAGGCAGCGATAGCCCGTAACGCTGTGTCTCGCGATTGTTGAACACGTCGTTGTAATAGGATGCGCCGACCACCAGATCGAGGCGGTCCACCGCGTTGATGACATAATCCAGCGATTGCTGGAACGTATCTTGATTGATCCCGACTGCATAGGCGCCCTGAAGCTGGGCGAGCGAGCCGTCGATATCGAAGATGCTATGGCTGAGGCGATGTGCATAGCCGGTGTAGGAGGTGAGCGTGCCGATCGACGTGTCCCACTTCACCTTGGCGGTATATTCATCGGCCCGCACCGACGCATCGGGCCGGACATTCGAGGAAAGCGTGCCGGGTGTCGTCGCGCGGCCCGCTGTGGCGGGAACGGCGGCATAGGCATAATAACCAATATAAGTGTAGGCGAGACCACGGCTGTCGTCGCTGAAGACATGGTTGTAGCCAAGCGTGACGGTCAGATTGTCGAGCGGGTCGAGTTCCAGCTTGGTGCGGACCGTGGCGTTGCGGGTCGGCGTTGCGGGGCTGCCGTCAAGATTCTTGATATAGCTGTCGCTATGCCGGAAGAAGCCCGCGACACTGAATTTTACGCCTTCTGTCAGCGGAGCGGAAACATAGCCTTTGACGCGAACGTCATTGAACCGTCCATAAGAGACTTCGCCGCTGGCGGTCAGCTTGTTCGACGGGGCCAGGGTCTCGATCACGATCGCTCCGCCGGTGGCGTTCCGGCCATAAAGAGTGCCTTGCGGCCCCTTCAATATCTGCATGCTGGAAAGGTTGACGAGGTCGCCGTTGATGGACACGGCGTCCGACTGGTAGAAGCCATCGACATAGACGGCGACATTATTCTCGAACCCAAAGCCGAGTACCATCGTCGATACACCGCGGACGGACGGTTGGGTGAAGGCGCCACCGCGGTTGACCTGAACGCCTGCCGCAATCTGGCCGATATTGCCGAGTTGGCGGACGCCCGTCCGCTCCAGCGTTTCGCCGGACACGGCCGTTATCGCCAAGGGAACGCTTTCGAGCCGTTCGGCCCGGCGCTGCGCCGTCACGATGATGTCATTGTCGCCCGCGGCATCCGCCGTCGCCTGGGCCGGCGCGGGTGAGTTCTGGGCCAGTGCGGGCGCGCTCAAAACCGCGCCGCTGGCAAGGATCGCAGCGCGCAGCACCGACCGGGTTGTTCTGATGGTCATTGTCTATCCTCTCCCTTATGCCGAAGGCGATTGTATCGCTCGTCTTATTTCGGCGGCCTTGGTCTGGCACCGATGGGGCGATAGAGACATTGCAATTGACATGAGTCAATGTCTTTTTATTCTGCCTTGGTGAATCCTTTCGACCTGTTGCGCACAAGTCGCCCGACCAGACCGAAATTCTACCCTGCTTATTCCACGTAGGTCAGTTCCCGGACGTTCTCCACCCCGTTGACGATATGGCCCATGCCAGCGATCCCGAGGGGACATGGTTGCAGCTTTTGAGCGCGGCCTCATTGGGCGGACGCTGGACTGGCGGACGGCATTGGCAGGATCAGCCATTTTCCCGGATGAACCGCTCGAATAGGTCCGCTGCCACCGTCAGCATCGGTTGCCCCTCTTCGGGCAGATGCGCCGCTTCCAGGCAGCCGAAGCTTAGTTCGCGCAGCACGACCCGCTTCCACGCTTGTCGCAGGGGAAAGTCCGGGCCGGGCCGGTCGGCGTGCGCGAAAGCGGGTAGGCGCGCGGACAGCGCATCGCGGAAACGCTGACTTAGCCGCTCTACCGCAGGCGGCGTATCCTTGCCGACGCCCAGCCCAATCATCAAACTGGCCGGGGTACGCTCCCGCTCCACGAACCGGACGAGCGTGTCGATCCAGGCGTCTATCTCTGCCCGTGACGGAGTAGGACCGGGCAGTTCCTCGACGATGCGGCACAGCCCGTCATAATAGGCTTCCCCGATTGCGCTCAGTATCTCCGCCTTGTCAGCGAAGTGGGAATAGAGGGTTGTGCGCCGCGTTCCCGCAGCGCGGGCGATCTGGTCAAAAGTGGTCGCGGCATAACCCTGGACGAAAAACAAATCTCTGGCCGCCTCGCAGATATGGTTGCGGACAAAGATCTTGCGCGCTTGCCGGAGAGACGGGGTCGGCGGAGTTCCGACAGGCTTAATGGACATGACATGGCTCTCGCAAAGAAATGCACATATGTCGATATATTGACCGAGTGACGAAATTTCGACATAGTGTCGAACAATGAGGGGTGCGAGTCCAGCCCCTGCACTTGTCAACCGACCCGCTCCCTTTCGGGCGAGCGACAGAGAGGATTATCGTGAGCATCGATCCCCTGCTTCAGCCCTTTCAGACCAAGGGCCTGACTTTCCGTAACCGTATGGTCCATGCGCCGACCACGATGAACATGTCGGATGATCGGGGCTATGTCACGCGGCAGGCCGTGGGTGCCTATGAGGCTTTGGCGGCGGGAGGATATGGTGCAGTGTGCGTTGGTGCGACCTGCGTTCGCTGGGACGGGCTGATCAACGAACGGATGCTGGGTATCTACGACGATACCTATATCATCTCGCAGCGTGAACTGGTGGAGGTGATCCATAATTATGGCGCACTGGCGGGCATTCAGCTTTTCTACGGTGGGCTGATCCCCGGCGTGGGGGCAACATTCCCGCTTGAGCCGGGTAAGGGCTGGATTCCGGGCACGGTCGCCTGGGGGCCTAGCGGCAAATATCCCATCGGCAACCAGCATCCGGGTGTTGTGCCCACCGAAGAATATGAAGCGTTGGTCGAATGCTATGCCCAGGGCGCGCGCCGGGCAAAGGAAGCGGGTTACGACTATGTCAGCTTTCATTTCTGCCACGGGTCTTTGCCGCACGTGACCCTGTCGCTGCTGGAAAACCAGGGGCGCAACGACAAATATCAGGATCGCTTCCTTTTCTGCGAGGAAATTCTCCAGCGCACGCAGGAGTTGTGCGGAAAGGATTTCCCGTTGATCCCGCGTCTGGTGTGTGACGAGAATTTCGAGGGCGGCTATGACCTCGACTATTTCATCGAACATTATGCTCCGCGCCTCCATGCGCTTGGCATCGACGCGCTCGATTGCACCTTCGGATCGATGCTGCCCGCCAAAAGCCGCGACCCTGAGATCTCCTCTGGCGAGATCATCGGCGGCGGCTTCTATGTGCCGAACATGGTGGCGCTGCCCTACCTCAAGCATATGCGTGCAGGGTTGAAGGCGAAGGGCATCGATATGCCGCTGATGGGATCGTGCAACGTCAACACGCCCGATCAAATGCGTACGATCATCGGTGATGGCGCGGCGGACTTCTTTGCGTCCTGCCGTCAGTCGCTCGACGACCCACAGTTCCCGAACAAGATCGCCGAGGGCCGCGAGGAGGAAATCCGCAAGTCGACCCGCACGGGCGCCTCGTTGATGACGGGCAATATCTTTGGCAAGGGTATCGCAGGATCGGCGCAGAACGCCAGCTTTGGCAGGGACCGCGATTATGCGCTGGTCAGGACGCTGGCGCCCAAGAGGGTCGCGATCGTCGGCGGCGGATCAGGTGGCATGGAATTTGCGATCACAGCGCATGAGATCGGCCATGACGTGACCATCTACGAGAAGGGTGATGCGCTGGGCGGTGTCATGGCTTGGGCTGGCAATTACAGGAACCTGCCCAATATGGAGCAGATTGCCTATCAGCCCGACTGGCACAAGCTTATGGTCGCCAAACATGGCATTGCGGTGCGGCTGAACGTTGAGGCGACCGCAGAACTGCTGCTGGCGGAAAAGCCGGATGTGGTTGTGGTTGCGACGGGCGCGAAACCTGCCTTGCCCCAGATTGACGGGCTGGACGCGGCGCTGGCGTCCGGCTTTGCGGCGACCATAGACGATGTCCTGAAAGGCGGCTTTGCGGTGCCGGACGGCAGCGTGACGATCTGGGGGGTGGGCGAGGGCATCGAGTTGGCGGTGGACCTGGCGCGCAGTGGCCATGCGGTACGCCTGATCGATCCCGCCAGCGGCTTCGTCCCCGCTGCCTATATCGGCTCGCGCGCCAAAGCGGTGCTGCGCTGGGCCGGTCAGGCAGGCGTGACGCCGGAGGCGGGCGTGACAGTGCTGAGCGTCGAGCCGGGTGCGATCACCGTACGGCATAATGACGGACGGGAGGAGCGTATCGCCAGTGCCGCCTTGCTGCTCGCGCCGGGCCGGGTCGCCTATGATCCGCTGTCGCGCGCGCTGCTGGGCACCGGCGTCCGGGTGCACATCGTCGGCGATGCCCGCGTCCCCCGCTCCTATGGCAATGCGATCCACGAGGCGGCCTATCTCGCACGCCACCTGTGACATAATAAGGAGAGGGCAGGATGCTTGACTGGCTGAACGAGGATCAGCGCGCGCTGCGCGACATGGCCGCGGCTTTTGCCCGCAAGGACGTGGAGCCGCTTGCCGGGCAGATCGACCGGGAGGAACGCACACCCGACGCGCTGATCGCCAGGGCAGCGGAACTGGGCTTCTTCGGCCTCTACACCGCGCCGGACTATGGTGGGTCGGGTGCCGATCTCGTGTCCGTCTGCCTCGTCTCGGAAGAGATCGCCAAGGCGAGTCCTGCCTTTGCGGGTGCGTTGACCGTGCAAATGGTCCTGTGCCCCAGGGTGGTCGAACTATTGGGCACTGAGGAACAGAAGCAGCGTATTCTGCCCAAATCCGCCAGTGGCGAACGGTTGATCGCCTATTCGCAAAGCGAGCCTGCGGGTGCGGGTAATGTAGCCGCGCATCTGACGAGGTTCGAGCCGGACGGCAATCACTGGCGGCTCGATGGAGCCAAATTATTCTGTACCCAGTCGGCGGCAAAAACCTATCTCGTCATGTGCCGGACGACGGATCGCGGCGGCCAGCAGGGCTATGGCTGCATTCTGGTTGAAGCGGAGGACGCCGGCCTCGAAATATTGCCCTATGAGCATAAGCTGGGTTGGCGTGGCACGAATACCGGGCCGATCAACTTCAACAGCATCGTGCTGAACGATGATCGTATTCTCGGCGACGTGCTGACCGGCGGGATCAATCATCGCGCTGCCAACCATGCCAATGTTCTGGCCCATGCCGCAACGTCGCTGGGCTGTGCGCAGGGCATGTTCGACAAGACGCTGGAGCAGGTGAAGGAACGTCGCCTTTACGGTCGTGACATGTCCGAACTTCAACCTGTGAGTTATTGGCTGGCCGAAGCGCATGCAAAACTCTCCGCCGCCCGTGCGCTGCTCTACGAAAATGCCCGCGCCTTCGATGCGGACGCGATCGAGCCGGCCATGCCCAATGTGTGCAAGGCTTGGATTGGCGATACGGCGTTCGATGTAACGGCGCGGCTGCTCCAGCTATGGGGCGGCAGCGGCATTATGGATTCGACCGGCGTCAATCGCTACATGCGCGATGCCAAGGCCAAGTGCATCGCCGAGGGGGCGTCCGAAATGCACTATAGCATCATCGCCAACCAGCTTTTGCATGGTCGCGCGGTAATGGTTCGCCCCGCCGTCTGACACTCTTTCTCCAGATCTATTTTCCTGACCAAAGGGACCGACGATGACCAGCCCCCTGTTTCAGCCCGTCCTGCCGCTCGATTTCATAGCACAGGCGCTATCGCGCGATCTCGACCGCCTGGTCGCGATCGGCGCGAAGGGCGAGCGCATGACGGCTCGCGATCTGTCGGAGGGGATCAGCCGCAGCAGTCAACTGTTCGAGACGCTGGAGCCACGTCCCCGCCGTGCTGCGGTGCTGGCGAAAAACCGTGTCGACCTGCTGCCCGTCACCAGCGGGTTGAGCTTCGCGGGGGTGGTGCAGACCGCGCTCCATCCCATGGGCGCGATAGAGGACTATCTTTATGTCATCGAGGATGCGGAGATCGACACGCTGGTCTATGACGCGGACCATTATCGGGAGGTCGCTGCTGCGTTGAAGGAGCGCGCGCCACGCCTCACCACCTTCCTGGCGCTGGGCGATGCGCGGGGCGTAGGGCAGAGCATTACCGACGCAGTTCAGGCGTTCACGCCCCGGCCTCTCATCGCACCGCTCGCCGACCCGGAAGCCCTGTTCCGTATCGTCTATTCAGGTGGCACGACGGGCAAGCCCAAGGGTATTATGGCGAGCCACCGCAATGTCGCGGCCTCTACGACGATCCAACTCACCAGTTGGGAGTGGCCGGAGGAAATCCGTCATCTCGTCTGTGCGCCGCTAAGCCATGCGGGTGCCTCCGTGCTGACGGCGGTGCTGGTGAAGGGCGGCCATCTGGTGGTGGCAAGCGGTTTCGATCCGGTTGGCGTGATGCAGGCGATAGAAGCGCACCGCATCACCTCCGTTTTGATGGTGCCGACCATGGTCCTCGCGATGATCGATCATCCCCGTTTCGGTGAGTTCGACCTGTCGAGCCTGGAAATCATCTTCTACGGAGCCTCCGCCTTCCCGACCGCGCGGCTGAAGGACGCCATCGGCAAGCTCGGCAAGATTTTTTTCCAGTTCTATGGCCAGTCGGAGGCACCGATGTCCGTCACTGTCATGCGCCGTGCCGAACATGACGTGGACGATCCGGTCCGCCTGTCGGGTTGCGGGCGCCCTACGCCGCTGGTGCATGTCGCGCTGCTGGACGATGACGGCAAGCCGGTGCCGGACGGAGAGCCGGGTGAACTGTGCGTGCGCGGCCCTTTACTGATGTCTGGCTATTTGGGCAAGCCAGAGGAAACGGCCAAGGCGTTCGAGGGCGACTGGCTGCATACGGGCGACGTGGCGATCCGCTCGCCCGATGGCTATCTGCGCATCGTCGACCGCAAGAAGGACATGATCGTGACGGGCGGCTTTAACGTGTTCGCGCGGGAGGTCGAGGATGCGCTCGTCGAGCATCCGGCAGTGCGTCAGGCCGCCGTCATCGGCGTACCGGACCCGAAATGGGGTGAGGCGGTAAAGGCCGTCGTCGTGCTGGAACCGGACGCGACCGTCACCGCCGAGGAACTGATCGCGCAGGTGCGGGAGAAAAAGGGCACGGTGCAGGCGCCCAAGTCCGTCGATGTGGTGGAGGCCCTGCCGCTTTCCCCGTTGGGCAAACCCGACAAGAAGGCGTTGCGCCTGCGGTACGCGGACCCGGCTGCCTGACCGGTCATTTACGCCCGATAGTTTGTGGGGCCGGATTAAGTGACTGCGCGGCGATGAAGCCGCCATCCACCGGTAGCACGACGCCGTTGAGATAGGCGGCGGCGTCGCTGTTGAGGAAAAGCAGCGGCCAGGCCTGTTCTTCGGGCGAGGAGCGGCGACCGAATGGCTGCGCCACCGTGTCAATCAGCTCGGCGGGGGTAGTGCGTTCGATTTCCTCCAGCATCGGTGTCTGGACCGCGCCGGGGGTCGTGCAATTGACCCGTATCCCCCGCGCGATCAGACTGCCGGAACGCACCAGCGTCCAGACGATCATCGCCTCCTTCGACGTGCTATAGGCGCGTTGTGCCGCCTCCGGCCGCTCCTGGAGCCAGGCCAGCGCATCAGTGAAGGAGGGGGCGGCGACCAGTTGCTGGAGGTCCGCCAGATGCGATACCCAGCCAGCCCCGCCATTGGACGAGACATTAACGATGGCGCTTCCGCGTCCCATGCCGGATGCAACCCCCTCGGCAAGCATGCGAGTTCCTGCGAAATTGACCTTGAACACGTCCAACGGCGGCAAGGTCGGCGGCACCCCCGCGCAGTTAAACAGGGCCTGGACACCGTTTCCGACCTCTGCCACCGCGTTTTCGATGGATTCAGGATCGGCAAGATCCAGCATAGTGAAGCGGTCGAGAGCAAGGTCGCAAGACTTCACATCGAGGCCATGAACCTTTGCCCCCATGTCGACGAGCAAAGCCGCCGTCGCTCGTCCGATTCCGGAAGCGCAGCCGGTTACGACGACATGCCGGTTTTTATATTCAGTTTGCGACGTCATGCCGGTCCCTTCTGGTCAAGTGGCTATTGGAAAACATACGCGCGTGAAAGCCAAGAATCGATCGGCCAATATGTCAATGGTCAGGGGATCGGTCGCGACGCCGGACTCCAGTGCTGCATGGTTGCTCTGGTCGAGTATCTCGTAGATCAGCAGCCACGCCTCGACCCATCGCCGTCTTTCCCCCGGTTTGTCCGGTGCCAGCGCAAAGGCGGGAATGGTGCGGCCCAAGCCGAGGAGGAGGTTGTCGATGAAGCGGTGAGCTGTAGTCGTGAAGCTTGGTTCGCTAACGCTCGCTTGGGTGAACACGCGTAACAACTGTCGGCTTGCTCGGTCGCTGGCGAACAGGGCGGCGATCCAATCCCGCACGGTGGCGGCATCCCGGAAATCGGCCTCTCCGATGCTTAGCAGCAGTGGCATCGCCGATCCGGTATTGATGCGGAACAGCTCAGCCGCGACGGAGGCCTTCCCATTGAAATGGCGATAGAAGGTCATGCGACTGACCCCGGCGGCCGACGCGATATCCTCCACCGACACACCGAAATAGCCCCGCTCGCAAAAGGCAGCCGCCGCCGCAGCGAGCAGCCGTTCCCGGCTGCCCTTCTTGCGGCAAGGGTTGGTATCGAGGGGGGAGGTCGTGCGGCGCGCGAGAAGGGCATCCTCCCCGCGGCGCTGCCCGATGGCCACATTCAAACGCCTACTCCGCGGCGAGTGCGAGGGGCACGGACTGTTCCGGCCCCACGAACCGGCCCGGATAGCGACCGGTGAATTCATCGCGGTCAAAGGTCGGCTCGCCATTGACCAGGGTCAGGCGCATCGGTGCGGGATCGCGCGTGTAGCGGTAGGTGCGGCCGCCCGTGCCGTCCCACACGTCCCAGGTCTTCTTTTCCGGCCGCATTTCTATCTCGTCCAGATTGAAGACGGTGATGTCGGCGGCCTTGCCCACCTCGATAAGGCCGCGGTCGTGCAGGCCGAAAAATTCGGCAAGACGCCAGGTCAGCATGTGGATACCCTGTTCAATGCTGATGATCTTGCGGTCGCGCACATAGTCGGTCAGCAGAAAGACATTATAGCCCGCGCCGCAGAACAGCTTGCCATGGGCGCCCGCGTCGCTGACGTTGGCCAGGCTGTGCGTATCGACCAGCAGCTTTTCCAGCACCGGCTCGCTCTTTTCCCAGGACCGCTTAAGGATGACCGATTCCTGGCCATTGTTAAGGACCCAGTCGGCCATTGCGTCGGACGCATGGGTCGCGCCCGTTTCCGCCATATAATCGGCCAGTGTTACGCCGATCGGGCCATAGCCGGATTCACTTTCGCGCAGCAGCAGTGCCTCGGGCACATGGAGGTAGCTGTGGGCAAACTGATTGTCCCACGACTCACGCGCCTTTGCCCGCCACACGGGATCGGCGAGCATCGCGGCCTTTGCCTCCCAGCCGGGCTGGTTGACCAGATCCTGCCACACCGGATTGCCGTTCTGGCCAAAGACCAGCGTGCGGCCGAAATTGATGACGGACGTGGGTGAAAGCACGTTGAAGCTTGTATAGATGGGCAGGCCCTCCGCCTTGAACTGTTCATGCAGTTCCTCCGCGCGGGGCAGTTGGTCGGCCATATATTCGAGGGACGGCATGCCGGCCCATTGCATACGCACCCCCGCCTCCTTGGCGAGACGCCCGAACCGCTCCAGATTGTCGTTTGCGGAAAAGCGCATGAAATAGTCGAGGATGACCTGGAAGGTCGTGCCGGGATAGCGGGCAATCACCGCGAGCAACGCGGACAGTTCCGCATCATCGGCCAGTTGAGAGGGCAATGGCCGCTCATATTTGTCATAATCGAGGAAATTCGACGACAGGCCCATGGCCCCGGCGGCCAGCGCATCGTCCAGCAGGGCGCACATCTGCGCGATTTCGTCGGGTGTCGCGGTCCGTGTCCAGGCATCCTGTCCCATCACCGACAAGCGCATAGGGATATGGCCGCAAAAGGCGCAGAAGTTGAGCGGCAGGCGGACCTTGCTCTCCATCGAGGCCTTATATTCGCTCCATTTCGTCCAGTCCCAGGGAACGATGGAGCGCATCGGTTCTTCTGGTATGTCCTCGAAATAGTTGAAGATATCGATGACGTTCTGCCGATCCTCCGCATTCTGCGGTGCCGGCGCCATGGAGAAACCGCAATTGCCGTTGATTGACGTCGTCGCGCCATAGCCGGGTAGCGGGTCGAGATTGGGCGACCACCAGACGCCGCCATCCCAATGATTATGCGTTTCGATCAGGCCGGGGGTGACATAGCAGCCCTCCGCGTCGAAGGTCCGCTCGCCGGTGCCCGCAGTCAGGCCCTGACCGATCTCTACGATGCGGCCGCCCGCGACGCGTACGTCGGCGGCATAGGGGGGCTGTCCCGATCCATCGACGACCGTGCCGCCCTTGATAAGCAAACGGATTTCCATTTCGGCCTCTCCTGCGGCCCAAGAGCCGCCTAATTCTTGATGTTACATA
>DASVMZ010000072.1:0-4170 GCA_036384115.1 Sphingobium sp.
GGAACTGGCATTCATGGTGGGCGGTTCGCGCCAATCCATCAACAAGACGCTCCAGCGGTTTCGAGACGAGGGAGTGATCGAGATCAATCACGGTAAGGTTATCATCACCAATATCGACGGGCTGCGCCGCGCAGCGGGCAAACAGTGACTGTGCGGCAGGGCCAATGCGCTCCATATGCCAGCCTCGGGTACCCGCCCGCTGCAATCCAGGCGGCCAAGTCGACATCACCGGCTTTATGCGCGCACGCATTGCCATTGAAAATGGCTGCGTCAAGGCAGGCCGACATGGGGTGGCAAAATGGCCTCGATCAATCCTGCCGGGCAATCGGCCCGGAACTGCTATCGCTCGGTCAGCGCAGAAGAGCGATAGGCTATATGCGAGCGATCGGTCAAACCGGCAGTATCAGCACCCTCCTTTGCGATGGTGGGGAAAGCTATGACTGTACCTACTATGACGACAGCTGGCTGGACCGGCGTGAACTTGCATGGAAAGGAGCAGCGGATCGAACGGCAGCGTTCCTCGGCCCGGCGCTAGCCGGCCCGGCCGAGCACATCGACCCTTCGTTCGTCAGACCGAAAAAGCTTTAGAAATATTTCTCGATGCATGGGGCATGCTGCGAGCAGTGATCACCAGTGCTTGCGCCATCGCCTTACATCTCCAGACGCACCACGGTTACCGATGCCGGGGGTAGGTTAAGAACCAGCTTGCCGCCTGCCGCGATTGCCTTGTAATCGCGAGGAATCACGGTGGCGGGAGCTTCAAAGCTATTGACGGCATTGACATTCCCTGCCGTGAGAACCTCACCAGACGCGGATTTTATCGACAATCCTGGCACGTTCGTGGTGACTCTGGCAGAGTGCTTTGGGTCGATGTTCGTGATCGCCAGCCAGATCGTTCCGTCCTTGGCTTTTGCAGCGACGCTGTCGACCTGAGGCAAGGTCATATCGCCGAATTTATATTGTCCTGCCGATACTGTGATCGGTAGAAAAGATGTTTCCTGAAACGGCACATACATCCGAAAGACGTGGTACGTTGGCGTCAGCAGCATCTTGTCCTTGTCGGTCAGGATCATCGACTGAAGTACGTTCACCATCTGAGCGATGTTCGCCATCCGCACCCGATCTGCATGGCGTGCGAAAATATTGAAATTCAACGACGCGAGGATGGCGTCTCGCAATGAGTTCTGCTGCTGGATGTAGAAGATCGGCGTGCCGGGCATCGGCTTCAGCCAGACGCCCCATTCATCCACGACCAGCGCGACCTTCTTCTCAGGATCGTATTTGTCCATGGTGGCAGAATGCCTAGCGATCAGATCGTTCATGACATATGTATTTTTTACGAAAGTGGCATACTCCTTCTCTCCAAAGCCAACGGCCGGATCGCGCATCGTTCCAAGTTCGCCACCTGTATAGTGGTGGAGTGATAGCCCCTCGATGACGCGGCTTCGCGGCGAACTTAGCTGCCACGCCTTCATCACTGCCTCGGTGTAATCGGTATCGCTTGAACCGATGTCCGTGTCGGCGGGGCCCACCGCAATTCGCTTCATGCCCTTTGCGGACGGAACGAAGCGGTTAGCGCCACTCTGGGCAGGATCCAGATTGCGAACGAACAAGCTGTAGGCTTTCATCCGGTCGACATAGACTTGTGCGGACATGTCCCCGCCACAACCCCACGCCTCATTGCCGATGCCAAGATATTTGACACGAAAGGGTGCCGCGTGGCCGTTCGCCTCTCGCTCCTTCGCCAGCGTCATTGGCAGGGGTGCCGTCATATATTCGAGCCAGTCGGCAGCTTCCTGAACTGTCCCTGAGCCCACGTTGACGGTGAGGTAGGCCTCGCTACCGATTTGGTCGATGAAGTCCATGAACTCGTGCGTGCCGAACGTGTTCAGCTCGACCGGATTGCCCCAGTTGATATTGGCCCGCACGGGCCGCCGATCTTGAGGTCCGATACCGTTGCGCCAATGATATTGATCAGCGAAGCAGCCGCCCGGCCAACGCACGTTTGGCACCTTGAGTGCCCGGAGTGCCTGGACAACGTCGCTGCGGATACCGCGAACATTGGCAATGGGGGAGTCGTTGCCGACCCAGACACCGCCATAGATTCCGTTGCCGAGCTGCTCCGCGAACTGGCCGAATATATCCCGGCTGATGGTGGCCCCGCTTCGCCCAGCGTCGATCGTGACTGACGCTTCGGTCGCGGGAGTCTGGGCTCCCGCAGCCACCGCGAACATTGCTGATCCCAGGGACAGCAATCCGCCCAGGACTCGCATCATTCGGACTCTCCAGTTGCGGATAGGCATGACTTCGACTTCCCACTCTGCATGTTCACTGCGCTGCTCAGCTTGTCGATCAATAGATGTGCCAGCCTCGAGATAATACCACCAATCTAGGAGGCGATTCAGCTGTTCCACCCGCTGCACTCGATCTCGGTCGGGCGCTGCACTTTGGTGTCGCGATCAGTGACGGGTGGCCGTTTTGTCCGCTGAGGACGCGCGGCTCTCAAACAGAAAATCCAAAGCCGTCAGCACATGCGCTCGCACACCCACCTCCAGGGCCGCCTCGTCGATCGTGAACAGCGGCGAATGATTGGGCGCCGCGTCCTTGCCGATGCCGAGATGGTAGAACATCGTAGGGCCCAAAGCCTCATAAGCGGCGAAGTCCTCGGATCCCATGACAAAGTTCGCATTGTCGTCCACCAAACCACGTGCGGCCCGTGTGAGCGTCGGTCTCATCTGCGCCGCAAGCTTGGCGTCATTGCTGGTCACCGGATTTGAGGCGCTGAAGCGAATCTCGACCGTCGCGCCGTATTGACCACCGATTGTTTTTAAAGCATTTTCGATCTTGGAGATTGCGATGGTCCGCATCGCTTGATCGAAGGTTCGCAGGGTCCCTGCCATCTGAAATTCGCCGGGGATAATATTGTGACGTGAGCCCAGGTGAATTTCACCCACCGATAGCACGATCGGAGCTTTTGAAACTTCGAGCTGCCGCGCAGCGATCTGGTTGAAGGCATGGACGATGTCAGCTGCGAGCGAAGCGGCATCGATGCCCTTCCATGGCATCGCCCCGTGCGTTTGTTGCCCCTTGACGGCAATTTCCCAGGTGTCCGAAGCGGCCATGAACGGGCCAGGCCGCCACATAAGAAGACCCGTTTCGCCCGGTACGACGTGAAGGCCGAAGACCGCGTCAGGTTTCGGGGCGTTCAGCGCCCCTTGCTTGATAAGCAGCGGCGCTCCGCCTTCCTCGCCATTTGGCGCGCCCTCTTCGGCCGGCTGGAATATGAGAATGACGGTTCCCGGAATATCGGCCTTCATCGCCGCGAGAATCTCGGCCGCGCCCATCAGCATCGCAACATGCGCGTCGTGTCCGCAGGCGTGCATGACCGGTACCGTCCTTCCCTCCCACGTGGCCATAACCTTGGACGCAAACGGGAGGCCCTGCGGTTCCGCGATCGGCAGCGCGTCCATATCGGCCCGCAATGCCACTGTGCGGCCCGGCTTCCCACCTCGCAGGATGCCAATCACCCCCGTCCTGGCTGCGCCGGTCCGTACTTCGTAACCAAGCCGGCGGAGGTGGTCCGCCACGAGTTTTCCCGTGCGAACCTCCTGGTTGGAGAGCTCGGGATGTGCATGGATGTCGCGGCGCCATTGAACCACCTGCGGCTGGATCGCCGCCGTGGCTTGGAAAACGCGCGTGTCATAGCCGGGCGCCGTCTGCCCATTGGCTGGAAGCGCACCGCCGGTGACCAAGGGCAACATGGAAAGCGACAGCCAGGTGGCCTTTGCGAATGGACGCAAATGCATGTGTGTTCTCCTGCTGCGGCAATGTCGGAAGGCGCTCATGAATGCTGGGAGCGTGCGACCATTCTAGGGACGGCGGCGCGCGTAAACCCTCCGAACTTGGGCCGGGCCGGGCGGAATTTTGCGATTTTTATGCCGGATTGTCTCGCAGGACGAATAGACTTTACAGCAGCTCTTTCTGGTCAGAGCGCACGCCCATCACGAACGGGTATAGCCGTCGTGTACTTCATTTCTGACATCGCGACGGTCGACTGTACGTCCACTACGCCCGGGAGCTTCATCAGCGTCTTGAAGACGAAATTCTGATACCAGTCCATCGACGGAGCGATGACTTTGATCAGCAGGTCGCGTTCCCCGAAGATCGAAT
>DASVMZ010000073.1:0-49526 GCA_036384115.1 Sphingobium sp.
GCCGCGATGAGGAACCCGAAGCCATGGCGGACATGATCCTCGTTGAGCCTGATGGCGTTGAGGGCAGCCAAGGCAGCTTCACGGGCGGCGCTGCCCGCATCTGGCGGCGGCAGGACAAAGCGGGTTTGAACGGTCATGGGCTGCTCCTCCGAGTCGGAAGGACAGATTGGAACATATAGTGAACATCAATCAACGACGATCCTAGTGCCCGCCTTGCCTATGGCTAGAAAGGGTGGTTTGCGGACTGGCAGCTTTGTATTCTGGATCAGGGAAAGCCGACAAACCTAAACTCGGCCATGCCTGTTGAGTGCCACGACATCAGGATCATACGGGCCGATCTTTTTCCGCTTATTGCGCAGAGATACGACCACAATGCCTAGCGCGGCTGGAATTATGAAAAGTTGAGGGTTTTGAAACAGGCCTGCGCCGGGAATGTAACTGTTCCACCAGAGGGCAGCACCAACGAATAGCCCACAAACAACTCCAGTTGCCATGTGCCAAGGCTTTCGCCTTGCAATGTTAGCGGCTGTCAATAGCTTCGCCTCGTCACGCAGTGCCATCAAAGTGGCCTCGCCATCCGCATCGAGCGGCAAATCTAAAGCAGCAGCCCGCAAGCGAATGCTGTTCAGGTCCGCACTGCGCAGAAAGTTTGATGTGAAGTCATCCCAGTCCCACTTACCACTGGACCCGTTTAGGAATGACTCAATCGTATCGACTACATATTTCCGCTCATCTCGCATGGCTATTGAATTGCCCCAATGACAGCTTGCAGGCAATCTCGCTTTTCGATGGAGCGGCAATAAATGGTCGTAGGCGCCCCGTCCGGTTTCCGACCGCCCATTTCAGGCTGATCCGCGCCTGTGACGCCCGCAAGGGGTGGTTAGGGGATTGTCAGGTTTTGGGCGAGATCAGCGCTTTTCTGCCAAATCAGGATATTCCTCGCCCAAAAGCAGAATGAACGTCTCATTGATCTGACGAAACACCTCTCCGAGACCGCGAACGAGAGCGTCCCGCTCATTCCCAGGAGGAATGCCTGAAATCACCGTATCGATTTCACCCAAAAGTGGGTCCAATGCCAACGCCGACTTCATCAGCTGTTCTGCGATCTGCCTGTTCATGGCAAGCGGTATCGCCGATCAAAGCAATGTCTGCAATTAGGCAAGCCAATCTCGCCGCCAAACGACCGCAATTGGTCGTCAGCGGTCTGTCCGGTTTATCAGCCGATGCTCACCACCACTATATCTTTTTATGGCAGCGAGAGTCCGGCGGAGCGCAAAAGGGGCCGGAAGGGTGGCGCAGTAGCCAAATCCCTCCCGGCCCTCTCAGCGAGTCTCCTAGCGGACTTTGCCGCCGTGTTTCACGGGATTGGCTCCTGCGGCAACCTCGCGGTTGATGCGGACGAGCCGGTCAATATTCCCCTCGCCCTTGATGCGGCGGTAGGGATCGACGGTGTTGAAGTTGTTCGGGTGGGTGACTGTGGCCTTCGGGGCGGCGGGCTGCTTGAGGACAGCGGCAGCCGTCTTCAATTCCTTGAAGCTGATAAGCGCCGGAACAGGATTGGCCTCATGGCCGTCATAGGCCAGCACGTAGAGCGCGGGGTTCCCATGCTCATCCTTGATGCGGATTAGAGCAATGCCGACCAAATACCTCTTGGCAAGCGGCAGGCTTCTTCCCCACTATCGGGGATAGACGGGAACAGATGTATGCAGCCAGAAGAACGTTATGCCCACCTCAAGGAAATTGCTCGGACGTTCCCCGATTTCGGGAGCCTTGCAACCACGCCGCTTCACAATCCAGCGATTGCAGAATGGCTCGGTCGGCTACACACATTAGTTGCAGATGGAGGAGGCGCTGCCGAGGCCGCCATTTTGATGGTCGCCGGAGACGGGCTATGTTCCGCCCTCCACGACCGTAACGTAGTCAAAATTACGAACACCCTTCATCGGGCGCTCGCAAGAGCCGAGCAGGCTACTCCGTTACAGGCAAGGGGGGCATTTCTCGCGCCGGGCAACGCCCATGATGCCCTCACTGCAATCTCCAGCATCATTGAGATCGCAGAGCGGCGCGTAGTGATGATTGACCCTTACATGAACGACAAGGTACTCAGCCATTTTGCCCTATTTGCCTCAGAAGGTGTAGAGATAGCTCTGCTTGCCGCTGTGGGACGCGCAAAGCCTACCTTGCTTCCCGCCGCTAGAGCGTGGAGGACTCAGTACGGGGCAACGAGGCCCGTGGATTATCGTCTTGCTCCCGCCGGGCAATTGCATGATCGACTAATCATTGTGGATGACAGCACTGTCTGGGACGTAAGCCAGTCATTTGCAGACTTGGCTGCACGATCTCCGGCAACGTTAGCCAAGTCTGCAAATGATTTAGCTGCCATGAAGGTGGAAGCATATGGCGCAACCTTCGAGGCATCTGAGGTTCAAACGCTCGAATAAATCACTGTCAAACAGGCCGGGCGGCATTTATTTGACCGATATGGACCCGTAGGCAGGTCGAACTGACCATACGTCTGGTAGAGCGGCTAGAGCGGGCACCTCCGCCCATGAGGCCGCAGTGCCTGACTTCTGCTTTGCAGCACTCCAGTAATGTCCGCCTGTTTCTTGGTAGCTCTTGGCTGCGCCTGCGGCGTTACCTAGCGCGCCCATCACGGAGCCAGCGGCGGAAGCGAAGTCCCCGTTGTTCGCGGCTGCTCCAGCTTCGTGCATACCGACGACGGCCATACCTGCCTGCGGCCCACCGAAGTAGGTAGCAGCGGCGGCAACGCCGAGGGTGGCTAGCTTGGAGAACGTGCTGGTCTTCTGGTGGTCTACAAACTGAGTGTAGTCGATACTGGCCCGGTAGACGTTGTTGTCCATCCCGGCCACGGCATCTGTTAGGGTTGCCCCTCGACTTTCAGACATGGCGATGTTCTGGGAGTTAACCTGACGGTCCCGCTGCTCGTCCGCGAGTGCCTGACTGAGACGGGATGTCTCGTTGTAACTCTCCACGGACGAGCCGCCCACTCCTGCGGAGGCAGCCATTGCTGCGGCTGCCCCTGCCTGTTCCGCTGCTGCGATCCGAGAGGAAAATGCTCCCGTGGCCGATGCGTCTAGGGACCGCCCGATGTTCTCGGTGATGACCCCTATGTTCTTCCCTGCGGCATCCATGGCCCGCTTATTGCTAAGCGATGCCGAGAACTGCTGGAGGGCAGTCTGTGCGCCCCGAAGCTCATTGCCAGATTTCTGGGTGGTTCTGGCGGCATCAATCTTGGCCTGCTCCCGAATGTGGATAGCATCGCCATAGAGTATGTCGCCCATTATGCTGCGCCTGCCGTGTCAAACAGGTGATGAGGATAGGGCGTTGGTGATCGGCCCTCAATTACCCCCTGTACGTTCCGTTCAACCCATCGAACCAACGATGATGAGAGGCAGGGGCTAAGGGCGGCCTCCCATGCGACTATCGTTTCGGCAGCTATAGCGCGGACATCCATCCGGGTTTCCGGTGGTAGGTTGTGGAGTGCAGGCGGCTCGCTAGGCTCCACCGTACTGTTGGGGAAACCGAGGCGCGCTCTTTCAGCGTCTCTCATCACACTGGCAACATCACGGATAGTACCAATAGAGCCGGGCAGGTCGGCGGCATCGGCCAGCCAGAGTATAATTGCGGACCATTGGGCCTCAGCCTTGGCTGCTGCTGCGTATCGCCCGCAGGTGGCGTCGAGTCTATTCAGCATTGATGCGGGAGACGTGTCCGAGTCGGTGGTGGCAACCTCAGGGGGCTGCTCGTTAAAAATGCTCAATATATTTCCGATATGAAAAGGGGCCACCATCGCTGGCAGCCCCGTTGGTTATGATGATGGGTAGGTTGGCAGGTGCGTCACCAAGTCAGGGCTTCCGCCGCTTCCCGAAGAAACTCCGGGTGGTAACGGGCATAGATTTGAGACGTTATGTTGATGTCGGTGTGCCCGAGAAAGCTGCTTATCTCGCTCATAGGCACCCGCGACTCTGCCATCCACACGGCGGCGCTGTGGCGGAACATATGCGGGTGCGCCTTAATACCGCTCCTCGCGGACGCGGCATCCATGCCTCTCTTGATGTCGGTAAGAGGGACGCATCGGTACTCCACTATATAATCCGTGGTCGCACCCTCTTTTGCTATTTCCAACGCTTCCATGGCGATGGCGTTCAAGGGCACGGTGGCGCGCTTCTTACTGTTTTGGACCCTGCCGAAGCCGTTCAGATTTAGCTGTCGCCGCGTCCAGTCCACTTGCTCCCATTTGGCTTGCAGGATAGCGGATTTACGGCCTCCGGTGGTTACGCCAAGGATAGCGAATAACTTCACATGAGGCATGCCGCAGCCATCAAGAAACTTCTTGAATTGTGGCTTTGTCAGGTGCCCTACCCGTGACGGCGGGATACCGGGCACCATCACCTTCGGGGCGTCGTTCTTGTATTTCCATTTGAGGGCAACGCGAATGCCGCTAAGTTCATTCCGCATGGTATTGAGGGCCTTGCCCCGCCACTTCATATAGGCATGGCACACAGGCTCATCTACGCTGGCCACGGGAACATCGCCCCAGAATGCCCGTGCGGCCTTCCATGCTTCCCGCTTTCGCTTCTCATCCCGAAGGCCTTGTAAGCTATCCAGATATTGCTCGACACATGCGCCAACGGAGTCTGCGACATCGCAAGGTGGGAAGTCGAAGGTCGGCACAACGTCGGCCCCCGTGGCCCCGACGACCATAACCGGATCGCGCCGGAGATCGTCGGGAGCATTGGACCATATTACGTGGGCCTTAGCCTCCGCAAGTTGCCGGTCCTGGGTATCAAGCGTCTTCCTCACTCTGCCCGATGCCACATAATAGATGACGCAGTAGGACCAGTAGAGGGTGCCGTCAGCCCGCTTGCGGGTTAGCTTGCCTAGGCTCCAGCCGTACGACATTCGTAAGCCTCCACATCAGCAAGTTTTATGCGCCAGAGTTTCGGCCCCAGTTTGAAGGCCCGAAGCTGCCCACTGTTCAACAGGCCGTAGACGAAGGTATCGCTAACACCCCACCGGGCAGCAACGTCAGCGGGGGTCATGTTCTCAGGCGCGGTCACTTCTCGTTTCCGACGAGATAGAGTGGGGGATTGCCAAGAGCGATGGCGAGCGGCTGCCACAGCATGACCGTGCGACTATTCAGGTCGAGGCCAATGCGGGTCGCTTCCTCCATGAGAAAGTCCCTGCGCTCCATCACCTCGTCATACTCGGCCATAATTGCTGCGGCTTCTCTATACTCCGGCGTGTTCATGCTGTGATCCCCGCAGCAGCTTCCGCTGCCCAGCAGGCAGTAAGCGTTGAAATCATCTGGGTTGAAGACAAGCCGTAACTGCCGGACAATTTATCAAGGTCGCGCGCTGCCTGTCGCCAGTCCATCACCTCTGCCCCACTCTCCATGTCGTCGTCAGGAATGAGTGCCTCAAGATGACTGATGATGCGGTCAAGCAAAGCATCCGCTGTGTCCTTTAGTAGCTTCCCGCCTTCCCGAAGTCGCGGAACACATAGCGAGTTGTTGACGGCATCGCGCCCTAGGTTCTCTGCTGAAACCCCGGTTAACTGTAAGTATGTCTCTATTGTCGGCATTACCCGATCACGCACACTGCTTGCCATAATTGCCCCGTTCGTTGTGGAGGCGCTCCGTTGGCACGCTTGATAGGATGGAGTAAATAGAAAAACGCCGATATTGCCGATATTTCTCGAAATATCGGATTTATTGCCCTTATTGCTCCGTAACATCAGGGTTATATAACCGATGTACCGCCTCTAAGTTACAGTTAAACAGGGTATACTTACTTAAGGTTATGTAGGAGATTGTTCACTTACTAGTCTAAACTAGGGGTATGGTCGCTACATTAGTTATATGATGCCATTGTGGTGTTAGTTAGGTGCAGACATGGATGAGCGGGCACCTTACGCTTAACGTCACCGGGGGCGCGTATCTAACGGTTAGCGATACGAGGGCGCCCCTTCCTACTGCTAACCTAGCGGCTCAGCCGTATGTATCGCTAGGAGTGTACCCCCTTCACAATGGTCGGGCCATGGGCCGGGAGCAACGGGATCGCGAGCGATAGGTTTGAACGATGCCGGACCACCGCCGCCCATGGCAACAGGCTGTCGCATTGTAGCTTGGGACATTGCCGCGCGCTTATCCCCCTGAAAACCGGAACTGTAGGTGCCGGGCGAGGGTGATGCTCCGTCCTTACCGGAGAAGGCCGTCCGGGATGGCGGGGCGGGTGTGGCGGCCTGCGGTGCCGGTGATGGCGTGACAGGCTGGGGCGTGGCAGCGGCGGCTGGCGTGGCGTCATAGGGCGTCGCCCGTTCGATAAGTGCATCATCGAAGCCGAAGCCTAGCGCGGCCTCAACAGCGGCGCGGTTCCCGGTATCGGTCGCGGACAACTCCCCGTTTTTCACGGCGAGGGCGATGCTGTCCTTGGCGAAGGTTTCGGCGAGGCCATCCAGCGCCGTGCGGTCCCCGGTATCATTATATCGGGTCAACGCCGCGCCGTAGGTCGTGACGGTCGGGCCGTCGCTGGCTTCGATCAGTTTGAGGGTGTGCAATATCTGGTTGGATATTGCGGGGTTGGCATCGACGTGCGCCGTGAGCGCCTGCTCGTAAGCCTTCTTCGGGGCCATGCCGCTAGCGATGCTGCGCTGTGCCGCCTGCCCAACGGCGAGGGCATCGCCGCCGCTATCGTGGATCAAGGCGAGGGCAGCCCGGATTTTCGTATGCTGCTTGTCGGTGAGGATCGTCATTGATTGTCCTGTGAATGTGATGGGCTGGCGCTGGGGGCAGCGACATATTTGCTGCGGAAGGCGGGGCAGGCGACGAGGTATTGATACGCCGCCTTGATGTGATGGCCGTGGAGGTAGGGCGATCCTGCCGCCTCCCAATCCGCCAAAGTTTCAGTGGCCACGAGCATAGCCTCTTGTCGGCTTGCCAAACTGAGGCCGTCGAATACGGGCGTTGCAGGGTCCCCGCCATGATGGCGGGGCCATCCTAGGTGGAGGCGGTCATGCTCTCGGATCAGGCAGACGGCCTCGTCCGCGACTGGCAGCGGGTTCCTCAGGCCGGAGGGCGAAGGGTATTCCTTCATGAACCATAGCGTGATGGCGGTCCACTGTGCCTCAGCGACCGCCGCCGCCCCGAAGGACCGGCTCATCTGTCCCAATTCGTCCAGGGTGCGCGGATAGAGGCTGATATGAACGTATGCTCCATTCTTCCCGGTGGCCCATTCGGGCGGCTTCGTCGGGATCAACGCGCGGTCGTTCCTGTCCGAAGATGGGGCCTGATCGCGGATCGCTTTCAAGGTCTTCATGATTTGAGGAAGCCCCGGCCCAAGGCCAGCCTGTAGGCGTCGAGTGCGTCACGAGGATCACCGGGCACAAGAGCAAGGATGCTCGACGGGATTTTGTCTGCGTGTTTGGACAGCAGCCACTCGGTTACGTTCGCGTCCAATGAGCCAAAGCCTGCCTTGGTTACGGTCGTCGATACGGAGTCGAAGCCGTCCCAGATTGGCGTGGTGTACGTAATCGTGTAGCGGGTATTGAGGATGGACGTTGCCGCCTTCGGGTCAAGGACGGTTTCCGTTATGCGCAAATTGGCGAGGTTCTTGAACAAGGCATCGCGGGCAGCCTTCGCCTCAGTCTCTAGGGTCTTTGCCAGCTTGTCGGTGAGGTCGTCCGCTTGCTTGACCCGCCGAGCAAAAGCAGATTTTGCTCCCGTCAGGCGCTCATAGAGAGCCATGTCGTCGCGGGCCTGTCCGAGAGCAAGGCTGTTCGCGGCAAGTTCTGCCCGGATGTCGGCGGAGGTAATGGCGTCAGTCATATTGGTATTTCCTTGTGAAAAGCTGCTCTCTTTCGGAGAGGGTGGGATTGGGTCGCTCGGTACGGAGGCGCTGCGCGCACTGGTTTCGGGCGTACTGGTCCCGGTATTGCGCAACGAATTGGCGGTTGGCCTGCGCGGCGTCCGCATTCTCTATCGCCCATGTCGGGTGGGGTATGGCCAAGGCGTCGAGCGTTCCCCGGAAGGCAGCGCGTCGAGGGCCTTTGCGCACTATATAATAGCGAGCGTCGTCACCGACCCGGCCATCATGATCCAGTAGGCGGCAGATGTTGGCCAGCACGGGGACACGGAGGGGGTCATCATGGAGGAAGCGCGCAAGCATGCTATCCCCGAGGTCGTCGGGGTTGAACGGTAAATCTATCATGGTGTCCTATGGAGTTTAGGAGAACGCCAGCGGGTCCGCGTCGGGATCGGCGGGACGAGCCGTGGAATGCGCCCCATCGGCAGCAGTGCCCATGAGCGCGGCGTTCAAGCTGGCAGTACGCTTTGCGGCGAATGTTTCAGCTAGGGAAGGCGGAGCGTCCGGGACCAATTCCTCAAGGGAATGCGGAGCGGGTTCATCATCCGGGACCAAAGTCGCAGGGGAATATATCGCAGCGTCGGAGATTGGGACCACTTCCCCGGAGGAGTGTATTTCAGCGATGCCGACCAAGGGGTCAAAAGCCCCGTTATCGTCATCCGGGACCACTTCCCGTATAGCTACGCTAAGTAGAGAGACGGGATCATGCCGCCCAACGCCATCCCCAGAAACCAAACCCGCCAATGTGACGAACTCAGCAGCGACATCAAGCCGAAGCCAAAGCCGTTTACCGTTCAGGGTGATTTTGATGGAGGCATGCCCATGGTGCTGCATGACCGTGAAGGTCTGGCTGCCGATGATGAGTTGATTGCCGGTGGTGTGCCCAACGCTGCCGAAGGGCTGGCCGGGGGATCGGTGCCCCTTGACCACCTTCACAGCGGCCCGGACATCCGACATGCTCATATCCTTGGTAGTGACCAGCCGGGCACCATTTTCCGTGAACACAGCAGCCAGCTTTTCCAGCCGCCCTTTTGAGAGGCCCGTGCTGAAATACCTATCGGGATCACCTGCGCGAGCGTTAAGCCTATCGTTCATCCGAGACACGGTAGCGCGATTGGTTTCTGACAAGGCGGTACTGCTGGCAAACCATGCCCGGACAATGCTGCAAAGGGCATCGTCATGTCCGGCTGGCTTGGGGAGGCTGGCGGTGGTCCATCCCGTGTTGAGGTGAACGACCCGTGCCTCTGGAAACTTGGTCGTGTACCGCTTCACCCCTTCGGCTCCCTCCATGAACTGTATGCCGGGGAGGCGTTTGGCGTGATATGCTAGGCGGTCCGCTTTTACGGGCAAGGCTGCTAGGGCTGCCTCGTCATCGTCTATATTATGTAGGCCGTTGAATACGGGTTGAATGTCGGTCATCTGGCCCGTTAGCGGAGGATCGCCGAAGATGTGACCCTTGCCGATAGGCGGCTGGCATACTCTCTGCTGCGGCGTTGGGTAGCTTCATGCAGGGTCTCAGGATGATCGGAACGGAAGTCCGCCATGATACGCCTAGCAAGGGGACGGCCAGCAGGCTTACGGTCAAGATATTCCGGGTATGGAATGTTCAGGGCTTCAAGGATAAACCTAGCACCTGCCAGTACCCGGCGATCCGCGGTATTGATGAGATAGTCCTTCACGCTCGGATGTTCCAAGCGGCTAAGGTCAATGTCGTCCATGTGTCTCCTATGTGGGTAAAGTTCGGATATAATTAGTCCAAGTGGAATGATAGATGCTCCTCCCGCCTGCAATCAGAACGGGTTGGCCATCCAGAGCCATGTTTCTCTATCTTTAACGGTCCCAAAACTGAGTACCGATTGTTCCCTTATTTTACAGCCGTTTAGAGCGGTGCGAAAATCATTGTTGCCTACCCCGTCACCATCCACGGGCAACCCGTTCCGCTTCGTCGGACGCAACGAGGAGTTCCGCTAGGGAGCGATCCCCCTCGGCTATGCCTTGCATGTGCGCCGCAACTTTTCGCTCATGCGTAAAGACTTAACGGGCCTGCCGTGCAGGTTCACCGTGATCCCGGCAGTAGTTTGTTACTGTCCGGGGAGAGATGCCGAAATGCTTTGCGGTCTCGGCAATGCTCTTGCCTTTGCTCTGTCGCCAGCCCGCCACCCTCAAGGGGTCTATGGAGAACTTTCGGCCCTTTTTAATATCGGTCATTGCCCGCTCATTTCTTGGTTTCTCTATGGAAGACGGTACTAATTTGTCCACTGGTTTGAAGCTGGATTGCCTTGCAGGACTCCTCACAGCGCCGATGCGACATTCAGGCCGGGAAGTACCAAGGTGCACCCGATCAGCGTCCAGTGACTCCCCCAGCGGCAAACAGGGGCTATTGGGCCGGAGGTGCAGCCGTCTCTAGCCGCGCCAGAAGATTTCTCACCGATGCCGGATACCATTTGCCCCCGCGAGGAGTGGCGAAACCCCCGTCGTTGAGTTGGGCGGACAGCGCCGCAAGAGATGCATGTCCCTCCTTCCGCAGTCGCGCAATTATAGGGGCCAGCTTGGCGGCGTGGGCATCAGCATCCGCAACAGCAGCAGCAATCCCCGCCGCGTTCCCTTTACCAGCCCTCAGGATCGCAGCGGCACCATTGGGATTCCCGAGACGCTGGCCTGATTTGTAGGGAGTGCCATCCGGCTTCGTCCATGTCCCCCTTGCCTTGGCAGCGTCGAGCGCCTCCTTGGTCCGCCTGCTGATAGCCTCACGCTCTGCCTGTGCCACAGCCGCCATGATGTGGACCGTGAGGTTGTTCGCATCGGGCATGTCGGCGGCGAGGAAACGTGTCTTGCTATCTTGCAGGGTGGCGAGGAATGCGACGTTACGGCTGAGCCGGTCCAGCTTGCCCACCACTAGGACAGAGTTCGTTACCTCCGCATGATGCAGGGCGGCGACCAGCTTGGGACGGTCGTTCCGTTTGCCGCTCTCGACTTCAGTAAAGTCCTTTACGATAGTCCAGCCCCGGCTAGCGCACAGGCTCTCCACGCTATGGCGCTGGGCCTCCAGCCCGAGGCCAGACCGGCCCTGCTCATCTGTTGAGACGCGGTAATATGCGACAACACGGTCCATGGCGGAGGCTCCATATAAATCCATCTACCGTCCGTTAGTCCGATTTATACGGGCAGGTCAAGCGGCTTGGCTGGCCTCATTTCGTCCGGGTGTGGGCAGGCTGATGGCCTTGGCCCCTCGCGCGGGCGGGGTTCATCAGCACGGGCGCGCTACGCGCAGGCGGGGTCTATCGGTGTGGTTGGGGAGGCCCCTATGGGGGAAATGGGCGCACCGTTGGTCGGAGTTGATCCCTCGTATATCTCTGCCGTTTTCAAGCCGTAGGGCACCCAAGATACAAGCGCGTGTACCGGTTAGGTGCGGAGTAGAAACGACTGGCTGCGCTCCTTAAACCACTGTATTCCTTCGATTGCTATCGACGGAGAACCCATGGCCATTATTGACGAAGCACATGTTCCAGCAACGCTGATCCAACCGGGTAACTTGCGGCATGCCCCCATTGGGGCACTGTTACATGTTCCCGGCGGCAGTACATATCTAATGGCGTCATTCCCTAGCGGCACTCCCGGCGAGGGGCAGAAGTGGTTGATAGACATCGACACTTTCAAGGCGCGAGGTGTCCAGTCCGATGATGATTTAACTAAAGTTGCGGTGATCGAGAACATTTCGTTTGATGTTGTGCCTTTCAGTGCTTGCGATCCTGAGGATCGACAGCCCGGTGATGTGTTAGCGGGCGGTGGCATGCTGCTGATTGTCGGTGACAACAGCGGAGAAAAGATCACACTTCGTCTCAACTTGATGATTAATGACAAAGGATTACTTGCCTATGGTCGGTGGCGGATGTCCGCTGGAGGGGTAATCGTTGCTGCTAAGCTCTTTGACGACTGACCCGACGGCCTGACCGGATGCCTACCCGCTGCTCTCGTCATTCGTGTGTGTGTCATGACGAGAGCAGCAGCCGAGTCTCGCCACGAGAACGGGTTGCGCCCTGAAATTGGTATCGCCTGTACGGCCAGATCACTTCTGAGAGGCGTTGCGATGTCGGATCATGGATCAGCCGTGACGATGCTTGGTGCGCCTTGGCCTATGATTTTCACGTCTACTAACCCCCGCTGCCGCGCGTTCGGTATGACCTGACCGGGGGCTGATACGATCTCTAATGCAATCTGTTGGGGCGGCACATTGCGGGCATCTATTTGAAGGACAACCCGATAGATGCCGGGTTTCCCAAGCAGTTGCTGATATTCCAGAGGCAGTCCCTCGATTTGTCGGAACAGCCATAGATTTCCCTGTGGTCGAACTCCCGCGAGCCAGATGCGTTTGCTCTCAGCGGGGAGAATGTTGATTTCGTGGCTGCCCTCCGGGTCGCGCTTGTCCCATGGTAGCGCAACTGCCTCGACTACTCCCAAATCCTTATTCCCATCGGCATTGATCCGTGTTGCCGATAGTAGCCGTGCGCGACAGCCCTCCGCTTCTGTCTCACCCCTATTTGCACAGGTTAGTGCGATGACGTCGAACTCTGTCTGGCCGAGAATTGTTTGCCGCGTTCCAGCGAGGCTTTCGTGCGTGGTGCCGGTAAGCCAGACGTCGTTGAGGGTAGGTGGGTCAGGAAGGCTTAAAGCCAGACAGGCTGTCGAGCGTACTCCAACATCTCTCGTCCATCGTATTCGTCACGATACAGCCAGTAGGGAGCCAACAGGAGACGAACCACCAGTATTGCGGACAATACCACCAAAAAGAATGCAGGTTCTGCTTTCTCAGCCACATCCTTAAACGGAGGTGGTAGATCGAAGAACAGGGATGCGATGCCGATCAAGAGGGCGAGCGTTCCCGCCCAGCCCGAAACTTTGCCAAACCAGCCAGTGAAAGCCCTACGGACGGAGGCTGCATAAAACCTAAATGGTCCCCAACTCATGCGTCGTTATCGCAACCCGTCTGAGCCGAATGCAAGGCATTAGTTCGCCCGAGCGCATATTCCGTTGGCGGTTCGAGGCCCCTTCGCGACCCGTAGCGAAGGCGGCTTTGCAAGCCTGCCTTAGACTGCTACAAAAGGGTGCCCCAACGGCAGCAGTTTCCTTCAAGAAATCCTTTGTTTTCAGTGGGATTAGTCGATCCCGCTAGGCTCCACCAATTCCTCCGCCCTAGTGCGTTGAGATTCCAGCATAAATCGGGATGGCGAAAAGGGCGCCCGGATATTCGCCTGTCGCGCTTGTAAGATGCGGAGGCCTTCGTGCGGCTGATCGACATCATGGGCTTCCCCCTGGGTGGAAATTCGGTTGGACCAGACCAGGTTGGTGGCAGGGGAATATCGTCAGAGGCGATCCACGGCTTTCTCGCCCATGAGCACCTGAAAATACTCGGGCAGATCGGAGAAAGGCATCGAAGCGAAATGCTTGTCACTCACCGGTTGCCGAGTATGTTCCTTCGCACAGACCAGCCGGCAGGTGCTGGCCGACCCCACCTTTTGGCTCGCCGCCCTTGTCTTTGCTGTCGGGGATGAAGGTGGTGACACACCTGATGCTGCTTGCGCTGGAAGAGGGGATCGAGCTGACGGCTGCGGCCTTGCTGATCTTGGTCTATGCCGCTTGCGGCTTCGTGGCGAAATTCTGTTTCGCGATGGTGTCGGACAGGCTGGATATGCGGACCCTGCTTTTCGTCAGCCCGGCAGCGGATGCGCGTGCGGACAGGGTGGTGCTGTCCGTCGCGGTGGAGCCGCCCTGATCTGAATGGGGTAAAGCGGGACGGGGCTTGTCGGCGTGGGTACGGGGGTTAAGAGGCTGGCAGTCATCCGCGAACGGAGAAGCTGCGAATCATGGCCTCGATCCCGATAGTTGCCAGTCCGGCGGCCCCATCCCCCGCCGTCGAACCCATGTCGCGATTCGAGCGCATGTCGCGGCTGGCGCAGGAACTGGGCGCGATCAATCTGGGGCAGGGCTATCCCGATTTCCCCGAACCGGCGGACCTGATCGCTGCGGCCGCGCGGGCGCTGTCGGAACGGTCGAACCAATATCCGCCGATGCGCGGACTGACCGACCTGCGCGGCGCCATTACGGCCTATTATGCGCGTGAGCAGGGCGTGGCGCTGGGCATGGACGAGATTGTGGTGACGTCGGGTGCAACGGAGGCGCTGGCGGCCAGTTTTCTCGCCTTCATCCGACCGGGGGACGAGGTGATCCTCGTCCAGCCCTTCTATGATGCCTATCTGCCACTGGTGCGCCGGGCAGGGGGCGTGGCGCGGCTGGTCGAGTTGACGCCGCCCAACCAGACCCTGTCGTTGGTCGCGCTGGAGGCGGCGATTGGTCCGCGCACCCGCGTGATCGTGCTCAACACGCCCAATAATCCCACCGGGACGGTGCTGGATCGGGAGACGCTGGCCGCAGTCGGCGCCTTGTGCGAGGCGCATGACCTGATCCTGATTTGCGACGAGGTGTGGGAGGCGATGTTGCTGGACGGCACCGCCCATGTCTCGGCATTGCAGGTAGAGGCGCTGCGGCGGCGGACGGTCAAGATCGGGTCGGCGGGCAAGATATTCTCGCTGACCGGCTGGAAGGTCGGCTGGGCCTGCGCCGCGCCGCATCTGGCGGATGCCATCGCCGCGCAGCATCAATATCTGACCTTCACCACCGCGACCCCGCTGCAATGGGCGGTGGCGGAGGGGCTTGCGCTGCCACCGGCATGGCATGCGGCGCATCGCGCAGTCTATGCCGGTGCGAAGACGCGGTTCGTGGCGGGGCTGGAGCAGGCGGGCTATCATATGTTGCCTGCGAGCGGCACATGGTTCGTCAATGTGGATCTCGCCGCGTCCGGCCTGCCGCTGGACGATAGCGCGCTGGCCGAGCGCATGGTGCGGGAGGCGGGGGTGGCGTCCATCCCCGGAGCGGCCTTCTATGCCGACCGGCAGACGACCGGAACGTTGCGGCTATGCTTTGCCAAGGGCGACGATGTGCTGGACGAGGCGGTGGAGCGGTTGGCGCGGTTCAGGGCCGCTTGCACCTGAACCGCCGGACGGGCGGCAAAAATACTCTCAGCAGGTGATGGGGATTGCTCCAACCGGATTGCCGGGCGAATCAGTGGGCCATATTTCCCATGTCGGCCAGGTTCATTTCGCCCATGTTCGCCATGTCATGGTCCGATATAGTATGACCGGACATGTCATGACTTGACATATCATGACCCGCCATGCCGTTGGCATTGACGGCACCGGACTTTGCGTCGCCGGTCTTCTGCACGGCGGCATCCACCAGGATTCGGTCGCCGTTGGAGAAAAGGAAGGTCAGCGTGATCTTGCCGCTCTGCGCGGAAGCGGGGTCGATGCCCCAGAGCATCAGGTGGCGGCTGCCCGGCTCGAAGCGCAGCACGCCCCTGGCGGGGATGTTCACGCTGTCGATCTGCACCATCGACATCATGCCCTTCTTCATGATGCTGTCATGCATCTCGACCCGCACCGCCGCGTCGGTCGTGACCGCGCGCAGGGTAACGGGATCGCTGCTCGCATGGACGGTGAAATAGCCTGCCGAGGGGGCGCCCGAATTGGGTGAGAGGCGGATGACGGCCTGATCGACATAAAGCGGCTGCTTGTCGCACCCGGACAGCGCCGCGAGCGCGGCGATGGGGGCAAGGGCGGGAAGCAGGGCAGTCATGACGCTACGCATTGGATATCCTCGCTATGGGGCCTTGCCATGGCCCTGGTATCTATATTCCCGCATCATACGCCCTTGCACCGGGTCAGGCGAGAGCCGGGAAGGGGGACGCAGACAGGGCTGGCCGGGACAATATTTCCTCATAGGCGGCGAACAGCGAGCGGAAATGATCCTCTTCGGTCCGCACCGTCGCGGCGGCGGCCTTGGCGGCGGGCATATAATAGCCCCGGCCATTGTCGGAGAAGCGCCGGATCGCATCGGCCATGGAGGCGCCGTCGCGGGATTTATAATGTTCGCCCATTCCCTCGCCGCACTGATCCGAGGAGCCGCCCGAGTCGGGGACGATGATCGGCGTTCCGCTGGCGAGGGCCTCTGCCGCGCACATGCCGAACGTCTCGGCTTCGCAGCCATGGACGAGCGCGTCGGCGCTGGCATAGAGGCGGGCCAGCATGGCGCGGTCGCTGGTGGGTGCCATCAGGTGGATATGGGGATTTTTGGCGACCGCTTTCACGACGCGGGCCTGGTGCCGCCCGTCCCCGATGATGATCAGGCCGATGGGCCGGTCATAGCTGGCTGCCGTCACCGCATCGATGACCATGGGCCAGCGTTTCTCCGGCGCATGGCGCCCGACGCCCAGAAGGAGGAGCGCCTCCGGTCCCAGTTCGCAGCGTTCCAGCAGGCGCTCGCGCAGGCCGGTGTCACGATGCACGGGTGAAAAGATGTCGCCGGTCACGCCCATGGGGATGGTCGCGACCCGGTGCAGCCCGCCCGCGGTGAGGCGACCCGACAGGCCAGGACTGGCGCTGACGATGATGTCGAACTTCTTGTCGAGGCGGCGCAGGTGGCGCCAGTACCAGTCGAAACCCCGGTCGATCATCGCCTCGCTCGCCACCGGCGAGAACCAGCGATAGGCATAGGCGGACAGCGGGTCGGCATGCATGATGAGCGCGCGCGGCGTCGGGCTTTGCCAGCGGGCGACCATCGCGGCGCTGCCCCAGGGCGAGCTTGCCTCGACAATGTCCGGTGCGAGCGCGTCGAGCCGGGCATGCAGCGCCTTTTCGTCGTTGAAATAGCCATAGCGCCGGTCGAGCGGGAAGCGCGGCCCGGCCAGCGTCTCCACCGTGCCGCTGGGCGTGCGGCTCAACACCCCGGAATTGTCGCCGGGCGCGATGATGATGACCTCATGCCCGAAGCGTTCGGCGGCGCGCAGCTTCTGTTCGACATAGGTCTTCACCCCGCCGCCCGCGGGTGTGTAGAAGGCACAGACGTCGACGATCCGCATGGCGCGGCCGCTCAGTTCTTGACCGGGCCGAAGCACACGAGGTTGCGGCGATATTGCATCGTCACGGCGACCCGCGTGGGACCGGTGCCGACCGTGGCCTTCGCGTCGCTGAACTTGGGCTGGCCCCAGCACAGCTTGGGATTGGTTGGAAAACCGATACCATCGATGGACAGCCCCATCTTGCGGTTTGAATCCCGGTCATGCAGCAGGCTGAGTGAATAGGTGCCGGCCGACGGCGCGCGAATGCACATCTGCACCGGACCGGACCGGGGCACCTCGATCTCCACCCGGCGGAACGCCTTGCCCGCCATGAGGAGGAGATTGTCGTCCGCCAGGAAATCCTGATCGTTGGCGGGGTAGAGTTCCAGCTTCAGATTGCCCTTGCGATCCTTCAGGCCGGTCACGTCCACCAGAAAGGCCGGGCCGGTTTCATTGGCACGGCACTGCCCCTCCGTTTTGCCCAGATCGGGCGAGCTGGCGATGGTGGCGGCAAGCATCAGTAACGACATCATGTCTCGTTTCGTCCTTCCGTAACCAGATCCATTGCCCCCAATATGGCGCCGACCAACAGATGGGCGGCAAGCGAAATACTGGCCATCAACGTCATGGCCGTCACCAGCACATTGTCATGGCCGACGAAAAAGGCCGCGAGGGCCGCAAAGGCGAGATCCTTGTTGGGCACGAAGGGCAGGCGCGAGAGCAGCAGCCGCATCGTGTTGAGCAACAACAGCCAGACAAGGTCGATGTCGGGCATCAGGCAGTACCACATATAAGCCGTCAGGATCAGGCTGACGAGGATGCGGACCATATGGATGCCGGTGACGATCCACAGCTCGCGCGCGGGCAGCGAGAAGAGCCGGTTGCGGAAGAAGGTGATGACCAGCGAAAGGCCCAGCACGAACAGGATGCTATATTCGATGCTGTTGTCCTGCACATTGCGATGCAGGAAGCCCATGAACGGCCAGCAAAGCAGCACCAGCACCAGCGTGACCAGATTGCCGGCCAGTGCCGAGAGAATCGCGACATCCTTGATCGCGCCGAACGGGGCCGCCGTGATCGAACTGTTGCGTCGCGCCCAGGCATAGAAAGACACTTCGCCCAGATAGCCGAGGAGCAGGTCGTTCGTGACCATCTTGCGCATCAGCGCCGCTATGCCGCGTGCGGGCAGGTTCCACAGCCGCCGGAAGATGAGCCAGTCAGCCAGAGGCGTGATCATATAGGCGACCAGGAACGCGGCCCAGAAAGCGATGCTGGTGGGCAGCAGGTTCCACAAATGGCTGAAATGGAGGAAACGCAGCTGGTAGATCACCGCCGCCAGCACGAGCAGAGAGATGACCGGCCCCAGGAAGCGGGTCCAGCTGCGCGGCGCGACCTTAAGGGGGGCGGGGTCTATATTGACGGGTAGGGCGCTGATGGGGGAGGCGGGCGCGCCTGTGTGGCTGTCGGCGCTCATGCAGCCTGCTCCAGAAGTTCGGCATAGCGCGCGGGCCGGTGGGACCGGGTGAAGGCGCGGATGGTGCGGTCGATGCTGCGGTTCAGCGCCTCGACATGGACATCGCCCGGATGTACCGCGATGCGCACGACCGGGGAGGCTTTCAGCACCCAGCGCAGGGCGCGGGCGGCCAGCAGCGAAGAGGCGATGCGGGCGCGGCTGCGGCTGGCCCAGGTGATGACGGGGCCGCGCGCCAGCACTGTGTCGCTGCCGCGGGGGGACCAGACGCGCATATGATCCTCTGCGATCGCGAAATCATTGTCGCGCAGGGCCGCGCGCGCTCCCTCGCCATAAAGCCATGCAGGGGCGATGAAGCCCGCCACGGGGCGCCCGATGATGTCTTCGATCAGCTTGCGGCCATCGGCCATGCGGCGCGCGGCCTCCGCACGGTTCAGGCCCAGGAACTCGCCTTCGCCTGCCGTCATGTGCCTGGCCCGGAAACGGTCGGCGGCGCCGTCATGGCGCGCCTCGTCGCGGTGGAACCAGCCATGGACGAACATCTCGACCCCGGCCGAAGCCCAGTCGCGCAGTTTCGTACCGAAGTCGCTGCCCGAAAGGGGCGCCTTGCCCCAGTGGTTGGGGACGACCAGCATGGCATAGCGATGCGCCACGCCCGCCGCCGCCATGCGGTCGGCATGGCGATCGACTTCCGATACGAACCGTGGACCCACATCGTGGATCGACAAAAGTAGCTGACGCCGCTGGTATTCCATCCGATTCCACATGTGTCCGCACCTGTCTGGCAGGTGTCCGGCTGACTTGTCCCGTCTGCGCGGCAGTTACGGTGCCGGTAACGATAGGTCAACCTGCACGGGGATTGTGGCAGAAGCAGGGTCGCCAGCTTGACGGTGGATGAATGATGCAAAATTCCGGCTGTCGAAGACAGGTGACAGGCAGGCGGGGCGGCCAGCACGGGCCAGCGGCGTATCTCTCAAGGGCAGGGTCAATGATCCGGGCATGTCGCCTGTCCCGTCCCATTTGCGGCTATCGGCATCCTGAGGCAGCTTGTATTTCTCTATCATTATCATAGACTATTTGTTGTCCTGCGAAGGACATATTGGAAAAGCTTGGGAGGGTCCAATGCTGCCCGCTTGCCTATTGTGCGGTCTTGCGGGATCGTGTCGCATGACGGCGACTAGTGACGGCGAACCCCTGCCATGACGAACAAAGCCCTTCACCCCTCTCGATCCGGAGTTCCCATGTTCAACAGCCCCGAACAGCCTGCCAGCGAACGTTTCGGTCGAGAGACGCTCGATCTGTTCGACGCCTATGTCCATGGCGCGGTCGACCGGCGCGGCTTTATCCAGAAATGTGCGGTGCAGGTGGGTAGCCTGGCGGCCGCCTCGGCAGTGCTGACTGCGCTGAGTCCCGATTTCGCGCGGGCGCAGGTCGTCGCGCCGGACGACAAGCGCATCGTTACCCATTGGATCACTATTCCGTCGTCGCAGGGCAATGGCATAATCAAGGCCTATGTCGCGCGTCCCCGCGCGGCGGGGAAGAAGGTGCTGCCGGTCATTATCGTGGCGCATGAGAACAGGGGCCTCAACCCACATATCGAGGATATTACCCGCCGACTGGCTCTGGACGGGTTTCAGGCAGTGGCACCGGATGCGTTGACCACCCTCGGCGGCTATCCCGGCGACGAGGACAAGGCGCGGGATTTTTTCACCAAGTTGGACCGGGCCAAGGTGGGCGAGGATTTCGTCGCCGCTGCCCGCTATGCCCTGACCATGGAGGGCAGCAATGGAAAGTTAGGCGCGACGGGCTTCTGCTTCGGCGGAGGCATCGCCAATCAGCTTGCCACGCGTGTGCCGGAATTGCGCGCGGCCGTGCCCTTCTATGGCGCGCCTGCCGTGCTGCAGGATGTACCGCATATCAAGGCGGAACTGCTGCTCCATTTCGGCGGCAACGACACGCGGACCAATGCGGGCTGGGCCACCTATGAGGAGGCGTTGAAGAAGGCCGGAAAACGCTACACCGCTTATATTTATGACGGTGCAGAGCATGGTTTCAACAATGACACTACGCCGCGGTTCGACAAGGTGGCGGCCGATCTGGCGTGGGGGCGGACGATAGCCCTGTTCAAGCGCACGCTCGGCTGACCTTTTCGGCCCGAACGGCATTTCTACATACAGGGCAGGGAAGGGCAGAGTTTCGCTCCCTTCTCGCTGCGTTTTCAGACAGATGATTGATAGGGAGATACCCATATCATTCCGCAAGACGCTGCCGGGCGCAGCGACCCTCTGTTGGGCATCGCCCTGATGAGCGGTTGTTCGGGTGCCAAGCAGGACGAGGCCGGCGCGACGCAGATTATCAATGTGTCCTACGACCCGACGCGTGCACTGTACCGGGATATCAATGCCGCCTTCGCCAGGTCGTGGGATGCGCAGCACCATCAGCCTCAATAGGAATGGACTGAATAGCGCCTAGATTTTTGGACGCCTTGAGCATTCAACGCCTGCTGCCGTTCGAACTCGACGGGCGACAGCATCCCGTTCCTGACGTGTTTGCGGATCGGATTGTAGAACATCTCGATATAATCGGACATATCCTGCCGGGCTTCTTCGCGCGTTTTGTAGGTGCGTCGTCGGATGCGCTCGCGTTTGAGCAGATTGAAGAAGCTCTCGGCGACAGCATTATCGTGGCAGTTTTCCCCGGCGGCTCATGGAGTGTTCCAGATTGTGCGCCCTGATGAAGGCAGCCCGGTCGATACTGGTGAAATGCTAACCCTGATCCGAATGGATCGGCACACGGTTCTTGGGCTTGCGCCGCCAGACAGCCATAGGGAGAGCCTGCAGAACGACATCGCTGGTCTGACGACTTTGCATCGACCAACCACCACGCGGCGTGAGTACAGGTCGAGCACGACCGCCAGATAGGCGAAGCCTTCCATCGTGCGGATATAGGTGATGTCCGTTACCCAGGCACGATCGGCCTGTGCCACGTCGAACTGGCGATCCAGCGTGTTTGCAGCGACGGCCGAAGGCCTTTCCCTGAACTGCCCGGACGTCGCTTGTAGCCGATCTGCGCCTTGATGCCTGCCAGGCTGGTCAGGCGAGCGACGCGGTTAGAACAGCTGGGATGAGGGCGCTTTTGTCAGGGACCGGGAAGGGGGACGGTATTTCGACCCGGCCGCCATGCATATACTCGATCATCGCGGGCGCCATTTTCGGTGCGTGGCCCCCTCAACATCTCCAGGTCGCCGCAGGGGGGAGCCTGTCATCATCCATGCGGGCGCTTCGGAAACAGGCAAGACGCTGGCCGCACGTATTGCCGATGTCGTATTTGCGGCGCAGCCGACGGCTAATATTTCTATCGCGACAGCAAGGCCCGGCTGGCACGCTATGGCTGTCGTCCTGCTGAGCAGCTCATTCTTCCCGGCCTGTGCCCGGTCGTCGGTCATACACGAGCAGAGGCGCATGGTCGGCTTGATCGTTTGCAGGCAATGGTCGATACGCTCGTCGGCCTCGATCTCCTGCGCAATCTGTCGGGAGGAGCTGATCTTTCGGCCTATCCACTCGACGGGCCAATGCCTGACCTCGCAACAACGGAGACCGCGAGGGGGCGGCAGGCGCCGGTCGGATCGATCGTGCGCGAGGCCGAACTCTCCATACGCGAGACCTATTTGCGTGTCGCCATTGCTCGCGGCCATCGCTGTCTGATCGGAACGCCGGAAGACATTGCTGATGGGATGGAGGAGATGATCGTCAGGCAGGGGGCAGATGGGTTCAACATCATGCCGCTCACCTTTCCTGACGGGCTGCGCGATTTCATCGACTTCGTCCGGCCCGAGTTGCGACGGCGTGGGTTGGTGAAAGAAAGGAGGGAAGTCAACACCTTGTGCAATCGGTTAGGGTTGCCACCTGCCCGCTGAATCCTGTCTTTCAACAAATTTGCAAGGAGGCCAATTAATCGAGAAAATCGTTCAGCAGCGTTCCGCTGTGTCCTGGGATGTCCATTGGACGAATCATTGGATGTGTTGCATTTTGCAACAGATTTATGACGCGAAGTCATTGAAATCATTGGTGACCCCTACGAGAATCGAACTCGTGTTTCAGCCGTGAGAGGGCCGCGTCCTAACCGCTAGACGAAGGGGCCAATAGCCGTGCCTGGCATAGTGACAGTCGATGGTGACCCCAACGGGAATCGAACCCGTGTTTCAGCCGTGAAAGGGCCGCGTCCTAACCGCTAGACGATGGGGCCGTTCGACAGCCGCCATCCCGGAGGGTGCAGCGCTTGGGCGAGGGGCGCTTTACGAACAAGGGGGGTAGGGGTCAACCCGATTTTATTGCATTACGATAAATCGTAGACGATGCTTGCGTTCACGCCCATGCCGCATCGTCGATATGGAGTTCGGCGCTGGTGCGGCCGCTCCAGTCGTCGATCTTGGCCCGGCCGGTCAGCCACAGCCGCTTGTCGCGCCCGCAGCCCAGCAGGGCCTGTCCCAGGGGCTGGTCTGCCTGACGAAAGGCGAGGGATTTGATCGACTTGCCGTCGTCGCCGGAGAAGATGATGCGGACATGGCCATTGCCCACCACATCCGCCTTGATGACGCGGGCCGGGCCGGTCGCGATGCGCGGGGCGGGCCAGCCATTGCCATAAGGACCGGCACCGTCCAGCGCCTCGACCAGGCCGGGGGTCACGCCGCCGGGCGCAACGACCGTGTCGATCAGCAGGGCGCGATCCTCGCGCGCTTTCGCGACCTTCCCGACCAGACGTTCGTTGAGGTAGGCGGCAAAACTGTCCAGCTTGTCCGCGCAAATGGTGAGGCCCGCCGCCATGGCATGGCCGCCGCCCGCGACCAGCAGGCCCTCGTCCCGTGCAGCGAGTACGGCCGCGCCCAGATCGACCCCGGTTATCGAGCGGCCGGAACCCTTGCCCTTGCCCTCATCGTCCAAGGCGATGACGATGGCCGGGCGACCGGTGCGTTCCTTGAGGCGGCCCGCGACTATGCCGATGACGCCGGGGTGCCAGCCCTTGCCCGATGCGACGACGACAGCGGCATTGTCCTGCGCGGCGATCTGCATCTCCGCCTCTTCCTGCACGCTGCCCTCGATGGCGCGCCGCTCGATATTGAGGGCGTCGAGGCGGGCGGCGATTTCTTCCACCTCCAGAGGGTCGGTGCTGGTGAGGAGTCGCACGCCAAGGTCCGCCTCGCCCACGCGCCCGCCCGCATTGATGCGTGGTCCCAGCGCAAAGCCAAGGTCGTGGCACAGCGGCGCGCGCTTGAGGCCGCTCACCCGGAGGAGGGCGGCGAGGCCCAGATTCTGGCCGCGGGCCATAACCTTGAGGCCCTGTGCGACAAAGGCGCGGTTAAGGCCGCGAATCTGCGCCACGTCCGCGACCGTGCCCAGCGCTACGATGTCGAGTAGGTCGAGGAGATTGGGTTCCTTGCGCTGTGCGAACCATCCCAGCGACCGCAGCCGCCGGATGATCGCCGCGCCCAGCAGGAAGGCGACGCCCACCGCCGCCAGATGGCCATGTTCGGCGGCTTCGGCGACCTCGTCCAGCCGGTTGGGATTCACCAGCGCGAGGGCGGGGGGCAGGGCGGTGGCGCATTGGTGATGGTCGACCACGATGACGTCCAGCCCGCCGACCTGCGCGGCCTCCAGCGCCTCGAACGCCTGTGCGCCGCAATCCACGGTGACGACCAGCGTGCTGCCCTCCGCCCGCAGGCGCAGCAGCGCGTCGCCGGATGGGCCATAGCCCTCCAGCAGGCGGTCGGGGATATAATAGCCCGCCTCCAGCCCCAGGTCGCGCAGCAGGCGGATGAGCAGGGCCGCGCTGGTCGCGCCGTCCACATCATAGTCGCCGAAGATGGTGACGCGCTCGCCCGCTACCACGGCATGGGCGATCCGGTCGGCGGCGACGTCCATGTCGCGGAACAGCGAGGGGTCGGGCATGAAGTCGCGGATGGTGGGCCGCCGCTGGCGTTCCACGTCATGGTCCGGGCAGCCGCGCGCGCGCAGCAGGTCGGCCACCAGCGCCTCCGGCTCGCCCGAGAGGGAGCCGCCGCCGCGCCAGCGCCAGCTCTGGCCAGTGAGACTATGGGTGACGCCAAGGGCAATGTTCATGGCGGGGGTATAGGCGCGGGGCGGGGCTGCGCCAAGGGCGGGCATGTGCCCCTCCCGCTCCGGATCGCGTGTGACGCGCAAGCATGGCCGATTTTCAGTCGAAACGAAGTTGCAATGCCACGGTGCTGGACTATCTATGCGGCGCGATACGCTCAGGTCCGGGTGAGCAGATCTGGGCGATCGGACTTGGGCGATCAGGGCCAAGGCGACCAAGGAGACGACTCCCCGTGACCGATGACCTGCCGATCATCCTTTCCGTGCAAGGCATGCACAAGACCTACAAGTCCGGGGTCGTCGCGCTGCACCCTATCGATCTCGATGTCCGCAAGGGCGAGATCTTCGCGCTGCTCGGTCCCAATGGCGCGGGCAAGACCACGCTGATCTCGCTGATTTGCGGCCTTGTCATGCCATCTGGCGGGCATGTGTCGGTCGATGGGCATGACCATGTGAAGCAGTTTCGCGCCGCGCGCCGCATGATCGGCCTCGTGCCGCAGGAAATGAGCGTCGACCTGTTCACCACGCCGATGCGCGCGGTGCGCCTGACACGCGGGCTGTTCGGCAAGAAGCCCGACGACGCCTATCTGGAGCAGCTACTGCGCGACCTGTCGCTGTGGGACAAGCGCGACAGCCGCCTGATCGAACTGTCCGGCGGCATGAAGCGCCGTGTGTTGATCGCCAAGGCGCTGAGCCATGAGCCGGAGATCGTCTTTCTGGACGAGCCGACTGCGGGCGTCGACGTGGAGTTGCGCCGCGATATGTGGAACCTGGTCCGCCGCCTGCGGGAGCGGGGCGTGACCATCATCCTGACCACCCATTATATCGAGGAAGCGGAGGAGATGGCCGACCGGGTCGGCGTCATCAACAAGGGGCGCCTGCTGCTGGTCGATGACAAGGACGCGCTGATGGCCCGCATGGGCAAGCGGCAGTTGATCGTGACGCTGCAACAGCCACTGGCGGGGCTGCCCGCATCGCTGGACCGCCGGGGGCTGGCGTTGAGCGACGAGGGGACCAAAATCACCTATAGTTTCGACGGCCATGCCGGGGACACGGGTATCGCCGACCTGATGAAAGCATTGCAGGCTGCGGGCATCGCTTTCTCCGACCTCGATGCGCGGCGCAGTTCGCTGGAGGATATTTTCGTCGACCTTGTGGCCGAAGACAGGAGCAGGGCGGCATGATGGGCCATATGAACGGCGTCAATATCCGCGGGATATGGACGCTCTACCGGCACGAGATGGCGCGGGCGATCCGCACCTCCGGGCAGAGCATCGTCGCCCCCGTGCTCACCACTGCTCTTTATTTCGTGGTGTTCGGCAGCGCCATCGGATCGCGCATGAGCACGGTCGGAACGGTCGATTATGGCGCCTTCATCGTGCCCGGCCTCATCATGATGTCGGTGCTGACGCAGAGCATCTCCAATGCGTCGCTTGGCATCTATTTCCCCAAATTCACTGGCACCGTCTATGAGATGCTGTCGGCGCCGCTGGGCTATGGCGAGGCGCTGCTGGCCTATGTCGGGGCGGCGGCCACCAAGTCGGTGATCATCGGTCTCATCATCCTTGCCACCGCCTTCTTTTTCGTGGACCTACATATCGTGCATCCGCTGGCGATGCTAGGTTTCCTGGTCCTGACCGCGATCACCTTCAGTCTGCTGGGCTTCATCATCGGCGTCTGGGCAGGCAATTTCGAGCAACTGGGCTTCGTGCCGATGCTGATCGTCACGCCGCTCACCTTCCTCGGCGGGGCATTCTACTCGGTGGATATGCTGCCGGAGCCATGGCGCACGGTGACACTCTTCAATCCGGTCGTCTATCTCATCAGCGGCTTTCGCTGGGCCTTTTTCGGTCATGGCGACGTGCCGGTGCTGCTGAGCCTGGGCATGACCGCTCTGTTCATGCTCGCCGCGATCGCGGCCATTGCGTGGATATTCCGCACGGGCTATCGTCTCAAGCCGTGACGCCGGGGGGTGTTCAAGAACAGATGCCGAGAAAATTGTGCGTTGCGGCAGATTAACGGCCATCACCTCTTGCCAGTTGGAGTAACCGGCCTCAAACGGTTGGCGCAGATCCAGATCCCGCAAAGAGGTTTCCATGAAGCGCACCACCCTGACCCGTTTCCTTATCGAGCAGCAGCGCCATGCCAATGCTCTTCCGGCCGAACTGCGTCTGTTGATCGAGACTGTGGCCCGCGCCTGCAAGACGGTCAGCCATAGCGTCGGCAAGGGCGCGCTGGGCGAGGTGCTGGGCAGCCTCGACAGCGAGAATATCCAGGGCGAGGTCCAGAAGAAGCTGGACGTGATCGCCAATGAGGTGATCCTGGAGGCGAATGAGTGGGGCGGGCATCTCGCCGCCATGGCTTCAGAGGAGATGGATACCATCTATCCTACGCCCAACCGCTATCCCAAGGGCGAATATCTGATGTTGTTCGATCCGATCGACGGGTCCAGCAACATCGATGTCGATCTGTCGGTCGGCACCATCTTCTCCGTGCTGAAGGCATCGGACGAGGTGGCGGGCCGCGACGTGACGGAGCAGGATTTTCTCCAGGACGGACGGAGGCAGGTCGCGGCAGGCTATGCGATCTATGGTCCGCAGACGATTTTGGTTCTCTCGGTCGGCACCGGCGTGTTCGAGTTCACACTGGACCGCGAGGTCGGCGCCTGGCTGTTGACCGACGAGAATATGCAGATGCCGCAGGGCAAGTGTGAATTCGCCATCAACATGTCCAACCGCCGCCAATGGTCCCCCGGTATCACCCGCTATATCGACGAGCGGGTCGAAGGTGCGGCGGGGCCATGCGGGCAGGATTATAATATGCGCTGGACCGCCTCGATGGTCGCGGATGTGCATCGTATCCTCAAGCGCGGTGGCGTTTTCCTCTACCCCGCCGACGCGCGCCACGACAACAAGGCCAAGCTGCGCCTGATGTATGAGGCCAACCCGATGAGCTATCTGATCGAGCAGGCGGGCGGCGCGGCGACCAACGGCTTCATCCCGCTGCTGGACGTGGAGCCGACGAGCCTGCACCAGCGTGTCGGCGTGGTACTGGGTGACAAGGCCGAGGTCGCGCTGATTACGGAATATGGCAAGGCAGGGTGAGGGCTGGCCCCTTTACTGATGGGTGATGGAGCGCCATGCGATGAGTTTTGCGCGGCGTTTTCTTTGGGGAATTTGGTGGGGGACTAGGGAACGGGGGACTCTCTGCCAAGACAAGGGTTGCACGGCAGAAAAGCTCTCTGGCCGAGAGATCGGAACCGGCAGACAAGCTGAGCTGCCACCAGCTTGCTCTGCCTCCCTATGTCCGGTTGGAAACGCGCTTCAGGGATCGAGTGGTAACAGAGGCGCAAGCCCGTCACGCTCACCCTCATTGCGCAAGTCCGCATCAGTCGCGCACATCTGCCCGATGTTCGCCCTTGACCCAGCGAACCGTGCCGGACGAGGCTCGCATCACCACGCTCTCGGTTGTCATTTTGCCGTCGGGCCGGCGCTTGACGCCTGCCAGCAGCGAGCCGTCGGTCACGCCGGTCGCCGCGAAGATGCAGTCGCCCTTGGCCAGTTCCTTGAGGTCATAGACCTTGTCGAGGTCGGTGATGCCCCATTTGCGCGCGCGCGACCGTTCGTCATCGTTGCGAAAGACGAGGCGGCCTTTGAACTGCCCGCCGACGCAGCGCAACGCCGCTGCCGCCAACACACCCTCGGGTGCGCCGCCCGATCCCATATATATGTCGATGGTCGTGTCGGGGTTGGTCGTCGCGATCACGCCCGCCACATCGCCGTCCGGTATCAGCATGATGCCGCAGCCGATGGCCCGCAACTCCGCGATCAGCTTTTCATGGCGGGGGCGGTCGAGGACGCAGACGATGATCTCTTCGGGCTTCACGCCCTTGGCCGCCGCCACGGCGGAGACATTCTCCCTCACCGACTTGTTGAGGTCGATGATCTCCTCGGGATAGCCGGGGCCGACTGCCAGCTTGTCCATATAGACGTCGGGCGCGTTCAGCAGGCCGCCTTCCTCCGCCGCGGCCAGCACGGCCAATGCGTTGGGACCGGCCTTCGCGGTGATGGTGGTGCCCTCCAGCGGATCAAGCGCGATGTCGATCTTCGGACCCTTGCCGGGCGCGCCGCCGACCTTCTCGCCGATGTAAAGCATGGGGGCTTCGTCCCGCTCGCCCTCGCCGATGACGACGGTGCCATCCATATAGAGGTCGTTGAAGGCAAGGCGCATGGCCTGCACGGCGGCAGCATCGGCCGCCTTCTCGTCGCCCCGGCCGACCAGCTTTGACGCGGCGATGGCCGCCGCTTCTGTGACGCGGACCATCTCCAGTACAAGCACGCGATCGAGAACGGAGCTTGGCTGTACCATGGTCTTCTAATCCTCTGCTGTCTCTTATGCGCGCCCGATAGGCCAGGCATCAGCAAATGTCGAGAGAATCGGAGTAAACCCGACCGGCTTTTCAATCGAGAATATGCATCACCATCGGTGCGTCGATCAGGCTGTCCGACCCCGCAAGGCGGCGGAAGCTATCGTCGATCCGGGCCTGTTCCGCAGCATGGGTAACGATGGCGATGAGGACGCCGTCGCTATCCGAGGGGCTACGCTGGATCAGGCTCTCGATAGAGACGCCCGCGTCCCGCATCGCGGCGGTAATCTCTGCCAGTACGCCGGGGCGGTCCTGCACGCGCAGGCGCAGGTAGCTGCGTCCGATGCGCTGGCCAGCGTCGGCCTTGACCTGGCGCTGGAGCCATTCGGCGGGCATGGCGAAAGCGGGGCCATATTCGTCACGCGCCACGTCGATGATGTCCGCCACCACCGCCGATGCGGTCGGGCCTGCGCCCGCGCCCGCGCCCTGGAAGAAGAGGCGGCCAACGTAATTACCCTCCGCCACCACGGCGTTGAGCGCCCCGTCGACATGGGCCAGCGGATGATCGATCGGGATCAGGGTCGGGTGGACGCGCTGGAAGAGGCCGAGATTCTGACCTTCGCCCGTATCATCGGTCTGGTCGCACTCCGCCATGCCGATCAGGCGGATGCGATAGCCCAGCGTCGCCGCCTCGCGAATATCCTCTGCGATGACATGGCGAATCCCGGTGATGTCGACCGATCCAAAGTCGATTTCCGTGCCGAAGGAAAGGCTGGCGAGGATGGATAGTTTGTGCGCGGCATCGATGCCGTCGATGTCGAAGCTGGGGTCGGCCTCGGCAAAGCCCTTGGCCTGCGCGTCCTTCAATACCTCGTCGAAATGGCGTCCTTCCTTTTCCATAGTGGAGAGGATGAAGTTGCAGGTGCCGTTGAGGATGCCATAGACCCGCTCGATGCGATTGGCCGCCGCGCCTTCGCGCAGGCCCTTGATGACCGGGATGCCGCCTGCGACCGCCGCCTCATATTTCAGCGCCACGTCCACGCGCTCCGCTTCCCGTGCGAGGCCGAGACCGTGGTGGGCGATCATTGCCTTGTTGGCGGTGACAAAGGGTTTGCGATGGGCCAGCGACTGACGGGCGAGGGTCAGGGCGGGGCCATCCGCACCGCCGATCAGTTCCACGATCACATCGATGTCGTCGCGCGTCGCCAGGCTGGCCATGTCGTCCACCCATTCATAGGGCGAAAGGTCGACGCCTCGATCGCGGCCCCGGTCGCGCGCGGAGATCGCGACGACCTTTATAGGGCGTCCGGCGCGCCGGGCGATGAGAGCCTCATTTTCCTTCAACAGGCGGATCACGCCGGCGCCGACGGTGCCCAGGCCGACGATGGCAAGGCGCAAGGGGTTTTCTGCGTTCATATTGGCTCTCGGCTCTTCTGGCGGCTGTTAGTCCGGGTCGGCGCTTTGGGCGCTCTTAACCACCGTTGGCTGGCTTGCCAAGCGTGGGCGCTAGCGGGTCACTGGCCAGGCCGCGAGATCGCAGACATGTGCCGAGCCGGTCCATGAAGGAGCGATAGTCAGCCGCCGCCGCAGCAGCAGCAGGGGCGTCCAGCTTGTCCGCAGCACCAGCGGGCAGGGCAGGGGGCAGGCCGCATGCCAGACGATACCATAGAAGGGTATCGGGCGCGGGCACATCGGCAGCTTCGTCCACGATCTCGCCCAGCGCAGCGCCGAAGCGGGGTGCCATATCGGGACGACGGATGATGGAGAGCGACACGGGCCGCCCGCCTTGTGTCGCCAGGAATATCTGTGTCTCGCTTTCCCCGGCAATCGTGCCCTCCACATGGAAGGCCTCGACCACCCGGACGATTTCCGGCGCGGCATCCTGCGCAAGCAGTTCGGCGGTGATGGCGCGCACGCGGGCGTCTGTGCCGGGGCTGGAGGGAAGGAGCGCATTGCTGCTGAGCAGTTGAAATTGGCCCGCATCCCCGCCTGCTCTGCCGAAAAGAACGAAGGGTTTACCCTTCATCGCGCGGGACGGCTTCACGCTGATCGGCACGTCGATCAGGAAGGCGATCCGGGGAGCAAGGCCACCATCGCCGCGAATCAGCGAATCCACCTGAGCATCTACATAATAGCGCTGTGTCCCGGGAAGTGTTGCAGAGCCGATGGATTCCACCTTGGCAAAGCCGCGGGGACGGGCGATCGCGATGAGATTCGCATGGCTCGCGAGGTCCGCCAAATCCGCATAGCTATAAGGAGAAACTGGTGGGGTCGACGCAGCGGCAGAGGGCGAGGCTTGGGTATATCCGGCTGATAAACAGAGATAAAAAGCTATTGTCGCAACCGTGGCGCGGAACAGAGGCCGGGACGCTGAGCGAAGGGCGGAGCAACGATATTCATGGCTCGTAAATACGGGCTGAGCATGGGTCGGCATAGCGGTTATCCTCTTTTTGCTCTGTGTTAATAGACGCTAACAAAGCGTTTGCGCTAACCCGATGGGCGCGATAGGAAACGCGGCGAAAATATGACCGTCCCCCATGTCGGCCGGGGTTTTCAGTAAGCGTTTCAGGGCGCTTGATAACCGCGAATGGCATGATAATGACTAGCATTATGAGTTAAGGAGTGTCGTTGCCGAATGGCTTATGCTGACCACTCGCAAGGATCGAGCCGTTGGGTCTCGATAATCATTGTGGCCCTCATTCATGCTGTGCTCGGTTATGCCTTCGTTAGCGGACTTGGCATCAAGTACGTTAAGAAGGCTGCAGAACAGCTGAACGTCATCGATGTTGCGGAAGAACCGCCTCCACCGGAGGAGCCGCCGCCACCCCCGCCGCCGGATCAGCCGATTCCGCCGCCGCCGGTCTATGTGCCGCCGCCGAAGGTCTCGCTGGCACCCGCGCCGGCTGCGCCGCAGCTTCCGTCTGCGCCGACCCCGCCGCCGGCATTGCCGCCAGCGCCCACGGCCCCGCCGGCCCCGCCACCTCCGCCTGCTCAGGCCGCGGTTAATGGCAAGCCACGCGGCAATCCGTCCGAGTGGGCTACGAGCGATGATTATCCTGCCCGCGCCCTGCGTGAAGAGCAGCAGGGTACGACCAGTTTTCGCCTGTCCTATGGCGCTGACGGCAAGCCGACTGGCTGCGACGTCACCGGCTCCAGTGGATCGTCGGAGTTGGATGACCAGACCTGCAAGGTCGTGATGCGCCGTGCGCGTTTCACCCCCGGCAAGGACACCAATGGTCAGCCGGTCGGTGGTAATTATTCGAGCCGCGTCAGGTGGGTCGTTCCGAAATAAGGCCGGTAGCCGGTCACTCCGTCATGATTTTTGAAGTTTGAAGAGGAAGCAGAGCAATGTTCACTCAAATTACAGCGGCCGCAGTGCCCGCCGCCGGTGCCTCCGCCAACCCCTATGGTCTGTGGGAAGCCCTTGAACAGGGCGGTGTGATTGCATGGTCGGTCTTCATCATTCTGGTCGGCATGTCGATCGGCTCGTTCTTCATCCTCTTCTCGAAGCTCATCGAGCAGCAGAAGGTGATCGGCCAGGCCAAGAAGGTCCGTCAGACTTTCTGGCGTTCGGCCAGCCTGAAGGAAGCCTCGGCCAAGCTCGAGAAGAACAGCGCCTACAAGCAGCTGGTCGACGACGGCATCACCGCGCAGGACCATCACAGCAAGCTGACCGATCCGGTCGAGGCCCATGACTGGCTGCACGCTTCGCTCAACCGCTCGGAAGCGGCCGTGAACTCGAAGCTCAACGGCGGCCTGGCCTTCCTCGCCACCGTCGGTGCGACCTCGCCGTTCATCGGCCTGTTTGGTACGGTTATCGGCATCTATCGCGCGCTCATCAAGATCGGCGCGTCTGGCCAGGCATCCATCGACGCCGTCGCCGGTCCTGTCGGTGAGGCGCTCATCATGACCGCCCTCGGCCTCGTCGTCGCCGTTCCTGCCGTGCTGGCCTACAACTGGTTGCAGCGTCGCAACAAGAGCATTGCCGAAGACCTGAGCGGCTTTAACAACGACCTGCTTGGTTACATGGTGTCCAACGGTGCCGTTCGTCCGGCTGCCGCTTCGGCTCCGATTGCCAAGCCCGCAGCCACGCCGGCTGGCGCCAAGGCCTGATCGCGAGAGGGTGGGGAGGCGATCGGCGCAGGTCGATGGCTTCCTCACCACCTACAGGTCAGGATGCGTTTGATAGGATATTGATCGATGGCAATTAGTACGGGATCGGGCGACGACAAGCCTTTGTCGGAAATCAACGCGACCCCCCTCGTGGACGTCATGCTGGTGCTGCTCATCATCTTTCTGATCGCGGTCCCGGTCGTGATTCAGACGGTGAACCTGAAGCTTCCGAATGTCGCGTTCGAGCCGACCACGACGAAGCCCGAAAATGTTTCCCTTTCGGTGACGAAAGCGGCGGACGGTAGCTGCGCGGTGTATTGGAATATGACTCGCGTCGATTCCAAGGATCTGCTCGACCGCGCCGTGGCGAAGCTCAAGGCGGATATCGAGAAGGTCGGCGGCGTCGAGAATATGAACCCGGAAGATCTTCCCGAGGTGCATATCCGCGGCGACATCGATACGCCTTACCGGTGCATCGGTGGCACCATCTTCACGATGCAGCTCGCCGGTTATCCGAAGGTCGGCTTCATTTCCCAGCCTGAAGCGGGTTCCATCCGCGTTCAGCGCCTCTAAGATTTAGGAGACTATTGCCATGGCAATGAGTGGAGGCAGTGACGACGGCGAACCGATGCTGGATCTGAACGTGACACCGTTGATCGACGTCATGCTCGTGCTCCTCATCATGTTCATCATCACGATCCCGCCGCAGACCCATGCGGTGAAGATCGACCTGCCGACCAATGCACCGCCGGTGGATAACCCGGTCGATTCGGTGAAGAACAAGCTGGGCACAGACGCGGCAGGCCAGATTCTCTGGAATGGCTCGCCGATCAACGTGGTGACGCTGCGCCAGTATCTGGACCAGACCAAGCGAATGACTCCTGAGCCGGAATTACAGTTCGAGCCTGATCCGCAAACCCGCTATCTGGTCATCGACAATGTCCTGGCTGTCATCAAGCGCAGTGGCGTGACGAAGATGGGTTTCGTGGGTAACGAGCGCTACGGCAATTTCTGATCGCAGCTGGCGCGGATGACGTGCCGCTGTAAAGATTGGGATGTTAGGGAAAAGGGGCCTTGATGGCCCCTTTTTCATGTCTGGCGCAGGGGGCGGGTCTAAAGCTATCGGCAGCTTCCGTAGGCATGATGGTATCTTATCGTCTGGTGGCTCATCCCGATACAGGTCAGGTTGGAGGAAAAGATACTGTCATGCGGCGTGGGAGCGAGACGAGTGCTGCAGTACTGAGGCAGGCTTTGATGCTGGGGAAGGAATGACAAGTGGCAGGCCGGTAGTTTGGGCAGGGCATGTTAAGGCGGGACTAAGCCCCATGGCTTAATAACGGCGACATGACCTTGTCGGCTCATCCTACCCGTTCCTTGTCGCAGGCAACTCGCGTGTCGCAAGACCCTACCCACCATAGCTCGCGGATGCTTGCGCGGCAGACGGTGTTGGTAAGGGCTTTGCTGGAGTGGGAGGAGGGAAAGGATGGCGTGTCACATCTGCCGGGGGCAAGCGATGCGCCCCGCAAAGAGCATTGGGTCACGAGCCGGGTCACGGATATTTCGCGTGACGGGTGCGGGCTGATCTCTGCGCTGGCGCTGGTGCCGGACATGATGGTGAACGTCATGTTCCCCGGTTTCGAGGGCCGCCAAGCGAGGGTGATATGGGTGAAGGGAAGCGGCGCAGGCTGCGCCTTTGCAACGCCACTACCCGCAGCGATCCTGGACTATATCATTCGGATGTCGGACCCTGCCGCCCGTGGGTGACGTTACGACTTCGATTCCGCCGGCGTCGGCTGGAAATATGCTCCGTGCCGCGTCAAGCGGGTCACTCTGTTCCGATTGCTGAGGTACGCAGCAACAGCTTGCGCGATGTCACCCCAAGGCAGGCCATATTAAGAGCCAAGTCCGGGTCCAAGAGTCGTGACTGTGCTGCCTATTGCCCGTTATTGCCTGGAACCTGGCACTTAACCGGTTTGGCGCATACCTGACGTTAGGGCTATCTCGCCAAATGCCAAATGCCAAATGCCAGAGGCCAGCCATTATGAGCGCCACTGTACCGGCTGAATATTGGAGTAGCATGATGTCAGGTTGGATCGTCATTGTGAGTGCGGTGAAACAATCCATCTGTCCCTCCGTTCGCAATGACGGAGGATCGGACTGATATCATCGCCCTCTCCCTCAGTCAGCCGCTGTGAATTGCAGGCTGGCCAGACGGGCATATAAGCCGGAGCGGGCGGACAGTTCCGCGTGCGTGCCGGTCTCGACGATGCGACCACCGTCCATCACCACGATCCTGTCTGCTGCCCGCACGGTCGCGAGGCGGTGGGCTATGACGATCGTGGTGCGCGTTCCCATCAGGGCGGCAAGCGCGGTCTGGATGGCATGCTCCGATTCCGCATCGAGCGCGGATGTCGCCTCGTCCAGCAGCAGCAACGGCGCATCGCGCAATAGCGCGCGGGCAATGGCAATCCGCTGACGCTGGCCGCCGGAGAGGCGCGCACCGCCTTCGCCCAGATAGGTGTCGAGACCTTCCGGCAGCGCGCGCAGGAAAGTCTCCGCATGGGCTGCGCGGGCGGCGGCCCATAGAGCGTCATCATCGGCATCCCAGCGGCCATAACGCAGATTGTCGCGAGCGGAGGCGGCGAAAATCACCGTCTCCTGTGGCACCAACGCCATCATGCCGCGCATCGCGACTGGATCCATCGCGGGCAGGGGGACATCGTTGAACAGGATATTGCCCGCATCGGGATCATAGAAGCGGGACGCGAGCTGGAGCACAGTGGACTTGCCCGCACCGGACGGGCCGACGAGCGCGACCGTTTCGCCGTGCCGGACGTGCAGCGTGAAATCCTCCAGCGCAGCCGTGTCGCGCCGGGTGGGATAGAGGAAGCGGACGCCCTCGAACCGCAGGCTGGCGGGAGCGGAAGGTGGTACGGGGATGGGGCTGGCAGGGGCGGTGATACCTGGCTGCTCGGCCAGCAGTTCCGTCATCCGGCTGGCCGCACCCGCCGCACGCAACAGGTCGCCATAGGTTTCGCTGAGCGATCCGAATGCACCGGCGACGAGACCGCCAGTGACGACAAAGGCTGCGATGCTGCCACCGGTCATGCGGCCGCTCGCCACATCCAGGGCGCCTTGCCACATCAGCAGTACGAGTGAGCCGAAGATCAGCCCGATCACGAGTGCAGTCATGCCTGCGCGCACGATAATACGATGTCTTGCTGCGTGAAAGCCATCCTCGACCGCGGCTGAGAAGCGTTCTTTCTCCCGGCTTTCCTGCCCGAACGCCTGCACGATCTTCATCGCGCCCAGCACTTCGGTGGTCATGCTGCCGATTGATGCCAGCCGGTCCTGGCTGGTGCGGGCCAGGGCGCGTAGCCGCCGTCCGATGACGATGAGGGGAATGAGGATGACCGGGATTGCGATGAGCAGCATCGCGGTCAGGCGCGGGGCCAGCGTAAAGAGATAGATGACGCCGCCGACGCCGGTGAAGGCGTTACGCAGCGCGACCGATACGGTTGACCCCACCACCTGCTCGATGATGGCTGTATCGCTGGTCATGCGCGACGCGATCTCGGACGGGCGATTGACCTCGAAGAAACTGGGGGAGAGGCGCAGCAGCCGGGCCTGTACCGCCACGCGCATGTCTGCGACGACGCGCTCGCCCAGCCAGGAGACGCAATAGAAGCGCGCAGCCGTGGCAATCGCCAGCAATGCCACGATGCCCAGCAGATAGCGGAACCAGTGGCTGATGTCGGCGCTCGCACCGCCTGCGGCAAAGCCCCTGTCGATGACAAGCCGAAAACCGCTGGGGATCGCCAGTGTGGATGCAGAAGTCAGAATGAGCGCAACGGAGGCGCCCGCTATCACCCATGGATATTGGCGGGCAAAGCCCCATATCAGACTGAGGTCACCGAGGTTGCGCTTGCGCCCATCGTCCTGTGGCCCGGTGCCGCTATCGGGGATTGCGTTGTGGTTTTTGGGGCGTCTGGCCATTGCGGCGCTTTAATAGGCGCCGGGGCTGCTGTAAAACGGGATTTTGGGAGGTCAGGAGGTCTGCTCCATCAGGTCCGATGGCCGGATCGCCATGTCCTGTCCCGCAGGTGCGGGCGGGAACTTTTGCTTTCCTGAACCTATATTGCATCATGTTTTTGTCTATATCGTCAATTTAACGCTTTTTCACTTAAGGTCGCTGTTTAGACCGCTTGGCCTGCAAGCCGGGAATGGACGGCACGTCGTAGGATGGTTTCATGCTCTATAATGCCTATGAAATTCAGCGAAATTTCCTCGCCAGCGCCAGTGCGATGGCGGCGGCGGGCGTGGAGTTGCTCCAGAATCCAGCAAATCCCTTTGCTTATTTTGGCGGCGGCCCGGTGTTAGCTTCTGCTCTCGACGTGTTCGCCCATGCGTCTGCATCGCGCGGCAAGCCCGACTTCGGTTTCAACACCGTTGAGATCGATGGTCGTAGCATCGCCGTCACAGAGGTAATCGAGGCGCGCAAGACCTTCGGCCAGCTCAAGCATTTTGTGCGGGAAGGCGTGGCGGAAGGTGCGCCTAAGCTCCTGATCGTCGCGCCCATGTCCGGCCATTTCGCCACCCTGCTGCGGGGAACGGTCGAGCGCATGTTGCCGGGCCACGACGTCTATATCACCGACTGGCGCGACGCTCGCAATGTGCCGCTGTCGGAAGGAACATTCGATCTCGACGACTATATTGACTATGTTATCGGGTGGATCGAGCATATCGGCCCGGGCGCGCATATGCTGGCGGTGTGCCAGCCCTCCGTCCCCAGCTATGCCGCGTTGTGCGTCATGTCGGCCGCGAAGCATCCTGCTTTGCCGCGTACTCTGACCATGATGGGCGGCCCCATCGATACCCGGGAGACGCCTACCGTCGTCAATGAGTTGGCGATGGAGCGGCCATTGAGCTGGTTCAAGCAGAATGTCGTGGCCACCGTGCCCTTCAGCTATCCCGGCGCGGGGCGGCAAGTTTATCCCGGCTTTCTGCAACTGGCTGGCTTCATGTCCATGAACCTCGGCAATCACCTCATGAGCCATTGGGGGATGTTCAAACATCTGGTCGAGGGCGATGACGAAAGCGCGGAATCCACCAAGAAATTCTATGAGGAATATCGATCGGTCTGTGACATGACCGCAGATTTCTATCTTCAGACCGTGGAGGAGGTGTTCCAGAAGCACAGCCTGCCCAAGGGCGAGTTGATGCACCGCGGCGTTCGTGTCGATCCCGGTGCTATCACCGATGTGGGTATATTGGCGGTCGAGGGCGAGAAGGACGATATTTCCGGTCTGGGCCAGACGAAGGCAGCCTTGAAAATCGCCGTCAATTTGCCGGATGACAAAAAGCAATATTTCATGGCGCCCAATGTGGGCCATTACGGCATCTTCAATGGCAGCAAGTGGCGTAACCAGATTGCGCCCGTGCTGGAGCAGTGGATCGCGAAGCATCATGGCTAAGCCGTTCTGCGCCGTGGCTTGACCAAAGACTGACTGGCCTGACGGAGGGCAGATGGCGGAACTGATTTCGGTGGGTGTGGAACGCTGGCCGGTGGCGGGCAGCTTTGTCATCAGCCGGGGCGCCAAGACTTATGTCGATGTGGTGATGTGCGTCGTTGGCGACGGTACGCATCAAGGGCGAGGTGAAGGCACGCCAATTTATTATAAGGGGGAGGATGCCGAGGGCTGCGTTGCGGCGATCCGCGCCTTTGCCGCAGAAGGTTCGTTCGACCGTGCATCCGTCAATGCAGGCATGAGGGCGGGAGCGGCACGCAATGCGCTGGACTGCGCATTGTGGGAGTTGGAAGCGCGGGCGGCGGGCCAACCCGTCTGGATGCTCGCGGGGCTGGCGGCACCAGTCCCGATGGCGACCGCGTTCACGATCAGCCTGGGCGAAGCGGATGATATGGAGGCAGCGGCGCGACGTGCTGCCGATGCCGGCTATAGCCTCCTCAAATGCAAGCTGACTGGCAAAGGCGATCCCGAGCGCGTCGGTGCGGTACGGCGGGGTGCGCCGGGCGTGCGCCTGATCGTTGACGCCAATGAGAGTTGGAGCGCTCTCGACATCGTGGCTGAAGCAACCGCGATGGCGGCATTGGGCGTGGAACTGGTTGAGCAGCCTGTGCCGCGCGGACAGGATGAGCGGCTCCATGGTCTGTCGTCACCCATTCCCTTCTGCGCAGACGAAAGTTGCCAGACGGCAACGGATATCGAGCGGCTGGGCATGTATCAGGCGATCAACATCAAGCTGGACAAGGCAGGGGGCCTGACCGAGGCACTACGCCTTGCCGATGGCGCGCGTGCGCGGGGGCAGGCGATCATGGTCGGCTGTATGCTCGGGACGTCATTGGGCATCGCGCCTGCTTTTCTGGCGGCTCAGGGAGCGGATTGGGTCGATCTCGATGGTGCGTTGCTGCTGTCGGAAGACCGTAAGGGGGCGCTGGAAGCCGAGGCGGGATTGTTGCGACCGGGAGATTTATGGGGGTGAGGGTAGTGCCTGCTTTCGGGCTGGAACGATGGCTGGCACTCTGACCAAGTACGACCGCTATGAAGCGACGAGAGTTTCATGCTCTGGCTTTACCGGTCCCGCCAGCATGATCGTCATAAGGCAGGATCATCCGGCCGTCGGGCGCAGCGGTAAAGCTGGTCTGGGTCGGATAGGCGAACTCGATGCCTTCCGCATTAAAGCGCTTGAGGATGGCAAGCGCGACGCGGTGACGGGTCATGAAATAGTCGGCCGTATCGGGGTCGGGCACGTCCAGTTCCAGCTCATAGTCCAGTGAGCTGGCACCGAAACCGACCATTCCGGCATGGATGAATGCCTGCCCTTCGCCCCTCACCACTTCGCTCAGCAGGTCCGGGATGCGTGCCGCGACTTCGGTCGGCGTCTGATAGATGATACCGAGCGCGAATTTGATCCGCCGCCGTTCCAGCGTCTGAAGGCTGGTGATTTCCTTTTGCAGCAGTTGTGCGTTGGAGATGATCTTGCGCTCGCCGCTGGTCGCGCGCAGTCGTGTCGACTTCAGGCCGATCTTCTCCACCCGCGCCGTCGTCTGGTCATAGGTGATAATCTCGCCTTGCCGGAACGGCTTGTCGAAGATGATCGACAGGGCTGCGAACAGATCCGAGAAGATGCCCTGCGCGGCGAGGCCGATGGCGATGCCGCCGATGCCGAGGCCCGCGACAAGGCCTGTGACATTCACTCCCAGATTGTCCAGCACTACGATGGTGGCAATGGCAAATACGGCTACTGTCACCAATAGGCTGATGATGCCCATGGCGTTGCTGAGCGTGTCATAGCCGGTTTCCGGGTCGGCATTGCGCTGGATGAGGCCAAGGACGATCTCCCGCACCCATAGGGCCACCTGGAAGGTCGCGACGATGGTGAAGAGGATGCGGATGGTGCTGCTCAGCCAATCGGGCGGATTGGCATAGCCCATTACCAGTCGCACCGCGACGAGCGCGAGGAAGAGGTGGGATGTCCGGGCGATCGCGCGTCCGGCGACGATGCCGAAAGCATGGGTGCTGTGCTGGCCCATCTTGCGCCCGCTGCGACGGAGCAGGTTGAGACCCGCATAGATAAGGATCGCCGCGCCGACCGCGATGGCGATGTTGAGCCAGTGGGTGCCTAACCAATGGGTGATGTCTATCGCGGCCTGTTTCGGCGATTGCACCGAGAGGTCGAAGTCCTTTTCGGCAACCGCCGCCTGATGGCCAATGCTGCTTGTGCCGGTGCTGCTTGTGCCGGTGCTGCTGGTGGACGACGCCATCGGCACTCCTTGAAAATATTGGACCCGGTGGCGGCACGAAGAGCAGCCATTTTGGGTGGTGAACGGGTCGGAAGCGAAATGTTTCCCGGCAGCACTTGGCAGATTGTGGTGATTAACCCAGCGGGACGACCGTCATCAGATAGTTGATCGTCATGTCATCGCTGCGCTGAAAGCCGCGATCCGGGCGGAAGGCGATGCCGGCACGATCGATGACCTGCATTGCCTGAGCGGCCAGATGCGCCTCCATTTCGTCCGGCGTCACGAACCGCTGCCAGTCATGCGTGCCCTTGGGGACGAGGTTCAAGCCTTCGCCGATGGTGATCATCGCCAGGCGCGACAGCGGTGTGCGGTTGGGTGTCGAGAGAATGAGGAGGCCGTGGGGCCGCACCATGCGGGCAAGTTGTGCGATGAAGAGACCCGGATCCTCGACATGCTCGATAACTTCCATGCAGGTGACGAGGTCGTAGGGCTGATCGGCCATATGCTCCACGCTGCCCGCGCGATAGTCGATCGCAAGGCCGCTCTTGCCGGCGTGCGCGCGCGCCACGTCGATATTGGCGGGGGTTGCGTCGATGCCCGTGACATCCGCGCCGAGCCGGGCCAGCGGCTCGCACAACAGGCCTGCGCCGCAGCCGACATCCAGCACGCGTTTGCCCTTCAACGGGCGGATGTCATGCGGATCGAGCGACCAGTGCGTGTCCACCGCCTCGCGAATATAGGCCAGCCGCACGGGATTCAGCTTGTGCAGCATCCCGCTTGTGCCTTTTGGGTTCCACCAGTCCTCTGAAAGGGTGGCGAAATGCGCGACCTCATCCGGCCGAATCGTGGACTTGTCCGCGTTGCTTGCCATGGCTGATCCTGCTGACTAAAGGGGGCGCCTGTTGGGGTTCCGATCCCTCGCTCCTTTAACCCTATCTGCGGGAAAGCAAACGGTAAAGCCATGGCGCGGATCGTAATGAAGTTCGGCGGAACGTCGATGGCGGGGATGGATCGCATCCGCAACGTCGCGGCCCGTGTCAAACATGTTGTCGAGCAGGGCAATGAAGTCGCCGTCGTCGTGTCCGCCATGGCGGGCGAGACGAACCGGCTCGTCGCCTTTTGCGAGGATGCAAGTCCCCTCTATGACCCGGCGGAATATGACGTGGTGGTGGCGGCCGGTGAGCAGATCACCAGCGGCCTTCTGGCAATGACGCTGAAAGCCATGGGTGTCGACGCGCGCAGCTGGCTCGGCTGGCAATTGCCGATCCGTACGGGGGAGGCACATGCCAAGGCCCGCATCGAGGACATCGACACGACCGCGCTGGATGCGGCCATGTCTTCGGGACAGGTTGCCGTCATCCCCGGTTTTCAGGGACAGCAGGCGGACGGGCGCATATCTACGTTGGGTCGTGGCGGCTCCGATACCTCGGCAGTCGCGGTGGCGGCGGCAGTGAAGGCTGATCGTTGCGACATATATACCGACGTGAACGGCGTCTACACCACCGACCCGCGCATCGTGGCGCGTGCGCGCAAGCTGGACCTTGTAACCTATGAGGAAATGCTCGAACTCGCGTCCGTGGGATCGAAGGTGCTCCAGACCCGCTCCGTCGCGCTCGCGATGAAGGAAAAGGTGCGGGTGCAGGTGCTCAGCAGCTTTGACGACCCGAACCAGGATGAATTGCCCGGCACCCTCATCGTCAGCGAAGAGGAAATCGAGGCCAAACTCAATAAGGATGCCGACATGGAACGTCAGCTCATTACGGGCATCGCGCATGACAAGAATGAGGCGAAGATCATCGTGACCCGCGTGCCGGATCGCCCCGGTGCGGTCGGCAGCATCTTTGGCCCGCTTGCCGATGCCAGCATCAACGTCGACATGATTATCCAGAATGTCGGCCATGAATCGGCCGAAACCGATGTGACCTTCACGGTTCCCGGCGCCGATCTCGCCCGTTCGCTCGATATTCTCGCCAGCCGCAAGGACGCGATCGGTTACACCAACCTGATCTCCGATTCAAAGGTCGCAAAAGTCAGTGTCGTGGGTGTAGGCATGAAAAGCCATGCGGGCGTGGCGGCGATGATGTTCCAGACGCTCGGCGAGCGTGGGATCAACATCCAGGCGGTGGCGACAAGCGAGATCAAGGTTTCCGTCCTGATCGATGAGGACGAGACCGAACTTGCGGTTCGCGTCCTCCACACTGCCTATGGCCTCGACGCGGCTCAGCTTTCAGCGTGAGCGCACTTCCCCTGAGCGGCCGGGCGCGTCTGCGTGAACTTGAGGCACGCGGCGCGGCCTTCTTTGGTTGCGACCATGCGATCCTGTGCGGCGCGATGAGTTGGGTATCCGAGCGCAATCTCGTCGCGGCGATCTCCAATGGAGGTGGCTTTGGCGTGATTGCCTGCGGTGCTATGACGCCCGAACTGCTGGATGCCGAGATTGCGGGAACGAAGCTGCTCACGCACAAGCCCTTTGGCGTCAACCTCATCACCATGCACCCGCAATTGTTCGACCTGATCGAAGTCTGCACGCGGCATCAGGTGAGCCATGTCGTCCTGGCGGGCGGCTTGCCGCCCAAGGGTAGCATCGAGGCGATCAAGGCGTCGGGCGCCAAGATCATCTGCTTTGCGCCTGCGCTGTCGCTGGCGAAGAAGCTGTATAGGTCGGGCGTGGATGCGCTGGTGATCGAGGGCATGGAGGCGGGTGGCCATATCGGTCCCGTCGCCACCAATGTGCTGGCACAGGAAATTCTGCCGGAACTGGCGGATGCGCTCCCCATCTTCGTGGCAGGCGGCATCGGCCGGGGCGAGATGATCGCCTCCTTCCTGGAGATGGGCGCGGCGGGCGTACAGCTTGGCACGCGCTTCGTCTGTGCGACGGAGAGCATCGCGCATCCGGCGTTCAAGAAGGCCTTCCTGCGCGCCAATGCCCGTGACGCCATCGCCAGCGTGCAGATCGACACGCGCCTGCCGGTTATTCCGGTACGTGCACTCAAGAATGCTGGCACCGAGGCCTTCACCGTCAAGCAGCGCGAAGTCGCGCAGAAGCTGGACGAGGGGCTGGTCGACATGGGGCAGGCCCAGCTGGAGATTGAGCATTATTGGGCGGGCGCGCTGCGCCGTGCAGTCATCGACGGCGATGTCGAAAACGGCTCGCTGATGGCGGGCCAGTCGGTCGGCATGGTCACGAGCGAGGAGCCGGTGGCGACGATCATCGGGACTTTGCTGGAACAGGCGGCAGCGGCACTTGCCCGGATGAAATGAGGATAATCTGCCCGCCGTCACCCCGATCAAAGCCGGGGTGACGGTGCAGGGGCGTTACCCCGCATGGTTCCTCAGAAATTCGCCGTCAACGCCACCGCTGCATAGCGGACATTGCCGGTTGCCGGTGCGTTGGGTGCATAGCGCAGGAAGCGTCCCTTGATGAGCCATGTACCCGTCAGTTCCGCGCGCAGCCCTTTGGGTACTACCCACCAGCGCAGGCGGGTGTCGAACTGCTGGCCCGCAAAATTGCCGGATGCACCGCTTGTGTCTCTCACGCCGGTCGTCGCAAAACTGTCGAACCTGTTGGCGAGCCACAATCCCTTGTACGTGACGAAGCTGTCCAGCCTTGCGCTGGGCGTGACTTCCAGCCGGATGCCCGGCGCGCTGATATTGGAGCGACCGATCTGGGAATAGATGCCGGCGGGAGACAGGTCGGCACGACGCATTCCGAACAATGTATCAAATCTTCCATAACGACCGCCGGGGCCATCGCCGCTCGCCAGGTCATATTCGACGGAGAGATGCACCTTCCATTTGCTTGGAAAACTGTAACCGGCGTCGGCGTGCAGGAAATAGGCGGAAACATCCAGCGTGGGCGCGTTGGCAATGGTCGCGCTGCTGACGGTGCCGAACTGATAGATGCCCTCCACCTCATAGTCCCATAGCCCGGCCTTGGGGTCGGCGATCAGGCGGCCGCTGAGCGATTGGAGCCGCCGGTCGCGGGTAGGGCGTCCGGGTGCGTCTTTCTCGGCCAGTCCGACATAGCCGATTTCAGCCATGGTCCGGCCGATGGCCCTGCTCTTGGTGACATAGCCACCCCAGAGCTGGAGGTCGAAATTCTCCCGATCGATTTGAACTTTTGCCCGGCGGATCGAAGCAAGATCTTCCGGCAGGCGGGACTGGGGCAGGGTGTAGAAGGCGGTTGCGCCAAAGCCGTTGGCCAGCGACGTGTCGGCGCGGATGCCGGTATAACCGTTGGTCGTATTGCGATATTCGTCGGCAGCGACGAGCCTGCGTGATCCCAGGTTCAGCATCATGCGCCCGAATTGCAGGGAGGATTTGCTGCCCTTGCCCAGCGCATCCGGAAAGCTGACCGCGACATAGGCCTGGACCAGTTCAAAGGCGTTGACCTCGTTGGTCGACACTACGCTGCCCGGTTCGATGCCAAAGACCCGGCTGTCGTACATTTCGGCGCCTGCCCGGACGTTGCCGGTGCGATATTCGGCGGTCAGGATGGTCCGCAGGCTGACCAGATCCTCGGACTCTCCGAAACCGGCCCGTGCCTGTCCGCCCAGAGCCTCGTAGCGAAGGCGCGTGCTGCCGCTCAGCTTGAAATCGTCGGGATCGCCTATGGCGGCCTGCAAGGTGGGGAGGTCGCCGCTTTTGGCGTGGGCACCGTTTGGAAGAGCCAAGGCGGCCAAAGCGGCAAGGGCGGGAAAAGCCGACGGCAAGAGACGGCTTTTCAGAGGGATGGTCATGCGCGCTCCTTCAATCCCGCCATCGGCAGGGTTGATAAAGGCAACGCTTGGGCGGCAGGATGCCGCCTCATCGGGAGGTTGCTTTGTCCCGACGCGCGTGCTGATACCGTCTCGGTGCGATCCGATCAACCCGTTCGATGAGCGGTGCCCTCAAACTCCGTAGTTCCCGCCACTCATATGGCACACCCCTTATCTTTCTGTTAGCATCGCGCCATGAATGCATCTGTACCCCCTCTGAATGCCCTTACCGCCGTGGCGTCCGCACGGAAAATCCTCCAGCGCCTGCACGATGTCATGGCTGCCCGCACCAACGCCCAGGCCAAGCTGAACAAGGTCGTCGAGATCATCGGAGAGGAACTGACGAGCGAGGTCTGTTCCATCTATCTGCTGCGCGAGGGGGTGCTGGAGCTGTTTGCGACGCAGGGCCTCAATCAGGACGCCGTCCATGTCACCAGGCTGGCGCTGGGCGAGGGTCTGGTCGGCACCATCGCGCAGAATGTGGAGACGCTGAACCTCGACGAGGCGGCGGCCCATCCCGATTATGCCTATCGGCCGGAAACCGGCGAGGAACTGTTCCACAGCTTCGCGGGGGTGCCCATCGTGCGGCGGGAGAGGGCCGTGGGCGTTCTGGCGGTCCAGCATGTCGAGCCGAGGCCCTATCAGGAAGTCGAGATCGAGGCTTTGCAGACGGTCGCCATGGTGCTGGCCGAACTGATCGCCAATGCCGGTCTCATCGACCTCAATCCCGGTGAGGACCGGCGGCTGGAAACCGGCACGGGAGTCGTGCAGGGGTTGCAACTCGTGATGGGCATGGCGCGGGGGCATGCGGTCTTCCACCAGCCGCGCGTGACCATCGAACATACCGTCGCAGAGGATACGGAGGAGGAGCGGCAGCGCGTCATCTCCGCCTTCAGCAAGATGCGCGAACAGATCGACCGAATGACGGGGTCAGCCGAATTCGGCGTGGAGGGTGAGCATAAGGAGGTTCTCGAGACCTACAAGATGTTCGCCTATGATGAAGGTTGGGCGCGGCGCATCAACGAGGCGATCGATAGTGGCCTGACCGCAGAGGCCGCTATCGAGCGCGTGCAGCAGCGCACCCGGATGCGGATGCGGCAGATCGACGATCCGTTACTCCGCGACCGCATGCATGATCTGGAGGATCTGGCGAACCGGCTGCTCCGTATCGTGTCGGGCCAGCTGGGCACTGCGGCGCAGATGGGGTTGCGGCAGGACACGATCCTGATCGCCCGCAACCTCGGCCCGGCGGAACTGCTGGAATATGATCGTCGCCGCCTCAAAGGGGTGATCCTGGAGGAGGGGTCGCCGACCGCGCATGTCATCATCGTGGCGCGTGCCATGGGCATTCCCGTGATCGGCCGCATGCGCGATATTCGGCATCAGGTGAACGATGGCGAACTGATCCTGATGGACGTCACGGAGAACCGGGTCGTCATCCGCCCATCCACGACGATGGATGAGGCGTTCGATGCCAAACTGTCCCTGACGCAAAAGAAGCGGGCTGGCTATGCCGCGATGCGCGACCTGCCGGCGGTGACGCGCGATGGCGTGCGGATCGAGCTGATGGTCAATGCCGGCCTGCGTGACGATGTGGCCGCGATCGACGTGACGGGTGCGGATGGCATCGGCCTGTTCCGCACCGAATTCCAGTTCCTCGTCTCTTCCACCCTGCCGCAGCGCGAGCGGCAGCAGCGCCTTTATCGCGACGTGCTGGATGCGGCGGGTCATAAGCCAGTGATTTTTCGCACGGTCGACATCGGCGGCGACAAGGCGCTGCCCTACCTCCGTAGCGAGGATAGCGACGGAGAGGAGAACCCCGCGATGGGCTGGCGTGCTCTACGCCTGGCGCTGGAGCGCGACGGCCTGATGAAGGTGCAGGCGCGCGCGCTGATCGACGCTGCTGCGGGGCGGACCCTGCATGTCATGTTTCCGCTGATCTCCGAACCCTGGGAGATGGAGGCGGCACGCAAGATCTTCGACGAACAACGCGACCTGCTGATCGCGCAGAAGCACAAGCAGCCCGCCGCCATCAAATATGGTGCGATGCTGGAGGTGCCCGCGCTGGCCGAAGTGCTCGACCAGTTGCTTCCCATGCTCGATTTCCTGTCGATCGGCACCAATGACCTGACCCAGTTCCTGTTCGCCGCCGACCGGGCGCATCCCAAGCTGGCGGAGCGCTATGACTGGCTCAGCATCGCGATCATGCGCTTCCTCAACCGCATCGTGCTGGCCTGCCGCGAGCATAAGGTGCCGGTCGGCGTGTGCGGCGAGATGGGCGGGCGCACCATCGACGCCATGGCACTTCTGGGGCTGGGCATACGCCGCTTGTCGATAACGCCGGCCGCTATCGGTCCGGTCAAGTCGATGATCCGCTCCCTCGACCTTGCGCCGCTGGAGACGGAAATGCAGCGCCTGCTCACCAATGGAGTCCGCACCGTTCGTCCCGCACTTTTGCAATGGGCAACGGACAAGGGCGTTGATGTTGGCTGAGCTTGGCTATGTGCCGTTAACCTCGTTGACAGAAGCGCGGCGCTGGTGAGAGAAGGCGCAGGGGCCGCAGTGCTAGTATCTTGGATATAATCATGGAAAGCGAAACGGAGGGGCAGGCGCAGGGCGCAGCAGTACCCGTCACCGCAGCCGCGCAGATGCGTAGCGCGCGGGAGGCGGCAGGCCTGCAACTAGCCGAAGTGGCAGCGCGGACGCGCGTACCGCTGCGCCATCTTGAAGCCTTGGAGCGGGGCGATTTCGCCGCGCTGCCAGGCATCACCTATTGCGCAGGCTTTACGCGGGCTTATGCACGTGCCGTCGGGCTGGACGAGAAGGCGCTTGTTTCTCGTGTTCGTGAGGAAATCGATGCGGCTGGCGACTTCTCTCCCGCCGATGTCTATCAGATCGAAGAGCCCACCGACCCGGCACGCGTTCCACCGCGCAGCCTGGCCTGGGTGGCTGCGATCGTCGGTCTGCTGATGGTGAGCGGCTATGGCCTGTGGCGCATGCAGGTCAATACGCCCCCGGGCGAGGAAGTGGCGGCCCAGCCGACAGTCGCGCAGGTCGGGGCCACCCGGCTCAAGCCAGCCCCGCCGCCGGTGTTGACTGGCCCGGTCGTCTTGACTGCGGTTGAGGACGTATGGCTGCGTATCTATGATGCCGATGGCAAATCGCTGTTGCAAAAGACATTGGTGAAGGGCGAAAGCTATACCGTTCCGGCAGAGGCGCATGGGCCGATGATCCTGACCGGCAGGCCCGATGCGCTCGCTGTGACGGTGGCCGGTCGTCCGATTCCGCCGTTGGGCACGGCGGAGCGAACGATTTCGGACGTGCCGATCAGCGCCGAGGCGCTATTGGCGCGGGGCACGGTACAGGTTCCGGCGGGGAATGGAGAGCAGCCGTCAGGTTCATCGGCGCAACAGCCGCAGGCCGCTAACGTTCAGGCTCCGGTGACGCGTGCCTCCACGGTTCAGGCACAGGTTATAGTGCGGCAGAACCAGTCACCGCGTCCGCAACAGCCGCAGCGCGCCGCCGCCTCCGTGCCCGAGCCGCGCCGTGCAGCTCCGCCGCCCAAGGTCGAGGTCCGCAGCACGTCTGCCGCGGCTGCTCCCGATGCGCCCGCCACCGGGAATGCCGCCGGGCAGTGATCCACACTGCGCGCTTTACGACTTCACCAGTTCCCTTATTGTTGGCGCAGCTTTCGCCGGAGAAGATACATGCGTTTCCCTATAGTCGCTCTGCCGCTCATGGCCCTGCTGCTGCCATCCGCCGTGCTGGCCCAGACGTCGGTCGAGGGACGGGTGGGGCGACTGGAACAGGAAATGCAGGCGGTTCAGCGCAAGGTTTTCCCGGATGGGGCGGGACGTTATCTGCAACCGCAGGTTACGACGCCGCAGGGCGTCACCGCCGCGCCCGGAACGCCTGCGGCTTCACAGGTTACAGATCTCAACGCCCGTGTTTCCGCAGTGGAGGCGGCGCTTCGGAGCCTGACCGGACAGGTTGAGCAAAATGGTTTTAAAATCAAACAGTTGGAACAATCTTTCGCCCAATATAAGTCCGATATGGCTGCGGGTGCCGGTGCCGCCGCAGCGCCTGAATCGCCCGCGCCCGCCATCAAGCCGAG
>DASVMZ010000074.1:0-21263 GCA_036384115.1 Sphingobium sp.
GGAAGCGGAACGGGATATCCGCCGCTGGCTCACCAGCACATTTTATACCTTATCCGCGGACCGGCCCTTGCCGCCGGAGCTGGCTGGCGTCGATCTTACACGGCTGCCAGACGAGATGCTGCACGGTCTGGTGCGCGCCGCGATGGCTGTGCCGGAAACGGGGGCTCTGGAATCCGTACTCGAATTGCCGGACGCACTGCCTGCCTGGCTCGGTGCGGAAGATCTGGATTATTGTGTGGCGGAACTGGAATATGGCGGACTACGCGGCCCGCTCAACTATTATCGCAATGCGGAACTGGATTGGGAAACGCTGGGCCAATATCAGGGCAGGCCTGTCAGCGTGCCGGCGCTATTCATCGGCGGTGACCGCGACATCGTAACAATCTGGAGCCAGGAAGCGATCACTCGTGCCGAGGAGATGATCACCGATTTGCGTGGAAAGGTCATCATCCCGAACTGCGGCCATTGGATAACGCAGGAGCAACCAGGCGCCGTAAACGAAGCGCTCCTGGCATTTTTGCAATCCCTTGAGTGGCTTGGTGCTTAATCTGGAGTTCGATATAAATGGCACAACCTAAGTTGCTCGGGACAGTAGGGCAGGATGCCTACCACTATCCTCTGTTGATCCGGCAATTGCTGCTGAATGCAGACCGGCATGAGGCGGAAATTGTAAGCGCTGGCCGGCGGTTTTCTTACCCGACATTTCTGGAGCGGATAAACCGACTCGCTTCGATGTTGCGCGATCTCGGTATCCAGCCCGGCGATACCGTCGCGGTGATGGATTGGGACAGTCACCGCTATCTCGAATGCTATTTCGCGGTGCCGATGATGGGGGCCGTGCTCCAGACAGTGAACGTGCGGCTGGCACGCGACGTCATCGCCTTCACGCTGCGGCAGGCAGAGGCGAAAATACTGCTATATCATACCGACTTCGCGCCGATAGTGGAAGAGTTGCGGGGAACGCTCCCCAATCTTGAGCGCGTCATCTGCCTCAGCAACGATGACCAGGAGGGCACTTATGAGGCGCTCATCGGTGCTTCGTCTTCTTCGTTCGTGTTTGAAGACTTTGACGAGAATGCGATCGCCACAACCTTTCACACGACGGGAACCACGGGAGACCCAAAGCAGGTTTTCTTCAGTCATCGGCAGTTGGTGCTGCACACGCTCGCCATCAGCGCGACATTCGCCAATCAGCCGCACGGCCAGTCATTTCGACGTGCCGATGTTTATATGCCAATGACCCCGATGTTCCACGTGCATGCCTGGGGGATGCCCTATCTTGCCACGATGCTGGGCATTAAGCAGGTCTATCCGGGGCGCTACGATGCCGCGACGCTTCTTGCGCTGAAGAGGGAGGAGGGCGTGACCTTCTCCCACTGCGTACCGACGCTATTGCGCATGATACTCGATGCGGCGAACCTCGCCGGGTTGGACCTTGCGCCATGGACGCTGGTGATCGGCGGTTCCGCGCTGCCGCCGGGCCTCTTGGAAGAGGCGGCGCGCAGTGGCATCAGTGTATTTGCGGGCTATGGCATGTCGGAGACCGGGCCGATTGTCTCTGTTGCCCGCGTCCAGCCGGATCAGGCATCGAATGCCGCTACCCGCGCTGGGTTTCCCATCCCGCTGGTGGAAGCCCGTACGGTCCCCCCGGGGCGCGGTGAGCTGCTGCTGCGCGCGCCCTGGCTGACCGCGGGCTATGGCGTGCAGGAAGCCTCCGATCAGTTGTGGGAGGGGGGCTGGCTGCACACGCAGGATATCGCTGAAATCGATCCGGACGGGGGCATCCGCATCGTTGATCGTATCAAGGACGTCATCAAGACGGGCGGCGAGTGGGTCTCCTCGATCGAGATCGAAACATTGCTCGCCGCACATCCGAGTATCGTGGAAGCGGCGGTCGTCGGGGAGCCATGTCCGAAGTGGGGCGAGCGGCCCGTCGCGTTCGTCACCTACGCCAAGGAAAGACCTGCTCCTACCGTTGATGACATACGCGCCTTTCTCGCGCGCTGCGCCGCAGATGGTCGGATCAGCCGTTTCGCGGTGCCGGATAAGATCATATTTCGGCAGGCACTGCCCCGTACAAGTGTAGGCAAGATCGACAAGAAGTTGCTGCGCCAGAGCCTGTGATTAGCAGGCCTGCGCCGGGCAGTGAACGTTGCCTAGAAGCTCATCGAGCCAGCGTTGTCGCGAAATGATAAATTATATTCGCGCGCGGGCAAGTCTCCGGCGGCATGATCTGTCATTATCATGACAACATAAAATGAGCGGGAACATCTCGCCAGAGAGGACTTACCCAATGCGATTCGACATTTCCTGCGGCCGTTCCAGCCCACCTTGCGTGGCGGTTGCGCGTACAGTCCAGAGCCCTGTCATCGATCGAACAGGCGAGCGGTCGCTATGACTATGCAAGCCGTTATCATGCGCCAGGGCAAGTTGAGCGTTGCCGACGTGCCGATCCCCACACCTGGACCGGGCGAAGTGCTGGTGAAAACGCTTGCTTGCGGGATCTGCGGTAGTGACCTGCATTGCGTCACGCACGGTTCGCAGTTGTTGGCGAGTGCGCGGGAAGTGGCTGGCATCGAGCTGTTCGATCCGAACGGGCCTGTCGTTCTCGGTCATGAAATTTGCGCCGAAATCGTCGATTATGGCGTTGGGGCGCGAAAGGACCGGAAGGTCGGCACACGCGTGGTCTCCGCACCATTCCTGCTGAGACCGCAGCCAGTGACGTTGGGTTTTGGCAGCCTGGAAACGCCGGGCGGCTTTGCCGAATATATGCTGCTGTCCGAAGATTTATTGATCCCGGTCCCCGACGGCATTCCGGATGACATCGCAACGCTTGCCGAACCGCTGGCAGTGGCATTGCACGCCGTCAACCGGGGCAAGCTTGGTTCCGATGAGGTGCCTATCGTCATCGGTTGTGGTCCTATCGGGCTTGCCATTATCGCGGTACTCAAGATGCGGGGCTTCGGACCGATCATCGCTGCGGATTTTTCACCGTCGCGTCGCGCAATTGCGGAGGCGATGGGAGCGGATATCGTGGTCGATCCGCGCGAAACGTCGCCTTACGACTCTTGGCGATCGGTCGCAGCCGCGCCCGACCCTGCGCGTTACGGGCGCCAGACTCCGATGTTTTCTGGCTTTCCGTTTCGACCGTCCGTCGTCTTCGAATGCGTCGGCATACCCGGCATTATTCAGCAGATACTGGCCGGTGCGCCGCCTTGCTCGAAAGTGGTCGTGGCAGGCCTTTGCATGGAGAAGGACAGCTTTTATCCGACCTTCGCGATCATGAAGGAAATCGACCTCACTTTCTGCATAGCCTTTACACCGCAGGAGTTCGCCGAGGCATTCCAGCATATCGTATCGGGTCGATTGAATGTCGGTGGACTGATAACTAACCATGTCGGGCTGGGCGGTGTCCCGGACGCGTTTGTCAAGCTCGCCGATCCCGAACGCGACGTAAAAGTGGTTGTCCGCCCGCAATCGGCCTGAGGCCAGACGCCGGGCATTGGTCCCAAATGTACGGATGCAAATTGTAGAAAACTTAAACCTAGGAGAATGTTATGAACGCCCCGACCGCATTCAAGGCACCCGTCTTCACACTTCCGCAGGACGAGTTGCTCACGCTTAACGTCAACGATGTCCCGGTCATGAAGAACGCGCTGGGAGCGGGGATCCACTTCCAGCCGCTGCTGGCCGATCCCGAGGCAGGCGTGTCGGCCGTCATTGGCATTTTCGCGCCCGGCATCGTGGTGGATTCCCACCTGCACACTGGTGCGGTTCACGGATACACGCTCAAGGGCAGCTGGTTCTATGAGGAGTATCCGGACCAGTTGCAGACGGCTGGATCCTATCTGTACGAGCCGTCGTCATCGATGCACACTTTCTGCGTCCCCGAGACCAACACGGAGGACACGGTCGTTTTCTTCATCGTCTTCGGCGGGAACGTCCACTTCGATAAGGAAGGCAAGTTCGTGTCGATCCTCGACGCGATAACGATCCAGAATCTGGTAGCGTCGTGCGCCGCCGCACAAGGCCTGGACGCCGTCCAATATCTCAAGGGCGGCTCTGCCCGCTATGCTGTCGAAAAGGCCACGGAAGCCGCGCGCGTTAGCGAATCGGCTTGACGAAGCGTGTCGGCACGGGCGCGTCAGAGCCTGTGCCGACACCCGCAGCCCACCGTAAAATCTGATCCTCGTGCGCAATGGGCGCTCGATTGTAAAATCAAAAATGGGCCTGTATTATGATAACGGGAGATAACCGATGACCGTCGATAGCACACTCGGCACTGCTCTGATAACCGGAGCCTCATCCGGTATCGGCGCTATCTACGCGGACCGTCTCGCGAAGCGGGGTTACGATGTGGTTCTCGTGGCACGGAATGCCGCCAGGCTTGAGGCGCTTGCTGATCGACTAAGGTCGGAGACGGATCGCCGGGTCGAGACGGTGACGGCGGATCTTTGCGACAAGGCCGCGCTTCAGGGTGTCGAACTGTTATTGCGGACACGCGCCGATATCACCGTCCTTGTCAACAACGCCGGCGTCGGCGCAGTCGCGCCATTGCTGACGACCGATATCGATCTGATGGAAGCGATGATCGACATCAACGTCCTTGCTTTGACCAGGTTAACCTATGCCGTGGTTCCGGGTTTTGTCGCGCGCGGGCGTGGTACTGTCATTAATATTGCCTCCATCGTCGCCGTTAGTCCTGAATTGTTGAACGGTGTGTACGGTGCGTCGAAGGCGTTCGTACTGGCACTAACCCAGTCGCTGCAACATGAACTTTCAGAAAAGGGCGTTCGTGTTCAGGCGGTTTTGCCCGGCGTGACCGCCACGGAGTTTTGGAACATCGCTGGACTTCCGCATGAAAATCTCCCGCAAGAAATGGTGATGGGTGCTGAAGAAATGGTTGATGCCGCTTTGGCCGGGCTGGACCTGGGTGAAATAGTGACAATTCCTGCATTGCAGGAGGCGGCCGATTGGGATCGGCTTGAGGCATGGCGTCGCGAACTATCGCCGCGTCTCTCTCTGTCCAGTGCCGCGCCGCGCTATAGTGTTAGTTCCGTACCGGCATAGTAGTCTTGGCAATGGAGAACGCCTTGGCATGCTGTTGTTAAAATAGTAAAAACATAATATTTAAAAATGTATCAACAATAAATAACGACCTAAAATAATAATATATTTAGGAGGGTGGATATTATGAAAGCGACATATTTGCTATTAGGTAGCGCGTTGTCCGTTTTGGCGGCATTTCCTGCGCTAGCCCAAGAAAATAGCACGACCCAGTCCAATGATCAAGTTGGGCTTCAAGATATCATCGTGACCGCTCAGGCTCGAAATCAAAGTCTGAAAGACGTTCCAGTTTCGGTATCAGTTGTCGACTCCTCGACGCTTCAAAATAAGAATCTGGGGAAACTGGAGGACATCCAGTTCTTCGTTCCCAACTTCAAGATGACCGAAGTCGGCATTACGACCAGTATATTCATACGAGGCATTGGGTCTGGCGAAAATCAGGGTTTCGAGCAGTCGGTCGGATTATATATCGACGGAGTACATTATGGTCGCGCCAAGGAAACCCAGGCGCCCATTTTCGATGTCGACCGGGTCGAGGTTCTGCGTGGTCCACAATCAATTCTGTTTGGCAAGAACAGCGTCGCAGGGGCGCTTTCCATTACCACGGCGAAACCGACCAATACGTTCAAGGCGTCGGTCATGTCGTCCTATGAATTCAACGCCAATGATTTCCTGACCGAAGGTTATGTGTCGGGGCCGATAACCGATCGTATCCGGGCGCGCCTGGCCGTCCGTTATCGCGATGGCCAGGGGTTCGAATATAATCTTCGCACGAAGGAGATGAACCCCCGGCGTAACGAGTTTGCCATCCGCGGAACCGTCGAGGTCGATGTGACCGATAACCTTACCGCGACGGCCAAAGCGGAAGTATCGCGGTTCGACCGCATCGGACGCACCGGCCAGACCTTCGTGTCTGATCCCATCGCGGCGGGGCCTTTCGCAGGCCTGACCTATGGGCAAGTTCTCTATAATGTATTTGGCCAGGATGCGTCGGTCCTGGACGAGAAGAAGGACAATAATCGTGCGGCGACGGGCGAATTTTCCAATAACAAGATGCAAACCTATTCCCTGGGCCTTAATTGGGTGCTCGGTGACTACACTATAAAGAGCACATCGGCTTTTACGCGTTTGAAATATGATGATAATTGCGATTGTGATTTCACCGGCGCGGATATTTTCAGTGCCGGATTCCAGGAAAAATTTGATCAAACGAGCCAGGAAATTCGTCTTATCTCGCCGGAATTCGACAGTTTCGACTTCATTGTTGGCGGATATTACGAACATATGAAGCAGGATTATGGCGACCAGATCGTCGTTCCAGGAAATTCGCTCCTGATTCCGGCGGTCAACACGCAGGCACCCGGCTTCGGCAATCTCCTCGCCAACACGCAGGCTGTCAGAACGGCGCATGTGAATGGTGATGTATTGTCGGGTTTCGCGCAAGCCAACTGGCGTTTCACCCCGAATTTGACCCTGCAACTCGGCGGGCGCTACACCTATGAGTGGAAGACGGGCGCGCGCAGCATGGTCATCCTTGGCACTGATGGCAATGCGTTGCCGACGGCGCAGACTGCGGCGCCGCTCGTCTATGCCAACCTGTTCGGAATCACCTCCGAAAATCTTGCGAGTCTTGGCCCGCAGGGGGCATTTTTCATAGGCCAGTTGGGGCAGCTGCCTATTTCAGGCTCGCTAAAAAAGGGCAGGTTCTCGCCGGACGTGAAACTGAAATGGGAGATCGCACACAACCGCATGGTATATGCGTCGTGGTCACGGGGATATAAATCGGGAGGATTCGATTTCCGAGCAAATAATCGTTCGGTCTTCCCGACTCTCGCTGATTCGTTTCAGTTCAAGGATGAACAGGCGACAAATTACGAGATCGGCGGTAAATTCAGCTTCGGCCGCAAAGTACAGATCAATGTCGCAGCCTACCACACCGAATATAAAGATCTCCAGGTCGCCATCTATGACGGAATCCTGGGATACAATGTTGGCAACGCCGCCAAGGCGAGGGTCCAGGGTATCGAAGCTGATGGTCGTTGGGCGATGACCAGTCGCCTGACCTTGTCTGGTTCGGTTGCTTATACGGACTTCACGTTTACCGACTATCCAAATGGCCAGTGTTACTTTGGTCAGGCTCCAACCACCGATCTGAATGGTGACGGAATTCTTGACCATTGCAGCTATAATGGGCAGTCGAACCAGCTCGTCTCGAAATTCGAAGGCTCGTTGTCAGCCGATTATAATTATCCGATCGCCAATGGATATTCTCTCGACGCGACCGCTGATATGTCTTTCAAAAGCAAATATAATGCATCACCGCTTTTCGATCCCCATGCCATCCAGGGCGCATATCAATTGGTCAATCTGCGTCTCGCCTTTTCGCCGGATAGCGAGAAATGGCAGATAGCAGTCCTGGGTAAGAACATCTTCGACAAACGGCCTCTTACCTATGCGGGTGCGCTGCCGTTGGCGTCTGGTACGTTTGGCTCCGATGCACTGACGGGACTGTTCCTACAGGGCCGTCAGATCTCGGTACAGGCTCGCCTGAACTTCTGATCAGGCATGTATAATGTCGATGGTCGATTGGTAGGCGCCGAGATCGGCCTTGCCAATCGACCATATGTCGTTGGAGAGCGGCAATAGTTGGGAAGAGAAGAGATGCGGCCTGCGGCCAACATCTGATTATGCGCGCTGACATAAATAAGGCGGCGAGTGGATGCTGGTGATAGAAGGGCGGCCTGAACTCGAAGCTCCATGCCGTGTGCGACGGCAAGGGCAGGCCGCTCGCTCATGCTGCGGAGCGAAGGCCAGATGAGCGGCTGCAAGGGGGCGTCCCGCTCTGCCAGGAGCCAAAGCCCTGCGCGGCGACAGGGGGCTATGATGCCGGCTGGTTCCGGGCCGCGCCGGCAGACCGCAAGATCGTCACCTGCATCGCGTCAAAAGTAAACCGGAAGGTGGCGATCCCGCCCGAGGCCCTATTCTGCCGCCAGCGCCACCAGATCGAAATCATGACGTATGTTGCCAGAACTTTGGCGCCTTTGGACAAGTTGGCCGAACGTCGCGAGCATATAGCGGAGGTGTAATGTCGGCTCGAATGAGCCGCGAGAAGCAACCGGGAGAGAGACGTGAAGCGCGAGGCGGCTGCAATCCAGATCGACGACGTTGACGTGGCACGATTGAGAAAGAAATATTCTGAAGAACGCGCCCGTCGGATAAATCCGTCGCACATGAGCCAATATGCCGAAGTAGAGGGCGACCTCGATTATTTCCGGGATGACAGCTATTTGGAGACGCGCCTCGTCCGGGATCCTGTAGACGAAATCATTGAAGTTCTTGTCATCGGTGGTGGCTTCGGAGGGTTGCTGGCGGCAGGAAACCTGAAGAAAGCTGGGATCAGCGATATCCGAATCCTCGACAAGGCGGGTGATTTTGGAGGGGTCTGGTATTGGAACCGCTATCCGGGTGCGCAGTGCGACATAGAATCCTATATTTATCTGCCGATGCTGGAAGACGTCGGCTATACCCCGAAAGAGAAATACTCTTACGCGGCTGAGATCTTTGAGCATGCTCGCCGCATCGGAAAGCATTTCGATCTCTACGACAGGGCATTGTTCCAGACGCAGGTCGAAAGCATGACCTGGAATGAAGCGGCAGCACGATGGACCGTCCGTACCGATCGCGGTGATGTCATCAAGGCGCGGTACGTCATGACAGCCAGCGGACCGCTCAACCGCCCCAAGCTCCCGCGCATTCCCGGCATCGAGCGATTCAAGGGAAAGATGTTCCACACCAGCCGGTGGGACTATGGCTATACTGGCGGACACTCAAATGGGGAGATGGCCGGTCTTTCCGACAAACGGGTAGCCGTACTCGGAACTGGCGCGACAGCCATTCAGTGTGTGCCGTTTCTCGCCCGCGACGCAAAGCAGCTCTATGTCGTGCAGCGTACACCTTCAAGTGTCGGCAAGCGCGATAACGCGCCTACGGATACCAAATGGTGGGCATCGCTTACGCCCGGCTGGCAGCGTGACCGCATGGACAATTTCAACGCGATCATTGCCGGTGCCAACCCAGGCAGAAATCTCGTCCAGGATGGCTGGACAGAAATATTTCACGACCTTTTCGTCGGCTGGCGTCCCGATGACGGGCAGCCGTTGGCGCCGGAGGAGGCGCAGCGCCTGGCCGAACTCGCCGATCTTCGCAAGGGAGAACAGATGCGGGCCTGGGTAGATACCCTTGTCGACCGGCCGGAAGTCGCAGAAGGCCTTAAGCCCTGGTATGGAGCGCTATGCAAGCGGCCCGCCTTCAATGACGAGTATTTGCCGACATTCAACCGCAGCAATGTATCGCTGATCGATACCCGTGGCAGCGGTCTCGATGAAGTTACCGAGACGGCGATGATCTTCGATGGTGTGGAATATCCTGTCGATTGTATCATATTTGCGACTGGTTTCGAGGTCGGTACTGCGAAGAACCGCAGTTCTGGCGTTTCGATACACGGCGTGGAAGGCGAACTTCTGACCGACCATTTCGACAACGGCCCGCGCACGTTCCATGGATTTTATGCCCATGGTTTTCCAAACCTCTTCCTGCTCGGATCCGGCAACAATGGCGTGAAAGCAAATTTCACCGACATGCTGGGTGAGCAGGCCGAGCATATCGCCGACGTCATTGCACATGCCCGCTCCAAAGGCGCACGACGCATAGAAGCAACCGCCGAGGCGGAAGCGGGTTGGTGCGAAACCATCCGTGAGAAATCACAGCCGCTGCGCGCTGTTCTCGCTCACTGTACGCCCGGCTATTTTAGTGGCGAGGGTGACATCGAAAAAAGTTGGTCTGCGAACATGTATGGGGGGGGGCCTGTCGAATTCTCCGCGTTGATCAAGGATTGGCGTGATCGCGGGGATTATGCCGGATTGAACATCACCTAACGCCGCTATCAAGCTCACTTTCCACCTAGGTAGCCCTGGAAGCCAGTAGATGTCATTGAAGTTCGCGCATGGTTCGTCGGAATCCTATCCTTACCCCCTGCTGATCGGAAAACTGCTGAGCGGTCTGAGCCAGCACCCGGACCAGCATATCATCAGCAATGGAAAGACATTTACTTACACATCCCTTGAGCGCCGCATCGGTCTATTGGCGGCGGGTCTTTCGAGCATCGGTGTTGAGCAAGGCACCACTGTTGCAGTTATGAACTGGGACGACCACCGTTATCTGGAATGTTATTTTGCGATACCGATGATGGGTGCTGTCCTTCAAACCGTCAATGTTCGCCTTTCTCCTGCCCAAATTCTTTACACGATACGACAAAGCGGTGCCGAGGTTCTTCTCTATCACCCGGATTTTCAGGATCTGGTTGACGCGATCTCGGCCGATTTGCCCGCGTTGAGGACCAAAATACGCCTTGACGATGGCCTTGACGATGGCACCGATAGATTATGCTACGAGACGTTGTTATCCGCCCAAAGCACTACATTTGCTTTTGAGGATTTCGACGAACACGCCCTCGCCACGACCTTCCATACGACCGGCACAACCGGCGACCCAAAGGCTGTGGCTTTCAGTCACCGCCAGATCGTGCTGCACACATTCGCGGTTGCAGTGGCGCTGGCAAACCAGCCTGAGGGACAGGGATTTGGGATAGGCGACGTCTATATGCCGATGACGCCAATGTTCCACGTCCATGCCTGGGGCATTCCCTACATCGCAACGATGCTGGGTGTGAAACAGGTTTATCCGTCGCGATATGACGCCTCCCGTTTGATAGCATTGCAGAGGGAGCATGGAGTCAGCTTCTCTCACTGCGTTCCGACAATTATCCAAATGCTGCTTGATGAATTGCAGGGCGGCAGCGTCCCCTCTCCCTGGAAAATGCTGGTTGGCGGTAGCGCCTTGTCGCCGACATTGGCAGCGCGGGCGCGGGACAAGAATATCCTGACGGTCGCAGGGTACGGGATGTCGGAAACTGGTCCGGTGGTGTCGATCGCCCGGACCAATCTGGGCGAACCGGCCGATGGCGCATGCCGCGCCGGGTTTCCTATCCCGCTTGTGCAGACACGGACGCGGGACCAGGGACATTTGGAACTTGAGGTTCGCGCGCCATGGCTGACCCAGGCCTATGTTGGTGACGAAGATGCGTCGGCGACCTTGTGGTCTGGCGGCTGGTTGCACACACAGGACGTTGCCGAATATGACACAGACGGCGGCATTCGCATCGTCGACAGGCTTAAGGACGTAATAAAGACCGGTGGCGAGTGGGTTTCGTCCTCCGTGCTTGAGGAACTGACGATGCGGCATCCATCCGTCCTGGAGGCCGCGTTTGTCGGCATTCCCAACGACCAGTGGGGCGAGCGGCCAGTTGGCATGGTCGTGCTACGGCACGGGCATGAGGCGGCGATGCTGGAGACGATCCGAGACCATCTGGCGCGCTACGTTACTGAGGGGCTCCTGAACCGCTACGCGCTGCCTGATGCCATCGTCACCGTCGCTTCCCTTCCGAAGACGAGCGTCGGGAAAATCGACAAAAAGGCGATCCGGATCCTGATGAGTCACGAGCTGATCGACAATTCATAACCTGAGAGGATTCCGCCATGTTGAACGACGAATTTGAGCCGAGGACAATTTACGCCAACGGCCACCGCATTCATGTGAAGATCGCAGGCACGTCGGGCCCGCTGGTCTTGTTCTGCCATGGTTTTCCGGAATCCTGGTATTCCTGGCGGCACCAGCTGCGGGCTTTGGCGGCGGCGGGATACCGGGGTGTCGCGATGGATATGCGCGGCTACGGGCGATCAGGCAAGCCTGTCGAGGCGTCGGAATATCGCATCACAAACCTGATAGGTGATTGTATTGCCGTAGTGGAGGCGATGGGCGAGAAACAGGCGGTTATCGTCGGCCATGATTTGGGCGCACCCGTAGCGTGGACGGCGGCATGGACGCGACCCGATATTTTCCGAGCTGTCGCTGCCCTGAGCGTTCCTTTCAGCGGAAGCGGTTTCGCCGCCTTTCCCGGGAGTCCCTTCGGCGAGCTTTCCCCAAGCGCGGTCCAGAAGCAGATCGCTGGACCTGACAGGATATTCTACAGCGAGTATTTCTGTCTCCCCGGCGATGTCGCCGCTCGCGAAGCCGAACTGGATGTCCGCACTTGGCTGACCAGCGCAATGTATGCACTTTCGGCGGAACCGCCGTTGCCACCGGAGCTTCAGGGCGTCGACCTGCTGAAACTGCCGCGAGATGCACTTCAGACCTTTGTCAGGGAAGTGATGAGTGTGCCGCGCGATGGCGATATCGCGGCCATGCTCAAGGCGCATGGTCAGCAACCAAGTTGGTTGAGCGCGGCGGATCTCGATTTCGGGATTGCCGAGCTGGAATATAGCGGCCTGGCCGCGCCTATGAAGAATTACAGAAATGGTGAGATCGACTGGGAAACCTTGCAACAATATGGCGACGCCCCGGTGACTGTTCCGGCTCTTTTTATCGGCGGGGACCGCGATATCAATACGATCTGGGGACAGGAAGCCATAGCGCGGGCACATGAAAGGGTTCCGCATTTGCGCGACGTGGTCATCATCGCCAATTGTGGGCATTGGATCCAGCAAGAGCACCCTGAACAGGTCAACACCGCGTTGCTCGAATTTCTGAAGTCACTTTAATTCGTCTATGGTCAAATCGGGGGTGTGCTCCCTTGCACACCCTTCCGATCCAAACTGTGAAGGCAGTTGGTCAAAACCCATCGCTATATTCGTGGATGATGTTTGGGAGGCTGAAACTACCGATACAGCCTCCTGGCCCGCGCGAGTGCGGATCAGTGCCTACCAGGCTCGTAGGCAGCACCCGGTTGAATATTGCCGGATGATGAAGCGCCAAGGTTCCGCAAAGTGCGCGCGCCTGCGTTGAAATGTTTTTTGAGATATCGGCTGACGCTGGTTGCGTCGCTATAGCCCAATCGATGCGCGAGCTGGATTATGTTGGGCCGTCGTTCCGCGCGAAAATATTCCACCACTATGCGTTGCCGTACCTTATCAAGGATATTCGCAAAATTGGTGTCATATGCCGAAAGATGTCGCTGTAGGGTCCGTTCGCTCAACGCGAGTGCCTGTGCGACATGCTCAAGTGTAGCTTGGCCGTCTGCGATGTTTGCAGCCACCACTTGTTCGACTTCATACTGCAAATCTTCCGGCAGGTCGCGATCCAGGCTTTCGAGATGCTTTTCAAGATAGGCAAACATGTGCGGATTTCCGTTGACTGCTTGGCGCGTGAAATCGCTGCGTAAAATGACCATTGCGTTTCGATCGCCTCCGAACTCTAGCGGACAGCGAAAGATCGTGCGGTGATACCGCGTATTACTCGGGGCTGGGTGGTCGAATTCGATTCTGACTGGTGACCAGCCTTCACCAAGCACCATGCGTGCAACACGCAGTTCGAGGGCCAATGACGCCTCGACAAACTGTGAACCTCCATAGCGTAGTGGGATCATGAGCAAATGCTGAAGCGCAAGCTCCTCGCCCTCATCATGGATGTGTAACGCAATCGCAGCGTTGGACGTGTGGACGAACCGCTCGTTTACGCGGGTAGCTTCCTTGAAAGAGGGGGCGTGATCCCACAAGAGACTGAGTGGGCCGTAGGCGCCACGGAAATTAGCCCATGTCGCCGCTGCGGCTCCGAGGTCCACGCGTCCGCTGATTACCGAGCAAATTTGCATCATGTCGATAAGCGCGTGGGCTGGCACACGATCTGCGGTGGCGCTGGCGGCAAGGATTGCCTTGAGTTCGTCGTCGAGCAAGGTTTCAAGTATTATGCCGTTTTCCCTCGCATAACGTTCAAACTGGCGCAAAGCACCCGCATTGGCCATGGCCTCCATCGACACTTCTCCAAATTTAGCGCCTCAAGGGAGATCGATCTTCACATCGATCCACTTGCGGGTCTGCTCCAGTATCTCATTAGAAAAAACCGGATCATCGATGGCACGGGCAAGGATCATGGCGCCTACCATCGCTGCCCAGTTCCCGATTGCAGCGCGGCGCATGTCCGTGGCGCCATTCCCTGAAAGCGCAGCGCTCAGGCGGTCGATTTGCGACTGAAGCCCTTCGGTCATGGCCCGCCGCGCTGCTACGGTCTGATGGCGAATGTCGGCAGCAAGACCTGCCGTCGGGCAACCGCTGGCGGCATTGTCGCGGTGATTCTCCGACAGATAGGCTTGCAGATACGCATGCATGTCACCCTCGCCGCCAGCGTCCTTGGCCATCGCATGCGCTACAGACTGAGCGATCAGATCGTCCTTCGAGCTGAAATGACCATAAAAGCCGCCATGGGTAAGACCCGCAGCCTTCATCACTTCAACCACACTTACTGCGTCGAACCCTCTTGCCTGAAAAAGCCGACTTGCCTCATCGAGAATGCGGCCTCGATTCTGCACCATCTGTTCTCGACTGACTCTCATTCTAATATTCTCTGCTCGTCCCGGTATCTTGGGAATGACGGATATGGAATTCGCGACCCAACATGATAGCCGTCATGAATATAGACCTCATCACCGATAAGTGCAATAAGCCGTCCCACGCACCCCGGAATTGCCCCCTTCTGATTGGCCTGCTCTTCCTTGATATTTTCATCCGCCATGTCTCATCAAGGCCCGCCAAAGATGCGTCATCAGGTGCGGAGCGGGATGATCCAGCCACCAGCATGATCTGGTCGCGCAGACTCGTCGGGGCACATTTTTTTCAGCCAGGCGTCCACGAATGGCTCTGCTTCGCCATCGATCGCCGCCCGTATCAGATCGCGGTCTACTCCGACGAAACCCGGTGAAGGTTGAGCCGGGCCAAACCGCCTTCCTCATCTGAGCGATCCTCATTTGGCTTCCCGAGCCTATGGCGATAGGTCCGGGGTCGAATCAGGAAAGAGCCTCAGATGACCGACACGCCCCCGAACGGACCATTGCACACGCCATCGCACGGACTGGAACTGCGATCCCTCGTCACGGCGGATGGGGTGCTTCGCCTGTCGCTCGACCCGGTGGAGATCGGCGAGCCGGGACCGGATGAGCTGGTCGTGCGGGTGGAGGCGACGCCGATCAACCCGTCCGACCTCGGCCTGCTGCTCGGCCCGGCGGACCTTGCCACGTTGCGGCGGGAAGGGGAGGCGCTGGTCGCCGATGTGCCGCAGGCGCGGCTGGCGGCGCTCTCCGCCCGGCTGGGCACAGCCATGCCGGTCGGCAACGAAGGCGCGGGGACGGTGGTGCAGGCGGGCGCGGACGTGCAGCATCTGCTGGGCCAACGGGTGGGCATGCTGGGCGGCGCCATGTATGCGACCTATCGCAGGATCGCGGCGCAGGCCTGCATTCCCCTGCCTGACGGCGCGAGCGCGGCGGATGGCGCATCCCTGTTCGTCAACCCGCTGACCGCCCTGTCCATGGTCGAGGTCTTGCGGCGCGAGGGCCACACGGCGCTGATCCATACGGCGGCGGCATCCAATCTGGGGCAGATGCTCGTCCGCCTCTGCCTCGCGGACGGTATCGAACTGGTCAATATCGTCCGCAGCCCGGCGCAGGTCGCGTTGCTGCGCGGGATCGGCGCCCGTCATGTGGTGGACAGCAGCGCGGCGGACTTTGCAGAGGCACTGACGGCCGCGGTGACGCAAACGGGCGCGACGCTGGCCTTCGACGCGGTCGGCGGCGGTTCCCTCGCCAACACCATCCTGCACGCGATGGAGGCTGCCGCGAACGACAAGGCGCCCGGCTATAGCCGCTATGGCTCGGCCACCTACAAGCAGGTCTATATCTATGGCGGACTCGACACGGGACCGACCCTGATCGACCGGGGTTTCGGCCTGTCATGGGGCGTCGGCGGCTTTCTCCTCACCCCCTTCCTGGCCGGGATCGGCGCGGAGGCGGCACAAGGCCTGCGGGATCGTGTGGCGCGCGACCTGACGACGATTTTCGCCAGCCGGTACAGCCGCACCATCTCCCTCGCCGACGCGCTGGACCCGCATGTCGCGGCCGATTATGCGCGCCGGGCCACGGGGGAGAAAATGTTGATCGATCCGTCGCTATGATTTCGGGATGAGGCAGGATGGCGCGGGTTCGGTTGCGGACCGGGGAACGACCGTCTAGTCACGGGCACCACAGGCTGTCCATCGGCCGACGTCGGATGAGGATGCCCATGACCCGCCATCTCCCCTGGATCGCCCTCGGCATCGTCGGCACTTTCTGCCTCGCCATGGTCGCCACCCTGCGCGGGGAGCATGTCAATGCGCTGTGGATCGTGGTCGCGGCGGTCAGCCTCTTCCTTGTCGCCTATCGCACTTATGCGCTGTTCATCGGGCGCACCGTCATGCGCCTCGACCCTGCGCGGGCGACTCCTGCCGTGCGCCGCGCCGACGGGCTGGACTATGTCGCGACCGACAAGAGCGTGTTGTTCGGCCATCATTTTGCGGCCATCGCGGGCGCCGGACCCTTGGTCGGCCCGGTACTGGCGGCGCAGATGGGCTATCTGCCCGGCACATTGTGGATCATCTTCGGCGTGGTGCTGGCGGGCGCGGTGCAGGACTTCATGATCCTGTTCATCTCCATGCGCCGCGACGGGCGGTCGCTGGGCGAACTCATCCGCATGGAAATGGGGCAGGTGGCGGGCACCATCGCGCTGCTCGGCGCCTTCGTCATCATGGTCATCATCCTGGCGGTCCTGTCGCTGATCGTGGTGAAGGCACTTGCCGAAAGCCCATGGGGCATGTTCACCGTGGCCGCCACCATCCCGCTGGCGCTGTTCATGGGCGTCTACACCCGCTGGATCAGGCCGGGGCGCATCGGGGAGGTTTCGATCCTCGGCCTGATCGGCCTGCTGCTGGCGATCGTCTATGGCCAGTCCATCGCGGCATCGCCGATCTGGGGTCCGGCCTTCACCTTCACTCCGGTGCAGCTGTGCTGGATATTGATCGGCTATGGCGCGGTCGCCTCCGTGCTGCCGGTGTGGCTGCTGCTGGCGCCGCGCGACTATCTCTCCACCTTTCTCAAGATCGGCGCCATCGCCGCGCTGGCCATCGGCATCGTCATCATGGCGCCGCCGCTGAGGATGCCCGCGTTGACCCAGTTCATTCATGGCGGCGGGCCGGTGTGGGCGGGCGGGCTGTTCCCCTTCCTGTTCATCACCATCGCCTGCGGGGCGGTCTCCGGCTTCCACGCGCTCATCGCCAGCGGCACCACGCCCAAGCTGATCGCCAGCGAAGCCCATGCGCCGATGATCGGCTATGGCGCGATGCTGATGGAGGCATTCGTGGCGATCATGGCGCTGGTCGGTGCGTCGATCCTCGATCCCGGCATTTATTTCGCGATGAACAGCCCCGCCGCGCTGATCGGCACGGACCCGGCCAGCGCATCCGCCGCCGTCACCGCCATGGGCTTCCCGATCAGCCCCGACCTCCTCGTGCAGACCGCCAGGGACGTGGGCGAGCATAGCATCATATCCCGCGCGGGCGGTGCGCCGACATTGGCCGTGGCGATGGCGGAGATATTCTCCCACGTCGTCGGTGGCCCTGCGATGAAGGCCTTCTGGTATCATTTCGCCATATTGTTCGAGGCGTTGTTCATCCTGACCGCCGTCGATGCCGGGACCCGCGCAGGGCGCTTCATGTTGCAGGATCTGATCGGCATGGTCGTGCCGTCGTTCAGCAGGAACGAGGGGCATGCGCCGGGCCTGATCGCGACCGGCCTGTGTGTCGCGGCCTGGGGCTTCTTCCTCTATCAGGGCGTCACCGATCCGCTGGGCGGGGTCAATACGCTGTGGCCGGTGTTCGGCATCTCCAACCAGATGCTGGCGGCCATCGCGCTGATGCTGGCCACCGCCGTCCTGTTCCGCATGAAGCGTGACCGCTATGCCTGGGTGACGATCATCCCCACGGCATGGCTGTTGATCTGCACGATCAGCGCGGGCTGGCTCAAGCTGTTCTCGGCTGACGTGAAGGTCGGCTTCCTGTCCCATGCCGCGAAATTCTCGACGGCGGCACAGGCGGGCACAGTGCTGGCCCCGGCCAGGTCGATGGCGGAGATGGAGCGGATCATCTTCAACGACCGGATCGACGCTGCCCTGTGCGGCCTGTTCCTGGCGGTGGTGATCGCCATCCTGTTCTTCACCATCCGCACCTGCGTGCTCGCGCGCCGGAGCGACAGGCCGACGGCGCAGGAGATACCGGCGAGACTGGCGGCGGCGCAATGAGCCTGTTTACCACCCTGCGCCAGACCGCGCGCCTGATGGTCGGCATGCCGGATTATGACGCCTATGTGGCGCATATGGCGGAGCATCACCCCGGCGTCACCGCCATGACCCGCACGCAATATTTCCGCGACCGGCAGGAAGCGCGCTATGGCGGCAGGAATGGCGGACGGTGCTGCTGATCGGGCCATGCTCCGTTTCTCTTTTGTTTTCCGCATTTTCCGGGTCGGCAGATGATGCCATCTTCTTCGAAAATGCTCTAGCCTTGGACCGCTCCGCTGAAATCGCCAGACTGCACTATATCGGATAAGGGACCGGGATGACGCCGATCCCCATCCTCTACAGCTTTCGCCGTTGCCCCTATGCCATGCGCGCGCGCCTCGCCCTGCTGGCCAGCGGGCAGGCGGTGGAGATCCGCGAGGTCAGGCTGCGTGCCAAGCCTGCCGCGATGCTGGCCGCATCGCCCAAGGGCACGGTGCCGGTCCTGTGCCTGACGGACGGGACAGTCATCGAGCAGAGCCTCGACATCATGCACTGGGCGCTGGGCCGCCATGATCCCGAGGATTGGCTGGCGGGCGACGATGCGGCGCTGATCGCGCTGAACGACGGGCCGTTCAAGCATCATCTCGACCGCACCAAATATCCCGAACGCCATGGCTCGGACCCTCTCGTCCATCGTGCGGCGGCGGTGGAGATATTGGCGGGGCTGGAGACGCGGCTGGCCACCCATCCCTGTCTGTGCGGCCCGGCGCGCACCCTGGCGGACATGGCGATCTTTCCCTTCGTGCGCCAGTTCGCGGCCGTTGATCCGGACTGGTTCGCAGGGCAGCCGCTGCCCCATGTACGGCGCTGGCTGGCGGGGCATCTTGCCGATCCGCTGTTCGACCGGGCGATGGTCCGTCTGGACCCCTGGGCGGAGGGTGACGCGCCCATCCTCTTTGGCGCCACCCCGCCGGGCGCATGAAAAAGGGCGGCCCCGCATGATGCGGAGCCACCCCGATTTCCGGCCTTGGATCGGGCGATCAGCTGCCGAAGCGATACTTCAGGCGAACGCCGTACATCTGCGGCTGGTTCAGGATGATCGCGTCGAAGTCGTAGGAAGTGATGCCATCCGTCGTATAGACGTGGAAGCGTTCCTTGGTCATGTTCGTCGCGAACAGGCCGATGTCCACCGGCGAACCTGCGACCGAATTCCAGTTGGCATTCAGGTTCAGGTTGTTCTGGGGGGTAGCTGGATCAGGCTGGGGGCCGAACCGGGCTGGCCGAGCATGCTGTCCTGATGCGTGAAGGTCGCGCCGAAGCTGATCCGGCCGACATCGCTCGACAGCGGCAGGGTATAGCTGGCCGTGACCGAATATTTATTCTTCGGCGTCAGCGGCAGGACGCCACCGGCCTTTGCGCTCGACAGGCTGGTAAAGCCCGGCGGAACGGCTGGCAGGGAGACGGTCTTCAGCCTGGTGTCGAGATGGGCATGGCCGGCATCGACGTTGAAGCCCTCGAACAGGCGAGCCGATGCGTCGATTTCAACACCCTTGATGGTCGATTTGCCGGCGTTCGCGATACCCTGCGCCTGCGAGGCGATGAAGGGGCACTGTGCCGGGTTGCTGACCAGATCGCCAGCGTTGCAGGCGGTTGCCTGGATCTGGAGCTGGAACTGCTGTTGCTGAAATCGTTGTAGAAGGCCGCGATGTTGAAGCTGCCGCGAACGAAGTGTCGAAGCTGGTCTTCGCACCGACTTCATAGGTGCCGACCTTCTCCGGGGCCCAGCTTTCGAGGCCATAGAGCGACACATTCACACTGCCCTGACGATAGCCACGCGCATATTTCGCATACAGCAGCACGTCGTCGACCGGCTTGAAGTCTAGACCGGGATGACCGATACACCGACCGGACACATAAACTGAACTATTCTCAGTTATACCATTGCCCAAATAACACGCTTTTCGTCCAAAGCTGCCGATACTCTGTTCGTCGCAAGGGCAAGGCTGGTCGCGACCGGGGCAGAGCGTGCGGAGGATGTACCGCCCGCCCCCGATCCCCGCTCGGGCCGGACGAGTCAGATCGCCAGCTCGAACTGCCGGGTTTCCATCCTGTCCGTGTCGCCATCCTCCGCGAGATTATGGAGGCCCAGCCCCAGCAGCCGGGCGCCCATGGGCAGTGGCAGTTGTGCACACAGGAGCGCGCGCCCGGTCTCGAATATCTCCGCCCGGTCACGTACCGCATGGGGCAGGGTGCGGGAGCGGGTCAGGATGCGGAAGTCGCTCAGCTTGATCTTGAGCGTGACGGTGCGGCCGATGGCATGCGCCTTCTCCACGCGGGGCCACAGCCGGTCGGCTATATCGTCGAGTGCGGACACCAGCGCGCCTTCCTCGCCGATGTCCGTCTCGAACGTGTCCTCGACGCTCACCGATTTGCGCCCCTCCCGGTCGCGCACGGGCCGGTCGTCCTGCCCCCGCGCCGCGCCATGATAGAAAGCCGCCGCCTTGCCGAAATGCTGCTGGAGGAAGGCGATGTCGTGGCGCCGCAGGTCGGCTCCCGTCTCTATCCCCAGCGCCGCCATGCGCCGGGCCGTCACCGGCCCCACGCCATGGATGCGCGCGACGGGCATGGCCGCGATGAAGGCCGCGCCATTCTCCGGCTTCACCACGCACTGGCCATTGGGCTTTTTCTGGTCGGAGGCGAGCTTTGCCAGCAGCTTGTTGTAGGAGATGCCCGCCGATGCGGTGATGCCGGTCTCCTCCTCGATCATCCGGCGGATCTCGGCCGCGACATAAGTGGCGGAGGCGATGCCCGGCTTGTTCTGCGTCACGTCCAGATAGGCTTCGTCCAGCGACAGCGGCTGGATGACATCGGTGAAGCGGGCAAAAATGGCGTGGTTCTGCTGCGATACCGCGCGATAGGCATCGAAGCGCGGGCGCACGAAGACGAGGTCCGGGCACAGCCGCCGCGCCCGCGATCCCGGCATGGCGGACCGGACGCCAAAGGTGCGCG
>DASVMZ010000075.1:0-2004 GCA_036384115.1 Sphingobium sp.
CCGGACCAGCGCTTCGCCTGATGGGCCATAGCCCTCCATCAGCCGGTCGGGAATATAGGGGCGGGCAGCCAGCCCAAGATCGCGCAGCAAGCGGATCAGCAGCGCGGCGCTAGTCGCGCCGTCCACGTCATAGTCGCCGAAGATGCAGACATGCTCTCCCTTCTGCACCGCGTCGGCCAGCCGATCGGCGGCGGCGTCCATGTCGCGGAACAGGCTGGGATCGGGCATGAAGTGGCGGATGGTGGGATTGCGGTGCGCCTCCACCGCCTCACGCGGGCAACCGCGCGCCAGCAGCAGCTGCGTCACCAGATCGTCGGGCAGATAGCCCGGATCGCGCGCATCCGCTCCTCCTCCACGCCAGCGCCAGGGTTGTCCAAGGATGGAGCGGGAAACATTGAGCGCGACGGTCATGACCGATCCCTAGCCCGGTCCGGCCGCGCTGGGAAGCGGCGGCGCATCAGCCACGGAACCGACATGACTTCCCATGCCTATTGAGCGTCCCGCGCCTGTCAGGCGGGATCGAAAAGGGGGGAGGGCAGTCCCTTCGTCAAGAGTTTGAACACCCGTCACCTTGTCTCCGGTCCAAACAGGCGGCGGGCTCAACCCCATGGGCAAGCTGCAAAACGCGTCCGGCGTCGACCGCATCGGCATTGTCGGCGAACCTGCGCTATTCCAAAGATTACTGACCCCGGAGGCGCACACGGCCGCAACGACGCCCCCTTCTACGCAAGGGGGATGGGCAGGCGTCCTCCAGCAATTAAGCATCCTGGAGCCCTATTGAGGTTCGGCTTTGGGTGGTTAACGGACTGTCGGCCCGCGAAGGCATAGTGCGATAGCGGTCATTTCACGGTGACGGAAAACCCCGTTCACGAGGTTGTCGGACATTTCTACAATCCGATAGTGTTTTTCGGACATAGAAACAGATTGAACGCGATGCCTTATCGGGCTTCCAAACCCTGCCCGACAAACATGTGATTTTCGACAGGGGGCGGAGTCATTTTGCCGACCGCCAGTTCAGCCCCCTTCGACCAAGGCTGCGACACCGTCGAAGGTGGCGTGTTCAAGATCCGCCAATGAGATCCAAAAGGTTGCTTCTCCCACATCGCCAAACATCCAGCCCAGACCTTGGTCACTCGCCAGACTGAGGAGACAGACGGCAGGATCATCTGTCATGCGCGCCTGTTGCGAGGAGGGCGCATAACCCAGCATCTGCGAAAACTTGAGCCCCCAGACCGAATTGCCCTGAAAGTGACTGGCGAGAACCTCGTAGACCACAGGCGAGATTAGCTTCGCTTTGTCGCGGTCATACGCAAAATGGCGGATCGTGGCCACGCAGGAGAGAATGACGCAATCTCCCACGCTATAATTCAGCACCACGTTCCGTTCGTCCTGCTGCAGAGAAAGGGTCCAGTCCTGAAATGTGTTGCGGTCAGCTTCGGTCACCGGCGATGCGGGACCTACGGCATCGGCGCGCGCGATCCAGCTTTCAGCCGTTGCGATGTGGGCATCGGCATCCTTCGGCCTGTGTTTCGCAGAAAGTCTTTCCAGTTCCCGGCGCATGGCTCGGCAGAAATAGCCGATGGTGACCCAACGATCAGGCCAGGCACAGGGCCCTTCCTGCGCCAGGATAGGCTGGGCAAGCCTGGTGTTCCCGGAAGACCGTTCGCCCTCGGGTTTCCCTTCTGACAAAATGTAGGCACTCGCCGCTCGGAAAGCAGCGAGGCGACGAATCTCGAGTTGTTCGTGATAGGCATCGCGCAAACGATCCTCGTCCTCGGCCTGCGCCATCACTTGCCGATTCTTCACAAGAAGACCGGAGAGGCGCTGCAACCAATGCCCGCTGTCGGGCAGACCTAGGTCGGCCTCGGTCAGGGCGCTGGCATCGGGCCAGGAATTCATCGCGCGCAACTCAATTGGCCATTCTACATGCAAATTGGAACCCGCCTCACCCTCCCGAAGGAACGGGCGTTGATTGGAAGGCGGATAGTATGGGCTGATCGGCGG
>DASVMZ010000076.1:0-68231 GCA_036384115.1 Sphingobium sp.
ATGTGTTCGACTATATCGAATGCTTCTACAACCCGACACGGCGGCACTCGACCCTTGGCTATCTCAGCCCCATAGATTTCGAACGGGAAGCTGGTGTAGCCTAATTGAGCCTATCTCGGTGTCCGCCAAACCGGCAGCAGGCCATGCTTTGCAATCTTGTCGAGATAAGAGCTGTAGGAGCGTCTTCGATGTCCGGTCGCCATGGGCCCAAGACTGAGGAGTGGAGAATGAGGCGGAGGGCCAGTTTGCCTGAATTCAGCCGGAGGCGACATGAGCAAATTACAAACCCCCAAGCGGGTGAAGGGCTATGTGCTGGCGATCCTCCGGCGCGCGCGGGGAGAGAGGCCTATCTCGTCCGAGTCGATCAGTGACGTGGTGTATGTTACCGATGCCTCAAGCCCAATCCGCCAGCAAAGCGGCAACCGGCCCTCACGACAGTCCCCGTCCTTCTGACATTTCAGCAGGCGGTCGACCGTTCATCGGGATATCTTATGACCAAGCTCGCGTCCCGTTTCGTTGCGTTGACGCTCGGGGCCGAAGCCTATTTCCACCCTTTCGCTATGGCTGCCCGTTCCTGAGCGGCGTCCATCGCGCCTGCTGGAGCCATGTCCTGCGCGGCAGCCATGATTTCGCCCAGGGGGCTGCCCGCCTGCCGATATGGGCCGCTTGCCGCCGTCCCGCCGGATTGCATCCGGTCGATGCCCCAGCCGTTGTCACCCCGGCAGGCAAGTCCCGTCATCGCGTCCGTCTGGAACACGCGGCAATAGCGTCCGCTAGCCGTGCGAAGGGACAGAAGGATATGCACCGGCTGCCCGTTGGTAGCCGCATGCTGCGTCGTTAGCGCGGTGCCGAGCGCGCCTTGCGCGACCAATCGCCCGCCCGCGCTGCCGACCGGGCTGTTGTCGGTCATCTGGTTGCCCAGCACCATGCCGAGGGCCAGCGAGGCCGCGATCGCACTGCCGGTGATCCAGCGAGTGAGCGAGGGGTGGCGCGCCTTTTCGGTTCGGACCGCGCGGGCGGCGTTCAGGTCGATCACTTCAGCTGCCGAAGCCTGATTGCGTGCCGCCGCGATCAGCCTGCCGGGCATGGGCATGCTCAGCACTGGGGCGAAATGCGCCTGCAACCGCTCCCGCAAGGCGCGGTGCCTCGCCAGATCCTCCGCCAGTGCGGGATCGACAGCGAGGGCAGCCTCCACCCGCGCCCGGTCGGTCTCATCCAACTGGTCCTCCGCATAGGCGGCAAGCATTTCCCCATCGATAGTCATCGTCCGCCTTCCAATAATGCGGGCAGGGCGTCACGGCCGCGCGCGAAACGCGAACTCAATGTTCCCACCGGACAGCCGATGATGTCGGCCGCCTCCTGATAGCCATAGCCCTCCACCATCACGAGCAGCACGGCCTCGCGCTGTTCATCAGGCAGTCGCGCGAGCGCGCGGTCGACAAAGCCCAGTTCCACCCGCGCCTCCTGTTCGGCGGCGATGCCCACGGCAAGGCCGGCCTCCTCTTCTACGAAGGTTTCCCGGCGGCGTTTGGTAGCGCGAATTTCATCGATCCACAGGTTACGCATGATCCGGTATATCCAACTGTCGAGCCGCGTACCTTCCGCCCATTGATGACGGGACTTGAGCGCGCGTTCGATGGTCATCTGGCAAAGGTCGTCGCCGGTGGCGAGGTCGCGTGACAGTCCTGCCGCAAACCGGCGAAGCCGTGGCAGCAGGCTGACAATGCCATCCTCAAAATTCGTGCCCAGAACCAAATGCCTTTCCGTCATGGGATGCAACGGACCTGCTCATCCGTTTCATCCATTGCATAGCGCGTTTTTTCGCGTGACAGGATGAAGAATGATGACGACGCGCCTGATTCCCGTCCTGTTCCTCCTCATCGCCGTACCCGCGGCGGCGCAAATCGGTGCCCCCGATATGGGCGGTGCGGTGGGATCGATGCTGGACCGGGCCGGGAATATGCTCGACCGGCTTGTCCCGCTGGACACCGTGACGGCGCCAGTGCGCTCCGTCGGGGATATGGCGAGCGACCGACTGAACCGCCTGCACGATTTCCTGCACCTCCATCGCGAGAGTGTGGAGGAAGATGAGCGGGGCGAGCTGGCCCGGCGGGGCGTCGTATTGATGCTGGACGGCGATGCGGCGGCGCTGAAAAAAGTGTGGGCATTGGGTTTCACGACGCGTGGGGCGGAGGATTTCGGCAATCTCGGCCTGTCTGCTACCGAACTCACCGTACCGCATGACCTGAGTCTGCCCGCTGCGCTTGCGCAATTGCGAATGGCGTTGCCGGGCAGGACATTCACGGCGGACCAACTTCTGTTTCCCAGCGGTAATGCGGCGGAAGCCGCGTCCGCGCCGCAGGGCAGGGGCAAGGCCGCGATCCATACGCCTGTCGGACTGATCGACGGCGGCGTGGGCGCGGTAGTGCCCGTGCGTGCCGCGCGGGGTTTCGCGGCAGGCGCGCCCAGCGCCAGCGATCATGGCACGGCGGTCGCCTCCCTGCTCCGTTATGCCGGGGTGCAGGCGATCCTGTCCGCCGATGTTTATGGACATGATCCGGCAGGAGGGAGCGCGCTGGCCATCGTGCGTGCGCTCGACTGGATGCAGGGGCAGCATGTGACAGTGGTCTCCATCAGTCTCGCAGGACCGGGCAATCCTTTGCTCGCTCGGGCTGTGACAATATGTCAGTCACGCGGCATGGTGATCGTTGCGGCGGTCGGCAATGATGGCCCGGCAGCACCGCCCGCCTATCCCGCTTCCTATCCGTCCATTCTGGCGGTGACGGGGGTCGATGGTCGCAACCGCGCGCTGATCGAGGCGGGGCGGGCTGCGCATCTCGACTATGCCGCCCCCGGCGCCGATATGAAGGCGATGGACGTGCGGGGCCGCTGGCGCGCGATGCGCGGCACCAGTTTCGCTGCCCCGCTGGTCGCTGCCCGTGCCGCAGCGATGCGGGATGCGGGACTGGATGGCACGGCGCTCCGGTCCGCACTCGATCGGGAAGCGCGCGATCTTGGCCCGAACGGAGCAGACGCCGACTATGGACGCGGGCTGCTCTGCGGCGATTGCCGACCGCGCTGAAAAAATTTCCGACGCCATGGATGAAATCGAAAAGCGGGTCCGTTTGCCTTGATGAGGGTGCCGTGACCGGCGCTCAAAAAGACAAGGAAGGAATTTGTCATGAACAAGATTCTTATCGTGGCGGGTGCTTTGATTTTGGCGGCGACTACGCCTGCTTCCGCGCAGCTTCTGGGTGGGAGCGGGCTTGGCAGTGGAAGCCTGGGCAGTGGAAGCCTGGGCGGTGGTATCGGTGGCGGTTTGGGCGGCAGCGTCGGTGGTCTTGGCAGTGGTGTCGGCAACACCATGGACGGCGTTCGCGGTACGACCGATGGCAGCCTGTCCGGCGCGGCCAGCACCACAGGGCGCACCCGCGTCAATCGCCACAGCGGCGCTGTGTCTGTCGACCGTTCTGTCGATACGGCCGCAGGTGGCAGTGTAGGCCAGACGCTGGACACGCCGGCCCGGACTGTAACGGGATCGGCGTCCGGTAATGCGGCGAGCAGCATCAATGCCTCCGGCAACGCGCAGTTGGTCGGGACGGATGCGGTCCGCGGCACCGTCTCCTCGGCTCGCTCCGCCGTTGGTTCGACTGCGGGCACCGTCCGCTCTACCGCCTCCAGCGCCGTGGGTGGCACGCGCAGGGTTGTAACCGGGGCAGCAGGCAATGTGGCGGGCAGCGCATCGGGTGAGGCCAGTGGTGCGTTCAATGCGACCGCCGGTCAGCTTGCTCTTGCGAACAGTGCGGCCGCCAATGCTTCGGGCGCGTTTGCCGTTGAACCAGGCATGGCGATCCAGTCGGTCAAGGGTCAGAGCATCGGTCGTGTGCGGCAGGTCGTCGCGGATAGCCGGGGCCGGGTGCAGTCGCTGCTGGTCGATGTGAAAGGTCGCACGGCGAACCTGCCCGCCACCAATTTTTCGGCGCAGAGCGGCGCGCTGGTCTCCGCCATGGGTGAGGGCCAGATCGGCAAGGTCGCAAAGAAAGCCCAGGGTTCGGGCGATGCGACGGCCAGCCTGCGCTGACCTGTCGAATAGCTGAAGCTTTATGGATCCGCTGGATGGGTATCTGGCGGATCCTTTGCGTGGATTATGATGCTGGCTTATGGATAAACTGTCTAATCCTGCCGCATTCACGATTCTTGTCTATGCGTTCAGAATAGTCTTTGCGGCGAGGTTGATCGCGGCGCGAGTGGCCGTGATTTGTGCATCCCGCGCCATCTCCTCCCACGCTTCCGCAGAACGTTCGTGCATGGCTTTGCGGTTGGGGAGATCGGTGATCGCGGCAGCATCGCGCTGAGCCTTGGCATTGGCCAGGTAAGTATCGAGAAGTGACATGAGGCTCCTATAGAGCGGGATTTGGCATAATGCCATGTCGGCGGACATCTGGAATGAGGTTGACGCTCAATATAGCGCAAGCACACCCTCTTTTTTGGATTGCGCTCCGCGCCAAGCTACGGACCCGCACGGACAATTGTCCTGCTACGTCTCGGTGGCAGCCCATAAATTAATTTTAGAAATCCGACTTGCAGCGAAAATTTTCGGGTTCCGCCAGCGAAGTTAGTCTTGAGGAACGGTGAGTGAAGTGCTGCGCTCTGGGCGCTGATGTACAGCGCCTTCGCGAGGCACATATCGCGCTCGAAAAGAGCACTCCGGTCGGCAAGATGGTGATGGAGTGGTGACAGGAGCCGCAGACGCCATGCTATGCCTCTATCGAAAGGGCCAACTGGTCGGCGGTATGGCCGTCGCCTATACGGGCCATGATGTCGCGGATGCTTGTGTCCGGGATGCATTGAAGCGCAATCCGCTGGATTGATCGGTTCGGGTGGACTTATCCGGGCGAAGGCGGTGGAGCGTCTGGCAGGTAGATCGCGCCGCAGGCGTTCCGGCCTCGACGCCTGCATCGCCTTCATTGTGGCCAATCGGCCTAGGCAATCATCCGGTGGAAGGGCAGGGCGAAGGCGGCCACGCCATTATGTTCGTCGATCCAGAAACGACGAAGCTGTCGCCGCGATAGGCGATGTGGTTCGTTGTGCCGCCATTTGCGGCCGTGACGGGCTGATTGCCGAGATAGCTCTATATGTCGATGCTATCGACCTTGGTGTAGAGGGCATTGGCGCGTCACGCCCAGCATTCGCTGATCTGGTACGACAATTCGGCAAAAGCCGTCCGTGTCTCGGATCGCATCTTTTCCCCATTTCCGCATGGTGCTCGCCAGACCACCATGCGGAAATGGGGAAATTCGGATTATGCCACCACAGGCGCGGGGGGACGGCGCGGTACATCCGTTAGAGTGCTTACCGTATCGAGACGGGCGATCTGGTCCGGAGAGAGGGTGAGGGTCGCCGCACCCAGATTGCTTTCCAATTGTGCAAGCGAACGAGGTCCGATGATCGGCACCGCGCCATGCGTTCCAGCCCAGGCGATGGCAACGTGATCGGGGTTCGATCCTGTCTCTTCGGCCACTTGCAGCACTGCATCGACCGTGGCGGTGCGCTGAGTTGTATTCTCCGCCTGGAAGATGCGGCCGCCAAAGCCTTCTGCGCGTCCCGTCTCGCCCTTGCGATACTTTCCGGTCAGCACGCCGCCGCCCAGCGGCGACCAAGTGACGGGCGCGATGCCGAGCGCCTCGCAAACAGGGAACAGGTCGGCTTCCGGGTCGCGATGGACCAGGCTATGCTCGAACTGCGCGGCCGCGATGGGCACGGCGCGTGTCAGTTCGGACAGCGTTGCGGCCCGCGACAGCCGCCATGCCGCAAAGTTGGAAAGGCCAGCATAGAGAATTTTGCCGGCACGAGCGAGGTCGTCAAGGCCCCGCACTATCTCCTCGATCGGAGTGACGGCGTCGGGATGATGGACCCAGTAGAGATCGATGCGATCGGTCTTCAGCCGCCGGAGGCTCGCCTCGACCGACGCGATCATGGCCTTGCGGCTGTTGCCCGTCACCAGCCGGTTGGCGTCGGGCGTGGCGCCGTTGGTGAACTTGGTCGCAAGCACAAAATCCTCACGCCGTCCCTCCAGCGCCTTGCCCACGATCTCCTCCGACTGGCCGAACTGATAAACGTCCGCCGTATCGATGAAATTGCCGCCCGCTGCGGCATAGGCGTCCACAATGGCGGTGGCGGTCTCGGGGTCGGCACCATAGCCCCAGCCGGTGCCGAAATTGCCGGTGCCGAGCGCCAGCCGGGATAGCTGAAGGCCTGTTCGGCCGAATGTCATATAGTCCATCGGATTAGCTCCTTGTGGGTATGCGCCGTCCGGTCAGGCGGCGAGGAAAGCCCTGGCCTTCGTCAGGAAGGCGTCATGATATTGGAAGATGTCGCCGTGCCCGGCATCTGGACCGAGCACAGGCCCGCACCGGCGCGGTTGCGGGTCAGCGGCGCCATGACGATGCGGTTTGCAAGCAGGATATCGCCAAGATTGTACGGGCTGAAAAGCTTTTGTTCATTCATAAGATTTGCTGTTCCGTTCTTATGGGATTTACGTCGGGCGGTATCGGCAGGCCTCAATTATCCGCGAGATAACGTTCCGCAGGCCGGGACTGCCCAAAGCCGGGAATCATCGCCTGCCGAGCAGCCTCGAACGCACTCCACTGAGCGGCATCGTGGAGCGGCGGGATGGTGACAGCCTCACGCCGGTCAAAGCCGACGAGGGCCGCATCCACCAGATCGGCGACTTCCATCACGCCCGGCAGCGTATCGACGTCGACGCCGACATGACTCCAGATTTCCGTGCGGGTTGCCGCTGGCAGTACCGCCTGTACATAGACGCCCTGTGGCCCGAGCTGAAGGTTCAGTCCCTGCGAGAGATGCAGGACGAAGGCCTTGGTCGCGCCATAGACCGGCATCCCGAATTCCGGTGCAAGTCCGACCGTAGAGCCAATGTTGATAATCGCGCCTTCACCTGAATTTGCCAGGCGCGGCGCAATGGCGTGCGCCAGGCGCGCCAGTGCGGTCGTATTGAGCGTCACCAGCCGTTCGATGTCGTCGGTCGTTTGCTCGACGAAACTTCCTCCCAGACTGGAACCGGCATTGTTGATGAGGATGCCGATCCTCGCATCCTCGCGAAGCCGCGTCTCGACCGCGCTCCGCTGGGCGGCATCCGCAATATCCGCCGGAAGTATGTCCACCGCGACGCCGGTATCGGCCCGCAGGCGGTTGGCCAGCGCTTCCATTCGGGCTATGTTGCGAGCGACCAGTATCAGATCGTGCCCTCGCGTGGCGAAGCGTTCGGCATAGGTCGCGCCGATGCCGCCGGAAGCGCCTGTCACCAGGACGGATGGTTTGTCGGTCATTGCATTGCCCTTTTCACTGGATCGCACTATATTCATGATACTAATCATCAATGTAACTATATATGATGGCTATCATAAATATGTCAATGGCGCGTGGAGGCAGAAGGACATGAAGGTGACGCGGGAGCAGATGGGGCAGAACCGCGACCGGATACTGACCGAAGCGGGGCGACTGTTCCGCGCGAAAGGCTTTGACGCGGTCAGCGTTGCCGAGGTGATGAAAGCTGCCGGGCTAACCCATGGTGGCTTCTACGGGCATTTCCGGTCGAAGGATGATTTGATCGCGCATGCGATTAGCCAGACGACCGGCAGCCAATCCGCATCGGAGGATATCGGCGTCTGGCTAGACACCTATTTGTCGGAGCCGCACCGCGACCATCCCGAAATGGGCTGTACCATGGCGGCGCTGGCGGGTCTCATGCGACAACAGGCGCCGCAAGCACGTGCCTCCATGGCAAAAATACTTGCCGCACAAATCGATGCTTTGGCTCAGACAATGCGCGGGGCTGACTCCGCGGCGCGCCGCAGTGCGGCAATCGGCAGTTGGTCTGCGATGGTGGGCGCGCTCATTCTGGCCCGGGCAGTCGATGATCCAGTCCTGTCGGACGAATTACTGGCGAAGACGCGGGCCTGGATCGACGATATCAACCCGCCAGCCCCGAAACTGGCTGCACGCAAGCGTCCTGCGGCCTGAGCATTCTGGAAGATGTGACAGCCACGGGGCGAACAGTTGGCCTGCAATAGTTTCCTGTAGAGTAGACATCAGGGGATAAGGCGATCGTTTCGGAGTTATTCAAGCAGGCCGATGAAGGCATCGTCCGTGGACTGGTAGGCGGTGAACCCCAGACGACGGCTCTTGGACATATCAGCGACGACCGAGATCGGCGTCGCTATGCCACGCTTCGGCCCTTGGCGGACGCGACCCCGTGCCTGCGGATCATGCATGGGCCAAAGGAAGACGGCAAGGCCTCGCAGCGCATCTACGAGACGTCCTCCAGCGAGACGATGACGTCAGTCGTCCTGCAGTTGGCACCCGCACTGGGCGATCCGTTCAGCACTGGCCTTCAGGCCAGCGGTGCAATGGACAGCCGTATCGCGCGATTGACGGGGGAGGCTGGTCTGGAGAAGCGCATGCTCCTGCGCCGGTTCCGAAAGGCGACGGATCTTACCACCATCGACTATTGCTGAGGATTGCCAGAGACTGCGTGTCGCACGGGCGCAGGAAATGTTGTGTATGGCGAGTGGGTCCGGGGACAGGATCGCTTGGGCGGTCAGCTATTCGGTCGCCATCGCCCTGCCGCCCAAGGAATTCGTTACGCTTTCCATGGGAAAAACGCGATCCCGGCGAGCAAGGCTATGACGATAGCCCAGACCCCATATTTCCATTTGGCGACACCTTGCCGCTTGGCCGGCTTGCGGTTTGCATTGCTATAGACATCCCAGCCGGCCGGGAGTTTGGATTTGGGTTTACGGCTCATGTTTTTCCTGTCGTGCATCGGGGATGGAGAGAGGGATAAGGCTTTCATGCGCGAAACCGCCGACAAAGGTCGCTAATTGCCGAACATCTGTTATGCGATCCTGTCGATTTGCGCGCGGGAATTTGTCGTAAGCATCGCACCGGATGCTAAACAATATGGTGCCGTCGGTGCCATCGACCATGGGTCAGGTCTTAAATGGGTTCCATCAATCAAACTTTGGCCGACCTCGGTTGGCGACCTTTCTTCTATGACCAGATTCTGGAAGGGGAGGAGGGGCTGCTTCTTCCTGTCCGCGTGCTGTCGGTCCATCGCGGCAAGATCGCCGTCGCGGGTGGCGGAACGCCGCAGTTCATCAATCCGCATATAGCCGGTGCCGTTGACGAGGACGATCATCCGACGGTGGGAGACTGGTTGCTGATCGACCGGGAAACGCTCCTGCCCGTCCGCATTCTTCGCCGGGAAAATCTCTTCAAGCGAAAGGCTCCGGGCACCGATCGAAAATCGCAGCTGATCGCGGCGAATGTCGACACGGTGTTCCTTGTCGCATCCTGCAATCAGGATTTCAGCGCAGCCCGGCTCGAACGCTATCTGGTGCTCGCCCGGGAGGTGGGCGTAAATCCCGTCGTGGTGCTGACCAAGACCGACCTGACCGACATGCCCGAAAAATTCGTGGCGGCGGTCCATAACTTGCAGGCAGGATTGCTGGTCAAGACGGTCAACGCCCGTGATCCCGCCAGTGTCGCCTCTCTCTCGGCATGGTGTGGCAAGGGGCAGACGGTCGCCCTGATGGGATCGTCCGGCGTCGGCAAGTCCACTCTGGTCAACAGCCTGCGCGGTTCCGACAGTATCGCCACGCAGGCGATCCGCAAGGCCGACGGCACGGGCCGCCATACCACGACCGTCCGCGAGATGCACAGGCTGGATCAGGGCGGCTGGCTGCTCGACACACCGGGTATGCGTGAATTGCAGCTGTCGGATGCAGCGAGCGGGATCGCCGAGCTTTTCGATGACATTGTGGCGGCAGCGGACAACTGCCGCTTCTCCGATTGCTCCCACCAGGTCGAGCCTGGTTGCGCGGTGCAGAGGCTGGTTGCCGAAGGGGCGCTGCCCGTGGCGCGGCTTGACCGTTGGCGCAAACTCGCCGTGGAAGAAAATGCAAACAGCGCCACACTGACGCAGCGGCGAGGCCGCCAACGCAGATGAGCGATGGACGTTTCGCGCAATGATCCTGGTCAACTGAAATGATGACGTTTGAAAATGAGGCGGCGAATGCGCTGCGGGAACTGGCGCGCCGCGTCGAAGAGGGCGAGTCTGGCGCAAATGGCCATTATGAGGTCGATCTTGCGACCTTATCCGATGACCGCAAAAAATCGTTGCGCGAGCAAATCCGGCTGAACCTGGGCGTGTCGGACGCTGCAATCTATTCGATCAGTCTCCCGGATGCGGCTCCGCAACTGGTTCATGAGGCGCTGGCTGCGGCGCGAGACGATTACGTCGATCAACGCTGCTATTGCGAGGTTCCGCCCCTGCCGCACCATCCCACCACCGTCCTTTACGTCGGTAGCAGCCGTACTCTCCAGAAACGCTTGATGGAGCATCTGGGGTTCGGCGCGAAAAAGGTCTACGCTCTTCATCTGCGGCACTGGGCCGGGTCGTTCGGAAAGGTCAGGATCGACGTGCGCTTCTATCCGCCCTCGACGCAAAAGATCGTTTTGAACGCTCTGGAGGTGCATCTGGCCCACAAGCTGATGCCCTTGTTTGGGCAACGCAGTGCCTTCTAAGTTCGCAGACGCCCGCACGAATGCCGGGCTGAAAGCGATCCTCAGTTGCCGTCCGTATCGACCATGAAGACCATGGGCTTGCCTCGCGATGCTGGCTCCCATCCTGCGAGCAATGCTGCACGGACTCCCCGGCAAACAATGGCGTCGTTGATCTGAAGGCGGCCGCGAGGCAACCCTTTCAACAGGCGCTTGGGCGGCGGAAATTCCAACAATGCACCGCGTTGCATATCCTTTTGCAACAGTGATACCGTCATGCCCTTCCAGCCCTCGGCATCGCTCCACTGCGGCTCCCGCTGGAGCTGCCATTCATATTTCAGTCCGTCGACGTCGACGGTGCCGGCCAGGCTGCGGATGTTGAGCATGGCGACGTGCCTAGCATGGTTTTGACCGCAAACCACCCTTGCAGGCCATCGATATTGTCGGCGGGGGATATTGCATGACATGCCTGTGTCGGAGCAATGCTACCAAGCACAGGGTGCGATCCTCTCGTCGCGGAGCATGTGCTGGCCTGCTCAGGGTATGATCAGGGCCGCCGCCTTGTCCCACTCCGCAACCAGATTGAAGCGGCAGTCCTGTCGCAGCCATTGTGCTTCGAGGCCGTTCATGAGGGCCTCGATCTGGCGCGCGGTGGAAAAGGCATCGGCGACGTGACCGGCGACCATCTGGCGGAACATTTCGATCGTCGCTGTCTCGCGGTTCCGAAAGAAGTGATGGGCGGGATGGTCGGTGGTCAATGCCTCTGCACGCAGCATGGTATAAAGGCGGACCAGTTCCGGCTGTTCGGCGTTGCGTGCCACAATGGCATGCAATGTCGCCCGGCACAGCGCGAGGGACACAGGTTCGCGCGTCCTGAACCGATTCAGGACGGTGGAAACTGCCTGCTCATCCTGCCGGTCCCGGTCCTGAAGAAGGGCGATGAGCAGTCCTTCCTTCGATCCGAAATAATAAAGGATTCCTGCATTGGTCAGGCCGCACCGCTTGGCCAGTTGGTTCAACCCGAATGCATGATAACCCTGTTCTCCAATGATGCCCATCGCTTCCTTGAAGATATGCGCGCGCCGCTCATCCTTCTTCATGCGCGTGCGAAGCAAAGGGGGAACCATGGCCATCGATTGAATATCCTGAAATAACATGGCAGTAAATTACCAACTGATAGGTTTTTATCATGTAACCTGCAAGAAAGATATTTCCCGTAGGAAAACGATGAAAATCTATAAATTACAGATGATTAATTCATTATCGATGAATTTCTTGCGCCCTTGATATTGGCGAAATTTTCTTAGTTCTGGAAATTTTACTCATACAAATATCGCCTCAGGAAAAGCGGCATCTCTGGATTTTTCTGGCGGCGGATGAGGTTGGCCAATCGAAGCATTTATCGCGGCCTTGCTGCGGGCGCGGGGCGCTTGCTGCGGGCGCGGGGCGGACCTGTCCCGTGATGCCCTTGCATAGTGATAAAAGTGAGTTATAAGTCGGTCAGTCCAATATTATAGGTTGGCCAATCCAATAGGATGGCTGACTTCAAGTCTTAGGGGAGTAGGGTATATGAAGGGCTATCGGTTTGCGTGCCTCCGCGGCGCGAGTATTTTGGTCATGGGTATCGCGGCACAGCCGGCTCTGGCGCAATCATCCAATGCACCCGGTCTCAACAGCGACGCAGAGATAATCGTCACCGCCCGCCGCAAGGACGAGCGGCTTCAGGACGTGCCGACGTCAATCCGGGCAGTTTCTGCGGAGACTCTGGAAAAGCTCAATATCCGCGACTTCAAGGATATTCAGAGTGTCGTGCCCGGCCTGCAACTTACAACCTCGGCCAATGGCTATTCCACTGGTGCCACGGTGCGCGGCATCAAGTTCGATGTGGAGTCGGGCGGGACCAATCCGTCTGTCGAATTCTATCTGAACGATGCGCCGATCACATCCAATATCCTGTTCGGCGCTCTGTATGATGTCGGGCAGGTCGAGGTGCTGCGTGGGCCGCAGGGGACGTTGCGCGGTCGTGCTGCGCCATCGGGTTCCATCACCGTTACCACGCGCAAGCCCGACCTTCAGGATTATGGCGCCTATGTGCTGGGCACGGTCAACGATCTCAGCGGCTACAACGTCAATGGAGCCGTCAATCTTCCGATCTTGAAGGATATACTGGCGATCCGCGTCGCGGGCTATCATGACAAGGGTGAACTGGACCGTGTGTACAGCATCGCCAACTCTGCCAACCCTTATTCCAGAACGGACTCCTACCGTGTCAGCGCGCGTTTCGAGCCGACCGACTTCCTGAGCGTCAATGCCAGCTATCAGAAGATCGACCGCCGCCTGCGTAGCTTCGACCAGGTGGCGTCCCTGTCGGGCTTCAACTCGGCGATCCCTGCGACCAATCCCGTCATCCGGCCGGAGGATCGCCTTGGCGTTACCAATGGTTACAAGGCCGTCAGCCAGAAATCCGACCAGTTCAACTGGTCCGCTGATCTGCGCTTCTCCGGCCAGAAGCTGTCCTATGTCGGGTCGCACAGCGTCCAGCACAACCGTGCGATCTCTCCGCAGGATGCGGCCAACGTCCTGACGAGCAACACGCCCCGGACGCTGGCGGATGCCGCGAGGGCGGAGCCGGTTTGCGTTCAGAACACGGCACTGTTCGGCTATCCCGGCAGTGCTGGCGAGATTGAACAGTGCCTCCACAATCGCGCCACGCAGGATTCCCATGAATTGCGCCTCGCTTCGGAAGAGCGTGTGTTCGGCATGTTCAGCTATGTGGTCGGCGGGTTTATCAACCATTATTTCACGCCGTCGAATATCACGTCCGAGCAAGCGGTGCTTCTGCCCACCTTCCTTGGCGGCGGTGTCGCCAGCTATGTTCCCACGCCGATCATTCGCTCTGCATCATCGACTGAAAAGTCGCTGTTCGGCAACGTCACCGCCTATCTTGGGGAGAAGACGGAACTGTCCGGTGGCCTGCGCTATATCCATTATCATGCTGTCGACGGGCTGTCGGTCAACGGCGCTGTGAAGCCGGGTAATGACGACACCTTTAATACGACCATCTTCGCCGCCTCGTTGAAGCATAATTTCACGGACGACATCATGACTTACGCCAGCGTTGGCAGCTCATGGCGTCCGGGCCAGCGTGCGGTTGGCAATTTCAGCGCGAACCAGTCGGCGCTGGAGAGAAGCTTCATCAACCTTGCGCCTGAAAAGTCGACATCCTACGAAGTAGGCGTCAAGACGTCCTTCTGGAATCGCCGGGTGCACTTCAATGTGTCGGCCTTCCATCAGGACTTCACCAACTTCGGCCTGCGCGGGCCGCTGGTCTCCTACATCAACTATACCGACGCGACGACGACGCAGGTGGCGACCTTCAACTTCATCGCGGCATTGCCGGTCAAGGTCGATGGCGTTGAAGTCGAGGCATCCTTCGATGTTACGCGCAACTGGAATATCGGCGCCAACTTCAGCTATGCCAACGGACGGATCAAGAATGGTCGCACCGCCTGTACCGATCTCAACGGTGACGGCATCCCTGATGCCAATCCCGGCACTGTGCAGGTTTCCCAGCTGCCAGCGAACGATCATGTGTCTGCTTGCAATTATAATGGTCCTTCCACTTCGGCACCCAAATGGAATGCGACGATCCAGAGCGAATATAGCCATGGCCTGACGGACAATGTGAACGGCTATCTGCGCGGTTTGCTGAACATATATCCAGACTATAGCCAGGATATTTCCAATCCTATCGACGATGTGAAGGCCTATTCGCTGTTCAACCTTTATGCCGGCATCCGCACGGCAGACGGCGCGATCGACATATCCTTCTTTGCGAAGAACCTGTTCAACACCTACCGTGCCCTGTCGGTCAACAACTCGCTGCAATCGATTGGTATTCAGCGTCTGCAGCCGCCCACGTTCCGCACCACCGCTCCCGAAACACTCAGCGCCAACTATGTGGCGGTGAGTTCCACGGCGCCACGCGAGTTCGGCATCAGCATGCGCTATGCTTTCGGATCGCGTTGATCGGAAGTTGATCGGAACCTGACTATATAAGCGAGAACGGCCGGGTCAGCGTACCCGGTCGTTTTTCTGTCCCTATGGGGGCGGGGGCTTACCTGATATGGGTGACGCCAGGCCGTTCGGCATGGCTGCCTTCGAACCACCCGCGCCGCTCGCCATGCGCATGGTCGCAGATCAGAGCAATTGTGCAGGCATCCCCATGTCGTCCAGCGCAAGGCGCAGCAGATCTTCCATCGCCATACGCGCGCGCATCGCATCGCCGGTCGCTATCCCCTCAAATACCGCGCGATGCTCTGCGATCGGGTCGCGCGGCTGCGGGCTATGGTTCTGCTTGAACGCAGTGGTCCATGTCACCGCCGCACCGACCGAACTGCCGAGGGAAGCAAGAGGCTCATTGTCCGTCGCTTCCAGGATGGTGGCGTGGAACAGTTGGTCGGCCTCGCGCCCCTCCGGGGTCGACAGGCCCTGTTCGCACATGATGTCCAGCGCGCCGCGCATCTGCTCAACCTGCGCCTCCGACCGCCGGGACGCGGCCAGGGCGGCGGCGGCAGGCTCTATGAGGCCGCGCAGCTCGAACAGGTCACGGACGAAATGCTCATTCGGTTTCCCCGGGACGAACATCCATGCGAGCACGTCCGGGTCCAGCATGTTCCATCGCGAGCGCGGCGTGACATGGGTGCCCGCCTTGGGCCGACTTTCCAGCAGGCCCTTCGCGACGAGGATGCGAATGGCCTCGCGATAGGCAGTGCGGGAGACATTATGCGCCTCCGAATTTTCGATCTCGCCATCAAACCCGTCACCGGGCTGATATTCGCCCGACAGGATCGCCACGCCGAGCTGGCGTGCGAGCGCCTGGTGGATGCGTAGCCCTTTCGCTCCGTTGTCTGGCTGCCGATCCATCATCACCGCTCCCTGTCAGTCGTATGATGGGTCTGTAATGCAAGTCTCTCCGCAAGGAAACGCATCGACGGCGACGCACCAGGCACTGGGTCGAAAGTGCCGTAACCCAAGGCTCTCCGGGCGCGGTAGCGAGCCGGGCAGCGCGCAGAATAGGGCCTCCGCCAGTGCGGGCGGCGGCGCCTCGTCCTGAATGGAATTACCGGTCGCAGTTGACGCGTATCTATGCCAATTATACTCATACAAATAAGAAATCAGCAGAGAGGATGCGTCAGTGCCCGGTCCAGTCGGTTCAGGTGAGTTCATTGCGACAGCGCCCTCGATGGGGGATGGCGGCGGCAAGGGGGAAGGGGTGGGAAGTTACCGTAAATCTCTTGTTTTGCTGGCGAGTCTCTTCTTCATGTGGGGGTTCATCACGGTCATCAACAACACGCTGCTCCCCCATCTCAGGAGCGTGTTCGAGCTGAGCTATACCCAGACCACGCTGATCGAATCGGTCTGGTTCATCGCCTATGCGGTCGCGTCGATGCCATCCGCTTTCCTGATCGAGAGGGTCGGCTACAAGACGGCGATCATCATCGGCCTGGTCATCATGGCGGTCGGCGCACTGGGGATGGTCCCTGCCGCGCGCATTCCGTCCTATGAGGTGACGTTGGCGGCGCTGTTCGTGATCGCCTGTGGCATCGCGCTGTTGCAGGTTGCCGCCAATCCCTATGTCGCGGTGATCGGTCCGGCGGAGAGCGCGGAGTCCCGGCTGACGCTGGTTCAGGCGTTCAACAGCATGGGCACGTTCTTCGCGCCCTATTTCGGCGGCTATCTCATCCTCAGTCGCACCGTTTCGGGCACGACCATGGACGGCGCGTCGGTCACTCTGGAGCAGCGTCTGGCGGACGCGCAGGCGACGCAATTGCCCTATGTGCTGGTGGCGGTTGCGCTGGTCGTCATCGCCCTCGTCATCGCGCGCGCGCAATTGCCTGCGCTGGGCCAGGCGACACAGCGTGCCAATGCGGAGGAGCGCCGCGCCCTGTCCCTGTGGAAGCACCGCAATCTGGTGTTCGGCATCCCCGCGATCTTCATCTATCTGATCGCGGAGATCGGCGTCGCCAATCTCTTCATCAACTTCGTGTCGCAGCCGGGCATCGGCAACATGACGCACGCGCAGGCGGCCAATTACCTGATCCTGCTGTGGGGCGGTATGATGGCCGGGCGCTTTGCGGGCAGCTTCATCATGCGCCGTTTCGCGGCCGACCGGGTGCTGGCGCTGTTTGCAATGGCCGCCTTTGTCGTGATGATCGCCGCCGCGACCTTGCATGGCCCTGCCGCCATGTGGGCGCTGATCCTCGTCGGTCTGTGCCACTCGATCATGTTCCCCACCATCTTCGCGCTGGGGATCAAGGGATTGGGACCGTTGACGGAGGAAGGCTCCGGCTTGCTCATCACCGCCATCGCGGGCGGCGCGCTGGTGGTGGTGCAGGGCTGGGTCGCGGACCGTTTCGGTTTGCAGAACAGTTTCTTCCTGACCGCGACCTGCGAACTCTATGTGCTATTCTACGCTCTGTGGGGGAGCAGGCCGACGGGCGCCCTCCCGGCGGAGCAGGTGGCATGAGACGACTATCCATTCTGGCACTGGCAGCCGCGGTCGTCCTGTCCGCCAGCCCCGCCGCAGCCAAAGTCGCAAGTAAAGTCACGGACTGCCCGTTGCGGGACACGCCCTTTTCGCTCGCATCGCCCTTCATGGACATATTGCTCAGCCCGGCGGCGAGCGCGGTCGTGGACAGCGAAGCGCCGGGCCTCCTCGCCAAGCTGCCGCCGAGATTTGCCGGCAAGACAGCGCCCAGCTTCGCCGCGATCCTGACGCTGCGCGAGGCGAGCGGTTTCCTGCGCCTGGGAAATGACAAGCTGGAGGCCATCGGGGAAAAGCTCAAGTCCGTCCCGGTCACGCAGGCGGATCGGGAGGCACGCTGTGTCCGCTACGACAATGACCGGCCCGATTTCACGCTTCCCGCAGGCAGGCCCCGCATCCTCCTGTTCGAGAAGATGACCGGTTTTCGTGACGGTCCCTCGGTGGAGGCCGCCCATGCCGCGTTCGTCGCGATGGCACAGCGCGAGGGCTGGGCGATGGTCGCGACGGACAAGGGCGGTGCGATGACGCCGTCCATCCTCTCGCGCTTCGACGCCGTCATCTGGAACAATGTGAGCGGCGATGTCCTGACCCTCAGCCAGCGCAAGGCGTTTCAGGACTATCTGAACCGGGGTGGCGGCTTCATCGGCATCCATGGCTCGGCGGGCGATCCGGTCAGCTTCTGGGACTGGTATGTCGATACGCTCATCGGCGCTCGTTTCGCCGGGCACCCGCTCGCGAAGCAGTTTCAGGATGCGCGCATCGTGGTGGAGGGCAAAAATAACCCGGTCGCGCAGGGGCTGCCCGCCGAATGGGTGATGAACGACGAATGGTATTCGTTCAGGAACAACCCCCGGAGCAGCGGATCGACCATCATCGCGACGCTGGATGAGGCGAGCTATGCGCCGGTGGGCATGGGGACGCAAAATCTGCGGATGGGCGATCATCCCATCGTCTGGACGCGCTGCGTGGGCCGGGGGCGGATATTCTACTCGGCCATCGGCCACCGCCCGGAGACCTATTCGGACCCACGCTATGTGACGCTGCTCGAAAATGCCGTCGGCTGGGTAGCCGGCGCGCGCGGGCAGGGCTGCACCATGGGCGCGCGGCCATGACGTCCCCATGTCGGCTCGTCTGGCCGACCGGGGCGCTCCTGGGCGAGGGGCCGATCTGGTCCGCCGCCAGCGGCACGATCTCCTATGTGGATATTAAGGGGAGTGCGGTCCATCGCTATCACCCGGAATCGGGCCGTCATGACACGCTGGATGTGGAGGGGCAGCCCAGCTTCATCGTGCCGGTGGAGGGCGGGCACAGGCTCGTCGGATCGGGCGACGGGCTGTATCTCCTCGATGACGCCGGTCTGGGCGAGCGGATCATGACCATAGCCATGCCCGCCCATAACCGGACGAACGATGCCACGGTCGATTGCCAGGGCCGCCTGTGGTTCGGCACGATGGACGATGCGGAGCAGCAGGCCACCGGCGCCATCTATTCGCTGGTCGAGGGCAGGCTGTCGCGCGCGGGCGGCGATGCCATCGTCACCAATGGTCCGGCCGTAACATCCGACGGCCGGACGCTCTTTCATGTCGATTCCTCCAGCCGCACCATCTGGCGTCACCGCCTTGGGGAGGATGCGACATGGGAGGAAAGCACGCCTTTCCTGCGCCTTTCGGAGGCGGAAGGGTTCCCGGACGGCATCGTGCTGGACAGCGAGGGCTGCCTCTGGGTCGCGCTATGGGATGGCTGGGGCGTTCAGCGTTATGCGCCGGACGGGAAACTTCTCCAGCGGGTGGACCTCCCCTGTGCGCGCGTGACGAAGATCGCCTTTGGCGGTCCCGATCTCCGCACGGCCTATGTGACGACGGCCCGTGTCGGACTGAGCGAGGAGGAACTGGCCGCGCAGCCGCTGGCGGGGGGCCTGTTCGCTTTCGACGCGCCGGTCGCCGGGCTGCCCCTACCATCGGTGAGGTTGTCCGCTTGAGCTGGCATGTCGCGGGGGACTGGGACACCACCCGCCTGCGCCTGTTCCGGTTGACGGACGGTGCGATGGTCGAGCGCAATATGATCGATGATCGCAAGTCCAGGGGATCGCCGATATGTTCATGAAGGATGGCAACGCCGGACCTTCGCGCCTCTGTGGTGGCGAACCTGGCGCTATGTAGAGACCGAGGTCACGACCCCTGCCGAGCCACTCGTTCTCGAACGTTTCGACACGGCTGAAACGGGCTATCCCTTCACCAGCGGCATCGAAAATGCCCGGCTCATTGTACAGATTGATCGTCTCGCCGCTGCCGGGCATTTTGAATGGCAGGGAAACCTACCCTGAAAGCCGCCCACAGCCGTTTCGTCCTGCCTGTTACAAAGTGAGGTACAGGCCCCGCAATCCCTCCGGCAGGGCGAATGCTCAGGGTTGCAAGAGGCCCAGCCGGTCTTCATCCGTATAGATGTCGAACCGGGTGAGCGTCGCCACGCCAAAGCTGGTGGTCAGCGCCACATCGGTCGCATCCCTGCCTCGTGCCATCAGGATGCGGCCGCGCCGTGGCCGGTTGTGGCGCGCGTCGAAGACATACCATTGCCCATCGAGATAGGCCTCGAACCACGCCGAAAAATCCATGTCGCCGACCAGCGCGGGCAGGTCCATATCGCCCATATAGCCCGTGCAATAACGTGCGGGTATGTTCATGCAGCGGCACAGGGCAATGGCGAGATGGGCATAGTCGCGGCACACGCCCTGCCGCTCCTGATAGGCATCCCATGCCGATTTGCCGGGCCGGGCCGTCGCATAGTCGAAACTGATCCAGTCATGGACGAAGGCGACGATCTCCTGCACCATCGCCCAGCCTGTCGGTATCCCGCCGAAGAGCGACCATGCGACATCGCCCAGCCGGTCCGTCTCGCAATAGCGGCTCGACAGCAGATAGATCAACACCTCGTCGGGCAATTGCTCCACGGGCAATTGCCGGGCTTCGGGCGCGGCAATGTCCGGCGCGAACGGGTCTTCGATCACGAAGCCGCAGGAGATGGTCGTGGTGCCGGCCGGCAGGACCAGCCGCGAGCATATGTTCCCGAAACTGTCGATATAATCGTAAAGCGGCACGTCCGGGTCGGTCATGATCCGCTGAGCTGTCCGTAAATCCCGGTTTCGCGAAGGATGCACACTGAGCAATGCCAGCATCGGCGTCGGCCGTTCGGTGGCAAAGCTGATGTTGTAGCCAGCGCGAATGAGCATGGGTTTACGGTCCAGTTCGTTAAGATGATGCGTAACCAGTGTTCGCCCTGACCGCAAAAACCTCGCTTCGCTCTCAGGTTAGTACCGCGCGGCAGATCGTCTGCCGCACTCTATCGTCTACCATTGCCGCGCCTGATAAAAGGCCGAACGCTTGACCGGCCCTGCAATCAATTTCGCCTTGGCCTTGAGGCGGAGAAGATCCGCGCCCGCCAACGTCCTGCATACGATATGTACGCCGCCCTCCGGCAGAGGTTCCACGACGCTGATCTCAACGCCCAGTTCACTGCATTTCGTGACCGCTTCTTCTTCGGAAATAGTCAGGTTAAGGGCGCGGCTCATGATGTTTCTCCAGGGCAGGCGGAAAATTTCCGGGGGGCATGACAGTGCGGCGTTTCAGGAGCGGAGAGCAGGTTGCCTGTGCGCTGTCCGATCATCGGGAACGCGGCCGACATCATTATAGCCAATATTATTATCGAGAGCGGTGCGGCTAAGAGAGGTTTCGCGGATATGCGACAATCCAACCGTCATAAGGCGATGCCCTCTTGCTGGATTGAGGCGCAGGTTCAGCTTTCACAAACGGGAAGCCAGCGCCGCCAAAATGCGATCCGAGTTCGCACATATCAGCGAAGTCGACGATTTCCATATGGACATAATATGGCAAAATTCAAGGCCTGCTTTGCCATGAACCGGGTAAATCCGGGCATTTTGCGGCTGCGATCAATTTGCAATATCCGTAATCGAGCAGGCGGTCCCGCTATCACAAGGTTCGGAATATATTTCGATCAAGGTAGTTATTGGTATCCGCTGTCGAATCTATAGTGGAAATGCTCTGGACGAAACGGTGCGGAGATACCCCTTTGGGAGAGATAGTCGTTTTTGCCCCCTCCGCCGTTCAGCGCAGCGAGGCGAGCAGCGACAATATGCGCGAATAATAATCCACGGGCGCGGGGGACGGCGTCGCCGGGCGCTTCAGCACCCGTGCGACAATCGCATAACCGCCGGTCGACAGGGGATAGGGCGCGGCCTCCCCGGTGACGACATCCGTCCAGGCGGGAACGGGCAGGCCCTTGTCGAGGAAGGAACGCCAGTAGGTCGCGATGGCCGACGCCTTTGCCGCCCGTCCGCCCAGCACAAGATAGAGTGGTATGCGAACCGCATCGAAGCCGAAGCGCGGCGGCTTGTCGGCGGCGACCATGACCTTGCCGTCCGCCATCACGTCGGTCCAGTCGGTCGGCAGCGCGGACGAACCAATGCGCGCCTGATCCAGCAGCTTCTCGCCGTCGCGGATCAGGGCGGCCCAGACCGGCTCCTGTCCGGCCTTGCGAAACTGGTCGAGGGCGGGCCAGATATAATAGGACAGGTTTATGGTCGTGCGATCCGCCCGGTCATAGCCGATGGCGCCGGGCAGCAGTAGGGTCCGCTCGCCCTGCCGGCGGATGCAATGCTCCGCGATGGCGGCGCGGATCTGGGCCGACCGTTCCAGCAGATGGGGTTCGCGCCAGCGGTCGCCCGCTCGCATCAAGGCCCATGCGATCAATATGTCGCCGTCCGTCGCATTATTGGGATCGCTGATCCGCACCGGCTCGTTGGGTGCGTACCGCCACGAAAAGAGCGCGTCATCGGCTCTGGCGAGTGTCTTTTCGGTCCAGGCGTGGATGCTGTCGAACGCCGCACGGTCGCCCGCCGCCTCCGCGATCAGCATGCCATAGCCCTGTCCCTCGGTATGGCTGATGCCTGCATTGCCGCTGTCGACGATCCGCCCGTCCGCCGCCAGATGGGCCGCCTTGAAGGCGCGCCACAGGGCAAGGTCGACGCTCATCCGGGGGATCGTCGCCGCCTGACCGGGGGTACTGCGCGAGCATCCCGCCAACAGCAGGGCGCCTGCGCCCAGCAGCAAGGACCGTCGTTCAAGGTGCATGGCGGAGTTCAAAGTCACCTTCGGTTTGCTGGATTACCCGTGTATGCAGCTTCGCGCAGCTGCCGAGGCACCGGAACCAATGGTCATAGGCCCCCTCCAGTATCGCACCGACGGCCGGCCACCAATGGCCATCGTCCAGCGAGGCAGGCATGGCCGGAACGCCCTCATGGCGCAGGTCGATGCCGCCATCGTTCAGCGTCATATCGACCGTGCCCCAGCCGAGATGCGCCCATAGCAGGTTGATCCGCTCGCACAGCATATCGAGATCCTCGATATCGTCGACCGGCTGCATGACCGCGATCCGCTCCCCCAGCGCACCGAAGAATTTGCGCGCCTGTTCCCCGGTCGCGCCGCTATGCACCTCGGCCATCATCGCACTGGTGAGGGCAGACCAGATGTACGGCACGAGTGCCGCCTCTTCGGAGAAAGGGGCGTCTGCCTCCTTCATGACGCGTGCTATGAACATTATTCACCGCCTCCGATCTGACGTTTGATACCCAGTTGGCTTCGGAATTCCTTATATTCGCCGAAGGTGTTGATATTGAGTTCACCGCCGACGCGCGTGCCGTTGCCGATTTGATAATAGGCCGATCCGCCCGCCGAAATGCCAAAGCCTGTCTTGCTGACGCTGTCGAACCGCGACCGGACATCCGAATTGAGCAGCTTGAGAGAATCCAGCTGGCCTTGCGCCGCGGAGTCCGTCGGGTAGAGCGGCGCGCTTTCCTGACTATAGCTCTGATAACCGGGCACCACATTGCCATCGACCTCCAGCTGGTTGGCGCGATAGGCATAGCGCACCGGGAAGCTGACGCTCAGGAAGCTCTGCGGACTGAAATAGCCGCCCTGCCCGAACGAGAAGTAATTCTGGTTATTGTCGTAATTCTGGTAATTGGCGTTGATCCCGACCGTCACCGTCGAATTGGCGTCGCGATAGGCGCGCAGATAACCACCGGCATTGAGTTGCAGGCTGTTGTTCTTGCGGACGTTGGTGCCCTCATATTGATAATAGGACACATCGCCGTACAGGCCGCTGCCATCCTGATCGTAGGAATAGCCAAGGCCGCCCCCGTTCTTCATGACCGCGCCCCAGAAACGGCCGGAGACCGGGTCCGTCGTGCCCGCATAGGCGATGACGCTGTCCGTGACGGGACGCCGCTCCGCCCAAAGGCGCACGCTGCTGTAGCGGGAGAGGCGCGGGGTCAGGACGATGCCCGCCGCGACATGGTTCTTGTGAAAGCCCAGCGGGGTCGTGCCGACATCGGCCTTGATCAGCTTGTCCTCATAACCGGCCGACACCATAACGCCCGATGCGGACTGCGTGTCCGCATTCGTCAGCCGCGACGGCAGCTGGGCGACGATGCCGACCGCCTCTGCTGTCGGGTTGCGGCCAAAGCGTTGCAGGCCGGAGCCGGTCGGACGACCCGCGTCGATCAACACTGCGCGCGCTTTCAGCGAGACGCGGCCCCGCGCCACATTGGTCGAAAACTGGGCCTGTCCGCTCAATTCCTTGAGGCTGCTCAGACCCTCTTCGCCGGACCGTGAGCGAAAGCCGGTCTCCACGTCGATGCGCGGGCCGGTATCTGTGGAAAGCGCGCGCATGTCCCGGTCGATCGACGCCAGTACGGGGTCGCTGATCGGCGCCGGGCTGTCCGCCTGCATGGTGAAAGCGGCAGGGGTGGAGGCAAACCCGCCCGGTCCGCCGCGCGCTGGCGGCGCATAGAAGCCGGGGACGGAGGGCTGCGGTTGCTGCTGTACACCGAACGGCTGCTGCATCTGTACGGGCGTCGATGTGAGCGCGAACGGATTGGCGGGCTGCTGCTGCGGGGCGGAGAATGGGCCGTTCGTCGCCGCCGCGCGTGCGGCAAAGGGGTTGCTGGCGCCAAATCCGCCGGCGGCGGGACGGCTCTTGCCGATATAAAGCTCCCGCGCCCGCTGCATATAGCGTTTGGCGGTGCGGTCGTTGCCATGGGCCTGCTCCATGCGGGCCGCTGCGAGATAGAGGTTATAGTCGGACGGGGCGACGGTGGCGGCGCGCTGGAATGCGCCATAGGCCAGCGTATAGTTGCCCGCCGCGCTGGCCGCGTCGATCATGCCGATCATCGCGCCGACATCGTCCGGGGACTGGTTCAGCACGATCTGATAGGTCTGGGCCGCCTGCAACGGCATGCCGCCCGACTGATAGAGGCGGGCGAGGGCGTTCAGCACGTCGGCGCTGCCCGGCGCTGCATTCCACTGTCCCTGAAGCAGGTCGAACGCGGCGGCATATTGCCCGCTTTCGCGCAGCCGGTCCGCCTGCGCGGCGGCCAGATTGCCGTTCAGCTTGCCCAGCGCGCGCTGGCCGTCGGCGGAACCTCCGACCCTGCTGGCGAGGCGTTGCACGGCCGATTGCGCCAGCATGTCCTGCCCGGTCTTGCTCAGCACCCGGATGACAGGCTCCATCGCCGCCGGATCGGAATCATTGGCTGACAGGGCCTGCTGCGCTACCATGGTCGCGCCCGCGCTGTCGCCCATGTCGAGCAGCGCCTCCGCGATCGCGCCCTGACTTGCGGACGAAAGACCGCGCGTTGCCGCCAACTGGCGCAGACCCGCAGAGGCCTGACTACCCAGCCCCTGACTGGTCATCGCCCTGGCCCGCGCGATGGCGGCGTCGGTCTTGAGGGAAAAGGCCAGCTCGCGCATCTCCGCCGTGCGCGCGGTGGCCGGTATCCGGTCGAGCAGTGCCTCGGCATCCGCAGGACGCCTGGTCTGGCTGTTCAGCAGGGCAGCGGCATAGAGCGCCTCGGGATTGCCCATATTGCCGAGCGACCCGATCAGGCCGTCGACATCGGCACGCCGCCCTTTCGATTCCAGAAAGCGCGCAAATTCATAGCGGATCCAGGGATCGGCGGGGTCGGTTATCAGGCCGCGCTGGAAAAGCTGCTCCGCCAGCGCCGCATTGCCCGACTGGACGGCGCCCAGCGCCTGTGCCCGGATACTGTTGCCATTGTTGACCCGCTGGTTCGGCCCGGCGAGGCTGAGCGCCTTATCATAGGTTTGCGCGGCATCGGCATAGCGCCCCTGTCGCTCATAAATGCCAGCCAGCAGGTCGAGCGCGGGCTGCTTCTTGGCAAAGTCGGACGCGATGAGGGCCTCGGCAATCCTCTGGCCATCGTCCAGCCGCCCAGCATCCAGTGCCGCCTGTCCGTCCTGAAGCTGGGCATAGAAACGGGCCGAGGAGAGTGCCTCTGTCCATTTGCCTGCATTGCCGCGCTGGGATGCGCGCTGCAACAGGTCGCGCGCCTCCGCGAAACGCTCCTGACGCAGGCGGACGAGGCCGAGGCCACCGGCCGCATCGGCATCGTTGCGGTTGCGTTGCAGTGCGCTCTGGAAGCGGCTGGCGGCAGAGGCAATGTCCCCGGCTTCCAGCGCCTGAAAGCCTGCGGCCCGTGCGTTCCCGCCACTATCCGCCACCGGACGGGGGGCAGGGGGAGCAACTGGCCTGCTGGCGGCCGCGACGACCGGCGGCTGGGCAGGCCGTGGGGCCGCAACCGGCTTTTGGGCAACAGGCTTTGCGGCCGTTGCCGGAGCGGCAGGCGTCGGCTTTGGCGCTGCGCCGGACAAGGCCGCCCGGGCCTCCACATTGGCGGGGTCGATGGTCAGCACCCGGCGAAAGGCCTGGTTGGCGAGGTCGCTGCGACCCCGGCCTTGCCAATAATGGCCCTGCTTGACGAGTGCGGCGACACCCGCCGGTTCGGCCCGTGCGATGTTCGTCGCGGCGGTGGAGGCCAGCAGGCCGAGCAGGATCAGCTTTGCATTGTAGGACATCAGGATTTTTCCACCGCGCTCAGTCGACGGCGTTCCTGCCGCTTGAGGATCATGTAGACGGGGCCGGACACCAGCAGGGCAGCCAGCAGGCCGGAGAGAGCCAGGATCAGCGGGCGCTGGCTGAACCAATAGGCGATCTTCATCCAGACCGGCAAAGCGCCGACCCAATAGCCGTCACCGACCGCGAAGCTCGACATGCCTTCGCCATCCACGACGGACAGGTCGCCCTGCACCTGCGCGTTGATCTTCACGTCCGCCAGGTCTTCGACCAGTTGGGGCAGCGCCGCCGGGTCTTTGGCCAGAATGGCGATGACGGTCCGCGCGCCTTCAAAGGGCGACTGGAAGCTGGCGATGCCGGAGAAGCTGTCCGTGGCGTAAAGCAGTTCCTCGGCCTTGTCGGTCGGGTCACGATCGAACGGCGAGAAGAAGTCGAAGAAGCGCGTCACGGGCGAGCGTTGGGTGACATGCAGCCGCCCGTCCTCGAACCGCACCGGCGCCTTGCCGAACAGCGCGCCGGATTGCGCCATGGGCAGATCGCCGATGACCAATATATCCTTGTCGGCCAGCTGGTTCTCGTCGACCGAGCGCGTCACGGTCACGCGGCTGGCCGGTGCTCCGGTGGAGTCGCCGAAGCGGCCCATGACCTGCAGGAAGGCCTCGACCGACGTCTCGTTCGCCCGCTGCGCCATGATGACGGCGGTTTCGGCGAGGTCGGGACGGATCGTGAACGGATAGCCGGCGTTCGCGAAGGTCGCGAGGTCGGGCATGTGCAGCGCATGATAGGCATGGGTCAGGTCGATCGTGCTGTCGGGCAGGATGCTGACGCGCACATTGTCGGGCAGGGTGCCGGTGCACTTCTGCTTGTTCGCGATAATCAGATTATAGTCGAAGATCAGCTCGTTCTGGCCGAACAGATTGTAGCGCGGCAGGATCACCGACGCATCGGCTGTCTGCGAGGTCGCGCTGCTCTGGCCGGTCCAGCCGCTCAGCCATCCCCGGTTGGAGAGGGACAGGGTGCGCAGATACTGGCCGTTGATCGACAGATCGAGCCGCGAGCCATGCTCGTCGAGCCAAGGTGCCGAGGGATAGCGATAATGCAGGTCCAGATTGGCGCCGGTGCGCGGCCAGAAGAACAGGTCGGGCGCGACGCGAAACTGTGTCGCCAGCGGGCCGGGCGGAATGCCGCGCCCCTCCAGAGCATAGCCCTGAACGAATTCGCCGAGCCGGACGGGCCGGTCGGTACGCAGCCAGCGTGGCGCGCCATAGCGCTGGTAGGACGGGATGCGGATGCTGTCGACCGCCGCATAGGCCCCGCCCAGCATACCGCGCCCGGCGGTGACGGCGGCGGCCGCCAGCTTCAGTTCACGGTCGTTGCGCCCCATGACCAGCAGGAGCTGGCCGTTGGGATCGACCGGATTGCGGACCACGGCGAGCGAGGCTCCCGTGATATTGGGGTTCAGCCCGGCGATGCGGCGGTCGGGCGTGACGAACACCACGGCGTTGCCGCGCGGCAGATGGCCATAGACCGGCTTGAAGGCATAGCCGCGATAGCTGGCCAGGCCGCCAAACCAGGATGCCAGGCTGGCCGATGCTTCCAGTTCGGCATTGCTCGGCGCACCGGCATAGATGAAGGGCAGCCGCAGCGGCCCATTCTCGTTCCGGTCGAAGAAGGGGGCAGGCAGCCGGGCCAGATCGGGCGACAGGGCCAGCGTCTGCGTGGACAGGTCCAGATAGGACCGCGTGTTGGAGATATTCGCCCACAGCGAGGAGTGGAACGGGTCTTCGCAATCGCGCGAATAATGACCGATCAGGCGCAGGTTGAGCTGGTTGGCCCCCGGCAACACCAGCGCCGGATTGACGGGAATGACCAGGCTCTGCCCACCGGCGTTAGCACGGTCCAGCCGGATGGCGTTGACGACTTCGCCATTGAGCAGGACGACAAGCTGGCTGAGGTCGCCCAGCAGGGCAGGCGAATAGGCGAAGTTGAGCGTCAGATTGGCACCCGTCACCACCTGATTGCCCGGCACGCCGAAGCTGATGCCGATTTCGCCGCGCGTTCCGGCCAGCCGGATCGGGGTCTTGATTTGCAGGTCTTTCAGCGTGATCCGCCGCTGGGTCGTCCCGCCTGCCGGTGTGTTGGCCAATGTGCCTGTCGGTGCGGTCGCGGCGGGGACGGCGGGCGCTGCCTGCCCCTTGCCCGCGCCGGGCTGTGCGAAGACGGGGGATGCGACGAACACGCCCACCGCGACCGTCACCGCAGCGGCGGTAGCCGTCAGGGCGACCTTATGTTTCATCCGTTTAACGGCCAAGATTCTGCTGAGCGTCACGAGATCCACCTTCAATATGTCGCGCAGGGCGCGGAGGCCGGAGATCGGCTTATGCTGTCCGGTCGGGTGCCAGGCGTTCGCACGGCCCATGACGGCGCGGACGAGATGGCGTACCCGCACATCCTCCAGCGGGAGGAAGCGGACCTGTGCGGTACGGTCCTCGATGCGAACGGTGTCGACGGGGATGGCCAGCGCCTCGTCGTTCATCGGCAGGGTCACGTCGGTGACGGTGCGGCCTTGCAGGGCGAAACCCTCCGGCAGGTGAATGGCCAGACCGCCCATGGAGATATTCTCCGTGACGCCTTCGACCACATAGCCGTCCTCCAGATAGAGGGTGACGGGCAGGGCGGCGTCGATGCGGATGTGCTGACGTGTCTGCTTGCGTTCGCGCGCGACGGATATCGCCGCGATCAGGATCATCAGGCTGAAGCTGGCCCAGGCCGAATTGAGGACCAATGTGCTGGCCTGCATCGGGAATATATCTTGCAGGAACAGATATTTGACGATGCCGAACGAGATGCCGAATATCAGCAGGCCCGCCGCGATCAGATGCGGCCTGACGGTTCGGAAGTCGAAATAGGTCTGGTCGAGCAGGTCGCCCTTGTCGGTCACGTTGAACTTGCCCTTGCGCGGCTGGAACAGCGTGAAGATCGTCGGCTTGGCCAGGTGGAAGGCCAGCAGCGTCTCGTAGATTTCACCCCAGAACGGACGCCGGTCGCCACCCTGTATCCGCTCGCTCGATTGCAGGGAGAGAAAGAGGTGCGGCAGCGCATAGGCGAAGATCATCGAGGCGGAGGCATGGATGATGCTCTGCCCGGCGATCAGATAGGCCAGGGGCGAGGTCAGGAACACGATGCGCGGCAGTGGAAACTGGAAATGCAGCATCGCATTAACATAGCAGAGCCGCTGTTGCAGGCTCAGGCCGCGCCCGAGCAGCGGATTGTCGATACGGAAGATCTGCGTCATGCCGCGCGCCCAGCGGATGCGCTGGCCGATATGCAGCACCAGCCGCTCGGTCGCGAGACCGGCGGAGAGGCGCGCGTCGAGATAGGCGGTGTTCCAGCCCATCCGCTGGAGCTTGAGCGCGGTATGGGCATCCTCGGTCACGGTCTCGCCGGCAAAACCATTGGTCTGCTCCAGCGCCTCACGCCGGATGATCGCGCAGGAGCCGCAGAAGAAGGTCGCGTTCCACAGGTCGTTGCCCTTCTGGACCGAACCGTAGAACAGGTCGCCTTCGCCCGGCATGTCGGACGCGCCCAGATTGCGCTGGACCGGGTCGGGGGAATAAAAATGGTGCGGCGTCTGCATCAGGGCCAGCTTGTCGTCCTTCTGGAACCAGCCGACGGCCAGTTGCAGGAAGGCGCGGGTCGGCACATGGTCGCAGTCGAAGATCGCGATCAACTCGCCATCGGTCTTCTTCATCGCGGCGTTGAGATTGCCCGCCTTGGCATGGAGGTTGTCGTTGCGGGTCAGATAGCCGCAGCCCGCCTGCCGCGCGAAGGCGCGAAATTCCGGACGGCGTCCGTCATCCAGGATGAACACCCGGAAGCGATCCGCGGGATAGTCCATGTCCATCGCCGCATAGGTCGTGTTGCGGACGATCTCCAGGCTCTCGTTATAGGTCGGGATATAGACGTCGACCCGTGGCCACTGGTCCGGTTCGCCTTCGATCTCCACGACGGGGCGGTCGAGCGGCCAACTCGTCTGGACAAAGCCCAGCAGCAGGATGATCCACGCATAAAGTTCGGCGAGATAGAGACCCGTGCCGAGCAGGAAGGCCGGGATATTGTCGAATTCCAGCGTGCTGGTCGTGCGCCAGACGATGTAGCGCGTCGACATGAGCAAGGAGAGCGCCGCGATGGCCAGCGTGGCGCGGCGCGACTTCACCCGGTTCATCAGAACCGCGCCGAATATGCCGGATGCCGCGAATATCCATTGCGCGTTCAGGTCGAGCGGAACCGTGATGACGATCAGCGCGAGCGCGGCGACCGCCAGTCCCCCGGCATAACCGCCTGCCGTGCGCAGCATCGATGGGCGGTTCACGCTGTCCATCGGGGCGCTCACTGTGCCGTTGCCTTTTGCACGTCGCCGCCACCATGCACCGACCCGCCAAGGCCGAGGCGCAGTTGCAGCGCGTCGGTCAGCCGTTCGAGGTCGGGGATCAGGGCGCTGGACGGCGCAAACTTCTCCAGCGGCTGGAACATGGCCAGCGTGTCGTTGATCGCCTCGTCATAGCGCACCGTGCCGAGCAGTTTGTCGCCCACCAGTTCGCGGATGAAATTATGGGTGTGGCGCGAAAGCTGGCGGCGGTCGTCGAGCTGGTTGAGCACGAAGACGGTTTTTTCCAGTGCCACGGTCGGCGTGCCGGGCTGGACTTTCGAGAGGGTCGCCAACGATGCGGAGCGCGGCAGGATCGGACAGATGTGCAGCGCGGCATGGTCGAGCAGGAAGCCGCGCAACTCGCGATCCTCCGAGCCGATGTCCGCAAAGATGATCCGTTCCTTGTCGAGCAGCGGGGAGTCGCCTGCCCGGATGCCGTCGATAAAGGCCTGCTCGCGGGAGAATATGTGCCCGGACATGATTTCGACCCCGGCCACCACCATGGCCTCGCCCACGCGCGCGCTCATCTCGATCACGGGCTGGGTGGGCAAAAGGCCCAGATACAGCTTCAGCGTGTCCTGGAAGGTAAAGTCGATCGCGGCGACCTGCTGCCCGCGCCTGGCGAGGGTCGCGGCCAGCGATGCCGCCAGAAAGCTGGAGCCGGAGCCGCCCTTTGGCGAATGCACGAGGATGAGCATCACTGGCCCTCCGGGAAGCGGCCAAAGAATTGGCGAAGATTGATCGGCGGCGGCGCGGGAGCCGGAGCCGGCGTGTGGATCGACGCCACCGTCTTGTCCGCGTCGCCATAGCGCGCGAAGAACGGGGTGCTTGGCTCCACGGGCTTTGCTTCGCTGGGCGTGGCGGACCGGAACTGGATTTCCGCATTGCGCAGGGCGGACGCCTGATGCCCTACGACATTATCGTCGCGCAGCAGCGCCTCGAAAATGGGCCAAAGTTCCATGTCAGCAAAGGGGTCGTCGAACTCCTGATACCGAAATTCATTCCGACCAAGCCGTTCCAGCAGGCTTCGAGCATCCTGGCGCATATTTTCTCCTCTTCGAGCAGGCGCAGGATGAGGGAAATTGGTTAATTTTGGTTAAACTACGAAAATCAAAATACAGAAGTTCAAAATTACAGGATCGTTTGCGTTAAGAAATTACTATGATATAATATCGAAACGATTTTCTCTCTCCATATCCTTGATGCCGAATTCGGACATTTGGCGCGGCTTTCACGATGCTTGTCCTCGCGGGGAAATAACGTCCTGACCTGTTTCCCGATGCTGGAAACCTGTTACAGAATTTCAATAAAATAAGGGGATTGGTCGCGCCGCTCGATGATGCCATCACGGCCTGTCGGCCTCGCCCAGGTCTTCAACCTTTGTCGAACAGTGACGATGCCGGTGCCGCATCGGCTCGTATCATCCGGCAGGCTGGCGCCGGATATGTTACGGCTGCTACCGGCATCGGGAATGCAGGGTACAGCTTTGACGCACGCCGCTGCCCCCGCTACGGAGGCGGTCATGATCGCCCTGCTATCCCCTGCCAAGACGCTCGATTTCGACCGCGAACTGCCGCCCCTCGTCGCCACGACCCCGCATTTCGCGGAGGAAGCGCGCGGCCTCGCCAAATCGGCAGCGAACCTTTCGCAAAAGCGCCTTGCGGAGCTGATGCATATCTCGCCGCGCCTCGCCAAGCTCAATGCGGAGCGTTTCCGCGACTTTGCCGACCTGCCCGAACGGTCGGCCCTGTTCGCCTTCGCCGGCGATGTCTATACCGGTTTCGAGGCCCATTCGCTGGACGATGCGGGCGTCGCCTTCGCGCAGGAGCATGTGCGGATGTTGTCGGGCCTCTACGGCCTGCTCCGCCCGCTCGACGCGATCCGGCCATACCGGCTGGAAATGGGCACGCGCTGGGCGCCGCGCCACAAGAAGCTGACCGACTGGTGGGGCGACCGCATCGCCGATCTGCTGCATGCCCAGCTTGCGGAAGAAGGATCGGGGACGATCCTCAACCTCGCCAGCCAGGAATATTTCGCGGCCGTCGCGGGAAAGCTCACCGGCGTGCGCGTGATCGAGGTCGAGTTCCGCGAGCCCGGCCCCGATGGCCCGCGCTTCATCAGCTTCAATGCCAAGCGTGCGCGCGGCATGATGGCGCGCTGGCTGTGCGAGCATCATATTACCGACGTGGAGGCGATGCGCGGTTTCGACAGCGACGGATATGGCTTTGACGCGGATGAGAGCGATGCCGATCGCTGGCGCTTCATTCGAAGATAGACGGACTCCCATATCGCCTGTGTCGCATAGGCAAAACGGCTGGCAGGCGCAGGCCGAACAGCAGTCTGAAAGGGAGAGCGATAACCAGAACGGCACTGGTTACAGGCGCAGCCTCAGGTATCGGCAAGGCATGTGCATTGCGGCTCGCGCGTGAAGGGATCGCCGTCGGCATCCTCGACCTCGATCTGGCGGCCAGCGAGGCGGTCGCCGCCGAGATCGTTGCGGCGGGCGGAAAGGCGATCGGCCTTGCGGGCAGTGTCGCCTTTTGCTGGCTGTGTTCGGAGGACGGCGGCTATATCACCGGCCAGACCATCGGCGTCAACCGCGGCCGGATCTGGTCTGCGCGCGCATGATTGATGCGGGTTGTGGATCAGAAATGGCATATATCCTTGATTTTGAGAGGCATGGCCTCATATCCCCGACATATCGGAGACAGTCATGGTTCGCGAGATATTGAAGATGGGCGACCCCCGGCTGCTGAGGGTCGCAAAAGCTGTGGAAGACATCCACGATTTTGCTCTCCAGTCGCTGATCGCCGATATGTATGAGACCATGCATGCCGCGAACGGCGTCGGGCTGGCAGCGCCACAGATCGGCATCGACCTGCGGCTGATGATCTTCGGATTCGATGCCAATCCGCGATACCCTGACCAGCCGCCTGTGCCCGTCACCACGCTCATCAACCCCTGGCTCGAAATATTGACGGAGGAAAGCGAGGAGGGGTGGGAAGGCTGCCTCTCCGTACCCGGTATGCGCGGTTTGGTCCCCCGTGCTACGCGGATCCGCTATGGTGGCACGCTGGAGGACGGGAGCCTGCTCGCCCGCGATGCCGATGGCTTCCACGCCCGTGTTTTCCAGCATGAATATGATCATCTGGATGGCATCCTCTACCCACAGCGCATCAGGGATATGACCCGGTTCGGATTTGTCGAAGCATTGTTTCCCGACAGCGGCCTGGCCGTCGCGGAAGGAGAATGACGTCCTGAGAGGGCCATGTCATCCCTGTGCCGACTTATCCGGCGGCATTTTTGGCGGCGAAGGGCGGATCCGTGGGACGCGGTGCCGTCATGGGGAAAGTTTCGTTGCCAAATGTATCGCGCCATCGCTATCATCAAACCGTCACCAAAGACCGCCAATAGCATGGGGACGTCCGACAAGGATGACCTGCATCGCCGCCGCTGGTGGCGCTCTCATTCGCCGGACAGATCATCGTGCCTCATCGTCCCTCCGCCGCCCTTGCGCTCATCGAAGCAGGCAACCGCCTGGATGCGCGGGGTCTCGCTCCCGCGACCGCAGGCAATTATTCCGCGCGGCTGGAGGATGGCAATATCCTCATCACCGTGTCGGGGTCTCACAAGGGGCGGCTCACCGACGCGCAACTGATGCGGGTGGCGCCCGACGGTTCGGCGCTGGAACCGAAGAAATCGTCGGCAGAGACATTGCTCCATTGCCTGATCTATGGCGTCGATCCTGCCGTGGGCGCGGTGCTGCACACCCATTCCATCACCGGCACCGTGTTGAGCCGGGCCTTGGCAGGGGCGGATGGCATCGACTTTGTGGACTATGAATTGCTCAAGGTCTTTCCCGGCGTCTCGACGCATGAGGGCAGGGTGATCATGCCGCTGGTGGACAATAGTCAGGATATGGTGGCGCTGGCCGCGCAGATGCGGCCACTGCTGGAACGGCAGCGCCCCCTGCTGCCAGCCTTCTATATCCGGGGCCATGGCCTTTATGCATGGGGTGCGACCGTCGAGGCTGCCGAGAATATCGTCGAGGGTTGCGAGTTCCTGCTCGCCTGTGCCTGGGAAGAGTTGAAATTCAAGGGGATCCCCCGATGACCGCACTGACCCTTTATGACGATCTGCCCCCTCATGGCTTTCGCGTCACGCTGCATGAACGGGAGGCCATCGTCTCCGCCCTCGCTCCGGCTGGTATCACGCTGGAAATATGGAACGCCGCCGCCGCCCTGCCCGACGATCCTGCCGATACGGACATATTGGCCGCCTATGCCGAGGAAGTCGAACGGCTGAAAGCCAGGGGAGGCTATCAGTCCTGCGACATCGTCCGCCTGACCCCGGACCATCCCCAGCGCGCGGAGATGCGCGCCAAATTCCTGTCCGAACATGTCCATGACGATGACGAGGTCCGCTTCTTCGTCGAGGGGTCGGGGCTGTTCTACATTCGCGCGGGCGGCACCGTCCATGCGCTGGAATGCACGGCGGGCGATCTCATCGTCCTGCCTGCCGGTACACGCCACTGGTTCGACACGGGCGAGCGCCCGTGCTTCACCGCCATCCGCCTGTTCACCCGCCCGGATGGCTGGGTCGCGCGCTTCACCGGGGACGAGATCGCGCGTGGCATTCCGCTTTATGAGGGCGCATCATGAAACCCGCTGCCGTCGTCACGGACATAGAGGGCACGACATCGAGCATCGCCTTCGTGCATGATGTGCTGTTTCCCTATTCGCGCCAGCGGCTTGCGAGGTTCGTGGAGGCGCATCCGCGCGAGGTGGCTCCGATCCTGGATGCCGTCCGGGCGGAAACGGGGGAAAGGCTGGACGAGCAGGGTTGCATCGCGCGCCTGCTCGAATGGCATGACGCCGACCGCAAGATCGCTCCATTGAAACAGGTGCAGGGACTGATCTGGGCGGAGGGCTACGCACAGCGTCATTTCACCGGCCATGTCTATGCCGACGCGGCCGAGGCGCTGCGTCGCTGGCATGCCGCGGGTATCCCGCTCTACGTTTATTCATCCGGTTCGGTCGCGGCACAGAAACTCCTCTTCGGCTGGAGCGACCATGGCGACCTCACCCCATTGTTTTCGGGTCACTTCGACACCGCAGTCGGCGGCAAGCGTGAGGCGGGATCGTACAGCGCGATAGCGGCGCTGCTCCGCCTGCCGCCTGCCGAGATACTCTTCCTGTCCGACATCCCGAAGGAACTGGCCGCCGCACGCGAGGCTGGACTGGCCGTGACCCTGTTGGCGCGCGACGGGCCACCCATGACCGATGCCTATCCCGTGGTATCCGGTTTTGACGCCATACAGATGGACGGCATCCTATGAGCTATACGCCCCTGAACGAACATAGCGTCGCGGCTTTCCTGGGTTCCATCCCCGTCATCGCCCGGCGTCTGGGCGGATCGCCGGACGGCTGGGCCGTGCGCGAAGTGGGCGACGGCAACCTCAATCTCGTCTTCCTCGTCATCGGGCCGGACGGAGGCGTCGCCGCCAAGCAGGCGCTCCCCTATGTTCGGATGGTCGGGGAAAGCTGGCCGCTGCCGCTCTCTCGCGCCTATTATGAGCGTCTTGCGCTGGCGGACGAGGCCGTCCATGCGCCTGATCGCGTCCCCGCGCTGCTCCACCATGATGATGGCATGGCGCTGACCGTCATGGAGTTGCTTCGTCCCCATCGCACCTTGCGTGGCGCCCTGGTGGAGGGGGAACGCTATCCGCTACTTGCGACGCATCTCGCCCAATATCTGGCCGATACGCTCTTCTTCACCTCGGACATCGCCGTTCCGGTCGTGGAGAAGAAGGCGCGCATCGCCGCCTATCTGGGCAACACGGCCATGTGCCGCATCACCGAAGACCTGATCTTCGATGAGCCTTATTTCGATGCGCCGATGAACCACCATACGCCGGGGCTGGAGGATATTGCCGCGTCCTTCGGGGCCGATGTGCCGCTCCGCCTCGCCGCGCAGGGGATGAAGGCGCGTTTTCTCGCCGCGCCGGAGGCATTGCTGCATGGCGATCTTCACACCGGGTCCGTCATGGTGACGGTGGATGATACCCGGGTCATCGACCCCGAATTTGCCTTTTATGGTCCCATCGGTTTCGATGTCGGCATGATCCTCGCCAATCTGTGGATCGCCTATCTGGCGCAGCGCGCGCCAGTGACCGCCGATTCCGCCGATCGCTGGCCGCTGGATCAGGCCGAGGCGTTGTGGACGGCATTCGCGGCGCGTTTCGCCGGTCACTGGCGCGCGCTGGCGCCGCAGGGGGATCATGGCGCGCTCCATGCCCTCGCGAAAGCGGACTGGGAATTGCGCGAGGCGGCGATTGTCGAACGGCTTGGCGCAATCTGGCGGGATGCGTTGGGCTTTGCCGGGTGCGAGATCATCCGCCGGATATTGGGACTTGCCCATGTCGCCGATTTTGAGAGCATAGCGGATGAGCCGCTTCGCGCGGATTGCGAGCGGCGTGCGCTCCTGATCGGGCGGTCGCTGCTGGTCGATCGTCCGGCTTTCCCCGACATTGCGGCTGTGTCCGGCGCGATAGGGCTGGAGAGTGTGTCGGCATGAAGGTGGATGGCCATGCGACCCGCTCCCTATGGCTGGAACCTGATGGCTGGGGCGTGGGGATATTCGATCAACGGCGCCTGCCATGGGCCGTGGAGCGCCTCCGCCTGCGGACTGCCGAGGACGCCTTCGATGCCATCGCCACCATGGCGACGCGGGGCGCGCCCCTCATCGGCGCGGTTGCTGCCTATGGGTTCGCGCTGGCCTTGCGGGCTGATGCGGGCGTTTCTTCTCTGGAGCGGGCCTTCACGCGGCTCGCTTCGGCGCGTCCCACCGCCGTCAATCTGCGCTGGGCGCTGGAGAGGCTGCGCGATGTCGTCGCCGCGCTACCCGAAAGCGAGCGAGCAAGCGCCGCCTATGCGGAGGCGGCCCGGCTTTGCGACGAGGATGTGGCCGTCAACCGCGCGATCGGGGAGGCGGGCCTGCCGTTGATCCGCGCCATCGCCGCGCGCAAAGGGGGCAAGCCGGTCAATATACTGACCCATTGCAACGCAGGCTGGCTGGCAACCGTCGACTGGGGCACGGCGACCGCGCCCATCTATCTGGCACAGGATGAGGGCATTGCGGTCCATGTCTGGGTGGACGAAACCCGGCCGCGTAACCAGGGCGCGCTGACCGCGTTTGAACTGGCCGGCCATGGCGTCCCGCACAGCCTGATCGTCGATAATGCAGGTGGCCTTTTGATGCAGCAGGGGGAGGTCGACATGGTCATCGTCGGCACCGACCGCGTGACCGCCAATGGCGACGTCTGCAACAAGATCGGCACTTATCTAAAGGCATTGGGGGCGCGGGCGCACGATGTGCCCTTCTACGTCGCCCTGCCGTCCAGCACCTATGACCCGGCGACGCCGGACGGCGCGAGCGTCCCTATCGAGGAACGGTCGGCAGACGAGGTGCGCTTCGTAACGGGGGTGGATGCGTGGGGAAAGGAGGCACGCGTCGCCGTGTCGTCATCGCCTGCACGCAACCCCGCTTTCGACATCACGCCGGCCGCCCTGGTCACGGGCTATGTGACGGAGGCGGGCCTCATCACAGGGGCGGTGGATCTGGCGCGGACCTTCGGATCGCTATCGGGCTAGAGCATGATCCGATCTCACTGGATCGGATCATGCTCTGTTTCTCTTTTGTCTTCCGCATTTTCCGAGTCAGCAGATGATGTCCTCTGCTTCGAAAATGCTCTAGATCCTGCTCGCTGTTTCCAGACGGTATGGGTCTGTTGCATCCTCTCCGATTATTGCCGCCATCATGCCGTGCAGCGAGTGGCAATGATCGTCGGCGCCGGTCTTCTGTTGAAGAATGGCAGCGTCCGTTGGCGGTCCCTCGGCAGGCCACAGCCCTACGACGATCCGCGCGCCCGGCGCACGCTGGCGCAGGCGTCGGATGAGGTGCGGCAGATGGGGCGGCGTGCCGGACAGGTGGAGATAGGTCAGCGCGATAACATCGGCGTCGTTCAGGTCCAGCGTGCCGATGGCGTCGCGCGACAACGCGCTGTTGGGGATGATCCGCGTCGGATGGCCGCGTCGCTCCAGCAGCTGGAGGAGCATGGCCGACACGGTGGCGTCGAAGACCCCGCGACCGGCGATGCAGACGATGGAGCGTCCGCCGGTCGCGGCTATGGCCACCGCCTCTTCGCCCTCGGCATGGTCGTGCAGGTCGTGGATGACCTCCAGCATCGACCGGGTCATCTGGATCGACCGGGCGCGGTCGATCATGCCGCGCGCTTCATCTTCGGCCGCCAGCGTCAGGGCATGCAGCACCACATCGTCATAATAATCGACCAGCGGCCGGTCCGTTAGAAACAGCTCTGCCTGCGCCAGTGCCTCATCGGGGTTATTGGCGAGGATACGCTGGTAGAAACTCTCGACGGGGGACAGGGCGGGCCGGTCGCCGAGTAGCACGTCGAAGAACTCAAGGCTCTTCACATGACGGCCCATCACGACCAGGCATAGCGTCAGCGGAGTGGACATGATCAGGCCGATCGGTCCCCACAGCCATGTCCAGAACACCGCCGAAATGATGACTGATACCGGCGAAAGACCCGTCGAATGGCCATAGAGCATCGGCTCCACGACATAGCCGGTCAAAGGCTCCACGATGACGAACAGCAGGGCGACATAGATGGTGATCGTCCATCCCGGATCTATCGCCGCGCCCAGCGCCATCGGGGCGACCGCCGCGATGAACGATCCGATATAAGGCACGAACCGCAACAGACCCGCCAATATGCCCCACATGGCGGGCGAAGGGATGCCGATCATCCACAGGCCGATGCCGATCACCGCGCCGAAGCCGGTATTCACCGCCAGTTGCGACAGAAAATATCGGCTGAGCCGCTTGCCCGCATCATCCATGGCCAGCGTCGTGCGGTGCAGGTCGTTCGATCCGAACACCCGGATGAAACGATCGCGCAGATCCTCCTTCTGCAACAGGACGAAGATCGCGACGACCAGAACGATGAAGGTCGTTTCCAACGGACCGATGATCGGCGCCAGGATCGTGCGCGCGATCGTCACGGGGGAGGCTTCCTGCGGTGCCATTTCGACCAGCACCGGCCGCCGCCCATTCGTGGCTGGTGGCAAGGCGCCTTGCGCCGGGGATGCCGGGCCGGACGGGGACAGAATGGTCGATGCGGACGATCCCCGGCGCTCCGCTGCGGATTTCGGCGTGCCCAGAGCCTTGGTGACGGTGGCGATGCTCCTGATGGCATAGCCTTGCACGCCCTCGACCTTGGCCTCGATGGTGCGGGCATATTGGGGGGCGTTGGCGGACAGTGCGGTCGCCTGGCTGCCGATCAGCGTGCCGATCAGTCCGGCAATGCCCAATGTCGCCAGCACGGTGAGGATGACTGCGGGCGCGCGCCACAGGCGCAGCCGTTGCAGCACGTTGACCGCAGGCGACAGTACGAACGACAGCATCACGGCCAGCATGATGGGGATCAGCACATCCTTGGCGAAATAGAGGGCGGCGACCGACAAGGCTCCCACCGTGATGCCCAGCAGGCTTTTCAGTTCCGGGGAAGAGATGGGCGGCACCTGCGCCGCTTCGATAGCGGCTGGCGCATGGTCTGTGTTGCCGACCGAAATGTCCCGGTAGCCAGCGAGATTCTCGTCATTCATTCGATCATGTCCCAAGCTCGTCGTTCATCAATATTCAGGCTGCGGGCAGTCATGCAAGCCGGTCAGCCCGCCTGCTTCTTGCGCGACAGGCGCCGGGCATTGGCGGTCGCGGTGCGATGAACCGGGGCCAGCGCCTGTCCGCCCGCGCGGGACAGATGGTCGACGATCTTTTCCTGCCCGGTCGCGAGCGTGCCCCATTCGGTCGCGGTCGGCAGGCGGCCCGCCATGCCCAGGCGGGCCATCAACTGCCAGCTTTGCATCATCTGCGACTGGATCACGTGCATGTTGGACATTGCCGCCATGGCGCCCTTGGAAAAGGCTTCGACCTTTTCCGGGACCATCCGGCCCAGCTCGGCATAATCGCCCTTCAGTGGCGAGCGGGCGGCATCCGCTATGGTGCGGGTGCGGCTTTCGACTACGCTATGGGCAGCGCCCAACGTCTCGGCAAGCTTGAACCCCGTTTCTGTCAGGGCGCTGCCGCTGCGCCACAGGCCCGCCCAATAGTCGAACATATTCAGCATGATGTTTTCCTTGGGAATGAATGGCCGTGCATCAGGCGGCGTCCGACAGGGCATGGCGGCGGCAATGTTCGAGATACCCTGCCTCGTGACTGGCAGTCAGTTCGCCGCAAATCCAGACCGGTGGCCCGGCAGTCGCCGTATTGCCGCGCACATAGGCATGGATGGAGCGCGCCATCTTGCGTGCGCGAAACTGATCCAGAAATTTCAGTCGATCCAAATCCATGATCCGCCCGCCCATGATCCACCCGCGATTATATGATGCCACTATACGTCAGAACATTTCTGGATTGAATTGGAGCCGTGCGCTTTGAGCCTTATCTCCAAAGCGAGGATATTTTCTGTCGACGGGCAAAGCATCTCGCCTCGCGGCCAGCACGCGCCTACATAGCGACCAACCGAACATGTGAGGCATTGTGCAGAAATTTCGACTTGGCCGTTATACCGCCTTCACTCTGTGTATCGGCCTGTTGGTGCTGGGCATCGCCCGGTCTCCCGTCGGCTTCTGGGGTTGGCTCGGCGTGGTCATCCCGGCGCTTCTGGTGGTCGTGGGCATCTGGGATCTGCTCCAGACCCAGCATAGCGTGTTGCGAAATTATCCGGTGATCGGCCATATCCGCTGGCTGGTCGAAATGATCCGGCCGGAGATCCGCCAATATCTGCTGGAGGATGAAACGGCAGCGACACCCTTTTCCCGGGCGCAGCGATCTTTGGTCTATCGCCGGGCGAAAGAGGCTCCATCGGATCACCCCTTCGGCACATTGCTGGACGTCTATGCCCCGGACTATGAATTTGTGCAGCATTCGATGATGCCCGTCGAAGTACCCGACCCGGCCAGTTTTCGCATCACCATCGGCAACGATCAGTGCGCGCAGCCCTATTCGGCCAGCGTGTTCAACATTTCGGCGATGAGTTTTGGATCGCTGTCGGCCAACGCCATCCGCGCGCTCAACAAGGGCGCGGCGATGGGCGGCTTTTACCATGATACCGGGGAAGGGAGCATCAGCCCCTATCATCGCGAGCATGGCGGCGACATCGTGTGGGAGGTGGCCAGTGGCTATTTCGGTTGCCGCACCGATGATGGCCGGTTCGACCCGGAAAAATTCGCTGCCCAGGCTTCCCATCCACAGGTTCGGATGATCGAGATCAAGCTCAGCCAGGGCGCAAAGCCGGGGCATGGCGGGATATTGCCTGCGAAGAAGGTGACGCCCGAAATCGCGTCGACGCGCGGTGTGGCGATGGGGCAGGACTGTATCTCTCCCGCACGCCATTCCGCTTTCTCCACCCCGCTTGAAATGACGAGCTTCATAAGCCAGCTTCGCACCCTGTCAGGCGGCAAGCCGGTTGGCTTCAAGCTGTGCATCGGCCATCCATGGGAATTCATGGCCATCGTCAAGGCCATGCTGGCAAGCGGCGTGGTGCCCGATTTCATCGTGGTCGATGGCGGGGAGGGCGGGACCGGCGCCGCGCCCGTGGAGTTCAGCGACCATATCGGCACGCCGATGCGCGAGGGGCTGTTGTTCGTGCATAATGTGCTGGTCGGCGCCGGCCTGCGCGACCGGATCAGGATCGGTGCGGCGGGACGGCTGGTCAGCGCCTTCGACATGGCGGCGGTGCTGGCCATCGGCGCGGACTGGGTGAATTCGGCGCGCGGCTTCATGTTCGCGATCGGCTGTATCCAGTCGCTCAACTGCCATACCAATCGCTGCCCCACCGGCGTTGCGACGCAGGATCCCGCGCGCAGCCGTGCGCTGGTCGTGCCGGACAAGGCCGAACGGGTGCATCAATATCATGCCCGCACCATCCGGGCGCTGGCGGACATGCTGGCGGCGGCGGGGTTGAGCCATCCCGACGAGTTGAAACCCCATCATGTCGTCCACCGGCTGAGTTCCACCGAAATCCGCCAGTTCGATCAGGCGCATCATTTCCTGAAGGACGGGCAATTGCTGACCGGCGACTGCGCCATCCCGCGCTATCGCGACAACTGGCTCCGCGCCCGCCCCGAAAGCTTTTTCGCGGCGTGAAGGCGGGTGGTGTGATGGCCTCCATCACTGGATCGGCTCGCTTGTAAAGTTGGGCCTGAAGGGTGCAGATAGCGCATGCGGCGACAGGATGTCATTGCGGGGATTTCAGTCGCTGGCCTGATGCTGCCCGAAGCGGTCGCCTATGCCGGTATCGCCGGACTGCCGCCGCAAAGGGCGATCTTCGGCGCGGTGATCGGCTGCCTCGTCTATGGACTGGTGGGCCGCAGCAGGTTCGCCATCGTCTCCCCCACATCCTCGTCCGCGGCAATTCTGGCGGCGTTGCTGGCATCCCTTCCGGGCAGCGTGGCGACCAAGGCGGCCCTTGCCACCATCGCTGTCGCCTTTGTCGGTGCGCTGTTCCTGTTGGCCGCCCTGGCACGGCTGGGCGGGATGACCGGATTCATCTCGCGCCCGGTCCTGCGCGGCTTTGCCTTCGGTCTCGCCATCACGATCATCCTCAAGCAATTGCCCGCCATCGCCGGCACTCCCATCCATGCGCCGGACCTGGGGCATCTGGTTCTTGCCCTGATCGCGGCCGCACCGCACTGGAACCACGCCAGCGTCGCGACCGGATTGGCGGCATTGATAGGGCTGATCGGACTGCGGCGTTTCCCCGCCCTGCCCGGCGCGGTGATCGTGCTGGGACTGGGCATCGCCGCGTCGATGCTGCTGCGCCTGCCGGACTATGGCGTGGCGATCGTCGGGGTGATCCCGATGACATTGGCATGGCCTGCCCTGCCACGCATCGGCTGGGCGGAGATTTCCGGGCTGGCACAGTTTACCGTTCCCCTCGTCCTGATCCTGTTCGCCGAATCCTGGGGAACGATCCGGGCGCTGGCGCTTCGCCATGGCGACACCGTGGACTCGAACCGGGAGATCAGGGCGCTGGGCTTCGCCAATCTTGCCAGTGCCATCGTGCAGGGCATGCCTGTCGGCGCCGGCTTCTCCGCCGGGTCCGCCAATGAGGCGGCGGGCGCAGGCAGCCGCGCTGCCGCGTTGACCGCCGCCCTTGGTCTGGCGCTGCTGATTCTGGTTGCCACGCCCCTGATCGCCCGATTGCCGGAACCTGTCCTCGCGGCGGTGGTCATCGCGGCGCTCACTCATGCGCTCGACCCGGCGCCGCTCTTCCGCTTCTGGCGGATCGACCGGGATCAATATGTCGCGCTGGGCGCCGCTCTGGGCGTCATCATGTTCGGCGTGCTCAACGGCATGCTGCTGGCGATCATCCTGTCGGTCGGCGCCCTCGTGCAGCGGCTGGCCAGTCCGCGACTGGCGCAACTGGGGCGCCTCGGCACCAGCCATGATTTCGTCGACCGCAGCCGTCATCCCGACGCGGTGGTGCCGGAGGGGATGATGATCTGGCGTCCCGCACAGCCGCTGTTCTTCGCCAATGCCGATGCGATTCTGAACGCCATCGCATCCCGTACCCAGGCAGCGGGGTGCAAGGCGATCATCGTCAGCCTGGAAGAGAGTTTCGATCTGGACAGCAGCGCGTTCGACGCCCTGGGCGAATATGACGCGCTGTTGCACAAGGCGGGGGTTCGTCTGCAACTCGCGCGGGTGCATGACCATGTCCGCGATCTTCTGGCCAGGGGTGGCTTGTCGGACCTGCTCGCACGGTGCAGCTATAGTGTCGAGGATGCGGTACTGGCACTGACCGCCGCACCCGCGTCGGAGGAAAAATAAAGATGGGGAAAGCAAGGATGAAGCCGATGATCGAGCCTTTGCTGCATCCCGTGGCGATCACCGACCTGCGCCCGACCCAGATGACGCTGGGCCTGCGGGAGGTTCAGCGCAAGCGGGCGGACTGGCGGGCGCGGGCGGACAGGGATGGCGGCGACTTTCTGGGCAGGCACATGGTCCCTGCCGTGATCGGACCCAGAGACAGGCCCTATCTGATCGACCATCATCATCTCGTGCGCGCGCTGCATGAAGAGAAGGTCGAGCATGTCCTCGTTTCCGTGGTCGCCGATCTCAGCAAGCTTGAAAAGCCTGTCTTCTGGACGTTCATGGATAATCGCAACTGGCTGCATCCATTCGATACGGACGGCAGGCGCCGTCCCGCCGCGCGCATCCCGAAGATGATCGGGGACTTGAGCGACGATCCCTATCGCTCGCTGGCGGGCGAACTGCGTGGCAAGGGTGGCTATGCAAAGGACTCCACGCCCTATTCGGAATTTCTATGGGCGGATTTCCTGAGGCACAGGGTCGGGCGCAAGACGGTCGAGGAGGATTTTCAGGGCGCACTGGTGGAGGCACTCGATCTTGCCCATTCCCGCCACGCAGGCCACTTGCCCGGATGGTGCGGCATCACCGCATGACATTCTCGGGAGAGCCGTCATAATGATTTCGGAAGCGGTTCATCTGCGGGCAAGCCGTGATGGCCTATGGGGCGCACCAGCCATGCCGGATGATAGCCGCTTACAGGGAGAGAGGCGTTGATAATACCGCCTGTCTTTTTCGATCCCACCGGACGGCGTGGCATATGGGCCAAGTGGGTGGTCGGCTTTCTTTTATTGGCGATAGTGCTTGCCGCCATTGCCTTTGCGACCACCCTGATCGCGGTACAGCCCGAGCGGGATCTGGCCCTGCCGCTTGTTCAGCCCCATGCCGCACGCCTCACCGGGCAATCCACCCTGCGCCGGAATCTGGATGGCTGGTTGCCCCGCCTTGCCATCGGGCACGAACAGGCCAGGCCGCTGACCGTCGGCTTTTACGTACCCGATGAGGAGACGAGCATCGCCTCGTTGCGCCATCATGTGCGGCAACTCGATTGGGTGGTGCCGTCATTCGTGTCGGTCGCTGGGGCCGACCATCGGTTCACCATTGCGCCGGACCCGCAATTCGACCGACTGATTGCGACGACATCGCACGCTCCCAAAGTGCTGCCAATGGTGCAGAATATCGGTGCCGGGGCGTGGGAGGGCGCCAATATCGCCCGCCTTCTCGACAATCCCGTTGCCAGCCGAACCCTGGCCAAAAGGCTGGGCACGATGATCGCCGCCCGCCATCAGGCGGGGGTCGTACTGGATTTCGAGGAAGTGCCAGCCGGCGCAATGCCCGGCTATCTGCGCTTTCTCCGCATGCTCCGCGCTGCATTGCCCGCGGGCAGCCAGATTGCGGTCACGGTTCCGGCAGGGGAGCAGGGGTGGCCGCTTGAGCGGTTCGGGGCGCTCGCCGACCGGGTGATCCTGATGGCCTATGACCAGCATTGGCAGGGCGGTGAGTCCGGTCCCATCGCAGCACAGGGCTGGTTCGTGCGGGAAGTGGCGGCGGCGCAGCGCCGGATCGGTCAGAAGCGGATCATCGTCGCGCTTGGCAGCTATGCCTATGACTGGCACGGCGGCGGCGCGGATGCCATGTCTCTTGAAGAGGCATGGCTCGCCGCGCATGACAGCAGTGCGGCCATCACCTTCGACCGGCAGAGCGGTAATGCCGCGTTTGCCTATGACGAGGGCAATGAGCATCACCAGATATGGATGCTCGACGCCGCGTCGAGCTGGAACCAGTTGCAGGCGCTCCGGCGTTTCGGGATCGAGAGTGTCGCTTTCTGGCGACTGGGCAGCGAAGACCCCGGCCTATGGTCCGACCTTCAGGCTTTCCGATCCGGGGGGCGGCCCGATCTTCGCCATATCACCAGTTCGCTCAGCACCGACATAGAGGGATCGGGCGAGATATTGCGGATTACCGCCACCCCGACACAGGGCACCCGGAATCAGGCATATGACCGGCAGGCCATGATAGTGGGGGAGAATTACACCTCCCTGCCGACGCCCTATCAGGTCCAGCGTACAGGCGATCGTCCCCATATGCTCGCGCTGACGTTCGACGACGGGCCGGACCCGGACTGGACGCCCAAGATATTGAGCATCCTGGAACAGGCCCATGTTCCTGCGACCTTCTTCGTGGTGGGCGAGAATGCCTTGCAGCATCCGCAGCTTCTCCAGCGGATGGTGGCGGATGGGGACGAGATCGGCAACCATACCTATCTGCATCCCAATCTCGCCAACGCCTCCGCGCGGGAGACGCGCCTCGAACTGAATGTCACGCAGCGGCTGGTGCAGGCCTATACCGGGCGGAGCATGCGCTTTTTCCGCGCGCCCTATTTCGGTGACGCTGAACCGACCACGGCGGACGAACTCGGCCCGGCGCTGGAGGCACAGAAGGCGGGCTATACCGTCGTCGGCCTGCATGTGGACCCCAATGACTGGCAACGGCCGGGGACCGACGCCATCGTCCAGCAAGTGGTCGCGCAGGTGCGGGCGGCGACGCCCGACCGATCCGCGAATGTCATCCTTCTCCATGACGGCGGCGGCAATCGGCAACAGACGGTCGAGGCGCTGCCCCGGATCATCCGCGCGTTGCAGGCCGGGGGCTATCGCTTCGTGCCGGTGTCCACCCTTGCCGGTCTGTCGCAGGCATCCGCCATGCCGCCGGTCAAGGCGGGCGACCTGATGGCGGTGCGCGTCGACGTCGCCATCTTCGTGCTGCTGGCTCTGCTGGTGGGGTTGTTGTCGTGGATATTCTATATCGCCATTTCGCTGGGAATCGCGCGCGCGGTGTTGATGACCGTCCTCGCCTGGGTCCAGTCGCGTCGCCGCCGGGGCGAGCCACCCCATTACCAGCCGAGCGTCTCGATCATCATTCCCGCCTATAATGAGGAGCGGGTCATCGAGGAATCGGTGCGGCGCGTCCTTGCCAGCGATTATCCCGACCTGCGCGTCATCGTGGCCGACGATGGGTCGAAGGACGGCACCAGCGCGGTCGTGGCCCGTGCCTTTGCGGACGATCCGCGCGTCCTGCTGCTGACCCTCCAGAATGGCGGCAAGGCGTCCGCCCTCAATCGCGCGCTGCTCCATGCGGAGGGGGAGGTGGTCATCGCCCTGGACGCCGACACGCAGTTCGAGAAACAGACCATCGCCCGCCTCGTGCGCTGGTTTGCCGATCCGCAGATCGGCGCAGTGGCGGGCGATGCGCGGGTCGGCAATCGCGTCAACCTGGTCGCGCGCTGGCAGGCGCTCGAATATATCACCGCGCAGAATCTGGAGCGGCGGGCGCTGGCCGGGTTCGATGCCATGACGGTGGTGCCGGGCGCCGTCGGCGCATGGCGCAGGGCGGCGATCGACGCGGTGGGCGGCTATCCCGAGGATACGCTGGCGGAGGATCAGGATCTGACCATCGCCATCCAGCGCGCGGGCTGGCGTGTGACCTATGATCCGCGTGCCGTGGCCTGGACGGAGGCGCCGGAAACCTTCAAGGCGCTGGCGAAGCAACGCTATCGCTGGGCGTTCGGCACCTTGCAATGCCTGTGGAAACATGGCGGCATCCTGCGCGAAGGCCGCCCTGCCGGGCTGGCGCTTGTTGGATTGCCACAGGCATGGCTGTTCCAGATCGTCTTCGCCGCCATCTCCCCGCTCATCGACCTTGCGCTGCTGGTCTCGATCATCGGCACCATCGTCCGGGTCGAGCAGCATGGCTGGGCACAGACCAGCGGAGATGTGGGAACCATGGCAATCTACTGGCTATTGTTCACCGGCATCGACGTCCTGTGCGGCTGGGTCGCTTATCGTCTCGATGGCGGGCAGGCGCGCTATCCCGCCCATCGGCTGGTCGGGCAGCGGTTCGTGTATCGACAGATCATGTATTGGGTGGTGATCCGCGCCATCGCGTCGGCCATTGGCGGATGGGTGGTCGGATGGGGTAAGCTGGAACGGTCGGGCCGGGTGTCGGTTGATGCGCCCCCCACATCGCCTGCCGCTTGATCCAGCCGCAGCGCATGGGCTGGCGCTCGCCGACCAAAAAGCATAGTGAAGCCTGATGACAATAGCTGACCCGCAGTCGAAGGAGCGCCGTGCCTATTGGACCAGGGGAGCGGTCGTGTGCCTGCTTATCCTGCTGGGCCTGTGGATCGCCAAGGCGTTCATTGCCGCAATATTATGGGCTGTCGTGATTGCCATCGCCATTGATCCCCTGCACGCACGCATGCGGATACGCTGGCCGGGAAAGGCGAGGAATGTGCTACTTGCCAGCGGCATCACGCTGGGCATCGGTCTTGTCGTCCTCATACCACTGGTCGCCGGTATCGCGCAGGCCGCGGTCGAAGCGCGGCAGGTCGTCACATGGATTGCCGAGGCAAAGGCCCATGGCGTGCCGCCACCGGCCTGGCTGGGCCAGCTTCCCTATGGCGCACATGCTCTCCAGTCCTGGTGGCAGACGCATCTCGCCAGTCCCGCTTCCGCTACCCGTCAGTTCGATGGTTTGGCCGGAGTCGACATTGTCGCCCACTCACGGCTGATCGGGAGCAATATGCTTCATCGTGCCGTGATATTTGCTTTCACGCTATTGACCCTGTTTTTCCTGTTGCGGGACAGGGATGCCATCATCGCGCAGATTCGCATTGCAAGCGACCGCCTGCTCGGGGCTGCCGGGGAGCGTATCGGTCGGCAGGCGATCCGCTCGGTTCGCGGCACGATCGACGGGTTGGTGCTGGTGGGGATGGGGGAGGGCGCCGTGATGACGATCGTCTATCTGGTGCTCGGCACGCCGCATCCGCTCTTGCTGGGGATGGCGACTGCCGTTGCCGCGATGATCCCGTTTGGCGCTGCTTTCATCTTTACCATCGCTGCGCTGTTATTGCTGTCGATGGGTGCGGCGGTACAAGCGGTTGTCGTCATCGTGACAGGGCTGGTCGTGGTCGGCGTGGCGGACCACTTCATCCGTCCGGTGCTGATCGGCGGGGCGACGCGATTGCCGTTTTTGTGGGTATTGATCGGCATATTGGGCGGTGCGGAGACGCTGGGCGTGCTGGGTCTCTTTGTCGGCCCCGCGATCATGGCCGTGCTGGTGATGCTCTGGCGCGACTATCTCGACTATGCGTCGGAGCCGGATGCATCGGCGCTCTCGCAAGACTGAGGAGCAAGGGACCGTCGTCAATGACGTGGGGCGCAACAGTCAGTCGCTGCGCGCCCCATTTTTCAGCCCTTCAGTATCCGTCCGGTGCATAGAAACGTCCCCTGTCGTAGGGGGAGCCATAGCCATCATACCCATTATAGCCGCGCTGTTCATAGTAGCCGCGCTGCTCATAATAACCGCCCTGATAGCCGCCCCGCGGACCGCTGTAATATCCGGGGCCGCCGTCCCGGCTGTAATAGCCGTCGTTGCGGTAACGGTCGTCATGATCGCGATGATGCGAACTGGCAGCGATGGCGGCAATGCCGCCGAGCAACAGCGCACCGGCCACGATTGCGCCCGTATTGTCATGATGGCGGCCACGGTCGTAGCCACCATAATAGCCTCGGCCATAACCATAGGGGTTTGCCATGGCTGGGGAAGCGGCGGCGGCCAATGATGCAGCTGTGCCGATCGTCAGGGCCATTTTGGAAAAGAACGACATCTCGAACACTCCTCACTACCGGCGTCGTTCCAATTGGCGCCGTCGTGAAAGTGCAATATAGGAGTCCCGCTTTCACAACGCTGAACTGGTCATTTTGCGGGCGTTCAGCAAAAAGGCGTGCGCGGCTTTGCTGGACGACGGGAGCCATAGCCTACTGCCCTGGTAATGAATGACCCGACGAGGGTTGAAGGAAACGCATGTCCCAACCCGCCTCTCGACAAGCCATTCCGTCTGCTGGCGGCCCGGATGCCCCCATCGGCGGCAGGCAATGGGCCGCGCGAACCGCTCCCTATCTGGCACTGCTGCTCGCGCTTGCGGGATCGCTGGCCTATTGGCCCGGCCTCGTCACCTGGGATTCGCTCCGCCAATATGATCAGGCGTTGAGCGGCGCATTCGACGACTGGCATCCACCGATCATGGAATGGCTGTGGCGGCAGATGCTGCCGCTCGCCCATGGTCCTGCCCCGATGCTCCTGCTCCAACTTGGCCTTTACGCGTGCGGTTTCGTCATGATCGTCCGGGTCATATTGGGCGGCCGGCGGATCGGACCCGCTCTTGCCGTCGCCTGCTGTGCCTTGCAGCCGATCATCATCGCGTTGATGGCGACGATCATCAAGGACAGCCTGATGACGGGCGCCTTGCTCTGCGCGGTCGGACTGGTTGCCGGTGCAGAACGCGGAGGGCCTTCGCGTGCCGGGGCGATGTGCCGGGGGGCGGCGCTGTTTCTTTGCTTCTTCGCCGCGACGCTGCGGTTCAACGGATTTCTGGCGATCCTGCCCGTGGCGCTGTGGGCATTGCCTTACAGCTTGAGGTCCGGTTGGCGCCGCGCATTGGCCAGCGCATCCTTGCTGATCCCGCTTCTGCTTGCCGCAATGCCTGTCGCCAACGCACTGATCGGGGCGGAGAAAAGCGACGTCCAGCTGTCACTTGTCATCTTCGATCTGGCCGGCATGACCGAGCATTCCGGGGAAAATCTGTTTCCGCCCCTGGGTATTGCCGATCCCGTTGCGGTCAACCATCGCTGCTACACGCCGGTCAAATGGGACAGTTACAGTTGGTGGGTGGAGGATCTGTGCCCGATCAATTTCGATCTGGTCAGGCGCTATTTCCACGATCACCAGGTGAGTCCGGTGCGGTTCTGGCTGTCCGCCATCGCGCATCATCCGCTCGCCTATCTTCGGCACCGCGCCGCTCATTGGAACATCAATAGCCGGTTTCTGGTAGCGGACGAGGTCGAGCGGCCCGTTCAGGTGGAAGCGCCGCCCAACGACTGGCATTTCGCGGTGACGCAGAATGCAGGCGTGAAGATCGTCGATCGGGCAGCACTCGCCAGCGCAGGCACGCCGCTCGGCTGGCCGTGGTTTTGGATGGTCGCCATGGCGGTGCTGCTGTGGAGCAGGCGACGACGCCCCTATGATCTTGTCACAATATTGGCGGCATCCGCCCTGCTTTATGGTCTGGGTTATGCGCTTTTCAGTGTCGCATCGGAACTACGCTATTATCTATGGACGATCTGCGCCGGATCCATTGCGATGACGCTGGCAATAGCCGACCGCATAGGAGAAAAAGCCCGACTGACTGGTGCATGACCCTGCCTTTCAGACAAGGGAAAGGCTGGGTCATGTCTCTGGGCCATGTCTCGACGTAACCTGATGGCAGGCCTAAACTTTAAATGAGAAGGGGTGTGATGTTTATGACTGTGGCTGGCTCGCACGACATGATCCTCGTCGGCTTGTCCATCATCATCGCTGTCCTTGCGTCTTACGCGGCCCTCGATCTTGCCAGCAGGGTTCGGGTATCCAGCGGATGGTTACGCAGATTCTGGCTATCTGCGGCGGCCATGACCTTGGGCGGGGGCGTCTGGTCGATGCATTTTGTGGCCATGCTTGCCTTCAACATGCCCGGCATGACGGTCAGTTATGATCCGGGCCTTACCCTGGCATCTTTGTTTCTCGCAATTTTGTGTACCGGAATCGGTTTCGGCATGATGGATCGCTGGCGGGGCCGTCTCCCACTCGGGGTGGCGGGGCTTCTGATGGGCCTTGGTGTTGTCGCGATGCATTATGTCGGCATGGCCGCCATGAAAATGCATGCCGACCTCCATTATGATAGGGGATGGATGCTATTGTCCGTCCTGATCGCCATAGGCGCGGCGGTGGTGGCCCTGTGGCTGGCGTCGCGTGAGCAGGGCATCAGGAAACGGCTGGCGGCCGCGTTATTGATGGGCATGGCCATATCGGGCATGCATTATGCCGGGATGCGGGCCGCGATCTTCACGATGCGGCCTGATGCCGACCCGCTCCTCGCCATGTCCAGCGTCAGCCAGTCGGGTCTTGCCGCCTGGGTATCTGCGCTGACCCTGCTCATCCTGTTGCTGGCCCTTTGCGCGTCGACGATCGACCGGCGTCTTTCGACGGGGTCGCGGCGGGAGGCACGCATCGCGCTGCGGTTGCGACTGGCCGATGTGACGCGGGATGCGACTACCGACGTCGCCTTGCGGGAAACGGCGGCATTGATGGGATCGCATTTTGGCGTGGCCCGGACGGGATATGGCGACCTGGACGCCGTGGAAGGCGTGTTTGACTATCGAATCTGCTGGACGGACGGCAGCGTGCCGGACTTGCTGGGCCGTCATCCGGCCGAAGCATTCGGGATGAAGATCGTGGCGGCACTCAACGCAGGCGAGACTGTCGTCGTTGACGATCTGTTGAAGGCCGCCATAAGTGATGAGCCACGCACGCGGGAAACCTCGGCTGCGATCGACACCCGCGCGATCCTCGTCGTGCCCTTTCTCCACGGCGGACGGCTTCAAACCATCGTATATCTCAACAGTCGCGAGCCGCGCCGCTGGACCGCCGACGAGGTGATGTTCATGGAGGAGTTCGCCGAACGGACACGGCAGATCATTGCGCGGGCGGATGCCGAGGCGAGGCTTCGCAAGCTCAACGAGACATTGGAACAACGTGTCCTGGAGGCGCTTTCCGAACGGGAAGTGCTGGCGGCGGTGGTGGACAACACGTCGGCATCCGTGATGGTATGTGATCCTGACTTAAACATATTGGCCCTCAACAAGGCCCAGTCTCTCGATTTTCAGCGGATCTACGGACGGCCGTGCGCGGTGGGGGAAAGCCTGCTGGACCTGCTGGCATGCTTTCCCGCGCATCGGGACATGATCCATGCGCAATGGCTCCGCGCGCTGGATGGCGAGACATTCGTCATCGTGGACGAGTTTGGGGATGCGGCTCACCAGCAGGCGCATTTCGAGGTGCATTTCCACCCCATGCGCGATGCTGCGGGCGGCATCACCGGCGCCTTTCTCACCGCATATGACGTGTCGGCTCGCGTGCGCGCCCAGCGCGATCTGGAAACCACGCAGGAAGCGCTGCGTCAGAGCCAGAAAATGGAGGCGATGGGCCAGTTGACCGGCGGCGTGGCACATGATTTCAACAATCTGCTGACGCCGATCCTCGGTGTCCTCGACATGCTCCAGCGGCGCGGGGTGGGAAGTGAGCGGGAGCAACGCCTGATCGCGGGGGCTTTCCAGTCCGCGGATCGTGCCAAGGTTCTGGTCCAGCGTCTCCTTGCCTTTGCCCGGCGCCAGCCATTGCAGGCGGTGCCTGTCGAGGTGGGCAGGCTGGTCACTGGCATGGCCGATCTGGTGGCAAGTACCACCGGTCCCCAGATCAAGGTCAGCGTGGATGTGGCGGAGGGCCTGCCCCATGCAAAGGCAGATCCGAACCAGCTGGAAATGGCGCTGTTGAATCTCAGCGTGAATGCGCGCGACGCGATGCCCGACGGCGGCTCCCTTCGCATCACGGCCCGTGCCGAACATCTGGCCAGCGACTTTGGTGCATTGGAGGCAGGAGATTATATCTGCTTGTCGGTCGCTGACACCGGCTGCGGTATGGACGAGGCGATCAAGGCGCGTGCGATCGAGCCATTTTTTTCGACCAAGGGCATCGGACGCGGAACGGGGCTGGGCCTTTCGATGGTCCATGGCCTTGCGTCCCAACTCGGCGGGGCGCTCATCATCAGCAGCGTGCCGGGGGTGGGGAGCAATATCGAGCTGTGGCTGCCGCAAAGCCCCTCCGCCGACAGCGACACGGCTGTCGCTCCGTTGCCGGTCAAGTTCCTGAAACGGGGGACCGCCCTGCTGGTCGATGACGAGGAATATGTGCGGATGAGCACGGCGGACATGCTGGCCGATCTGGGCTATGCCGTCGTAGAGGCCGTGTCGGCGGAAGAAGCCATCTGCCTGGTCGAGCAGGGCGTGGAGTTCGATATTCTGCTGACCGACCATCTTATGCCGGGAATGACGGGAACCGAACTGGCGCGGCAGGTTCGCGCCATCCGCCCGGATCTGCCTGTGCTTCTGGTGTCGGGTTATGCGGAGATCGACGGCATATCGGCCGATCTGCCCCGCCTCACCAAGCCGTTCCGCAAGGACGAGTTGGCGATCAGTTTGGCCGAGCTGTAGGCATTGAGGGAAGGCGGCCGGTGTTGGAGTCCAACAGGGCGACCGGGGGTTTGTTAACCATATTGGATTAAGATGTGAGACATGAGCACAATCTTATTCCGATCTTGCGCCTTTCACATACTCGCGGCCGCAGCGGTTTGCTCCGGGGGTTTCGCATCGGCTGTAATGGCGGCTGACAGCGAACAGGGCAGGACAACTGCCGATGCTGACCCGGCCCCGATCGTTGTCACGGCGCGTAAGGTGCCGGAAGCCCTGATCGATGTGCCTGCTTCCGTCTCCTACCTTTCAGGGAGGGAACTGGAAAATTCTCGGTTGATTTCTTTCGCAGATTTGACGGCGGTCATCCCGAATGTGGCGCTTAGCGGTGGAATAGGTGGACAGCTTCAGGGACAGGTGGCGATCAGGGGTATTGCAACGCTGGTCCGCAATATCGGTGTTGAAAGCGGCGTCGGCGTCTATGTCGACGGTGTCTATGTGGGACGTCCCGAAGCCTATAATCAGGAACTGCTCGACGTCGCCTCGGTCGAGGTCCTGCGTGGTCCCCAAGGCACCATATTTGGCAAGAACACGGTTGCCGGGGTCTTCAACCTTACCAGTGGTTCGCTGACATCTTACCTTTCGGGCACTGCACGTCTGGAGACCGGCAATTACGGCCTGATCCGCGCGCAGGCTACTTTGTCCGGGCCTCTATCGGGCGATGCCGTGACGGGCAGGTTTTCATTCGGATACGCAAGTCGCGATGGTTTCTACAGGCATGTCTCGGGCAGACGGGATGCCGACAGCGTCGATCTCTTCTCTTGGCGGGGGGCGCTTGCGTTCACGCCATCTGAGACGCTTTTACTGACCCTTCGCACCGACGGATTGCGCGATCGCGGCACGCCGGGTTTTTTTTCCGCAACCGACATCGGCGTGCCGGGCGCGCCTTCATCCTTGCCGCCCCGGTCGATCGACAATAACCGGCCCAATCTGCTCAGCCGTGACATCGCCGGTTTTTCGCTGACGGCCGTTGCGACCCTAGGCGCCACCACCTTGACCAGTATCAGTGCCTATCGCCACTCCCGATATGCCGCATCGGTCGATGACGATCAACGTCAACTGGATATGCTGGCGGTTGATGACTTCGGTGATCGAAGTGAGTTGTGGAGCCAGGAACTGCGATTGAATGGCAAAGTCACTGAAAATCTATCCTTTCTCACGGGCCTCTATTTCCTCGATCAGGCAACACGAACAGATCGCACCCTCGGGTTGGGGGATTTGACGCGCGCACTATACGCAGTCCCTTTCGCCGCAAATCTTACGACCAAAGGAATGGTCAAGACACGCAGCTATGCCGCCTTTGGTAGTCTCGACTGGCAATTGGCTGATCGGATCACCCTGTCTGTCGGCGCACGCTATACCTATGAGCACAAGATAGTGAGCTTCGTTCAGGATGACGAAACCGGTGTTTTCGCTCTTTTGAGCCTGCCAGACATCAGTTTTGCGGGGAAAAGCGATGATCAAGATATTTCGCCTACTCTGTCCCTGACTTATGCTTCTGCGCCGGGCGTCAGATTCTATGGCCGGATCGCGCGCGGGTTCAAGAGCGCCGCCTTCAATGTCGATCTGGCATCCTCCGCCACGGGGCTAGTTGCCGGGCCGGAACATGCCACGACGTATGAGCTGGGTATGAAGGGTGAGCTTCTGGACAAGCGCCTCACCTTCGCGCTGACGGGATTCCGCACCGATTATGCCGATTTGCAGGTCGCGCAGATTACGGGTGCCGGCACGGTGTTAGGCAATGCGGGTAAGGCGTCAATTAATGGCTTAGAGGCGGAGTTGATAGCGCGCCCCCTCGACGGCGTGCGTCTGGAGGCATCGGCTGGTTATGCTGACGCGAAATATGACAGATTCGACAATTGCGCGATTCCCCAGTCAGAAGGTGGCGGCGCAACCAATTGTGCTGGCCGATATCTGACAGGTGCTCCCCGTATCACGGCACATGGGGCCGCCGAATATCTTCACCATATTTCGTTTGGGACCGTGACCGGCCGGATCGAGGCCAATCACCAGTCATCCGTCTATTTCGATCCGACCAATTCGGATCGCTTTCGCGGTCGCGCTCGTACTTTGCTGAACAGTAGAATGAGCATCCGGCTGCCGTCCTGGACCCTATCCGTCTGGATCGAAAATCTGACGGATGAGACTTATGAGACCTACCGTGACGACCGTACGGCGCTCGGTGTGCTGAGGACGACGGCCTATGGCCCGCCCCGCACCTATGGCGTGACCGTCACCAAGCAGTTCTGAAAATCACGCACTCTGGCGTAAAGTACGGATGCTACAGGGATGCTGACGCTGCTTGCTTGGCCATCAGTGGACCCGAGATGCTTATGATAGACAGTTCATTCTGTTCCAGCATCGTTCGGGTGGCCGCCCGCCGCACCTTGCCACTGGTTGTCCGGGGAATGGCTCCCGGCGCGACGACGATGAGGTCGGTGATAGCAAGGTCAAGACGTTCCACGCCTTTCTTGCGGACCAGTGCGCTCAATTCGGCGATACGCTCCTCAAATCCCTCGGCATGGCGAACTGCACGCTCGATTTCGGCGACAAGCACCACATGGAGGGTGCCGTCGCGCATGACCTGGAAAGCGGCAGCGATAGCTTGGCCTGCATGGCCGGTCACGTCGGTCCATATTTGCTCTATGTCGTTCGGGGCGTAATTGCGGCCGCGCACGATGAGCAGATCCTTGATCCGGCCGACGACATAGATCCCCTCCGGCATGGCAAAGCCGACATCGCCGGTGCGAAGATAGGGGCCACGACCATCCAGCATCAGCGCACCGAAGGTCGCTTTGCTCTCCTCCGGTCGCCCCCAATAGCCGCGACCAATATGAGGGCCTGCGACCCAGATTTCACCCACGTCGCCCGCTGCTGCGACGACATGCCGGTCGGGATCGACGACCCACAACTCGCTTTCTTCCATCGCTGGTCCGCAGCATATCTCCAGCAGGACGGGCTTGAACGGGTCGGCGGGCAGGACATGACCTCCGCCCAGCGTTTGGCTATCGACCTTGCGAAATACAGGTCCGACATCGCGCGGTCCGCAGGCTGTCACCACTGTTGATTCCGCAAGGCCATAGCAGGGAAAGAATGCCTTGCTGCTGAAGCCGACCGGCGCGAACATTTCCGCGAAACGCTCCACGCTCCGGGCGCGGATCGGCTCGGCACCGTTGAAGGCGACCTTCCAGCAGCTGAGATCGACCCCAGGAAGGCCCCGCAGAGTGGCATGCTCGATGCACAGCTCGAAGGCGAAGTTCGGGCCGCCGCTGGTATGGGCGCGATAGCGGTCGATCAACTCCAGCCAGACTAGCGGACGGCGAACGAAGGTAGAAGGTGCGGTCAGAACGCAGGTTGCACCAAGATACAGGGGCTGGAGAATATTGCCGAACAGGCCCTGATCATGAAAATGCGGCGCCCATCCAACGAAGTTCGACTGGTCATCATGCCCGAAAGTGCGGCGAATCATACGTTGGTTTGCGATGATATTGCCGTGGGTTATCATCACGCCTTTAGGCATGCTGGTCGAGCCGGACGTATATTGGAGGACGGCTATATCCTCCTTCTCCGGCTCCGGGGGCAAGGGGCCACGAAAACCATAGCCTTTCAGACTGTCATATTCGAGATAGGCGACCCCCATATCCGAAAGGGCCTCCTTCAGCCCATTATATTGCGCCGCCATCCCGGCATCCAGGATCATGGCGCCGGGCATGCAGTCCCGAACGACCGGAAGAATATTGGGCACGCGCTCGCGCCGTCGTCCTATGGGGGCAAGTGGAACTGCGACACTGCCAATCGTCAGGCAGGCGAAGAAGGCGACGACGAAGTCGATGCCGGGACCAAACAAAAGGCCGACGGGCCTTCCCGCCATACCGTGCGCGACCAAGCTCTCCGCCAGTCCCCCGATCGCATCCACCAGTTTGCGGTAACTGAGTTGAGCGGTCGGCCCATTTCCGTCGTCGAAGATAAGGGCAGGATGATTAGGACGTACTATCGCATGAGCGCGCAGGACGTGCATGATTGTCTCGGGCTCATTCGCCATGCCGATCATGGGCTTACCGCGCCGTTTGTGTATGCGGGCGGGCGGCCGGTCTGATGGGATCGAAAACGACCCTGAGCAGCCCGATCCGACCCATAGCGAAGCCCGCCGCAGAAAGGCGGAGATAGCGGTGATAGCGTTGTGCCAGATCGGGGTCGTTCCCCGCCCGGCCGCAGGCTATCGCTTTGCGAAGGCGTTGCGCCCAGATCGTACAGGTGCGGGCATAATCGAGGCCGTCATCCCGGAGCAGCATGATCCGAAACAGTCCCCGGCTCGCAACGACTATGTCCTCGACCGTGGGCAGTTCGGCTGCCGGGAAAATATCGCCGGTGATGAATGGATTAGCCTGCCGGGCATTCATCGTACCATAGGCTATGGTCTGGAGGGACAGGCGACCGCGACCATCCGTCCAGTTTAGACAGGATTGGAAGAAGCGCCGATAGGTGTCCCGCCGTTCTTCCTCGCTCTGGGAGGGATGAGCGAAATGCTCAAACGCACCGACCGAGATGATGCCGTCGAACGGAGTTTCGGGGATATAATCGTGCCAGTTCATCAGTTCGACCGTCGTGTCTTTCAGACCGAGTGATCGGACATGCGCCGCTTGCTCCTCGCTCAGGGTCAGGCCGGTACAGCTGGCGACGCCGAATTCTTCGATCAACGCCCGCATCTGGCCGCCCCAGCCACATCCCACGTCGAGGATATTCATGCCAGGTGCCGCCTTTATTGACCGGGCATGATGAAGCAGCTTACGATGTTGGGCTTCCTCCAGCGTGGCGCTGTCTTCGGGATCGTCCCACATCGCACAGGAGTAGACCATCGTAGGGTCGAGCCAGGACGCATAAAAGTCGTTCCCGACATCATAATGATGGCGGATTGCCTCGGCCGATCCACCCGGCTCCAGGGGAAAGGCATTTGTCATGAGATGATCGTACCGTCTCGTAGGGCATCGGATACCCGCTGCGCCGCTTCGGAGATGCTGGAGGCCTCGAACACATATTCCAGCGGCAGATCCTCGGACATGCCCAATCGGGTTTCCAGCGCCGTCACCATGTCGACACCCTGTATGGAATCGATGCCAAAGCTCTCGAAATCGGCCGCGCCCTGAACCTCTCCCATGGTCACGCCGGTCAACGTCGCGATATAGTTTCTGAACCATTCCTCGATCTCGTCTGCGCCAGGGAAATTCGCATTCGGTGCCGTCACATCATGTCTCCGATTTCCGTGAACCGCCCTTTCGGCAAGGTGGTTGTTCGAGAGGGGTAGGGGGGAGAAATTTACAATTTCGTAACAGTCGTCCGTTGTTTTTGCCGAACAGTTGCAGGAGTGTCATATCTCGGGCGGGATGTGGCCAGGGAGGCGAGCCTGCCGAGCGTGTTGGATCGGGCGGGGTCTTCCGGGACCGGGGCCATGAGTTGGGCGTGGGCAAGCGCACAGGCGGGGTCCGCGTCCGCCATGCGTTGTACGGCGGCATGCACGGTCGGGGCGCCGTCCAGGCTTTGCAGTTCCAGATAGGCGGGCGCGGGCAGTCCCCATGTCTGGCGGATGTCGCGGACGATACTGCTCGATACCCTGGCCTCATAGGCGACGCCGTCCCCCTCGCCATAGGGCATGGGATCGCCCAACAGGTCGATCTTCCAGCCGATATGATAATAGAGGCCCAGCAGACGGACATCGGTGAAGCCCACATAGCGGTCGACGCCAGCCTCAAGCGCCATTTCCAGCGGGGCGATCATGCAGGCGGCCTTGCGCTTCAGCACGGCGCGCTTCAGCCCCCGCTCGCGGCTGAAGCCCCGGCTGACCTCCCATGTCCGGCCATCGTCCACGGCGCGCATGCCCGGCGGCAAATGGTGCGAAAAATGATCGATCAGCATCGATCGATCGTCGGCCGGACGAACCCGAATCGACATCGCCACATCCTGTGCGCTGTCGAAGCCGACGACATGCATGGCACGGTCGTCGTCATACTCGTCGCGCTCCATTCCGTCCTGGACGCGCAGCTGCCAGCCAAGCTCGTCGACGAACACGGACTTGCGCGCCCGATGCAGCGCATTCAGCTCCGTCGAATAGAGCTGACGATTATGACTCGTGATAAGATGAAGCACTTGCGCGACCTTTTGCCCGCAAACTACATGAGGAGACGCCCGTCACCAATCACCAAATGCCTAGGTCAAAAGACCCCGGCCAAGGGCTATGGTGCAGGCCTCCAGCGCCGAGGAAACACCGAGCCGCGCCGCGCCGCGCCGCAGATATACACCCACCGCCGACGCCGAAATATCGAGCTGGTCGCCGATGTCGAGATAGGACAGGCCGCCAACCAGCAGCCGCAAACAGTGGCGCTCCACAGAGGTGAGAGACCCGGCCGGGACAGCATCCGCCCCATCCTCTTGCGCCTCGATCAGCGGCACGGCGTGGGCCGCGAAAACCACCGCAAGCGCATGAAGCCGCGCGCGGCGAAGACGATCCGGCGGCTCGGGAGAGGAGATCGTCACAACCAGCGGCTGGTCGTCATGCATGTCGATGTTGAAGGTGACGAACGAATCGCTCTTGCCGATCATGGTTGAGGCTTGCTGGCTGTGGGTCAGGACGACGGGTCGGCCATGCTGGTCGAGTATGGTGCAGCAATGCCCGGTCGCCCGTTCCTGTACCAGTGCATCCGCAAAGGCACCAACCAGCGCGTCGATATCGAGTATGTCCGGGGCCATACTCGGGAAAGAGCGGGAGGGATCGCGCTCCATCCGGTCGAACCCGCTGTGCAATGCCTGCGACATTTGTCCCTCGTTGCTCGCCCATTGCTCGGCCAAAAGCCAGCATTGGACCCTGCCGGTTAACGATGGGTTGAGAGGCCGCCGACTATTATGTCGCCACGCCGCCCGCATTAAGGAATGATTCGCAAATCATCTTTAAAAGCAAAGCTATCTCGCTTCACAAGATCAATACAGGAAGCGTCGAGGTCGCAAAAAATGATTCTGCAGAACCAGAAATCTACCGAACCAGAGGGCGCCCCATAATGACCGCCCATAGCGGTATCGGTCATAACCATGGGCTGGTGGATGCCGCTTTGGCGGCGGCGGGCGTGGGCCTGTGCCATGTCGATTCCAATGGAATCTTTTCCTTCGACGATATGACCTGCGAAAAATTCGGAATCGCACACACCGCCCATTTCAAGGACGTCATCGCCCGTGTCGACCATGATCATCGACGCGATGTCGCCGCCCTGATTCGCGGCATCCATGGTCTCCCCCAATCCCGCTCCACGGAATTGCGGATCAAGGTCGCCGACGGGAAATATTACTGGATCAGGGCGATTGCGCGCCGGGCGACGGAACATTGCGACGGCGATTGCGCGATCGTCACCCTGATCGATGTCACGTCCGACCGCGAAGCCATAGAAGAGCTGCGCCAGAGCGAGGAGCATCTTCGCTATACGGTGGAATATAATCCGCAATTGCCATGGATCGCCGATCCGCAAGGCAGGATCATCGACGTCACGGACCGCTGGCTGGCCGCCACGTGCATGTCCCGCGAGACGGCGCTGGGCGCAGGCTGGTTCACCGTCACCCATCCGGGCGACATCGACCGGGTCAATGAACAGATCGTGCATGCGCTGACCACCGGCGACCCCTTCGACGTGCGGATGCGCCTGTCGGTGAACGGTCATTACCGGTGGATGCGGGCGCAGGGCTATCCCCGCCGCGACGACAAGGGCGATATAATCCGCTGGTATGGCTATACCGAGGATATTCATGAGCAGGTGCTGGTGGAGAACCAGATCCGCTGGAATGCGGAGCATGATCCGCTGACCGGGCTGGCCAATCGGCTGCTGTTCAACACCAGCCTGGAAAAGGCTTTGGCAGCGGCGGTGCAATGCCTCCATCGCGTCGGTGTCCTGCTGATCGACCTGGATCATTTCAAGGAAGTGAACGACCTGCTGGGTCATCATGCCGGGGACTCGCTGCTGCGACATTATGCGGACCAGCTTCGCGAGATATTGCCGCCGGAGGTTATGGTGGCGCGGCTGGGCGGGGACGAGTTCGCGATATTGTTCACCCATCTGAACAACCGGGAAGAGATGGTCGGCTGGGGCGAAGCGATATTGGAATTGCGCCAGAATTTCGCGCTGGAAGGCGGGCCTGTCGATTGCCGGGCCAGCATCGGCGCCGCGCTCTTCCCCGACCATGGCCATCAGCCGTCCGAACTGCTGCGCCACGCCGACATTGCACTCTACGCCGCCAAGGATGGCGGACGGGGCAAGTTGCTGACCTTTGAATCCAAGATGCAGGACGAGGTGCGCGAGCGGGCGGCGATGGTCGCGCGGGCGCGCACGGCGGCCAAGAGCGGCGATATTCTGGCCTTTTATCAACCCAAGGTGTCGCTGGTGACGGGTGAAATGATCGGTTTCGAGGCGTTGCTGCGGTGGCGGGACAGCAGGGGCAATATCCATGCGCCGGCATCCATCATGGCGGCGTTCGAGGAGGCTGAGGTCGCCGACCTGCTGGGCCAGACGATGCTGACCCATGTCATCAGCGACATCGTCAAATGGAAGCGCATGGGGCTGGCCTATGGCCATGTCGCGATCAACGCGGCGCCCGCCGAATTCCGCCAGAATAATTTCGCGCCACGCCTGATCCAGAGCATGAAGGACGCCGGGCTTCACCCGAGCGACATCGAAGTCGAGATAACGGAGGGCGTGTTTCTGGGCCGGGGGGCGGACCATGCCAAGAACGCCATCTATACGCTGTCGGAGAATGGCACGTCGATCGTGCTCGACGATTTCGGGACGGGGTTCGCCTCGCTCTCCCATCTGCGGGCGCTGCCGGTCGACATGCTCAAGATCGACAGGTCGTTCGTCTCGCACATCAACGAGGCAAATGGCGATGCCGCGATCGTATCCGCGATCGTCAACCTGGGGCGTAATCTGGGGATCAAGGTGATCGCGGAAGGGATCGAGACGCTTGCCCAGGCCGAGGTGCTGCGTTCGTTCGGGTGCGAATTTGCCCAGGGCTATTATTTCGGCGTGCCGACGCCCGCCGCGCAGATTCCCGACCTCATCAGGACATGGGGACAGCAGGGCACCCTGGACGGGGCGAAGTTGAGCTGCGCCAAGTCGGCCTGAAGAACGCCAGTTTCGCCTGAACGATTGCGTGCAGACGGTGGGCGGGGTGGGGATTTTCCCGTCTCCCGCGCCATGACAGAATGGGATTGCGGCGTTAAAGGGCGTTTCCCCTTTCAAGGAAAGAGCCGCCCATGCTCCCTGCCCGCACCTACAGCATATCCATAGATCGCGACTGGCGGGACTTGTATGAGGCGATCTGGCGGCCCGAGATATTCCCCAAATGGGCGTCGGGGCTGACGGAGTCCGACCTGCGCCGCAGCGATACGGGGTGGATCGCCGATGGTCCCGACGGGCCGGTCGCGGTGCGCTTCACGCCCCATAACGAGCATGGGGTGATGGATCATTTCGTGGAGACGGGCGACGGACAGCAGGTGCATGTTCCCATGCGCGTCATCCAAAATGGCGATGGGGCGGATGTGATGCTGACTTTGTTCCGCCAGCCCGGCATGACGGACGAGATTTTTCAACGGGACGCCAAGTGGATCGCCCGCGACCTGCGTGCGCTGCGGGACTATGCGGCGGGCTAGCCAACCGCTCCTCCTGTTCGTCAGAAACGGAAGCTGATCCAGCCGGCGAGGAAATCCGAACTATGATAGCCCGCGTCGGTGAGCGCGGGGCCGGCGGCAAGATGCTCGTAGCGGCCCGTGATCGAGAGGCGCGGGGTGATCGACCAGACAAGCTGGAGCCGGGCGACATCGGCGATCTTGCGTGCGCGGCCGTTCTGGGTGCCTGCGAAGGGCTGGCCATTGGCGCGGTAGACGGCGTCATAGCTGCTGTTGCGCCATGCCATGAGATATTCGGCGGTCAGCCGCGCCTTGCGAAAGGGCGTGACCGCGACGGTCGGCGCGACGGAGACGAGGTTCGACGGCGTCAGGGACAGCTGGTAGCTGAAATAGATGTTGTTGCCGAACGGGGCATAGGCATCGCGCAGCCTGCTGTCGCCATAGCCGCCCCCGCCGCTGGCATAGTCGACATGAAAGCCGATGCGCGGCGCATCCTTCGTCTTGCCGATGCGATATGTCTGGGCGAGGAAGGCCTGCCAGGCGTCGATCCGCTGGTCGATATAATGGCCATATTGGTGATTGACCGACCAGTCGATATTGAGCGGCCCGGCGTCGCCCCAGAGCCGCACCCCCGCATAATAGCGGGTCGCCGGGCCGATGCGCCCGCCCCACGCGCCCACATCGTTGCGGCGGCGCCAGAAGAAGGGATCGACATAGAGCTTCGACCCGCCCAGCCACTGGTTGGGCAGGGCAAAGCCCATGGTGATGCCGGAGAAGCGGCGCGCGGGGTCGGACACATCATCCTCCACACCCAGATCGCCATAGGCGGTCGGCTTGAAGTCGAACAGGTCGGCCCGGACCCGCGCGCCGCGTACCCACAGGCGCAGGCCGTTGAGCGTATAGCGGATGGTGTTATTGTCCCGCTGCGACACCAGCAGGTTGGGACCGTCCGTAAACTCCTGCCGCCCATAGCGCGCACCGATGGCGAGGCCGCCGATATCTTCATTCGCCTCGACAAAGGCCTGCTGGATCACAAAGTCATTTTGCAGCGTGGCGGCGGGCGTGCCGAGGTTGAGACCGGAGATGCGGCCATGCGCCACTTCGCCATAGAAGCGCAGGTGCGGCCCGACATGCAGGTCGGCGCCGCCGACCAGGCGGGTGATGTCCTGACGCTGCGCCGCGCTCTCCCGCAGGTTGGGATTGGTGGTCTCGTTGACCCGCAGGCGCACTTCGCCCGAGAGGGTGAGATAGACCGCGCCATCCGCCGCGATGGGCAGATATTTGAGGCGGTCGAGGGGGTCGTCACGCTTCGCGGCATCCTGCATCGAGCGCCAGTCCTCCGCCCAGCGCGAGAGGTTGTAGCCATTGAGCGTCGTGCCATCGCCATTGGCGGCGGCGGGATAGGGGGTGGAGGCAGGCGCTTCGGCCCATGCCGTCCCGGACAGGGTGGCCGCAAGCAGGCCGAGCGATGCCGTGGCGGCCCGTAGCCGCGAACAAATTTGCGTCATTGCAGTGTTCCTCGGGCTAGAGCATTTTCACTTCGGGTGAAAAGGCTCCCGTCTTTTGCCATGCTGGACGGGGAAACTCACTCGGCGGCGATGGCGCCGGGCGGGAGATCCTCCCCATGCGGCAGCCGTCCGGCGAGGGCGGCATCGAACTGGTCCCGGTCGAGGGCATTCTCCCAGCGGGAGACCACCACCGTGGCGACGGCGTTGCTGATGAAGTTGGTGAGGCTGCGGCATTCGGACATGAAGCGATCCACGCCCAGGATCAGCGCCATGCCCGCCACCGGCACGGAGGGGACGATGGAGAGTGTGGCGGCCAGCGTGATGAAGCCTGCCCCGGTGACGCCCGCCGCGCCCTTGGACGAGAGCATCGCGACGCTCAGCAGCAGCAGTTGCTGCCCGATGGTGAGGTCCACATTACAGGCCTGTGCGATGAACAGCGCGGCCAGCGTCATATAGATATTGGTGCCGTCGAGATTGAAGCTGTAGCCGGTGGGCACGACCAGACCGACGATGGCCTTGGGACAACCCGCGCGCTCCATCTTTTCGATCAGCGCGGGCAGGGCGCTTTCGGACGAGGAGGTGCCCAGGACCAGCAGCAGTTCCCCCTTGAGATAGGCGATCAGGCGGAAGATCGAGAAGCCGCATAATCTGGCCACCGCGCCCAGCACGACCGTCACGAACAGGAAGGCGGTGAAATAGAAGGTGGCGACCAGCGCGATGAGGTTCGACAGGCTGCCGATGCCATATTTGCCGATGGTGAAGGCCATTGCCCCGAAGGCGCCGATGGGCGCGGCCTTCATGACGATCGAGACCAGTTTGAAAAAGGCGATGGAGACATCGTTGAGCAGGTCGAGCACCCGTGTCCCCCGGTCGCCGATCATCGACAGGGCGACGCCGAACAGGATCGAGACCAGCAGGACTTGCAGGATATTACCCTCCGTCATGGAGGACAGGAAAGTGTCCGGGATGATCGCGGTCAGGAAGCCGGTGAGGGTGGTTTCATGCGCCTTTGCGGCGAACTCCGCGACCTTGCTGGCATCCAGGGTGGCGGGGTCGATGTTGAGACCCGCACCCGGCCGGACGACATTGGCGACGACCATGCCCACGAAGAGGGCGAGGGTGGAGAAGAAGAGGAAATAGGCAAAGGCCTTGGCCGCGACCCGGCCCACCGATGCCAGGTCGCGCATCCCGGCGATGCCGGTGACGATGGTGAGGAAGATGACGGGCGCGATGACCATCTTTACCAGCTTGATGAAGGCATCGCCCAGCGGCTTCAGCGCCTCGCCGGTCTGGGGCGCGAAATGGCCGATCAGGACGCCGGCGGTGATCGCGATCAGCACCTGTAGATAGAGATGGGAATACCAGCGCCTGGCGCGTGGCGGACTCGCCTGCACGGTGGTCATGTCTAGCTGCATGATCTGCCTTTCATCCTCTGCCACGCGCCGCCTGTGGGGGAGGGTCGTGTACAGGATGAGAGTGCCGGACCGGATCGTGCGGGCGAAGGAAAAATATGCGAAATAATATTGTTTTATTACAATGGCATGGAAAATTTTGTGGAAGGGGGCTGTGCCGATAGCTGCATGCAATGGTTCGCAATGTGTCGAAAGTTGCACAATGGGAGCGGATGGCATAGCGTGCTGCCATGATCGGGCAGAGAGCCATATCATGGGCGTTGGGCGCCCTGCTGCTCAGTGCCGGGTCTGGCTTGTTGGCGGGGCTGGTGATCGAGGATCGGGTGATGGCGGGCTTTGCCGTCACCACGGCGGCCGATGCGCGGTTGCGGCAGGCATTGCTGACCAGCGAGATCGCCCGTTTTCGCCTGCTCCCCCTCGCGCTGGCGGATGACCGGGATGTGGTGGCGGCGGTGGCCGGGACGCCGGGCGCGGCGCGGGTGCTGGATGCCAAGCTGGAGGCGCTGGCCGGGCAGGTGGGCGCGGCGGCCATCTATGTTATCGGGCCGGACGGTCGCGCCATCGCGGCCAGCAACTGGCGCACCGGGGCCAGCTTCGTGGGTGAGCCATATGGGTTTCGCCGCTATTATAGCGATGCGTTGCGCCATGGCGCGGGCGAGCAGTTCGCACTCGGCACCATCAGCCACAAGCCCGGCCTCTATCTGGCGCGCAGGGCGCGGGGCGGCAGCGTGGTGGTGGTGAAGCTGGAATTCGACGGGGTGGAGCGGCAATGGCGCGCGGCGGGGGGCGTGACCTTCGTCAGCAATCGTGCAGGCGTGGTGGTCGTGACCAGCAGGCCGGACTGGCGTTTTGCCACCGTGGGGCCGATTGCGCCTGCGTCCGCCGCTGCCGTGCGGGTGGATATGGGGGTGCCCGCCCTCAAGGCGACACCCTTTGCGCGGGAGGGTGAGGATCGGATCGCGCTGCCCGGTTCGCGCGCGGGGCTGTTGCTGGCGACGACGGCGCCGGATGCC
>DASVMZ010000077.1:0-59071 GCA_036384115.1 Sphingobium sp.
GGTCAGGCCGCGCTGTTCCGTCATCCAGCGGATGGCGTCGCCATGCTCGCCGCAGCCGAAGCAGTGGTAAAAGCCCTTTTCATCGTTGATCGTGAAGCTGGGCGTCTTCTCATTATGGAAGGGGCAGCAAGCCTTATACTCACGCCCGGCCTTCTGGACCTTGATGCTCTTGCTGATCAGCGTGGACAGCGTCGTGCGCGCACGGACCTCGTCAAGAAATTGGGGGGAGAGGCTCATGCATCCAGCACGCACACGGCGCGCTCTCTCTGACGGCGGCTGACCAGCCCGGATACAACCCTACCGCCCGCCTTGTTCCACATCAGGATAGCGTCGCAGGCCGGGCCGATCCGGCCAAGGTTGAACAATTTGCGCGCGGTCGAGCCGCAGTATCCGGCCACCCCGATATTATAGGCCAGAGACACCGCCGCGAACCGCGCGCGGTCGCGGCCGGGGATCGTCAGCGCCAGCCCCGGAGTGCAGGCCATGACACCCTGTGCGTGGATGGCCAACTCCTCTTCCAGCATCACGGCGCATTGCACCTCTGTGAACTGATCGCCCAGCTTGATCTTGCGCCCACGGTAGCTGGTCAGCCCGTCACAAACCGTGGCCACACGCACGATGTCGAGATAGGCCCGCAAATACTGCTTGCCGCTGATGTGCTGGAGCTGTCCCACGCCGTCCCGCGACATAGTTACCTTAACCGTTCGCCCGCTCTCTTCCTTCGGCGTGCTGGTCAGGAGCATCGCGGCTGTGGCGAGACCAACGATGGCGGCCAAAGTGCCGCGCTTCGGTGTGATGATCGGCGTTTTTATAGTCATGCGTGCCGGTGTATCTAATCCACCAGCGCGGGCCGCCGCCCGCCTAGGGGCATCAAGCCCACTCAATAACCGCTCCTGCCCATTGCGTCGCTTCCGGATCAACCCGATTAGTGGGCTGGAAGCGATCAAAGACGCCGTAATGAATGGCCTCGTTCTGACCGAGAGTGAGCGCATCGTCTTCGACCACGACGACCGGCCGCCGCAGCCCTCGGTCCTTCTTGATCGCCCACAGATTATAAACTTCCACATCGGTCAGATCGACGAAAGAAAAAGCGAACGATGCTTTCACAACCCCGTCATCCGTTCCGAACCCGCCCGAGGGCAGGTCGGACCGTGATCCGGTATCGATCAGCGTGCGGCCAGCGCCGCGCTCCCGATGCTTCTCGAACGCCCTGCCCAAGACGAGGTTGCCCGCAAAGAGTGGCACAGCGCCGCCCTGGTCGACTGTGATAGTGAAATAGCGTGAGACTACCGGCGCGGCCAGACGCACGAAGCTATGATGGCGTGGACCGAGACTGTCGGTCGCACGCATCTTGCCTGCATGCCTATCTACCGCTCCTTCATCGACCACGGTGTTCGTCGCTATCGTCCAGGTCGCATCGGCCGCCGCGTTCGTTGATCCCAGGAAGAAGCTATCAACCTCGACCATCCGTCCCATGTCGATCTGGATCGCGACTGGCGTGGCGCTGGGGGCGATCCACACTTCATTAGGATCGGCCGTGAGCAGGTTTTCCGCCCCCGAGCCTGCGGCCACGGGGGGTGCGCCATGCGCCTCTGGTTTCACGATCAGCACACCACTCATGCAAGCCTCCGCAACACGGTAAGGATGGAGCGGCGGGCAGACGAGGCTGGCTCTACCGCAATGACGAAGACCTTGATGCCATCCGCATAGCCGCCGCCCGCCGCTACGATAGTCAACAGGCGACCAAGGCTGCTCGAATGGTCGCCCGCGACCTCGACCTTCTCAATCGCCAATGGGACGTTCATGAATTCGAGCTGGCGACGGGCTTCCACGTTTGCGTCGGTCGCCAGCGCGAGCGGCGACGTGATTTCTGACACACTCGCCAGATCGCCCCAGGCAGCCTTTACCGCAGCATCATCCGCAGTGGCTATGCTGCCGGTGGAGCGCAGCCATTCGGCTGTGATTGCGTCGACGGCCATCAGTTCACCTTCAGCGCAGTGTTCCGGACCGCCATCAGCAACCCTTGCGCGCCGCCTTTGACAATCCTACCGGGCGATCCGATCGAGAAAGTGTCGCCCATGGCAAAGTCCGCCCCATCATCGCGCAGGACGTCGCTGATCGCCATGAACCCGCGCGTCTTGACCCGGCCCGTCTTGCCCGCCTCCACATCGTACATGGCCACCCCTGCGTACAGCCTGGCGCTATCGGCAGCCGTCATCGCCCGCACCCGGCTGGACGATCCATCGAATGCCAGCACCGAGCCGCGAAACAGGCCGGATGCCGTGTTGTTCAGCACCTCAGCCTCTTCATCCGTGAACCGTGGCCGGTAGAGCGCGCCGGTGGCGAGTGTGCTGGCCGTCGCGCCCGCCACGCGCGCGTTGATAAAGGCCAGGACATAGCTATTCGGCTGGGCGGTAAAATCCTCGTTGAAAATGACCGACTGCGCCGCGCCGCCGTTGACCGCCACTGTCAGCGTCTTGCTGGTCGTGGTGCAGTTGCCCAGGCGCTGGCCTAGGCGGGTGATGACGAGGTCCGAAGTCGGACCCACGCCAGTGCCGGAGATATCGCCCCAACCCACTGCCCGACCGCGAAACCCGGGCGAGCCTGCACGGCTGTAATTGGTGTCCAGCTTCAACGCCGCCCCGTCGCCAAAGAGCCAGGGCGCGGCGGTGCCGCCGACCGCGATCGATGAAGCCGCGCCGGTGGTGTCGCTGGCGATGACCAGCGCCAGGCCAAAATCGATGCTTCGGAACACGGCGGGCGTGTTGCTGTGGCCCCAGACGGCCACTTCCGAATGGTCAGCTGGCTGGCGGGCCAGCGTCGTCTGCAACCAGGGCGAGGGGCCATAAACGATATCGCCCATCAGCTTATTGCCAACCAGGCGGCATTTGTCGGCCACGCCTGAACCGATCGGCAGGATGCGCATGGAGAAGGCGGTATCGTTCACGCCGATCAGCTCGCACCCTTCAAGGTCCACGAAGCTGGGATCTGCCCAGTCGATATTGGTATGGTAGGAGAAGCCGCCCGCTGGCCCCTTGTAGAGCGTACCCCGACCCACGACGGTGACGCCGGAGCTGAGGCCAGCGCCGACCCCGAACGTGCTGCCCCATGCGCTGTTGACGGCTTCGGCATTGCCGAAATGCTCCACATGGCAGTTGATGTGTTCGAGCAGCCGGTTGGGATAGAAGCCGTTGCTCTCCAGATGGATTGCATATCGGCCATTTTTCATCGTGACCGTGATGCCCTCCAGCCGGGAGCTTTTCTCCTGCCACATCGCCGAGGTGTTGGTGATCTGGGCCGCGCTGGCGTTGTTGGGGAGGGAGCCAGCGAACACGGTCCGGTCGCGGTCATAGCCGACGATGTCCAGATAGTCCTGCGGTCGCCATTCCACGTCCGTGTAAATGCCCTCCGACACCTTGAGCCGGTAGCGGCTCGCCGCCGTGCCATTGTTGAGCGCAGCCACCGCCGCCGCGATGGAGCTATAGTCGCCGCCCGAAGGCTTGAGCGTCCGAACGACCGCCGCGCCGCCCGATAGCAGGCTGGCCGCATCCGCCGCCGCATCGGCACGAAGGCGGGCAAGGCCTGCCTCCATATTGACGTCCATCACCGACTTGTACGGCTTGGTGTTGCTGATCCATTCCAGCACGAAGTCCGTGGCCCGCAGATATTCGTCGCTCGCCGTGGGCGCGGTGGTCGATTGCACCATGCCAGGGCGGATTGCCAGCTCATCACCCTGCATCACATATTCAATGATCCACTGGCGCTTGCCCGCCGCCGTGGTGATGAAGCGATTGACCGCAACGTCGCGCTGGACGAAGCCGCCAGCTGTGCGGACGTGCATCACCCGGAACAGATTATCGCGGGTGAAGGTCGCGCTCACGTCGAACGGGATGATGATCCGGACCCGGTTGCCGACGTTACGCGCGCCATCGACCGACACTTGCGCATAGAACTGGCTGCTGTTGCCAGCCTGGCCTGCCGGGATAGTCCAGCCAACGCGCTGACCGTTGCCGTCCAGTGCAACCACAGCACCATTGGCCGCCGAGACCTGCGCGGTCGAGGCGTCCGCCAGCGCCATGCCGGTGCCGAAGTGGATGTAATTGCCCAGCGTATCGCGGAAATAGCGCAGCGCGTCGTCCGCCGCCGTGAGGTGGCTGCTGGGCGAGGACAGATAGGCGAGGCTGAACCCCTTGAGCCGCATGAACTCCGCCGCCGCCGTGACGGTCGCGCCGGTCAGTTGTGGAAAAGGCCGGATCGCCGTCTCATCGCCGCGCACCAGATAGTCGAGCGTCAGGACGCGCTCACCGTTGATCGTCTCGTCCCGCGTCGCAAAGGGTGCGCGGTTCTCGAACCCGCCGCCTGCAAGATTGGTCTGCACGAACGGCGTGTAGCTGCCCAATCGGGTGAACGGGGCGCTCACCTCATAGGCCAGCTTGATCCGCAGCTTGCGTCCGACATTCTGTGCGCCGTTGAAGGCGATGCCCGCCCCCACCAATGAATATTGGCCTGTGACGCCAGCTGGAAAGGACAGCGTATATCCCGATATGGTCGAGCCGTTAGCAACGCCGACCGCAGGCTGCGCGATGTCGAGTTGGTCGCCAAGGCCGATGAAAGCCTGATCGAGTTCCAGCAGATGGCTGTCCACCGGGTCCAGCCGCTCGTCCAGCCGAAACTGAAACGCCACATCCGTGCCGCCCTGCTGCGCACCGGGCAGGGTATCCACGACGATGGTCGTGGAACTCAGCGTGAGACTATGATCCACGTCGCGAGCAAGCGCCGTTCCAGTGATCTGGAGCGGCACGCCGATCCTGCGCATGTCGGCGGTGATGTTGACCAACACCTCTCGATAGAGAAGCCCGCCAACCTGTTCGCTGCGATCCACGCCACCAACGGTCCCGAAGGTGCTATCGACATAAGTGGCCTGCGCTGCGGTGCCGAGCAGGGTATTCGCTGTCAAAAAGCCCACGGTCACTTGCGCAACCGCGCGCAGCCGGACGGTCATGCCCGCCAGAAACGCCGCCTGCTTGGCGGTCAGGAGGATGTCTGCGCGCGCATAGGAACTGCGACCAGTCTGCCCGGCCGGGATCGTGTAGCCGATATTGCGCCCGCCTGACGTGATCAGCGTCGCCCCGTTGAACACCTGGCTCTGGACGCGGGCGCCGGGCAGCCGCTCGCCGAAGGTCAGACGAAGGCCCTGCGCCGCAGCCGCCGCCGCGATGGCGGATGCCGCCGCCGCCTGTGCATTCTCGATCTGTTCCCAAACCGCATCGTCCAGGTCGGCAGGATCGACGGCAGCAACCGCCAGCATCTGGATGCGGTCGGGGCAAGCCACATAGACCGTCGTGCCGCTCGACAGCGTGACGGGGTAGCGCCCATCGGCGAATGTGCCGCCGAAGCGGACGCCGGTCAGCCAGGCGCGGATCTGGTCGAAAGCCGCATCGGACGCGGTGAGCCATGTCCTGACCTCGGCCTGCTGTGCGACCCCATCCGCGAACAGCCCGTCGTACTTCCCGGCGAGTTGCGCTGAGAGCTTCGCCGGGCAGGGGATCAGCGTGACGATGCCGTCAGGCTGGGTGAATGGATAGGCGCCATCGCCATTCGGGCCGCCAGTGATCGTGCCGGATGTCCACGCCTGCAACTCGCCCTGGAAGGTCGCGAGGCGGCTGACCACCGCGATCATCTGATCGGCGGCTTCTGCCCAGGTGGTCATGATGTGACCTCGACGATTTGGCCGTCCTCGACCCGGTGCGTCACGTCATAGTCATCGCGGTTTACCGACACTTCGACAAACGGCATGGCCAGCCCAAGAATAGCGGAAGATGGCCCCTGCACGGTCTGGATGATCCGGCCACTATCGGGGTCATAGATTACAGCGATCATGTGAAAGGATAGCCTTTTGCAAAAACTGTCCGTCCCAGAAGAGAGACGGTGTAGTGAGCATCCCACCCGAGTTCGAGCAAACGGTCGCCCCTGCTGGCGTAAAACGACCCCTTCATGGTGACGCTGTCTTGCGCCTGGGAGCCAAATTGAAGGCTCTCAAGCATTTCGTTACCATCCACCCACAGCGAACAGGCCCAGGGTCGGTCGTCTACTCCGCTCGGAAAGTTCTGCTTTATTGTCGCATCGACCTCGATCCAGCCTTCGACCGGCATATGGATGGTCAACGCGTGGCGCATGATGCGAGGTGGTATGCCGCTGGTGTAGCTGATGGTGCCGCCGATGGGGGCGGTGGCGGCAATCCGTACCGGCGTCACCGCTGTACCGATTTTGAGAGTATCGACCTCGACCGCTGGCATCTTGACGACGCCCGCCTCGGCAAAGAATAGCGATGTACCGTCAGGCGCGAGCAGGCTGTAGCTGTCGAATAGCATTTCGAGAGTGGACTTCACCCCGGTCGCGGTCGCAACGATACCAGACATGCGCCCGTCCACATTGAGCGCCAGCACCGCCTTGGCCGTCACCCCACCCTGCGGGTCGATCAGGACAGTCTTGAGGTCATTGATCGATCCGCTGTGCGAGCCGAGCGAGACGTTGATGGACTGGAACCGCTGGCCCAGACTCTGGATCGGCCCCGCACCACCGTCTGCCGGGCCGACACGCACGGTCGATTGGTCGAGCAGGATCGAAAGGCCGTCCCCAGCCTTCGCGCCGATCAGCGCGAATGTTTCTGCGGTCGCGCTCTTTTCGTCGCTGAACTCGGTCTTGAAGTTCGCCACCACCGTGCCGATGGGCGCGCCCTCCAGAGTGGTGCGCGCCAGCATCAGCGCGTCGCGCGTCGCCTCCAGCGCAGCCATGTCGAACCAGTTTTGCCCGTTCAGGTCGAGATCGGAGATGACCTCGGCCACCGGGCGACCGCCGACTGCAGCGGTATCCTTTGATGTGTGGTTGCCGGTTTTGTCGGCACCGCCCTCCGCTGGCTTGAGAAACTCCAAAGTTTCGCCATTGGAGAAGGTGACATCGCCCGCTGTGATGGGAGCGGCGATCTCGCCATCGCCATGCGACCGGTTATTCCGGCGGTAGCTCAGGCGGCGCGACCAATGGGGCGCTAGTGTCTGCTCACGGCTGATGAAGGAGCCTTGCACAACATCTGCATCGTCCGCCCAAGTAAAGGGCATAACATCTATCTCACCTATCGGGCTAAGTCGCCAGACAAGGGATATCGGCAGGAACAGCCGGTCCAAAATGGCCGCTGTCGTCTCTCGTTCGTCGCCGATATGAATACCGACCGCCGCAGGACGCAAAGCAACGACGGCGGCATAGTCGATGAGCCTAGGCCCACTCGCCGCCGTCAGCAACTTGACGGCGACACCTGCCGCCGTTTCGGAATAGCCGTCACCGATCTCGCCCAGAAGATCGGCGGTAAGCGGCCCAGCTGGTTGAGTCCACCACTTGGCGCACGCGATAGACGGGGCTACGACGCCACCGCCCGGCGGCGGGGCTGAAGCCTTCAGAGCCACGAGTGTAGCAGCCGCGCTGCCCTGCCAGGGAAGGATGGCCATGTTGCCCGCGCGCCCCATGTCCCGCAGCACGACGAAGCTCTGTAACCGACGTTCGAGGTCGCCAAATTCATAGACGTTATTGACCGGGTCGAATATCCGGCCCTCCACGTTGAAGACACGGCCGTAGCTACGGCGCCTGACCCGCCCCTTGACGACAGCCTCTCCTTCAGTGCCACCCGTACCGGCGAAAAAGCGATTGATTGCAGGCGCGGTCAATTGCGCGCCGAAATCCGCAACGGTCAGCACCAATTGGCCACTCTTGATAGTAACGTCGGACACTGTGCCGGTGAGTTGGCGCGCAAGGCTTCCGCCCTCCTCGCCAGCATCGATCTCGATTGCGGCCCCGCGCCAATAGCGCGACCCCAAATCGATCAAAAGGGCAGGATCGGCTGGAGCGAAGCTGATGACGGATGAGGTGGGCAGGGCGCCTCCTGTCCAGCCGCCCTTGTCAAACCCGAGGGCGCTGGAAAAGCGTGGCTCCTTCACCACACCAGCACGATAGTGCTGCCCGCCGAGAAAATATGGCGTAGCACCGCCGCCGCCCGCCATTGCGACGAGGGCCGCCGCACCCGTAGCGGGATTACGCGGCCATGCCCGGATGAAGCAGATGCGGCTCACAGGGCTTGCTCGCGATAGATACCGTCAAGCAAGCCGGGAGCGACCACTTCGGTCGAAACGCCGGTGGCGGCCACAACCTGCTCAATCGCGTCCGCTATCCGGCCCAGCAGACCTGTCTGCTCTGTCGCGACGGCATTTGCCGTGTCCAACCGCGCATTCGTCCCCAGCGCCGCGTCCTGGGCGGCCTTGATGCGATCCGCTTCGGATTTTATGACGGCCTCGGCGGCCGACACGGCACTGGCGCGGTCTGCCGCATATTCGCCGCCAGCCGTACCGAAATTCTGCCGTGACGACTCGACCAACTGCCGCGTCAGATCTGCGAGGCGGTCGGCCGCACCCTCTTTCCCTGCGTCCGCATCGACGCGGACCGTCGCGATCTGCGTGAGAAGCGCCTGGCGCCGGTCGGAGGCAGACCCTTCCGCCAGCGACCCGAACTTCATCTCGTCCAGCAAAGATTGGAGCGATCCTGTGCGTTCTTGCAGCAGGCTGTCCATCAGGGCGGCCCGCTCTTCACCATTGCGCCTTTCGACCGCAAGAACATCAAGGCCATAGTCACGCGCCAACTGGACGCGCTCGGCCGCCTGCGCCTCCAGATCGCGGAAGGCCTTGTCGATCTCCGATGTGATGCCGGACAGCGACGCTTCAAGGTCGCGGACCTTCAGTGCACGCGACAGGCCCTCCTCAATGTCGGTGCTGGAACTGAGCGCCTTTTTGACGGCCGCCGAAAGCCCCCCGACTGCCCCATCTTCAATCGCATTTTGCAGCGCAACGCGCATGGCCTGATCGGCATCGGTGCCATCGTAAAGGACCGGCCCGCCATTATCTATGTACCCAGCTGTACCGACGTCGTAGCGGCCTTCATCCGCGACACGATAATAGCTCTGCCCCTTCCACTCGACATTGCCGATGCTGACAGCAAAATCACCCAGTGTGGCACCAAGTGCAGAAGCGATCTGCTTGAGAGACCCCTGTACCGCCGACCCTACTGTTTTTACATTTTCAAGGCCGCCCAAACGTCCCCAGGCGCCGGGATCGCTCTCCGTCGCGGAAGTGACGACCGTGCTGCCCAGCATCGGCTTGCCCTTGATAAGCCCCCCAGCGACCGATCCCAGAAAACCGCCGCCGATTGCACCAAGGGGACCTAGGAAGGCTCCGCCTATTGCACTGCCGATCTGTGAGCCGATCTGCGAGCCTTTACCCGACAGGCCGAGCAGCCCGGCTAGGCCACCGCCGACCGATGAGCCTAACTGCATATAGGCCAGAGATTTACCGAACGTGGCCGCGATGTCCGACCCTAAATCGATACCGATATCGCCAAAGCAATCAGTGAGCATCTTGCTCAGATCATCGTTGAATTCGTCGAAAACGCCCTCATAAGCCTTGCGGAAACTATCCTTTAGGCCAGTGACGGTAATCTCATTTTCTTCGTCGGACGTCTTCTTCTCAACGTAGCTTTCGCCAGAACTCCCGCCACCGATCTGGCCCGATGCGACCGCCGCAGATTTGCCCAGGGACAGGATGCTGGATGAGGCCTTATCAACAGCCGCCGCGATCTTGTCGCCCGCGCGGCTGACCTTGTCCGTGCCTTTGACCTGATCCTCTAGGTCGCGAAAAAGGCCTCCGAACAGCTTCTCTGTCAGGATATTAGCGAATAGGTCATCCGCCACGTCCATGCTGCGCTTGAAGAACTCACCGATGGCTTTCGGCCCTTCGGTGCGCAGATCGCGGATCGTCTGGCGAACATTGTCCCGCATACCGCCGACAGCACTCAGCCACGACTGTTGCAGTTCTTCCTGCACCCGCATCTCGCGGGTCTGCTGACGAAGTAGGCCTAGGTTATCATATAGCTGGCGGACTTCATCTCCGCGAATGCCGCGCTTTTCCAGTTCGACCGCAAGCTGTCCTTCGCTTTCGACACCCATTTTCTCCATGAGCTGGTATGTGAGCTGCAAGGCTTCTGCATCGGCATCACGCCCGGCAAGCCGCAGCTTGCCCAGTTCGATTTCACGCTCCTGATCGCCGAGCATGTCCCGGATCGGTCGCGCAAGGCTATCAGCGATGAGCGGCTTGATCGCTTTCGCCTGGTCAATCAGGACTTGGAAGCCCGGTGGCTTACGCTTTTCCAGATCGGCAATGACAGTGTCGAGCTGATCGACCGACTGGCGGGCACGGTCGATGTCTTTAGGCGCGGTGTTGAACTGGTCGTTCAATCTACCAATCGTGTCCTCAGCGCGCTCACCAAACTGCACCAGACGTTCTTGTTCACGCGCGGCCCGCTTCGCGGCCGCCGCCGCCTCGTTCGACTTTTTCCCCGTCTCGCCGAGCGCGATCTCGCGTTTCTTGAGGCGCTGCATCTCCTTTTCAAAGTCGGCCTGACTGATCGTTGATAGGCCATCGCCGACCATTGGTACGTCGTTGCCCATGCGCACAGTGTAGCGACGGCGCTCCTGCAACCGCGCCCGCTCGCGCTCGATGGCGCCTTGCTCAGCCGCCTTCGGGTCTGCGCGGTCATTCGCGTTACGGGCTTCCAGCGCGGTTTGCGCAGAGGCATAGGCCGCCCGCGCCGTATCGGCCTGCTGCTGAAGCGTGGCGCGCTCACGACGAAGGCGCACCACTTCCGCTTTGGCTTGCTGGCCACCATCGCCTAGGATTGTGTTGAAGACGGTCGATTGCGACCGCTTCTCGGCATCCGCGATTTGTCGGTCGAGGGCCGCAAGTTGGGCACTCAGGCTGGACATGGACGCCTGCGCCACCGTGCGACTGTTGTCGATCAGCAGAGCCTGTGTGTTGATAAGGCCGCGCGTGGCCTGTTCAAGTTCGTTGATCGCAGCAGTATAGCCGGTAACTGCACCCCTGTTCGCGGTTAGGGTGCTGCTGAAATCGACGGTTGACCCCGCCGCCTTATCGGCCGCGCTATCGGTATCCAGAAAGGACTGAACCAAAATTGCGAGCAGCGGGAGGCCAACGCCGAGTGCGATACCGAACGGCCCTGCGAGGATACCCGCGAATTTGCTGAGCTTGCCGCTGCCGCCTTCCGACGACTGAGCAATCATTTGGATTGCGCCTGCTAACTGTCCGGACTGCTGCGCAAAAATAGTCGAGAGCCGCGTGCCCATTTCATATTGGACGAAAACGTCCTGCGCATTGTAACCTACCTGCTGCCAACCGGCCCTTTGGAGACCAAGGTTGCGGGTGAGGCCAGACGAGGCCTCGGACAGCCGCTGCTGGACAGCGATATGCTCTTCTTCACTCAGCTTGCCCGCGCGATGCAGACGCGCCGCCAGTTCAAGCTGATGGTTCAGTTCTGCTTGCCTGACGGCTGCCGGGTCCAGCATCTTGCGGAATATGTCGAGCGCGCGGCTCTCGTCCCGCGCGGCATCGGCAGCTTCCCGCATTTCCTGGGACAGCCGTCCCTGGTCGCCAGCGGCGTTCACTGCCGCCGCTGCTGCACGATTGGTGGCCTGGGCAACACCGGCCTGAGCGGCAGTTTCCGCAATGGTCGCCTGCGCCAGATCGCGTGCGCCTTCGGCGGCGACCCGCTCAGCGGCGGCAAGCTCCGACATAGTCGACGCTGCGGTGCGCGCCGCCTGCGCCGCTTCTTCCTCGGCGCTTTCGACCGCAGCAGCCGCCTGCGCCAAATCGCGCGCCGCTTCGGCGGCACCCTGTTCCGCGCGTGCCAGCGCGCCAACGGCATCGGTCGCCGCGCCAGCGCCCTGGGCCGCGTCGGACTGCGCGGCACCGGCGGCGCCCGACGTTTGCGAAAGGAGGGCGGCCGCAGCCGATGCCAGCTTGGACGAGGCCGTGAAGCGGTCCATCTCGGCAGTGGATAGCTTGAGCTGACCCACGAGACCGGACCCATCGCCCGTCAGGCGAACGCCAACGACAATATCGCTCATCGCCGTGCCGCCGCGAACTCATTGAGCGCGGCCGACTCCATAATGCCGATGTCGTCGAAGAGCGCCCGGCTCATGGCAATTTCCATCATTTCTGCGGTCGGGCGGATCGCGGCATAGTCAATGCCGAGGCGCGCGCCGGTCATGGCGTGGCGCTGCCATTGTGTTCCGAGTTTCACGAACAGGCTGAATGCAATGGCTTCATCAGGCGCCAGTTCGATTTCGCCGGGGGCAGCAACGGTGCCGGAAAGCCTTTCCTGCATCCACTGCGGCATGATGGCCGACTGGGTCATGGCGTCCTCCGACTTCCGGGTGGCACCGCCACGCCCGCCAGCCCAGGCGCGCGCGGCGGCTCTCAGTTTCCCGCGCGCGCCTCCGCCCGGCCGCCACGGCAGGCGCCATAGGCTGACAGGATTGCGCGGAAGGTGTTCGGCACGTTCAGCAGCTGGCGGAGGTGATCGTCGCTGAACTTGATCGCCTCGCCATTTTCGGCCGCGACCTGGCGCCAGTCGACGGCGATCTGCGAAATGATGCTGGCGGCCTTTTCGCTGGGAGCGGGTGCAGCGGCGCTGCCATCCTCGCTAAGCGCGATCTCGCCCGCGCCTTTCTGGAGAAACTCCAGATGTGCGTCTTCCTGAAGAATGCGAAACCGCATTTCAAAGCGGTTTTCGACGATCTCACCATCTTCGGTGACGCCTGGGAAAGTGACCGGCCACCATACAAGCTGCTCGGATATGATTTTGAACATGGACTGATCCTTGAAAATGTTGGGAGACCGGATGTCTCGGCCGCGCCTCCCTGTGTGGGCTTCCCCGCGCAAGTCCGGACGCAAGCAACGGGGCCAAAGCTCTCCGGGTGTTATTTCGCGGTGATGCCGAAATCTGACACACCGCCCTCGACGGTGTGCGTCATGGAAAGCGTCCACATGAGGATGTCGTCCTCCTTGCTTTCCGCGATTTCGGTAATCTGAACCTTTGTCGACGCCATCTCGATGATGTTGCCAGCGACGATGCCATGGGTCATTTCCCACTCCACCAGCGCGCCGACACGGAGCGCCTGAATGTAATTTTTCGTGGCAATGTCCGGAGCTTCGATGACAGCGGTGGACTTGAATGCGTGATTGCCACGCCGAACGTACCGCTTGCCGACAAGGTTTCGCATGGCCGTGGCCACACCGGCCTCAGCCTTCCACGACCGGAGCGCAGGCGCATAGCCGTCGAGGAGGAACTCCGTATTGTCGATGTTCACCTCGACCGGCTGGCGCCAGCGGGTCAGATCGACGGCGCCGGGCGCCGACGTGTCGAATGGCGTCGCGGTCGGGACCAGCCCCATCCACTGGAAGCCGATAAACGGATAGGCGCCAGCCGTGAAGTCGAGCGAGTAAGTGCCCACTGAGCCGATCATCTTGCGCCGCTGGTTGCTGAGATGATCATATTGGCTGAGCGACGATGCCGCGACACCCGGCAGGGCAAACTGCTGCTTCGCACTGGTGGTGGCAGTCAGCACCGGCGCGGCCATGCCGCACCCTTCGAGCAACTCCATCCACCCAGGTGCGGTCCCGGCCGTGCCAGACCCTGCGACCTCGACCTCATAGCTGATCGACCGACGCTCATTGCTGGGCGCACCTGCCAGCGCACCGAAAACGCGCGTGTCGAGGTTGCGTTCGATCTGGTCGATGTCCACCGGCTTGCCGCTGTAATTGCGGGTCAGGATACCGTTGGTTCCAACGACCGGCACAGCGTCCACGCCGTACGTTGCTTCCTTTTTGGCCAGGACGACGGCCACATAATCAACCATTGTTTTGCTCCGTCTGGCCCGTCGCCTGTGCATCGGTGGAGACCCACGCCTCCGGGTCTATATTCGGGTCTGGCCGCTCCAGTTCAGCGAGCGCGCGGGTGCGTGCAGGGCCGCTGTACGGCAGGTGCCATTGGTCCATTTCGCGACCCTGCGGGTCCACCGGCCGAGGCTGCGTCGGCTGCTCCTGGCTCGTTTCCGGCTCGGCTTCGGCCCTCTTGCGGGTCATTGACTTTCCTTCCTGATGTGACGTGAAGTGTTAAACGAGATGGCCCAGGCCACTCGCCGCCCCTCGGGGGGCAGCAAGCGCCCGCCGACATATTCGCAAGGACCGGATGCCTCTGGATGACGCCAGCCGACCAACTGCTGCACGACGGCATCAGTGTGACGCTTCAGTTCCTCGGAAACCTTCCCGGCCAGCCGCTGCGCCTCGACGACAACAATGACGGAGAATATCTCCGTCACCTTCTGGTCCACCACGCCGCTCATTCTGTTCGGGGCGGCGCTTTCGCGCTCGGGCACGACGAACAGCGCGGGCGAGACGCGCGGAGCCTCAGACAGATCGACGAACTCCAGCAGTCCCTCAACATGGAGGAAACCGCCTTCCTTGAGACGGGCGATGGTCGGCGCAAATGCAATCACTTGGGTTCTCCGAACAGGTCGCGCATGAAGTCGCCCAGGATGTCCACGACCGACCGGCGCTCAGCATCGCCGAAGCCGATATACTGGCGCTTTGGCATCACGACCTTGGCGACGAAGCGGCCCCCAAACGACAAGGCTTTGCCGTTTTTGGGGACGATGGTGCCGCCCTCATTGTGGATACGGGCATAGCGCGCCGGACCTGCGGTCTTCAGCACGCCGATGGTGGCGAAGTCCGGCCCAAATTCCGGCACGACAGCACGGAGCAGATTGCCCTTGTGCTGAAGCAGCTTGTGCGTCGCCGCGCCTTCCTCACCATGATCGCGCCGTTTTGCCCAGGGCATGCCGAGAGGATCACGCTCCGCCTCAAACCGATCATGGACATGCTCCAGCCATTCCTCGGCGATCTCGCCCATCGGGCGGGACATATCTGCGCCACCTTTGATGGCGGCGGAAAGTGCGCGGTCGAGGGCGGCATCGTCCAGCTGGATGCTGACGTCGAACCCGCCGGTCATCAGTAGTCCGCCAGCCCGTCAGGATAGGCGCGACGGCCCGGCGAGATGAGGATGGGGTTGTCGGTCGGCGCCTCTGGCACCGAGGCATCGCCCAGCGGCATCGCGCCGGACTGGATGCGCTCCAGCATCCGCATGGCCGACTTCTCCGCCCGCTCGACGCCCTCGGGCATCCCGGACGAATAGAGCCGGGCACGGGTAAGATCGGTGACGATCAGCTTCAGTATTTCCGGCACAGCGCCGGGCGATACGGCAAAACGCCCGGCGACATGGGCCTGCGCAATCGCCTGTGCCGAGACCAGGGCGGAGACGAGGAGATCACGGTCGATGCGGCCGTCACCGACACCATCGGTCGCGCGAACCACTTCGGGCAGGCCGACAGCCTTCACGAAATCGGCGATGCTGAGCCAGGGCGCACCGCCATCCGGCATCACCCATGCCGCGTCGATCACGACGACCTGCAGTTCTGCCTCCGCCCTCTGACCATCCGCATCGTCGGCCAGCGCGGTGACGAGATAGCTCTCGCCATCGGTGCCCCCAGCGATGGCCAAGGTCACCGCACCCGCCAGTAGCGAATAGGTGACGGTGATCAGGGCGGAACCGGCGACCAGGCCGCGCGCCTCCGCCGCGACGGAGTGCAGCGCGGTGATGGTCAACAGGCCGTTGAATGTCAGCGACCGATGCAGCACTTCCGCAGGCTGCTTCATGAGCGTTTCAGTCGGCATGCAACGGCCTTTCAGGCTTACTTGGCGGGCTTTGGCTTGGCGGCGGGTTTGACGGCCAGGGCGGCCTTGGCAGCATCTGACACTCCAGCGACGGAACCGGCGATCTGGCCGGGCCGCTCGCCGGGAATGATGACGGGATCGGTCGTTGATGCCGGGACCAAGGCGGCGGGCGGCACGGGAGGAGCTGGCGGCGGGACAAGCTGGGGCGGGAAATCGCTCAGCAGCAGGTCGCCATCCGTAACGCGGCCAACCAACTCGCTCAGCAGGTCCGAACTGTTGAAATCTGCCAGCACGTCAAATGCATGGTCGGGCAGGTCGCCTTCGCCTGGGTAGAAGACGATTGCACCCAAATCACTGATAGCAGCGGCCAACGCGGCTCGGTCGTTAACCGCCACCAGGGCGACGCCGGTCGCTTGCCCGATGGGGGCAAGTGACAGCAGGCTGGTATCGAAGTCATCGCCCTGGACCCGAACGGTCGGCTCTGCTGCCGTCTCCTCGATGGCGCCCAACTGGGTCAGTTCGCGGGCGGCGGTTCGCCAAGGCAGCCGAACCACCTCTCCCGGCTCGATGGGTTCACGGGCGTTCGCTTCGGGCACGTCGATACGAATGAGGCCGCGAAGCGGCGTCAAGACACGATAATTGAACATGATAGTCTCCAGACTGGAGAGGAAGGAATTCGCCGGAGGGGCGGATAGCAACACCCCTCCGGCGATCCGGGGCACTCGGATCAGAGAGCGCCCTGGAACAGATAACCGGCGTCGGCGCCGACCAGCTCGGCCGAGAACTCGTCGAGAACATCGTTGACGTGGCTGCGGATGCCTGCATCCCAGCGCGACGGCTCCACGAACGGATGGGCCAGCAGCTGATAGGTATAGCCAAAGCTCGGCAGCGGCATCTGGCGCTGACCGGCGGGCGGCACCCATGCCAGGATCGCCTCGGTCCCCCACACATCGACAGTAGTGCCGTCAGCAAGATCGTAGATCGCATCGCCGAACGCGACGGTATCCAGATCGAAGTAGGTGGCGAGCATCGCTCGCGAAATTGAGGAGGAATTGGTGTATCGGAAATGCTCGAGGATTTTGGGATGCTTGCCAAGCGAACTCCCCAGACTGCCCGTCGCGATCAGCGTATTGGGGCGACGGCCGATCCGCTTACGGATGACCTCTTTCGCGTCGAACACCTGTTCCTTGGGATTACTGTCGGGATCGGACCACTTGTTATCGCCGGTGAGAGCTATCTTGTTCGAGGCAGCATAGGCGGCGGCGTTTCGGGCGGCTTCTGCCTGCTGAATTTCCTTCTCCAGCGCGATCACCGCAAGGACGGTATCCACGCCCAGCTGCTGGAGGTCGATGCCAGGAGCGGCATTCGCTTCCTGCTGAAATTCAATCGGCGTGACAGCCGACAGAGCCTCCTGATGCAGGCTGACGGCTTTACCCTCATAGCCGAACTCCAGCGCGGCGATGGGCGAACCGGGCGCGCGACGGGTGCGCTTGCGCCTGAAACTTTCACGCCCGAACTCGATCCGTTTGGCGGCGCGGGTCGGCATGGTGACGGTGGGGAAGAGGAGACCGCCAGCGAAATCGGCGTTCACATAGCCTCGGGCGTGATCGGTGAGGATCGGGTCGACAATGCGCACCTGGGCGCCATTCATGGACATGGTCGGAAACCTTCTGTGTTTGGAAACAGGGTGGGAGGTCGTTGCGCCGCCTGCATCGGATCAGGCCACCTCCCTGGGCTTCGCGCGGCCGGGGCGTCCCGGCCGATCATCAAAGGGCGAGCAGCACCTCCACCTTGCGGCCATCGGCGGAGGACGCCTCGACCGCGTAGGCGACGATCTCGCCAGCGCCGCCCTGGGCGATCACCTTGCCGCTGCCATCGGCGGCGGCCTTCAGCGGGCCACCGGCAGCAAAGGCGCCCCCCGCCTCGACGACCTCGGTGCCACTCACGGTGACAGCGAAGGCCTCCCCGGTGGCCGCCGCGAAATGCGACACGCCGAGGGCCTTGGCGCCGGACGCGCAATGCGCGCCGGTCATCATGCCGACGAGGCGATTGGAGACGACCGCAGCAGTCGCGGTCTGGGTCATTGAGAATAGACGGGTCTTGGACATCGGATTTTCCTGGCTAAAGAGGACGGCAAACGGAGGTCAGGCGCTCTGGGCGCGCTTGACGCAGTCCATCCATGCGAGTTTGGGGTTCTCGCCCTGGATGACCTTGGCACGGCGATGGAGTTCGGCCTGGCCCGGATCGACCGAGTAGCCGTCCGGCGTGGCAAAGCTGGTGTAGCTCTCCTCGCCAGCAGGCTTCCCCCCATGCTCGCCGACATCCAGAAGCGCCTTGCCGGACGAAAGCAGCTTGCGCATGGCGTCGGCCGGGGTCATCTCGCCGTGCGTCTCGCCGAAGGAGACGACCGCCGTGGCGTCCAGATGGTCGAGGATGCCGATGGCGATGTCCTTCATGACCGGGGCCAGCGTGGTCGCGGCCACCAGGCTTTCGGCGAAAGAGACGTTCGCGGAGTGGCGAGCAGCGGCAGCGGCCTTGCGATCCTCCTCCGCCTGCCGCTGGATTTCGGCTTCGCGGGTCGTCAGCGCGCTCTCACGCGCATCGAGCGCAGACAGGCGCTCCGCAAAGGACAGTTCGTCCCCCGTTTTGGTGGTCATTTCATTCTCCGGGTTGAAGTCGAATGTGGCGGTGCCTGCATCATCGTCGGCGGCGAACTGGACGGTGCCGAGACCTTTCACTGCGGGCGCAGCGGCACCGAGGAAGCCAATATGCTTCAGATAATAGGCGCCGGGCTTGGGATTGGAGGGATGCTGCGGCGGATAGAAGCGCGCGGACACGCGGGCATAGCGGCCCTGGCGCACGATCTCCGCGAAATCCGGGTCCACCTTTTCCGGCGACGCCACCAGTTCACCGTCCGCATAGGACAGCTGCGAAACCCAGCCCCATGCCGGATCGTCCAACTGCGGGTGGCCGATAACCAGGGGGGCAGGATCGTTCGCGGGGTCGTAAGACGCGGCGATGGCAGCGATGTCCGCCTCGGTAAACGAAACGGACGTACCCTCGTTCGACATGAAGTCGCCGGGCCGAAACAGTCGAATGGTGGGAAGCGGGTGATCCATGCAGCCTTGGTAGGCGGGCCGGATCGGACGACATGCCGCCCCTGGGCGGGCGGGCAGAAAATTTCGCTGCTGCCCGATAGCTGATCGCAGTCGGCGACGGATTTTGCAAGCCATCGTCGCAACCGGCAGGTCGAGCCGGGATCGAATAGCCTCCAGATCGCCGTGGGCACGCTGCCCAAGGGGGTCAGGACACGTTTGGCTACTTGCCCCCGAAGAAGACCCCTGTTGCGGCCGTAGGCCCGCTTAAACCGTCCGGAGCCGAAACCACGACCGCATGTCTAAAGGATGCATCCCAATGGCCACCAGCAGTGCCGCCGATTTCGCCGTGACCGGCGAATGGCAGAATGTCCTCTTAACGCTACCCGCCCTGATCGGGGTGGATGGAATGATGCAAGACAAGATCGAGAGCGCTCCACTCTACGTATGCTTCGACGGTGCACAGCCGACCGATGCCACCGCTGGTGCAAGGATGGCGCTTGCAGAGAGAGAATATTTCAACTGCGCGACTGCCCTGTGGGTTCGCACAGACGCCGCGCGCGGCGGCAAAATCGCACTCTGGTCGCTCTGAAGGACAAGCCCAATGTCTGCATCCGCTGCACTCGCACTCGCCCTGAAAGCCAAAAAGACCTTGCCCGCGCTATCCAGGCGCAAGTCCATCAATATTATCGCGGAGGGGCAGTCAACGGAACAGGGGCCGGTCTACCGTACGTCGCAAGAGCTTTATCCGCGCGCCTTCAAGTCACAGCGCAATCCCGGTTTCACCGTCCCGAAAAACCGCCGCGTGCCCCAGATTAACCGGGGCGGCTACTGGCCTGTTGTCTATGACGCCCTCTGGGATGCTGGCTATGATCCCAACATCTTCATTGAAGCGGTCGGCGGTGTGTCGCTGCTGACCCATATGTGCGGGTTCGTTCAGCAGCGCACGAACAACACGTCCTATTATCAGAAGCGCACGAACGGCCAATATCCTGATCGCGGAGACTTTGGCGACGTGGTGCAGATCGGCAGCAAGTTCTTTGTGCCGACCGTCGCTGGCAAGCGCCAGGTCTACAACTGCGGTCCTCACGCGGGCGTTGTCGGCACGTCGAATTTTCAGGATTACGTGGCTTTTGAGCAGGGCGCCGCCACCACTGGCGCCAGCGCTCCGGACGTTTCGGCCGTTACCGTTGGCCAGACAATCACCGATGGAGGCATCACCTTCACGTGCGTTGATGCGGGATCGGGCCGCTATGGCGCGGAAGGGGCATTCTATCCCGGCATCGATGCGGCTGTGAACGCGGGCGCCATGAACTATTGTTTCAGCGGGATCATGGGCGAGCGAAACGCGGGTCTTGGCTTCGATCCTTTGGGCATTATCGCGTCGGCCTGGGAAACGCTCATGAGCCTCCCACCGGCCGAACTGACCATCGTCTATTTCTCTCAGGGCCAAACGGACCTTGGCGCCGGGTCAGTGACCTACCAGCGGGCGCTGCAAATTCTCGCCAATTTCTTCCTTGCGCGAAATGTCATCGTCATGATCGGCACCACCACATGGTCTCCGGCTTCAAGCGGCGCGACCGCCGCAAATTATGGCCTCCAGAAGACCGGTGCCGATAACGCTGTCGTCGCACTGCAGGCGCTCAAAGCGACCTATCCGCAATATGGAGCATGCTACCGAGGCGCGGACCTTTACACGCCCTATTTCAACGATGCGCGCGTTCGCGGGCAGAAGGCGGTCGGCGGCACAGGGGGCGTTTCCAGCGCCACATTCACGGTCTCCTCCGTGTCCGCTTTCGGCAACGGGATCGCAGCCGGGCAGAAGCTCTATGTGAACAATTTGCAGACGGTCGCAGCGACGGTTCAGTCCATCGGTACATTCAACGGGGCGACGGGCACCGTCATCCTGGACACTCCCGTCACCGTCGGCGCGGGAACCTCGGTCATCTTTGCTGGGGCTGGTCTCCAGTTTGACGGGGTGCACTATAGCGGTTTGATGGCCGTCGACTACGGGACGACGGTCGCCAACTCTTTCCTAGCCGAGAACGGCGGACCGCTGCCCCGCCTGTCGGTGTTGTGACGCTTGGCAATGGATCGAAGCGCGGAGCGAAGGTAGATCGGTACGCAGGGCTGGAGCGATTGCCTCCAGCTCTGCATCCGACACATCGTCACTTCGACACAAAGCCACCAGCCTGTCGAAATCGACACCTGACGACTGCGCCAAATGGTCGAGCGCAATGCACTGCTGACCAATCCACGCATCCAGCCAGCCATCCCCTGTCCGTATCCGCCGCGCGATGTTACCGTCCTCGGACCAGTACAGCGGCGGGTGGACATATTTCCTCTCGCCTTTGCGGCGCATCAGAATGCCGCCCAATCGAGTTCCGCATCATCCAGGGCGATGAACATCTCTGGTTCGGCTCCCAACTGGCTCAGGCGGTAACAGACATCCTCGACAGCTCCTGCCGACGGGAACCTCGGATCGCGCGATGCTCCGCGTGCCAGCTCGCCAATCGCGTCTTGACGTTCCACCTGCGTCAACAACCACTGCCCGAACGGCATGGCCGTAGGAGTAGACCCCTTTGCCGTGAAATGCTGCATTTTGCTCCTCTATCGACTCGTTTAAAGCACATGCTTTAGAACAAAAAGGGAACAAAATAAACGGGAATGGCACGTTTCATATGAGGTAAATTGTCCCACTGCTGACGTTTGCATGATGTTACTGCGATGGGAGGTCGCAGCATATGAACGACATGGTATACCGGTTGAGAACTGTCAGTCGCGGGGGATCCTATGTTCATTTTGGCCGTCAGCACGATGCTGTTTAAAACAGGCGACACCCTGCTTGATGACGAAGATTGGTCCAAACCATACCTCACACGTAGCGAGCAAATCTTCGTCGATGATGCACGGGCTAAGGTCGCAGAATTTTGCGCGACCAAAAAAGAGGTAGAATGCCAGACAGATTTAGAGTCAGCTATCAGAGATGCCGTTAATGGGCGTCGGATCAACGCCGTTGTGATGCGATGGTCTGCGTCTGCCGACCACGTCAGCTATCATTGCTCCGACTTATCCATCATTAGCCGTCTCAAATGCCTCTCCGACCTAAGAGGTCTGAATTATGATCAAGCGATGGCCCACGCAGGTTACAAGCGCTTCGGCATAACTCGCGAGGGATATGGCAAAATTTCCATCGGCATGAACATGCGGGATGTAGAGTTCATCCTAGGGCAAGGGGAGGAGCAAGCCTACTCGGGCGGATATGGCCACTCCGCCGCAATGTACAGATGGCAAAAGGGGAAAGCGATGATCACCATTTCTTTCCGGGACAACGAAGTTTCTGGACGAGCGCAGTTCGGCTTATAATCCCTTGAAAATATAAACGACTTTTCCGATGACTTTGAGCCTGTGAGCCTCTTTACTTAGGTCAACCACGGTCGGGGCGTACATCGTATTTCGGCTCAAAAGTTGGACGAAATAACCCTCTCTCTGGATGCGTTTTATCATTAGGCAGTCGTCAAGAAGTAGAACAGCCAAGCCGTCTTCCTGTTTAGTCTTAGACGTATCTACCACAACCCAGTCGCCGTCGGATAAGTCTGGAATTTGACTGTCACCCGCTATCTGGACAAGGCGCAGGGGTGCAATTGAGCCGAACGAACTGCGAAGCCATTCTTTAGCAAATAGGAAGGGGCTGTGGCCCAGTTCCTCTCCCCAAATGACAGAACCGTTCCCTGCCGCCGCCGGAAACGCCAAGGCGGGAACCTCAAAATGATGTTCACTCACTGGGGCCGGGAAGTGGGTAAAGCTTTCCCGCGTATCTCCCAATCGGCCGCTACCAAGAAGGTCCGCCACCCTGATGGCCGAAGCCGTTGCAATTCGATCTAGCCGTTCTCGAGTGATCGGACTCTTCCCAGCCAGCATTCGCTGGAGCGTCGCGTACGGAATGCCGGTCTTGGCGGCAGCTTCTTTCTGCGTCCCAAGCCCATCAATCACATCCTTCAATCGCTCGCGCAGTTCTGCGCTGTCATAATTATCCATGACATTGCTCCGACATCATTTTTGATGTTGACAGTTAAACTGATGTTCAATTAGACGCATCAACATCATATTGATGTTGAGGGCGTGATGGATTGGCATAAGGCAGACATTAAGGCCGCTATCGAAAAGCGCGGGGGAAGCCTGACCCAGCTCGCGCAGAACGCTGGCGTTTCAAAACAGGCGATCTCCCTCGCTTTGCACGCCCGCGTTTCCGAACGCTGCGACCGGGTCATTTCAGACTTTCTCAATGTACCCCCCGCCAAAATTTGGCCCTCGCGCTACGAGAAAAACGGTGCCCGGATCGGCAGCGGTCGCGGAAGCGCCGCCTCATGAGTGGCATTTATCACCAACACTCTCTCGAGTCTTGTTTCCTCTCCGTTCCAGCGGCGGGTGGAGTCAAAATGGGACAGTCCACACCGCTCGACGCAGCGTGGCTGAGCGCGCAGGAAATCGCAGACCTTCGCCTGTCGGGCCTCCCGACCACGAAACGCGGCGTACAGTTTCGCGCCGCCAAAGAGGCATGGCCGTCGAAATCCCGTGAGGGGCGTCGGGGCGGTGGCTTTCTCTATTCCGCAATGGGCCTTCCCGACGCGGCCCGCGCTGATCTGATCGCGCGCCGGACCGACATTGTCGATGCACAGGCGCGTCCCGCCCATCGTCCTGTCGGCACCGACTTCTTCTCCAAAAACCCGGATGTCGGTAATGCCGTTCTGGTCATTCTCGCGGAAACCCGCACTTCGTCGCGGAATGTGATGAAGCTGTTGGCATCGCAATTCAGCGATTTGCCGGATGTGCGAACGCTTCAACGCTTCATACGCCGTATCGAGAAGGACCAACGCCTCCTTCTCACCGCGATCCACGACCCGGATCGTTTCAAGTCTCGCTACCGCCCCGCGCTCGGCCGCATGGATGCGACCGTCTCCTACGCACACGAAATGTGGGAGATCGACACGACCAAGGCGGACGTGATGTGCACGGACGGCCGCTGGAACATCCTTGGCATCATCGACCGCTGGTCGCGCCGGTCGCGCTTCCTTGTCGTCGAGAGCGAGAGCGCACAGTCGGTGCGCAGGATGCTGGTTTCGACCATCCGCGCCTGGGGCGTCATGCCCGCCATATTGAAGGTCGATAACGGCTCCGGTTTCGTCAACGCGACGATCACGTCCGCACTCGACCTGCTCGGCATCAAACTGGACGTCTGCCTGCCGGGCCATCCGGAAGACAAGCCGCACGTCGAGCGCCTGTTCGGCACATTCAACCGGGAGCGCGCATCGCTGCTCCCCGGCTTTATCGGCCATAGCGTCTCCCAAGCGCAAAAGCTGCGCGCCCGTGCCCGTAAGACAACGGGCCGCCCTGTCATACAGGCGGCAATCGACAGCGTGCAGCTCCAGGCCATTCTGGATGCCTGGGTCGATGGCGAATATCACCAGCGAACGCACAGCAGCCTGCGCATGACGCCGATGGAGAAGTGGCACCTCTCGCCCGTTCCGGCGCGCGCCGCCCCAGGGGAGAGCCTGCTCAAGGTTGCGCTGAGCGCCTATGTCGGCACCGCCCTGGTCGGCAAGCGCGGCGTTCGCTGGAAGAACGGCGTCTATTGGGCCGAAACACTGGCCGCCTACATGGACCGGCAAGTCATACTGCGCCGGGACGAAGATGATCTCGGCAAGCTGTTCGTGTTCGATGAGGATAGTAACTTCATCGACATTGCGACCGACGCCCAGCGTTCCGGCCTGTCGGACAAGCAATTTGCACTTGCCGCGCGCCGCCACGTATCCGGCATATTGGAAGTCCAGAAGGCCGAACTCAAGAAGGCGCAGGCCGGGTTTTCCTTCGAGAAGGCCCGCGACGGGTTGCTTCGCCACGAAGCCGAGAAGGCGGGCAAGCTGGTGCATTTCCCAGCGCAGACCCGCGCCGAAACTACCCCTTCCATGGACAGCATCGCGCATGTGCCAGCGCCGAGTGTGCCCAGCGCGGCCGAGCTGCTCGACGCGATGGCTGCGACCGCCCCGGCGAACACTGCACCGGCCCGCACGGTCGCGGAGAAGGTGGCGGAAGCAGACGCGACCATTTCCGCGCAGCGTCAGGGCCTGGACGTCGATCCGCGCGCCCTGCGCCGCGCCGAAAACTACGCTGAAACCAGCGAGTACAAGACCGCCAAAATCATGACCGCCCACTGGGGCGCACCGGAACCCGCCGCGCCAGAGCGCCAGTCGGGGGCCGCATGACCAGCCTTGCAACACCTTTTCAACCAGCTTTCACCCCGGAGGATCAGCCGATGAATGCACCTATGCGCCAACCGCGATTGGACCTGGGCGACCGCCCATTGGGCCACGCCCCGCTCACTAACATGGCTCTTGCCCTGCGGACATTGCACGACTGCCGAGACGCCGACGAAGGGTCGCCCCGCATGGGCGTCCTCTACGGCTTCAGCGGGTTCGGCAAGACCGTCGCGGCCGCCTTCGCCGCCGCGCGCACCGGCGCGATTTACATCGAGGCGAAATCGGTCTGGACCCAGCGGTCCATCCTTGAGGCCATTGCCGCGGAACTGGGCATCACTCGCCTCGCTCGCACTGGCGCGGGCATCTTCGCCCAGATCGTGGACCAGCTGAACGCCGAGCCGCGCGACCTGATCATCGACGAGATGGATTATCTGGTGAAGAAAGCCTTCGTCGAGATCATCCGCGACATCCACGACGCCACGCGGATCGGGATCATGATGATCGGGGAAGAGGCACTCCCCGCGAAGCTGAAGGAGTGGGAGCGGTTTCACAACCGCATCCTGGTCGCCACCCCGGCGCAGCCATCCAGCCATGCCGACGCCTGCGCGCTCCGGGACCATTATTGTCAGCGGGTGAAGGTGGCAGACGATCTGGCGGAGCATTTCCGGCAGACTTGCGGCGGCGTGACCCGCCGCATCGTGGTCAACCTTCAGGCCGCCCAGCGTGCGGCCGCGCAGGATGGCGCAGACGAGATCGACCGTGCGTGGTGGGGTAAGCGCCCTATCCTGACCGGCGACATCGCCGCCCGTCGTCGTGAGCTGGTCTGATGCTCACCGCCGCCGCTCCGGCCTGCCTCGACGCTGCATGGGACCGCTTGCAGGAGGCGGATGCCGTCAGCCTTTATGATCTGATGCCGCAGCCGTTCAGTGGCCCGGTCGCCAAGACCCTGCTGGGCTGGGAGCGCCGGGGCCTGATGGTCCGCGTATCACCCGAACCGGCATTCCGCATCGCGCCCGCAGCGCGCGGCCTGCCTTGCCCTGATGATCCAGCCCGCGCCGCCCAAGGGGTGCGCTGGGCCTGGACGGCGCTGAGGCGGAGCCGGGCACCCCTGACGGCCGAGCAGCTGCGCCACGCCGACCAACGGCCCAATTCGCTCCACTACGCCCTTATCCGCTGGCAACGCCAAGGCCTTGTCGAGCGCCTGCCTACCCATCCTGAAAGCTACATGATGACCGCCAAGGCCCGGTTTCTCTTCGCGCCGCCTCCGCCTGCTCGCGCCCGCGCCAAGCCCAAGCCGGGCAATGCAACGGCCCGCATGTGGTCGGCCATTCGCATCCTGAAGCGTTTCGACGCGCCCCAGCTGCGGCTCGCAGCAGAGGTGCCGATCCCGACCGCCATTCGGTTCTGCAACGAACTGACGCGGGCGGGCCATCTGAAAGAACTGAAGCGGACCGCGCATGACGACGAACGTCTTTGGCAGGTCGCCCGTCCACTCGGCCCGCGTCCTCCCCGGTCCGATTATTGCGGCAAGACCAAGACCCGCACGCTGTTCGATCCGAACACCGACAAGACCCACGACATCACGCCGCGCCGTTCCGCTGCCCTTTTTTTTGAGCGGAAGGATTAACCATGTCGCTTAACCATAAGATCGTCACCAACCTTGCTCGGGCCTCATCGGCCTGGGGCACCGATATGCCACGCTGGGTGCGGCTGCTTGCCAGTGCCTGCGACGCACGGAGCCAGCGCGCGGTTGCGGACCGCATCGGCAAGTCGAGCGGCTACATCAGCCGCCTGATCAGCAACAGCTATGAGGGCAGCTACGGCGAGGCCGAAACCCTCGTCCGTGCCGCATTCGGCAATGAAGACGTGGTCTGCCCCCTCTACGGCCCGATCCCGCTGTCCAGTTGCGTGCGCAACCGACGCCGACCCGGCCCGGCACGCAACCAGGCGCACCACCTCTACGCCTCGACCTGCCCGACGTGCGCCAACAATAGCGATGGAGGCGACGCATGAAGCGGTTTCTCTCCCCGTTGCTGGAGGAGGTGGCCAATCTGCGCTGCCTCTGGTCGATGATCGATGAAGACTCACAAGCCGAACTGCTCATCGTGATCCCCCTAGCCGGCGCGCTCTTCGCCATCCTGACGATCAACCTGATCCTCGTGGTGATGCCATGAGCGCGAACCGCACCGACTATCGCGCCGTCCAGTCTGAGCGCGGCTACCTGACCCTCTACCGGCAGACGGAGGCCAACCATTGCCCCGGATGCGGCCACAGCGCGTGGCACGTCGGCCGCCAGACGGCCGAGTGCGCGCACTGCGCCACGGCCATTCCCCTCCTGTCTCCCAACCCTCCCAGCATCGAAGGATAGAATATGGCCACCGCACGCCGCAAAGCCCCCAAGGCCGAAGCACCCCAGACAATTGAAGACGCCGTCGCCGCCATCTCCGAATATCGCGATCTGGGCGACAAGATCGAAGAACTGAAGACCGATGCCGAGCGGTCGATCACCGCGATTGAAACCGCTCGCGACACCTTCACCGCGCCGCTGGAGGAGCGCGCCAAGGACATATTCCGCCGCCTCCGCATCTGGTGGGGCGTCGCTGCCCCGGCGATGACGGACGGCAAGCGCAAGTCGATGGCGCTGGCCGGTTGTACCATCGGTGAACGGACCACGCCGCACTCGCTCAAGCTGCCCGCCAAGGCTGAAACCTTTGTCGAAGATCTGGCCGAGGCCGGTCTGCGCGAATTGCTGCGCATCACCGAGAAAGTGGACAAGCAGGCGTGCATCCGTTCGATCCTGGCCAAGGACGAACTGGGCCACCTCCTGATCTGGCTGGGCGCGACGACCGAGCAAAAGGAGGAGTTCTTCATCGACCTGCCGAGAAAGGATGTCAGCCCCGAGGCCGTCGAAATCCCGGAGGCAGTGCAGTGAGCGCCGCCAATCGCTGCTCTTGCGGGCGAACACCCCAGATCCGCGCCCGCGCCCGTCGCGACGGCCTGGTCCTCACACAGGTGACGTGCCCCGGCACCGCCTGCGGGGCGCAGGGCCGGGAGCATCTCGACGATCACCGCAACGCGCCAGAGGCCGTCGCGCTGTGGAACCAGCATGACGGAAGGAAGCTCGCATGACGCGCCGCGTTCCCACCCAGGAGATGGTCAGCAGGATTAATGCCCTTCAGGCCGATAAGCTTCGGCGCTGCCTGACTGACGAGGAAGTGTGCGAACTGGTCCGGCTCAACCAGCGCATGGACACCCGCATTGCCCGCCTCGTCGACCAGATCGACGGCTGCAAGGACAAGCTGCGGCGGCTGAACGCGGAACTCTCGGCCGCGACGTGACGGTCCGTGTCTACATCTTTGCAGCCGACACGGAGGAACCGCTGGAATTCCAGCTTGCCCCATCCGTCCGCTGCTCTCCCGTGATCGCCGTCGCCCAGACAGTCGGGCCGCTCGATTTGCTCAATGAGGAGAGGATGTGGCCGCTCACCCAGCAAATCCACCACCAATTCAAGGATCAGCAAGATGGTTGAAATGAAGGAATGCGCCATTTCGGGCTTCGCCGCGACCGTGATGCCTGCGCTCTCCCCCACCGGCGAAAGCACGATAGGCTTCACCTCTGTGGACGGCTTCGTCGTTATCAGCATGACCTGGGGCAATACCGGCCTGTGCGTTCGCCTTGATGGCGACGAGATCGACCTGGCCGCCACCCTGTTCGCCAACGCCGTGTTCAGCGCCAACGCGCATGAACTGGGCCAGTCGGTGGGGGGCGTACAGTGAGCGATTACACGCACCTGATGTGGCAGCGCGCGGGCGCGTTGCTCAAATCTTTCGCGACCAGCTCCGGCGCGAAGGCGATAAAAGTCACGATCATTCTTGAGGTCAAGGAGGGGTATTGCCTCAGCGACATTCTGCGCCAGTGCCATGAGGCGCAGGTGGAGGGGCGCCTTGGGCAGGAAAAACCTGTCGCGGCACGCGCACGTAGCAAGCCTGCCGACCCCGCCCCGCTTGGCCTGCCCGCGCCGTTGATCGGCCTCCCATTCTATGGAGACGAGGGATGACCCCCGAAATGCAGAAGGTTCTGGACACCTTCCTCTCCTATTATGAGCAGCATCGCGTCGCGCCGACGTTCCGCGAACTGGCGGCGCTGGTCGGAAACAAGGGCGTCAGCGGTGTTCACTCCCAGGTGAAGGCGTTGATTAAGCGCGGCCATCTGGTTCGCCTTCCCGGTGCTGATCGCAGTCTCGCTCCCAACGGCCCCGACCTGCGCGCGGTGCCGACTGGCGAACTGCGCGCCGAACTCTCGCGACGGGAGAACGCACATGGCTGAGGCAAGCCCCAAACCTTCGGACGACCGCCGTATCCGCCTCATCCGGGCTGTACGCGGCGCGTGCAAGCGCAACGGTATCGACGACGATACCCGCAAGGCGATCCAGACCGAATTTATCGGCAAGGCCAGCCTGTCAGATATGACCCTGGCAGAAATGCGGCGCCTGCTGGATAAATTGAACGGCGGCGCCGCCAGGGCAGCGATGGACCACCGGCCACACATCGGCAAAGCCAAGGCTTTGTGGTGGTCGCTGTTCTGGCTGGGCGCTATCGACGACCCGAGCGACGCGGCAATCAACGCTTTCGTTCGTCGTCAGACCGGCATGTCCGCGCTCCGCTTCCTCGACCATCGCAAGGCTGCGTCCGTGATCGAGGCACTCAAGGCTTGGGCGGACAGGGCAGGCGTGGTCTGGCCAACCGCCGAACAGACAGCGGAGATCGAGCAGATCGCGCCGGGGTTCACGTCCGCGCTGCATGATCGCCACGCCGTGTTGGAGGCAATCGGCCGTGTGCTGGGCCGCAACGGCATAGAAATCGCCGAGGTTCATTTGTATTGCCGGGCCGCCATGGGCCTACCCACCCGCCTGTGGGACTGGGACGCGCGCGAACTGGACGACGCCATCAAGCTGCTCGGGCGCAAGCTGCGCCGCGCGCTGGGAAAATAGCCATGGCGCGGCCAAAAACAATCAGGATCGACGATTGGCCGATCCCCGAAGACGCCCAGGCGGACCCGAAATGGCCGCCGATCATGCTCGACATGGCGGCCCATATTGGGCCGTATGCAACCCTGTTGATTGTGGACGCTTTCGCAGGGCAGGAGGTCTACGTGTCGAAAGACCCGGCTCGCAGCCCATTCAGCGACATCATCGGGGCAGATAAAGCCGAGACGATGGCGCATGTCTATGGAGTCGAGCGACTGCGCATTCCGGGCGGGCGGATGCCTCTGCTCAAAGCCCGGAGGGCAGGCATCCTTGCGGCCTGCCGTGCGAAGAAAATGTCGGTCGACGAAGGTGCGGCGATATTGCGTATGCCGCGCCGTCACTTGCGCCACATCGTCAACCACACCCAAGAGGCATTGACCGCCACGCCGATGGTACTGCTCCCGCGTGCGCGCGACGCGCGCCAACTTGATATGTTCGATACCCCCGACTGACCCGCCGCCCCGGTACGGGCGGTAAGCTGCGGGAGCGATCCGGCGCAGGGTGCAAGCATCGTTCAATGCCGTTGCACCGGGGGCCATCGTGGGTTTCAATCATCGTTCGCAGATCGGGGGCTTCTAGTGCCCGACTGGCTTTCCCTGCTGATCGACATCTGGCCGGTCCTCTCCGGCGCCACGCCCATCATATTGATGGCGGGCTTTTACTGGCTGCGCACAAAATTCCCGACGAAAGAGGATTTTGATAAGCTCCAGACGACCGTCACCCAGCTCTCGGTTGACCAGGTCAAGTGCAACGCCGCCGTCGTGCAGCTTGAAGCTGAACACAAAGAGTCACCCACCCCGATTGAACTTATGGCCCAGCTAGCAACGCTTGCTGGGCGAATGAGCGGTGTCGAGAACCGCGTTGATGGCGTTGGCAAGCAGGTCGAGACAGCCAACGATTACCTGCAAATCTTGATCGAACGGGGCATCAGCCGATGATCCCGGCCCCGATCCTCCCGCTGATCCGCCGCGCCATCCTCGACCTGCTGAATGACATCGGCGGCGAACAGAGCGACGACTATATCGAAGTGCTGCTCAGCGGCCTCGGTCACCGGGTTGCTCGCCGCGACATTGCAGTGGAGCTGGTATGGCTGGCCGGGGAAAAGTTGGTCGAAGTGGCCGACGTTGGTCCGTACAAGGTCGCGCGCATCCTCGCCGATGGCCGCTCGCTCGCCGAGGGCCGCCTGAACGTCGAGGGCGTCTGGCGCCATAAGACCGGCGACTGATGGCCCGCAAATCCTCCATCAAGACGCTGGACCCTTCGATCCAGGCTGCGGTCATGCAGGCAATGGAGGGCGGCTCCACCATCGACCAGATCGTCAAAAAGTTGAACGCCATGGGCCACCCGCGCTCGCGCTCGGCCGTTGGCCGCTACGCCAAGCAATATGGCGAGATGGCCGCGCGCCACCGCGACATGCGCGCCGTCGCGGAGGCGTTCGCCGACGACTTCGGCGGGACCGACAATGCGGAGGGCAAGCTGATGGTGCAGATGCTGACCAGCATCGGCGCCCGCATGATTATGCCGCTGGCCTCTGATGAAGAACCGGACCTTGAAGCCAAGGATTTCCACCTTCTCGCCAAGGCGACGAAGGAACTCATCTCCTCCGCCAAAATCGACGCTGACCGCGATGCACGCATCCGGGAGGAGGCGGCGAAGCAGGCGCGCGCCCAGGCGGCATCTGCCGCTGAGACGGCGGCACGTTCCTCCGGCGCATCGCAAGAAACGATTGACCGTGTGAAAGCGTCCATCCTTGGGCTTGCCGCATGAGCAGCGGCCTAAGCGACCTCAAGGTCCTCCTGCCATATCAAGGGGCCGCCATTGCGCTGAGCGCCCAGCATCAGCTTCTCGTCATTGAGAAATCGCGTCGCACCGGCATTACCTATGGCTTTGCCGCCGACGCGGTGCTGACGGCAGCGCCCGCTTTTCGCCCACAAAACGTCTATTACATCGCCTACAATCTCGACATGACCCGCGAATTTATCGGGTATGTCGCGGACTTTGCAAAGGCGTTCAACGAGGTTGCCAGCGAAAGTGCCGAATTCCTCTACGACGATGGCTCCGAAGCCGGGATCAAGGCGCTCCGGGTCGATTTCCCATCCGGGAAATCGGTCATCGCGCTATCATCCAAGCCCCGGTCGCTGCGCGGCATGCAGGGCAAAGTCCTCATTGACGAAGCGGCCTTCCATGACGCCCTAGCGGAGCTGCTAAAGGCAGCGATGGCCCTGACGATGTGGGGAAGCCACGTCGTCGTCATTTCTACCCACGACGGCGCGGACAATCCGTTCAATGAGCTGATCGAAGAAATTCGCGCGGGCAAAAAGGAAGGGCATGTCATGCGCCTCACCCTCGCCGATGCCCTAGCAGACGGCCTCTATAAGCGCATCTGTCTCCGCACCGGCGAGGAATGGTCGGCGGAGAAGGAGCGCGCCTGGGAAGCCAGCCTCCGCAAACGATACGGCGATGCAGCCGAGGAGGAGCTGGACGTTATCCCGTCGCGCGGTTCCGGCGTCTATCTGTCGCGCGCCACGATCAGGGCCGCCATGTCGCCCGACCTGCCCGTCGTTCGCCTCGCCTGCCCCGACGGGTTCGAACAGCAGAGGGACGAGTTTCGCCAGGACCATGTGCGGGAGTTTCTTGAAACTAATCTCCTCCCGCTGCTGCGCAACTTCGATCCGCGCCGCCGATCCTATTTCGGGCAGGATTTTGCGCGCGTCGGCGACGTATCGCCCATCGCGGTCGGCCAGCACGACGAACATACCAACCTGATCTGCCGCTTCATCATCGAGATGCGCAATGTCCCGTTCCGCGAACAGGAATTTGTCATCAATTGGATCGTCAGCCGCCTGCCCAATTTCTGCGCGGGCAAGATGGATGCACGCGGCAACGGGTCCGCCCTGGCGGAGTATGCACAGCAGAAATGGGGGACTGCGCGGATTGAGGCCGTCATGGCCAGCGACAAGACCTATCTGGCCTTCATGCCCAAATTAAAGGCGGGGCTTGAAGATCGCACGTTCACCATCCCTTTGGACGAAGGGACGATGGAGGACCTGCGCATGGTTAAGCAGGTCAAGGGCGTGCCCAAAATCCCCGACAGTTCTGTCCAGTCGAAAGCAGATGGCGCGAAGGGTCAACGGCACGGCGACAACGCTATCGCACTCATGCACCTGATCGCCGCCGCCGACGAGGATGTCGGCCCCATGGACGTGCATGTACTGGGCGCGATCCGCTCCAGCGCACCCGAAACCGTCATCACCACTACCGGCTTCGGCACTGTCGGACGCCGGTCCAGCGGATTGAGTTTCCACTGACATGAACCAGCGCCCCGCCCCCTATCGTTCGCGCGCCCGCTCGGCGCCCGCATCCGCTCCGCGCCCCTCGACCGACCTGACGGCCGAGATCGCCACCACTCGCGATGGCCGCGACATCACGCAGCCTTACATTCGTGGGTTGCGAGAGGCTTCCGACCCGCTGCTCTCCAGCGCCGTCGACTGGGGCGCTTACGACAAGGTGTTCGAGGACGATCAGGTGTTCTCGACGATGCAGCAGCGCATCGGCGCCGTCGTATCGCGGGATTGGAATGTCATAGCCGGTGACGACGACGATCCACGCGCCCAGGCGGCGGCAGAAGCCCTCGACCGCACCTTGAAGCGTATCCCCTGGGACCGCGTCACTCGCAAGATGCTGAAAGCCACTTTCAACGGCTATTCAGTGGCCGAACTGATGTGGGGCTATCGCGATGGCCTGTTCGACATCGTCGGCATCAAGGTCCGCCACGCGCGCCGGTTCCGCTACGACGCGGAGAACCGGCTTCGGATGCTCACACCGACGAACGTCCAGGGCGAGGTCATGCCCGAGCGCAAATTCTGGGTCCATTCGGTCGGCGCCGACGATGATGACCAGCCCTATGGCCGTGGCTTGGCCCACTGGCTGTATTGGCCGACGCTGTTCAAGCGCAACGGCATCCGGTTCTGGAATATCTTCCTCGACAAATTCGGCACGCCGACCGCGAAGGGCACCTACCCGCGCGGCTCTACGCCGGGAGAAATCCAGAAGCTGCTTGCCGCGCTTCAGGCGATTGCAACCGATAGCGGCTTCGTCGTCCCGGACGGAATGGTGGTGGAACTGCTCGGCGCGGCCAAATCCGGCACTGCTGATTTCGAGACGCTGTGCCGGTACATGGACTCGGCCATCGCCAAGATTGTTCTGTCTCAGACCATGACCACGGATAATGGCTCTTCGCGGTCGCAGGGCGAGGTTCATGCCGATGTGAAGCTGGAGGTTGTGAAGACTGACGCCGACGATCTGACGGATAGCTTCACCAATGGTCCCGATGGACAGGACGGCGGTCCAATCCGCTGGTGGACCGATTGGAACTTCGGCACCGATGTTGCCGCGCCCATCGTCAAGCGGATCGTCGAGGAGGAAGAGGACACCAAGAAAACGGCCGAAACTGACGCGATCCACGCCACTGGCGGATGGGTCCGCACCGCTGACAGCTTTCGCAACATGTTCGGTGAAGGCTTCGTCCGACGCGACGACAAAGAGGCGCCCAGCGGCTCAAACCCGCCTGCCATGGATAAGGGCAAGACGGTTAGCGACAACAACGAAGTTTCTGCCCCGGCAAACGACGACGAGGGGCAGCCTGGCACCAAAGGAAAGGCCGTGAGCTTCGCGGAAGGCAACGACCATGACCAGACGGACAGTGTCGTGGAACGTATGATCGCGGAGAGCGGCTATCGTGTCACCTCCAGCATGACAGGGACGCTGCTGGATCGAATGATCGCGGCCGAGAGCGAGGAGCAAGCCCGAGCGGTCCTCGCCGGTGCTTTGGGCACGATGGACGAAGGACCACTGCTCCAGGCGCTGGAGCGTGCGGGTTTCGCCGCGCACCTGGGTGCCGCCATCCAGCCAACGTCGGAGAGCGACGCATGATGGACGCTCTCGCCAAATGGTTTGACCGCATGCTGGACATTGAGATGCCGGACCCTGTGCCCGACATTGAAGTGCGCCGCGCGCTGATGGGCGACGAGTGCGATTGTCCCGACTGCCGGGAGGCAGGCGAATGAATACCGCTGACGGGCGCCCCATGAATGAATGGCAACCCAACCCCGGCCGGCCGCCCGTGTTCACACCTCGCCGGGCCGAACCCTGCCCGGCTGATCGGGTTTTGGCGTCTGACGCTGAAAAAGTTCGCGTCCATGTCCGCCTTCGCAACGGCCGAGAAGCAACTTGGCCTTTGCTCGGCCGTCCAGTTCCGACCCGTTGGAGCCTGACGGGCTGCGGCTTTGACATCATGTTCTGGAAGAGAGCTTAATGTCTTATCGATCCTCCCCAGCTTTTGCGATAGGTGGAATAGCTTGGCTCGACCAGAACGGAGTGCCAGGAGACGCTACGCAATGTCCGCCCGGTGGATGGCGTTGCTTTCATTGCAATGAGCACTTCACACATTGGCGGTCAGCCAGGCGGCATTTCGGCCTGCCTAGCGGCGAAGCTGTCGCCTTATGCGTCCTGAACCATGGCTGACAGTCTCGGCTATTCGATCTTCATGGAGCCGACCGAGGTGGTCCGCGCATTCGAGGCGCGCGACCAGCTACAGCCGACCGTCCGTTGGTCCGAAATGATGCACCAGGATCATGCGGTCGCGTTCACGGTGGCCAAGATCGCCAAGTTGGACCTCCTCCGTACCATTCGCACGTCGCTGGACGATGTCATCCGCAACGGTGGCACCTTTGAAGAATGGAAAAAGGGTGTCCTCCCAGACCTCAAGCGCGCCGGATGGTGGGGCACCGTCAACAACCGTGAACTGACCGGCACCGACGAAACGGTGATCGTCAACAACCACCGCCTCAAAACGATCTACAACACCAATGTCCGCATGAGCATGGCCTCAGGCCATTGGTCGCGCATCCAGCGCCAGAAAGCCGTCTATCCTTACCTCCGCTACCTGCCTTCCACGGCTGAGCATCAGCGCCTGCTTCATAAGCAGTGGTACGGCATCCTGCTCCCAGTCGACCACCCTTTCTGGCAAACCCATTTCCCGCCGAACGGCTGGTTTTGTCAGTGCCATTTCGAGCAGGTTAGCGAACGGCGGATGAAGAAGAAGGGCTGGAGCATTACGCCCGATGCCGATCTGCCCCAAGGCGCGCGCCAGTTCGTACCGGCAACAGGCGATCCGATCACGGTGCCGGACGGCATCGACCCCGGCTTCAGCTACAATCCCGGCACTGCTCATTTGGAGGCCATTGGCGCCAAGACGACCGCGTCACTCCAAACCGCGACCGAGGCGGGGATGGAGGCAGATGCTTCCACTACACTGCGGGAGATCGTGAACAGCCCGGCATTCGATCAGTTCATGGCACTGCCGAACAGTGCCTTCCCGGTGGCCATTCTGGACCCCGCGCAACAAGTGGCCATTGGCGCCACGGCGCGCGTCGTCATTCTGCCAAGCAATATCGTGAGGAAACAGCTGGGCGAATTTCCGGATATCTCGGTAGGTCACAAGGAGCTGACCATCGACGATTACAGGCGACTTCCCGACCTCGTCTCGCGCGCCCTGGTCGTCGCGCAGCAGGGTGACAGCCGTCTGATATATTTCGCAGACGAAGCGGGCCGCATCTGGAAAGTCGTTATCCGGCAGGACGGTGGCAGGGAGCTTCCCGCTGTCGTGAGCTTCCACGGCAGCAGCGCCGCCAAGATCGCGAAGGAAACAAGGGGCATGCCTTTGTTGGTTGATCGCCGATGAAAGGCGCGACGCGCGGCAGGGTCTCCCAGTACCCTGCTAACGGTCAAAGGCCGTGGCCTCGCGCTACGGTGGGAAGATTTACCGCGTTGCGCACGTCGCAACTCGTACTTAGCGCCATAGGCACTAATTTTCAATTCACCGCTGAGAGGCGGAGGATGGGGCGCGTCAACGCCCCAAACCGACGGAAGAACCCCGTCACGATCCGGCTGGCCAACGCCGAAACCATCCCGCCATCCAGCACCGGATGGTGGGAACACTTAGAGAACATCGTGACAAAGTCGAGTCCAATTTCAGGGGCGCTTCATGCGCCTGACAATGCCCTTGCAACATCATTGCAGCCCGTCGATCCAGTTCGGCCCGTCGCGGGCTACATCGGCGGAAAGCGCAATCTCGCCAAGCGCCTCATCGCGCAGATCAACTCAACGCCCCACCAAACCTATGCAGAAGTTTTCGTCGGCATGGGTGGCATTTTTCTCCGCCGCGACCTGCGGCCATCAGCAGAGGTCATCAACGATTGGTCGGAAGATATTTCGACTTTCTTTCGAGTGCTTCAGCACCACTATATCGCGTTCATGGACATGATCCGGTTTCAAGTTTCGTCCCGCGCTGGCTTCGAGAAGCTGCTCGCGCTCGATCCCTCCTCCCTGACCGATCTGCAACGCTCGGCTCGCTTCCTCTATCTCCAGCGGCTCGCGTTCGGCGGCAAAGTCGCAGGTCGCAATTTCGGCGTGGCACCGGGCCGACCAGCGCATTTCGACGTGACCAAACTAGGGCCGATGTTAGAAGCTCTTCACGAGCGGTTGGCAGCCGTCACGGTGGAGCGACTTCACTGGCGCGATTTCCTCACGCGCTACGACCGTGCCGGGACACTCTTCTATCTCGATCCTCCCTATTACGGATGCGAGAATGACTATGGCGCAGCCATGTTCGGGCGGGAGGAATTTGCCGAAATGGCGGATCGCCTTTCACATCTGAAAGGTCGCTTCATCCTGAGCCTTAATGATCGCTCAGAGGTGCGCGAAATCTTCGCTCGCTTCACGCTGGACGAAGTCGAAACCACTTATCAGGTGGCTGGAAATGGTCGAGCGCCCAAGGCCGCAGAACTGGTCATTTCAAACGCATGACATACGGCGCGCCGCTTCCCAGTTCCCTTCCCAGTTACATTGCCGCCCGCACCGGGGCGCAAGGCGTCAAAACCCGCAGAAAATTGCCGAAAATTGGAAGTGGGAAGCAGCGCACCGTAAAACTGGGAAGACCTCACGCAATTCCTAAGTTTTTCGCACGTCCGAGGCCCAATTTTGGGTGCGAAACACTCAACCGCGCCAAAAACTCTTTCTGGCCATCGCGCCCGCCGCAAAACCCAAGAAACGCCCATTTTCGGGCAGTTCCATCCCGATACATCCCATTAAAGCCCCCAGTATCCCGCATCATCAGAACTGGGAAATAAATGGCAGGGCACAGCGAGACGGGCATGGCGCCGACGCGATTCGGCCGCGATGCGGTGCGCGACCCGCGAATCGTCCTCGACATGCGAAACGGGCGGGAGCCGACGCAACGCATGTGCCGCCGCCTCACCCACTTCATCTCCACCCATGCAGAGCGCGCGCAGGGACGGGAGAACAGGCAGCCGGTCGGACAGCAATCCCGTCCGCAACGGCAGGGCACGGGAGTGCAGGCATGAACGCGCGCGCGCTCTTTCCCGCCACCGCCCGGCGTTATCGCATCGCGCGCCGTCCGACAGAGGTCATCCGACCCGCGTCGCCGCGCCCGATGCGACGTGACTGCCATGGCAGGTTGCTGACCGCTTTACTCGATCGGGCGGGCGCGGGCAGCGCAATAGTGGACAGTGGCATCACCGGCTGGGCGAGCGCGACCTTCGTCGGCGCGCGGCATGGGGTGACGCTGGCGCTACGCGGTGAGGATATGGTGGTGCGGGCCGAGGCCTTGCTGGCCATATTGCCGGAGGCGGAGTTCGCCCTGGCCGGTCATATCGTCGCTGATCTGTCCATCGACCGGATGGACCTAGAGGCGGAGGAAGTCGTCCTCACCCTTTCCATCCTCACCATTGAAGCGTGGTGAGGACGGCCAGGGTCAGCGTCCGTTGGCCTTGACCGACAGCTTGCGCAGCGTCTCCAGCGCGGCATTCAGCGCATCGTCCATCTCCAGCGGCACATCCGCATCGTCCAGCCCATCCTCGACCATTGCCGCGGCTGGAGCCGGGGCAGGCTGACCGGTCAGGCTTTCCTCGACGCGGCCCATCGCATGGGTGGCGTCGCGCAGGGCGATGCGATGGGCCACACCCTGCTCGAAACGGTCGACCAGCGACAGCAGCGATGCACATGTCTCCGGCTCCGTTGCGGTCAGGGGAACAGCGTCCACCGGAATGGCGCCATCCAAAATCGGAGAGGCTGGTTTCGAACGACCAATTTCCGGCTCGACGGCGGGTGAGACGCTGGGATGGGCAGAGCCCTTCTCCTTGTTCCCGTCCTGATTCGACAGCAGGCCGCGCACCCAGCTCAGGTCCGAATCGCTCAGCGGCGCGGGCGAGCGGGGGAGCGGGCGGGGGCGGACTTCGCTGGTGGTATCGCGAATCGGGGAAGCGCAGGCGATAGGCGGCGGCGGCGGTGCGATGTCCGGCCCCGCTTCGATCACGCTGAATTCGGTGACGACCGGCAGGTCGCGGCTGGCGACCAGCGGCGCGCGCGGTGGCGCGTCGGGGTGCATGTCCTTGCGGCTGCGGCGCAGTAGGTCGAGCGACGGGACTGCCTCCGGCTTGCGAAAGGCGGGTGCGCGCATGCCCGGCGCGGCCGGGGCATAGCTGTCAAAGCCGCCGTCGTCCCCGCGTGCCAGCCGCGCGAGATGATGCAGTCCGAGGCTTCGCGTCCAACCCATGATGCCATTCCCTTTCATGCCCGAACCAGCGTCCACGATACCCATGACGGCATCGGCGCCGCCCAATTCTCGCCCCAAGACACCACTGCCGACTACCGCCGCGATGGCGGCTCCGCACAGGGCCAGGGCGATCCGCACCGGCCACCCGATCGGTGGCGCCAGCACGGGCAAAATCTCGGAAAGTCCGATGGACGCGAGACCCAGTTCGAGCAGCTCGACCGGCACCGCGATCAGGCAGGCCAATGTGACCAGACCCGCGATCGTGGCACCCCGGAGCCTGCCGTCCCCTTCGCCCTGCGCCCGGGGGCGCCGATGAACCGACATGTCCATCCCTCGCTCCCTTCAGCTTTCCGGCGTCCTGCCTAGCAGGCGTTGGTAAACAGGTTCGTAACGCACTATATTGGTGGCCCAGTCCCGCTCCTGCTCGACGAAGCGGCGGGCATTGGCGCGGCGGGCCTCCCAGCCGTCCCGTGCATACAGCAGCTTTGCGATTGCCGCGGCGGCGGCGGCGGGATCGTCGGGCGGGAAGAGCGTGCCCGTGTCGCCATCGCGGATCAGTTCGCGGTGCCCACCCACGGACGACGCCGCGACCAGCCGCCCCTGCGCCATCGCCTCCAGCGGCTTGAGCGGCGTGACGAGTTCGGTCAGGCGCATCGCCTTGCGCGGATAGGCCAGCACGTCGATCAGGCTGTAATAGCGTTCCACCTGTTCATGCGGCACCCGGCCGACGAAATGGATCGCGCGGGCGACCGGAGAGGCCGCCGCCTGCGCACGCAGGGCATCCTCGCGCGGGCCACCACCGACCAGCAGCAGGCGGGCGGACGGACGTTGCCCGACGAGGAAAGGCATGGCCGCGATCAGATCGTCCAGTCCCTCATAATCATAGAAGCTGCCGATGAAGCCGACAACTTCGGCACCGTCGAGGCCGAGCCGGGTGCGGAGCGCCGCATCGGCGGGCGCGGGCGAACCGAACATCGCCATGTCCACCCCATTGGGCGAGACGATGATCTTATCCTGTGCGACGCCGCGCTGAATCAGGTCGCCGCGCAGCCCTTCGCAGATGACGGCGACGGCATCGGCGCGGCGCACCGCATGTCGTTCCAGCGCGCGGGTGACGCGATAACGCAGGCTGCCCTCATGGTCGGTGCCATTACCAACGGCGGCATCCTCCCAGAAGGCGCGGATTTCGTAGAGCAAGGGAATGCGATGGCGCCGAACCACCGGCAGGGCGGCAAGCGCGCTGAGTACCGGGCTGTGCGCGTGGATCAGGTCGGGCCGCCAGTCGCGGACGGCCGCGTCGATACCGCGCGAGAGGGCGCGGATGTCCTGCCATTCGCGGACCGGACCGATGCGGCTGCTCGCCACACTGGGCACGCGGCGAAAGGTCAGCCCCTCCACCGTCTCCTCCGCCGGACCGGGCAGCACATGGCGCCCGCCGGTGATGCCCATGACGGACCATCCCCGCGCCTGCTGCGCCTTCAATATCGCGCGGGTGCGGAAAGTGTAGCCGCTGTGCAGCGGCAGGCTGTGGTCGAGGACGTGCAGGATACGGGTCATGACCCCATGGTCTTTGCACATAAAGATTTAACGTGACGTCAACCACGGGCCGTTAGGAGGGGGTGTCATGGCGCGATGGCGGACAGGGACGGGACTGAAGGTTCAGGGGCGATGATCGATAATTTGACCCTATTGCTCAGCCATGGCCTGATCCTGCTGACCTGCTGGCGCCTGCTTTCCCGCCCCGACCTGGACGACGATAATCCCCAGCCGGATCGCGGTCTCCTGCGCGCCCCGCCGCCCAGCACGGGCGAGGATACGGGCCATGCGTGACCTTATCTTCATCGCCTTTCTGGCCGCGCTGTTCCTGCTGGGCGCCAAGCGGCCGTTCATCCTGATCCTGACCTATGCCTATATCGACATCGTCTCCCCGCAACGGCTGACCTATTTCCTGCTGAACGCCATCCCCATCTCCCTGCTGGCCTTCGTCGCGTCGGTCGGGGCATGGGTGGTGTTCGACAACAAGGCGGACACGCGCCTGTCCTTGCGGCAGGGGCTGCTCATCCTCCTGCTGATCTATTGCGGCATCACCACCGTCAACGCCGACTTCCCGGTCGATGCGGCGGACAAATGGGGATGGGTGTGGAAGGCGCTGGTCTTCGCCACCTTCCTGCCGCTGACGCTTCGCACCCGGCTCCGCATCGAGGCGCTGAGTCTGGTCATGGTCCTGTCGGCCAGCGCGATCATCATCAACGGCGGGATCAAGACGGCGCTGTCGGGCGGCGGCTATGGCGTGCTGAACCTGATGGTCGACAATAATGCGGGCATGTATGAAGGCTCGATCATCTCCACCGTTGCCATCTGCATCATCCCGCTGATCCTGTATCTGGCAAAACACGGCACCATCTTCAAACCCGACTGGCGGGTGAAGCTCTATGCCTATGGCTTCTGCCTGGCCTGCCTGCTGATCCCCATCGGCACGGAGGCGCGCACCGGCCTGATCTGTGCCGCGATCCTCGGCGCGCTGATGTTCCTGAACGTGAAGCGCAAGATGCTGTTCGCGGTCGGCGGCGTATTCGCGCTGGTCTGCGCCATTCCCTTTCTGCCCAGCAGCTTCACCAGCCGCATGGACACCATCGGCAATTATCAGGGCGATTCCAGCGCATCGACGCGGGTGCAGGTGTGGAAATGGACGATCGACTATGCCCGCACCCATCCCTTTGGCGGCGGCTTCGACGCCTATCGCTCCAACAGCTTCAAATATGACACCGTCAAGCAGGTGGTGGAGGATAATGGCAATGTCCATATCGAGCGCCGGACGATCATCGACCAGGCCCGCGCCTATCATTCCAGCTATTTCGAGATGTTGGGCGAGCAGGGCTATCCGGGGCTGATCCTGTGGCTGGTCCTGCATTTCGGGACGATGTTGCGCACATTCCAGGTCTCGCGCCGCTACCGCAACAAGACCGACCCCGAGAAGCTGTGGATCGCGCCCTATGCGCTGGCGATGAGCCAGGGGCATCTCATCTATATGATCGGGTCATTCTTCGTGGGCATCGCCTTCCAGCCATTCGTGTTCATGCTGCTGGCCTTGCAGATCGGGCTGAGCACCTATGTGAAGCGGCTGGAGAAGGAGAACGACTGGCAGCCGATGATCGGAGCGCGCCCGGCTGCGCGCCATGGGGTGGCGGTGGCCTGATTGGGGCGCAGATCGATGGGTTACGGACTTTCCGTTTGCAAGAACTGACGTGTTCCCGCGAAAGCAGAACCCAGAGTAGCCAAGGCATCTCCTTGTCCCAGGCTCCTGCTTTTGCAGGAGTACGGAACACTCGCCTCAACCTCCGCATCCAGCCTCCAGCCTCCAGCGGGCACCATCCACGCCGCCCGACACCCCTACCCGCGCCGCTTGCCCGCCATTGTGATAATCCCGAACGTTCCCGCGTCGATGCTGGCGGTCAACTGGTCGCCGTTGAGCAGCCCCTCACACGTGAATTTCATCGGCATGGGAAAGCTGGTTTCCATGCACCATGTCAAACGGTTGCCCTCGACCTTGCCGTCCTTGACCTCCAGGGAACCCAGCGGGCTGGCATTGGTGCCCTGAAAGCCGTCGCCCGTGGTCACGATGGTGAACACGCTCTGCTGGTCGCCCATCGGCGTCTTGGTCACGCAGTCATAGGCACCGTCGACCTTCACGCCGCCCGTACCGGCACCTGTCGCGGTTCCACCAGCTTTTGCCATAACCCTCGTTCCTCTTTGTCCGACAACCCCTATTTGGCGGGCTGACCCTCGCTGTCAATCACTTGTATGGGCAGGCCCAGCGCCTTGACCTGTGGCAGCACCTGATCCCGGTCGCCGACGACCACCCAGCTGAACTTTGCAGGGTCCAGCACGGCCCGCGCGGCCTTGTCCAGCGCCTCAGGCGTCATCGCGCGATAGCGAGCGGGCAGGCTCTCCACGAAATCGAACGGGCGGCCGGACATGGCGTCGTCGCGCATCTGGCCCAGCACCGCGCCCGTCGTCTCGAACCGGCCGGGCAGGCGCGCGATGGCGCCATGGACGATGCGGTCGAACTCCTCCTTCGTCACGCCTTTCGTCTTCAGGAACTCGGTCATATCCTGCCGGATGGCGGCGATGCTCGGCCCGGTCTTGTCGGCCTGCACCGGGGCGGAGACGAAATAGGGGCTGCGCCCCTCTCGCTGCGACAGATAGCCCGACACGCCATAGGACCATGCCTTCACCTCACGAATATCGGTGTTGAGGCGCGAGGTAAAATCATTGGCGAAGATGGTGTTGGCGGTGTTGAAGTCGAGCAGGTCGTCCTTCGTCGTCCGGTCCGTGACGAAACCGCCCAATATGACCGACTGCGGCGATTGCGGCCGGTTGATGAGATAGACGGTGCGGGTCGGCGCCGGGATGGCGGCGGACAGATCCTTGGTCGGCGGCACGTCGCGGGTGGAGGGCCACAGGCCGAACCGCGCCTCCAGCATCGGCATCAGCGCATCGACGTCGATATTGCCCGCGACGAATATCTCCGCCTTCTCGGGGCGCAGCCAGCGGCGGTGGAATGCGCCCAGATCCTCGCGCGTGATCGACCGCAGCGTCGCCGGATCGCCCAGCCCGCGCGAGGACATGCCATAGGGGTTCCGCGCACCATACAGGATCGGGAAGATCGCCCGGACCGCCAGGCCAGAGGGCTGCGTCCGCTCCGCATCGATGGAGGAAAGCTGGATCGCGCGTACCCGCTCCACCTCCTTGGGATCGAGCCCAGGATTGCGGATGATGTCCGCCAGCAGGTCCAGCGACGGGCCGAGGTTGGTGGTCAGCGCATAAAGCGAGACGCTGGTGCGGTCCATCGACTGGCCGGTGGAGACGTCCGCGCCCAGACGCTCCTCCTCCTCCGCGATGCCGATGGAATCCCGGGTCTTGGTGCCCGATTCCATGACGGACAGAAGCAACTGGCCGATGCCGGACTTCTCGCGCGGTTCGGCAGCGATGCCGCTGTCGAAGGCGACGACCATCTGCACGGTGGGAATGACGGTGCGCCTGGCGACATGGACCGCGATGCCGTTGGACAGCTTGCGCGTCACGACATCGGGGAAGATGAGTTCCGCCGTGGGCGTGACACCGGGAATGGCGAGGCGCGGGGGAGCCGCAGATACAACGGCGGGCGTGGGCGCGGATGCCCCGGCCGCAGGCGCGGTGGCGGTGGCGGGCACCGCTCCGGCCAGCTTCGATTCCTCATAGCCGCTGCGCTCACCCGGCTCGACCGTCAGCGCATAGACCGGACGGTTCAGCCATTTTTGCAGGGCGGCGGTGACGCTGGCCGGCGTGGCGGCGGCCAGTTCGGCAAGATCCTTCTTATATTGGGCCGGATCGTTGGAGTAGAGCAGACCCTCGGCCAGCGTCGTCGCCTTGCCGCCGAAACCGCCGACCACCTCCAGCCCGGCGATCTCGCCGCTGAGCGAGCGGGTCGCCACCCGTTGCACCTCGTCGGCGGACGGCCCTTTGGCGACCAGTTCCGCGATCAGTTCGTCCAGGCGGGCGGAGACCTTCGCCGGATCGACGCCGGGTTTAACGTCCACCGTCACCTCGAACTTGCCGACCTGCTCATGCCGGTCGGTGCTCGCGGTGACGCCGACGGCGAGTTGCTCCCTGCGGACCAGCGCATTGTCGAGGCGGGAACTGGACAGGCCGCCCAGCACCGCCGCGCCGATGGCGAGCTGGTTGCCCGCCGGATCGTTGAGGCCGGGGATGACCCAAGTGCGATAGAGGCGGGTCGTCGAAACCCGGTCCTTCATCACCGCATCGATGCGTTTGGGCAGCGTGGGGATGGGCGAGACCACGGGCGGCACGGCGGGACCGGCGGCGATGTCGCCGAAATATTTCTCCACCTTGGGCCGGGCGGTCGCCACGTCGATGTCGCCCGCCAGCACCAGGATGGCATTGTTGGGCGCATAATTGGCGCGAAACCAGTCCTTCACATCCGCCACGCTGGCGGCATCGAGGTCCGCCATGGAACCGATGGTGCTATGGCCATAGGGATGCCCGGCCGGGAACAGCGCCTCCGTCTGGGCATAGTCGACAAGGCCGAAAGGCTGGTTGTCGCCCTGCCGCTTTTCATTCTGGACGACGCCGCGCTGGGCATCCAGCTTTGCCTGCGTCACCGCACCGAGAAGGTGGCCCATGCGGTCCGCCTCCATGAACAACGCCCGGTCCAGCGCGCCCGTCGGCACCGTCACCACATAATTGGTGCGGTCGAACCATGTCGATCCGTTGGTCGCGGTGGAGCCTGCCTCCACCAGCGGCGCGTCGAAATCGGGCACATTCTCCGACCCGCCGAACATCAGATGCTCGAAGAGATGGGCAAAGCCGGTCTTGCCCTTCGGCTCGTTCTTGGAACCGACGCGATAATAGACGGTCACGCCGACGACAGGCGCCTTGCGATCCGTGTGGATGATCACGCGCAACCCGTTCTTCAGGGTGAACATCTCATAAGGAATATCCAGCTGCGCGATCAGCGGCGCAAGGTTGGTCCTGACCGGAGCGGCGGGCACTCCCGACTTTTGCGCGGTCATACCGGATGTCGGCACGCACAATGTCCAGGCAAGCGCCGACAGGCCGATAACGGCATAGGGGCGCGATCTGGGCATGGGCAATCCTCTCGGGGGCAGTCATATTGGAAAGGGCAGCATAGCGCCGCGTCCCCGGCACGCAATGCATCTGGCGCGGAAAAGCATGCGCCCGTTCCGCACCGTCAGCCGAAGAGGAGGAGGGGCAACCTCACATCTTCCGTCAAAATTGTCCGCAAAACCTTGTGTGTTATTTCAGCAACACCATATCGGCCACGACACGAACAGAGAGATGCGATGAACCTCGAAAAATTCACTGATCGGGCCAAGGGCTTCCTGCAAAGCGCGCAGACCGTGGCCATTCGCATGAACCATCAGCGGATCAGCCCCGAGCATGTGCTCAAGGCGTTGCTGGAGGATGAGCAAGGCATGGCGTCCGGCCTCATCAAAGCGGCCGGCGGCGATGCTGCCGTCGCGTTGCGTGAGACGGATACGGCGCTGGCCAGGGTGCCATCCGTTTCCGGTGCGGGCGCGCAGCAGACACCGGGCCTCGACAATGATGTCGTGCGCGTGCTCGATCAGGCGGAGCAGATCGCGCAAAAGGCTGGCGACAGCTTCGTCACGGTCGAGCGGATGCTCCTCGCCCTCACCTTGTCCACCACCTCCACGGCGGGCAAGGCGCTCGCGGCGGCGGGCGTCCGGGCGGAGGCACTGAACGGAGCGATCAACGAACTTCGCAAGGGCAAGACGGCAGACACGGCATCGGCGGAGGATCGCTATGACGCGCTGAAAAAATTCGCGCGCGACCTGACCGAGGCGGCGCGGGCGGGCAAGCTCGACCCGGTGATCGGCCGCGACGAGGAAATCCGGCGGACGATCCAGATTCTCGCCCGCCGCACCAAGAACAACCCGGTCCTCATCGGCGAACCGGGCGTCGGCAAGACCGCAATCGCCGAGGGTCTGGCACTCCGCATCGCCAATGGCGACGTGCCGGACACGCTCAAGGGGCGCACCCTCATGGCGCTCGACATGGGCAGCCTGATCGCGGGCGCCAAATATCGCGGCGAGTTCGAGGAGCGGCTCAAGGGCGTGCTGGACGAGGTAAAGGGCGCCGAGGGCCAGATCGTGCTGTTCATCGACGAGATGCACACGCTGATCGGCGCGGGCAAGGGCGAGGGCGCGATGGATGCGTCCAACCTGCTGAAACCCGCCCTCGCACGCGGCGAACTCCATTGCATCGGCGCGACCACGCTGGATGAATATCGCAAGCATGTGGAGAAAGATCCCGCGCTCCAGCGGCGCTTCCAGCCCGTCTTCGTGGGCGAGCCGACGGTGGAGGACACCATCTCCATCCTGCGCGGCCTCAAGGAGAAATATGAGCTGCACCATGGCGTGCGAATCACCGATGGTGCGCTGGTTTCCGCGGCGACTCTCTCCAACCGCTACATCACCGACCGCTTTCTGCCGGACAAGGCCATCGACCTGATGGACGAGGCCGCCAGCCGGCTCCGCATGGAGGTGGAGAGCAAGCCTGAGGAGATCGAGAATCTCGACCGGCGCATCATCCAGCTCAAGATCGAGCGGGAGGCGCTCAAGCGCGAGACCGACAAGGCCAGCGCCGACCGTCTGGCCACGCTGGAGGAGGAGCTCGCCAATCTGGAGGAGCAATCCGGCGCGCTCACCCAGCGTTGGCAGGCGGAGAAGGACAAGATCGCTGGCGAGAGCAAGCTGAAGGAGCAACTCGACGCCGCGCGCATCGAGCTGGACCAGGCGCAGCGCGGCGGCGACCTCGCGAAAGCGGGCGAGCTTGCCTATGGCACCATCCCCGATCTGGAACGGCGGCTGGTCGAGGCGGAAGGCGCCACCGAAGGCGCGATGCTGCGCGAGGAGGTGACGGCGGAGGACATTGCGGGCGTCGTGGCGCGCTGGACCGGCATTCCGGTGGAGCGCATGTTATCGGGCGAGCGGGAGAAGCTGCTCGCCATGGAAGCGGAACTGGGCAAGCGCGTCATCGGGCAGGCGGAGGCGGTGAAAGCCGTCGCCACCGCCGTACGGCGCAGCCGCGCGGGGTTGCAGGATCCCAACCGGCCACTGGGCAGCTTCCTCTTCCTCGGCCCCACGGGCGTCGGCAAGACGGAGCTGACCAAGGCGCTGGCGGAGTTTCTCTTCGACGATGGCAACGCCATGGTCCGCATCGACATGTCGGAGTTCATGGAGAAGCATTCGGTCGCCCGCCTGATCGGCGCGCCTCCGGGCTATGTCGGCTATGAGGAGGGCGGCGTGCTGACCGAGGCGGTGCGGCGCCGTCCCTATCAGGTCGTGCTGTTCGACGAGGTGGAGAAGGCACATGGCGATGTGTTCAACATCCTGCTCCAGGTGCTGGACGACGGGCGGCTGACCGATGGGCAGGGCCGCACGGTGGACTTCACCAACACGATCATCATCCTGACCTCCAACCTGGGCAGCCAGTTCCTCTCCCACATGAACGAAGGACAGACGGTCGCCGATGTCGAGCCGCAGGTGATGGAGATCGTGCGCGGGCATTTCCGTCCCGAATTCCTCAACCGGCTGGACGAGATCATCCTGTTCCACCGCCTGTCGGTCGAGCATATGGCGCCCATCGTGGATATTCAGGTCGGCCGGGTGCAAAAACTGCTCAGGGACCGCAAGGTCACACTGGACCTGACCGGTGGTGCGCGGGCATGGCTGGGCCGGGTCGGCTATGATCCGGTCTATGGTGCGCGTCCCCTCAAGCGTGCGGTGCAACGCCATTTGCAGGATCCGCTCGCGGACCTCATCCTGCGCGGCGCGGTGCCGGACGGATCGACGGTGAAAGTCGACGAAGGCGATGGCGCGCTGGCCCTGAGCGTCGCATGATCGGTGGATAATCACCATAAAATGGGGGTCGCTGCCCCGCGACCCCTAAATTTTGCGCTCTCCCGGTCGTTAACCAGACCATGACAGCCCAACGCCCGCATCGCTCGGAATTTCTCGTGTCGCCCAAATCGGGCCGGGCGGCGATGGGGCCAGCCGCGAAGGCGGGCCTGATCGAGGACGCCGTCGCGGCCTATGGCGCGGGCGACATAGAGGGCGCGCTGTCCGTGATCGTCGCCATCGTGGAGGCGGACCCGGACTGGATCGACGGCTATCGCACCGCCGCCGAACTGCTCTGGCAATGCGGCGACCCGGATGCCTTTGCGCGATGGCTGGCGCAGGCCGTGCGGCGCACCGCGGGCAATGCGGATGTCGCCGTCACCTGCCTGCGGATGCTGAGCGACGCGGGCTTCCACCCGGTCATCGAGGAACTGCTGCCCGTCGTGCGGACATGGGCGGGCGACCATCTGTTCTTCACCATGCTCGGCGCGGTCGCGGCGAGCGAGGGGGGCGATGTCGAGCGGGCCGATGCGATGTTCGCCCGCGCGACGGAACAGGGCGGGCAACTCGCCCTGCCCCATGTCAGCCACCTCATCAAGACCGGCCGGACCATGCAGGCGGCTGCCCTCGGCGAGAAATTCGTGGAGGCACAGCCCGACAACCAGACCGGCTGGGGCCTGCTCGGCACCGCCTGGCGCATCCTGGGCGATCCGCGCCATACGTGGCTGGTGGATCGTCCCGGGCTTGTCCGCTGCATCGACATGGACGTGGAGCCGGAGGCGCTCGCCGCGCTGGCGGCGCGCCTGCGGACCCTGCACGTCGCCCGCACCCACCCCTTCGACATGTCGCTGCGCGGCGGTACGCAGACGGCGGGCAGGATATTGGAGCGCGAGGAGCCGGAACTGGCCTCGCTGCGCCTTGGCTTCTTCGCCGCGCTCTATCGCTATGTCGCGGGCCTGCCTCCGGAGGACATGCGCCATCCCCTGCTGGGCCGCAAACGGGGCAGGATCAGCCTGGCCGACAGCTGGTCGGTGCGGCTGCTCGATGGCGGCTATCATGTCAGCCATATCCATCCGGTCGGCACATTGAGCGCCGCATTTTACGCAGCCCTGCCGCCGCCGTGCCAGAGCGATCCGCAGGCAGGATGGCTGACCATCGGCGCGCCGCCCGCCGCTCTCGATACAGGCCTGCCCCCGCTCCGCATGATCAAACCGAAGCTGGGCCGCCTCGTCCTCTTCCCATCCTTCCTGTGGCATGGCACCACGCCCTTCCCGAAAGGCGAGCGGATCACCGTCGCCTTCGACACCCTCTTGTCGGGCGACTAGCGACTTTTGAAGCAGCCCCCAAAAAAACGCCAGCGTCACACCCGTGGAGTGCCGCCGCTCTGTCTCGACCACGCCATGGCCCCCGTGCCGAGCGTGATGACAGGCGCAGTCCCTTCCGCCCCGACGGAGGCAGGACGCAACCCGGTAGCGACGATCGCACCTTCCCCGAGTCCTCTCCGGGCAGAGGCAGTGGCCCTATCGGCCACGCGGGCAATCAGAAGTGGAAGATAAGGAAAAGCGCGCGTCCGGGCAAAGGCCGACGGACATTTGGTGACGGCCAGCCAATCCCCACCCGGTCTTGGCTGGCCATCAATACCGGATCATCGTCATGACAACCCAGCCCCTCTTTGCGACCCAAGAGGCTTGCCCTCCTGATAGGCGAGGCCGCCGCCGCTGTCTTTTAGACATTAGTCTCATCATCGCGGCGACCGGGCCGAAACGGCGGATTTCAGCGCGGCGGGGCGGCCAGATCGACCAGCGTCACCGGGTCGAGCCGCGCGTCATTCCATTTCATGCCCCAGTGGAGATGCGGGCCGGTCGCGCGGCCGGTCGCTCCGACGATCCCGATTGGCTGCCCGCGGCGCACCACCTCACCCACCTTTACCAGCAGGCGTTGCGAGTGGAGGAAGGCGCTGTTGAGGCCCATGCCATGGTCGATGAGGAGCAGATTGCCCTCCAGCGTATAGGGTGCATCCGCCGCCAGGATCACCACGCCATCGGCGGGCGCGACATAGACGGTGCCCGCCGCCGCCGCGAGGTCCACGCCACTATGATAGCTGCCCGGCGTGCCCCGATAGACGCGTTGCGCGCCAAAGCGGCCGGAAATGCGCGCAACCACCGGCCAGACGAACGATTGCCGCCAGCCCTCGCTCGATCCGGGACGCATCAGGTCGCGGGCGGCGGCGATGCGCGCCAGTTCGGCCCCGCGCCGCGCCTTGAACTCCGCGCTGGTCGCCGCGCCGCCGGTGATGGACGCATCGACCTGTTCGATCTGCCAGTTGCCCTGCCCCACGGGGATCGCGCGCAGGGTCTCCCGCCCCTGATCGTCGATGGCCAGCAGCAGGGATGTGGGCGGGGCATCCCGGTCGAAGGCGATCAGGAAGCTGCCATCAGGGGCAAAGGGCAGCGGGCGGCCGTCCAGCATCAGGGTGCGCGTGCCCATCGGCGCGCGGCCGATCATCACGCTCCCCTGCCGCGCGGTCCCGGTCAGGATGAGGTCGCGCGGCACCGGCTCCGGCACTGCGGGCGACGCGTCGGAAGCCACGGGCGCGGCGGAAGGGCGCGACAAGGCGGGATGAGACGCGCAGCTTGCAACCGCAATGCCAAGCATCATGCACCCCAGGATGCGAAACGCCCTGCTCCCCGTCGCGGCGGCTGTGCGGCCCGGATACATGGGCTTCAGTCCCTGCCCGATCCGCCGAACAGGTCGATCTGCGCCGCGCCCGATTGCCCGGCATCCGGCTGGCGCTGGCGACGGGGAGGGGTCGGCGGCGGCGCATGGGGGGACGGGGGAGGCATATCGCCCGCCCCGACCTGCGCCGCGACCACGCCATCGGCAAAGGCCAGCGTCACCACACCCGCCCGCGCCGCTTCCCCGGCGGAGCGTATGATAGGCCCGCCTTCGCCAGTCCCTGCCCGCACCAGCGCAAAGCCGCGTTGCAGTGGAAGCTGCGGATCGAGCGAGGCATGGACGCGGGAGAGAGTCGCCAACGCCTGCCGACTGTCCGCCAGCCGCCGCTCGACCAGCACAGGGGCAAATCGCACCGCCGCCAGCCGCTGCCGCGCCCGGTCGCTCGCCTGTCGCAACAGCGGCGGACGCAGTGCACCAGAGGCATCGGCCAGGTCGCGCCCGGCATTGCTCAGCCGGTGCGACAGGCCGCGCCGCAACCGCTCGCCCAGATCGTCCACCCGCTGCCGCTGCGTTCCCACCAGCATGTCCGGCCGGGGCATCAGGCGGCGCATCGCCTCCAGCCGCTCCATACCGCGCGTGACGGTCCGCATGACGGAGCGGGCGGAGCGCAGGCCCAGCTCCTGCGTCATCGCCATCAGGTCGATCCGTACCGGCACCGCCATCTCGGCCGCGGCGGTGGGAGTCGGCGCGCGCAGATCCGCCGCGAAATCGCACAGGGTCGTGTCCGTCTCATGCCCCACGGCGGAGATGATGGGGATGGAACAGTCGGCGACCGCGCGCACCACCGCCTCCTCGTTGAACGTCCACAGATCCTCGATCGACCCGCCGCCCCGCGCCACGATGACCAGGTCGGGACGCGCGACCGGGCCACCGGGCCGGATCGCATCGAAACCGCGCACCGCCGCCGCCACCTGCTCCGCCGCGCCATTGCCCTGCACCAGCACGGGCCAGACGAGGACATGGCTGGGGAAGCGGTCGTTCAGCCGGTGGAGAATGTCGCGGATCACCGCGCCGGTCGGCGAGGTGACAACTCCGATGACCCTGGGCAGACGCGGGATCGGTTTGCGGCGAGCGGGGTCGAACAGGCCCTCCGCCATCAACCGCTGCTTCATCTTCTCGAACAGCTGCATCAGGGCGCCCTCGCCCGCCAGCTCCATCGATTCGATCACGACCTGATATTTGGACCGGCCGGGGTAGGTGGTCAGCTTGCCGGTTACGATCACGTCCAGCCCGTCCTCCGGGCGAAAGGCAAGCCGCGCCGCCCCGCCCTTCCACATGATCCCGTCGATCACCGCGCCCTCGTCCTTGAGCGCAAGATACATATGGCCCGATGTCGCGCGCTTGAAGCCGGAAATCTCGCCGCGCAGCCGCACATGGGAGAAACGATCCTCCACCGTGCGTTTGAGCAGCGAGGAAATTTCGCTGATGCTGAGGGGAGGCGCGTTGTCGCCTTGCCGCTCCTCCGCTAACAGGCGGCCGGACGCATCGAAACGAACGGGACTATCGATCATGAACATCCTTCTGCTGGGCGGCGGCGGACGCGAACATGCGCTGGCATGGAAACTGGCGCAATCCCCGCTTTGCGACCGGCTCTATGCCGCACCGGGTAATCCGGGGATAGCCCTGCATGCCGATCTGGTCGACCTCGATCTTGCCGATCATGCGGCGGTCGAGGGTTTCTGCAAGACCAATGGCGTGACCTTCGTGGTCATCGGGCCGGAGGGGCCACTGGTCGACGGCATCGCGGACAGCCTGCGCGCGGGCGGCCTCGCCGTATTCGGGCCGGGCCGCGAAGCCGCCCAGCTGGAAGGGTCCAAGGCCTTCACCAAGGCGGTATGCGACGAAGCGAACATCCCCACCGCAGACTATGCCCGCTGCGACAGTTTTGCCGACGCGCTGGCGGTGATCGGCGACTTTGGCGTCCCCGTCGTCATCAAGGCGGATGGCCTCGCCGCCGGCAAGGGCGTCATCATCGCGGAGACGGCGGAGGAGGCGCATGCCGCGCTGGAGATGATCTTCGACGGCGCATTCGGCGAAGCGGGCGCGCGCGTCGTGATCGAGGAGTTTCTCACCGGCGAGGAAGTCAGTTTCTTCGCCCTGTCGGATGGCGTCAATGTCGTCCCCTTCGGCTCCGCGCAGGATCACAAGCGCGTCGGCGATGGCGACATCGGTCCCAACACCGGCGGCATGGGCGCCTATAGCCCCGCGACGATCCTGACGGCACAGTTGGAGGCAGAGGTGATGGAACGCATCGTGCGTCCCACCGTACGGACGCTGGCGGCGCGCGGCACGCCCTATATCGGCGTCCTTTATGCGGGCCTGATGCTGACACCGACCGGGCCGCAGCTGATCGAATATAACGCCCGCTTCGGCGATCCCGAATGCCAGGTGCTGATGATGCGGCTGGAGGATGATCTGGTCGACCTGTTGCTGTCCGTCGCGCAGGGCCGCCTGTCGAACGACTCCGCCCGCCTGTCGGACGCGCCCGCCATCACCGTGGTCATGGCGGCCAGCGGCTACCCCGGCACGCCGGACAAGGGCGCGATCATCACCCTGCCCTCCACCGGGGAGAGCGTGAAGATTTTCCACGCGGGCACCGCGACGCAGGATGGCGAACTGGTCGCCAGCGGCGGGCGGGTGCTGAATGTCACCGCGACCGGCCCCACTCTGGCGCAGGCGCGGGCGGATGCCTATCTGACCGTCGACAGGATCGCCTTTCCAGGTGGATTCTGCCGCCGCGACATCGGCTGGCGCGAACTGGCACGCGGCGCGCATTGATATAGGGTTGAGGGAGAATGGGGCATGACCGAAACGGGGTGGATCATTGTGCTGCTGGTCGCTGGGATCGCGATCGTTCTGGCGGTCGTTCTGCTGCGGCGAAAGGATGCGGCGCAAGCCCTCCCCCACGCACCTGTCGCCGACGACCTGCTGCCCGAACAGGTGACGCTGCCCGTGAGCGGCCCGGAACCGGACCTTAAGCCGGAGGCAGGCACCAGCTTCCCGCAGGAACCGCTGGCGCACATCATCCCCCCCGTGACGGACGTTGCCGCGTCCGTGCCCATTGCAGAGGCGCTCATCGCGGCGCCCATAGCCGAGGTGCCCATCGCGCAAGTGCCTCCGGCGGACGCACTGGTGAGAGCGGAGCCGGTCGCCGCCCCTCGCCCGCCTGCCGCACCCGATACACTCGCCGATGCACCGATCGCTCCATCCCCCGCCCCTTTCGCAGGCGCTGAGCCGATCAGCGTCTCGACGCCCCCCGCCCCCAGCATTCCCGTGCCGGTCGCAGGCGGCGACAATCTCCTCCGTCTCAAGGGCGTCGGTCCCAAGATCGCCACCTTGCTGACCGCCGAAGGCATCACCCGCTATGCCCAGATCGCCGCATGGACCGACACGGACCTCGCCGCCATCGACGCGAAACTGGGCGGCTTTGCAGGACGGCCAAAGCGTGACCATTGGGTGGATCAGGCGCAGCTGCTCGCGGCAGGCGATGTCGCTGGATATGAAGCGAAATACGGCAAGTTATAAGGGGAGCCTATATCCGCTCCCCAAGCGAACGCTTGATGCCCCAAGACTCAAGGCATCGATAATAGCCTCTACCCGACAACCCACGGCATTCAGTCCAAGGGACACCGCAAGCCCTACCCGTCGCTGACGCGCTCGATCTGCGCGCCTACCGCGCCCAGCTTCTCTTCCAGCCGCTCATAGCCGCGGTCGAGGTGATAGACGCGGTTCACCTGCGTCTCGCCCTCCGCCGCCAGGCCCGCCAGGATCAGGCTCATCGACGCACGCAGGTCCGTCGCCATCACCTGCGCGCCCATCAGCTTCGGCACGCCATGGACGATGGCGGTCCGGCCGCTCACCGCAATGTCCGCGCCCATGCGCGTCAGTTCGGGGACGTGCATATAGCGGTTCTCGAAGATCGTCTCGGTCAACACGCTGGCCCCATCGGCCAGCGTCAGCATCGCCATGAACTGCGCCTGCATGTCCGTGGGAAAATCCGGATGCGGCGCGGTGGACAGGGTCAGCGGCCTCAGCTTCCCATCCGAGGACACCTTGATGCCCGCCTTCGTCGGCTCGACATGGACACCCGCGTCGGTCAGCGCGGCGAGGATCACATGCATGTCCTCCGCGCTTGCCCCGACCAGTTCCAGTTCGCCCCCGGTGATCGCGGCGGCGCAGGCATAGCTACCTGCCTCGATCCGGTCCGGCATCACCTTGTAGGTCGCGCCATAAAGGCGCGGCTTGCCATGGATGACGAGGCGGTCCGACCCGATGCCCTCGATCTCACTGCCCATCTCGACCAGCAGGCCGCACAGGTCCACGATCTCCGGCTCGCGCGCGGCATTTTCGATGATCGTCTCGCCGGTCGCCAGCGCCGCGGCCATCAGCGAATTCTCGGTCGCGCCCACGGACGGGAACGGCAGCGAGATCAGGGCGCCCTTCAGACCGCCGTCCGGCGCGATGGCACGGATATAGCCATTGGCCATCTCGATGGTCGCGCCCAGCGTCTCGAACGCCTTCAGGTGGAAGTCGATGGGCCGGTTGCCGATGGCGCAGCCGCCGGGCAGCGACACCGTCGCCTCGCCCCCGCGCGCCAGCAAAGGCCCCAGCACCACGATCGACGCCCGCATCTTTCGCACGATGTCATAGGGCGCGACGGTCGAGGTCAGCCGCCCGGCTTTCAGCGTCATGACCCGGCCGAAATCTTCCGGCCGTGAACCCTCGATCGTGGTGGAGGCGCCCAGCTGGTTGAGCAAATGGCCAAAACTGTCCACATCGGCGAGGCGCGGCAGGTTCCGCAGCGTCACCGGCTCCTCGGTAAGGAGCGCGCATGGCAGCAGGGTCAGCGCGGCGTTCTTGGCTCCGGAGATCGGCAAACGACCGCTGAGCCGCTTGCCACCCTCGATTATGATGCGATCCATGACCCGCTCTTAGAGCGAAATCGGCCCAAGGCAAGGCCGCCTTTAAGCAAAATGTAACACAAAAAGGGAGCCTTATTAAGCACTTGAAACAAAACGGGAAAATAGGGCCATCCGCCTTGATCCAGTTTAGTGCGAAAGCCCGCGATGCAGCCATAGGAGAGGTTGAGCGTTTTGCCTTGGTAACGAATATGCCGACGGCAAACTGGAAAGAGGTTAACGTGACCGAGAGTTGTTTCGCTGTACGTCTCAAGAAATATATGGCGCTGACACCCGGCGAGGAAGCAGCGCTTGCGAGACTGGAAGAGAATCCGCGCCATGTTCGCAAAGGACAGATCGTCCAGCGCGAAAAGGATTTGGTGACGGAACTCTTTGTCGTCTCATCCGGTCGCATGATGAGCTATGTCATCCTGCCCGACGGACAGCGCCAGATATTACGGCTATACTTCCCCGGCGATTTCATCGGCGCGGCCACGACTGCCTATAGCAAGGCGCCGGAATCTCTGGCGGCCGTGACGGACGGCGTCCTGTGCCCGTTCGACAAGCATGCGCTGCGCCGCCTGATCGAGGAGCATCCGCGGGTCGCCGCCCTGATGTTCGTCGTCTCCCAGACGGAGCGGGTCGCGCTGACCGACCGCCTCACCTCGCTGGGCCGGGCGACGGCCAAGTCGCGGCTAGCGGCGTTCCTGCTCGACATCCTCGACCGGCTGCGCGTGGCGGACGACAATATCCGCGACAGTTTCGACCTGCGCCTGACGCAGGAGGAGATTGGCGACGCGGTCGGCCTGACCTCGGTCCATGTCAACCGCATGATCCGCCAACTGGAGCAGGAGGGACTGATCTCCCGCGCCAACGGCACCATCACCGTGCTGGACGAACCACGGTTGCAGGAGATCGGCCATTACACCAACCGTTACGACGATCTGGACATGGACTGGCTGCCGACGGGGTAGCGGATTGAGGTGGCAGGGTGGTCTGGGGTGGATTTGCGACGGTCCGGTTTCGATTGGCCTGGGCTGATTCCGTCATCCCGGCGCAGGCCGGGATCTTCCTCGATAGGGCGCGACATGGCGGTGAGCGATCCCAGCCTGCGTTGGGATGACGGCGCGGATGAACCAACCGCAACCCACCGCTCCTCACGCCAGCAGTTCGACATCCCAATATAGCCAGTCCCGCCAGCTTTCGTGCAGATGGTTCGGCGGGAACGCCCGCCCATGGTCCTGCAACTGCCATGTCGTCGGGCGGATCGGCTCCTCGCGCAGTTTCATGCCTGCCTCGCGCGGGGTGCGACCGCCTTTCTTGAGGTTGCACGGTGCGCAGGCGGTCGAGACATTTTCCCATGTCGTGCGCCCGCCCGAGCGGCGCGGCACCACATGGTCGAAGGTCAGGTCGCTGCCCGTCCCGCAATATTGGCAGGAGAACCGGTCGCGCAGGAACAGGTTGAACCGGGTAAAGGCGGGATGCTCCGACGGTCGCACATATTGGCGCAGCGCGATGACGGACGGGATCCGCATGTTGAAGCTGGGCGAGTGGACCTCTCGGTCATAGCTGGAGACAATATCCACCCGGTCGAGGAACACCGCCTTGATAGCGGTCTGCCAGGGCCAGAGACTCAGGGGATAATAGCTGAGCGGGGTATAATCCGCATTCAGGACCAGGGACGGGCAATTATCCGGATGTCGTATTCGTTCGGGATGGTACATGCGTAGAGCAACCCCCTCAACAGCCTGTGACCGCGACCTTTCGGTGAAGATCGTGACAAGGGCATGACACAACAACAGAGACTTTGCGTCAAGCCCCCCATGATCAACCCATCCCCGCACAGCATCGGCACGGCCATCACCCCGCCCATAACCCGCTTTGCGCCCAGCCCCACCGGGGCGCTGCATATCGGCCATGGCTGGTCGGCACTGATAGCGCATGACCTTGCCCGCGCCAACTCCGGCCAGTTCCGCCTGCGGATCGAGGATATAGACGGCGCACGGTCCCGGCCGGAGCATGTTGCGGGCATCCTTGCGGACCTGCGCTGGCTGGGTCTCGACTGGGATGGGCCGGTCGTGATGCAGTCCGAGCGACTGCCGCTTTATCGGTCGGCGGTGGAGCGGCTGGCGGCGGACGGCCTCGCCTATCCCTGCTTCTGCACCCGCGCCGACATAGCCCGGCAGATCGCGGCCAGCGCCTCCGCGCCGCACGGACCCGATGGCGCCGCCTATCCCGGCACCTGCGCGCATCTCCCGCCGGGGGAGCGCGCGGCACGGATCGCGGCGGGAGAGGCGCATGCCTG
>DASVMZ010000078.1:0-4214 GCA_036384115.1 Sphingobium sp.
CCGCGCCCTCCGCAGGGATGCCGAGACGGCGCGCTCCTCCCTCCTCGCTTCCCGCGCATTACTGACGCAGCGGCGCGCGGAACTGGCGCAGCTGGAGGCAGCCCGGCGCATCGCCTCGCGCCAGTTTCGCGATACCGCCGCCGTCGAATCGGACCGCGCGCTGGCCATGGGCGAGAGTGCGCGCGACATCGTCGACCTGATGGAGCGCATGGAGGATGCGGGCACGGTGCGTGCCGCGCTGCTAACCCTGCCCGGCCCCAGCCTGCGCCCTGCCCAGCCGGGCGACACGCCCCTGCCCGCCAGTCAGGTGACGGCGGAGGCGCGCGGCGTGGCGACCTATCGCCTGCCCGTGGTGGGTGAGATCGTGGCGGGATTCGGCGAGGTTTCCGGCAATGGCGTGCGATCGCGCGGGCTGACCATCACCACCGCGCCCGGCGGCGCCGTGGTCGCACCCACCGCCGGGCGCATCGCCTTTGCCGGGCCGTTCCGCGACTATGGCAATATCGTCATCATCGACCATGGCGCGGGCTGGACCTCGCTCATCACCCATATGCGCCGCTTGTCCGTCTCCGTGGGCGAGACGGTACGGCAGGGCGACCCGCTGGGCATTACCGCCCCGGTCAACCCGCAAGTGACGATCGAACTGCGCCGCGCCGACCGGCCCGTGGATATTGCCGCGCTGTTGCGTTGAGGCGTGGAGGGGGGATGGGGTTGCGTGGTGAGTAGAGAATGCGCCCGGATTGAAGATCGGTGCCTTTTCTTGTGGAGCTATGGCGGCTATCTACCATTTTTGGACGACTAGCGACCGGCGGAACCCACTCGATAGCTGCCTGTCAGATTATTGGCATCTTAATTTCCGTTATGTAGCCCTGCGACATGTTTGTGCTGCTGGCTCTCTTTACGACAAGCATTTTTATTGTGGTGTTCGCATATCGATGCGTGTCGCGAGTACGAACTCCTTTTAGAGTGCTGTTGGTCCTTTTGGCTTTTTCCGTCCCATGGGCAGTGCTGCTGGCATGGATAGTTTACATCGGAGACCCGCCACCTCCCTGCTCTGGTGCCTATAATTCCCAAACGCTTGAGATGTCATCGCCAGACAATTGCGACCCACCTCCAGCATGGTGGACGCCAAAGCGTGAGATCGCGGAGTGGGAGGATTGTCATAATTCGCCAGACACCTGTATCCCATCCAAAGAATGGAATGCCCGGATCGAAAATCTTAAGAAACGCAATAGATAGTCGCCCAACCTCACGGTTACATCGCAAGCGACAATCTTCTTACATAGGTCAGTTATCGTACAGATTATGTTCGAAACCAGACAGTCGGCTAACCACCCTTTTGAACTGTCCCAGTCGTCATCCTGAACTTGTTTCGGATCCATGATGCCGCACGCACCGCGCAGACCCAAGAATGGATGCTGAAACAAGTTCAGCATGACCAAAACAAATCATTCACCCCCTCAGCCGAGGCGACCGACGATCCGGTCGATTTCCTTCTTGACCATCGACTGCACCAGATCGGGCAGATTGGCCTCCAGCCAGTCCTTCAGCAACGGGCGCAGCATCTCGCGCACCAGGCCTTCGAGCGTGTTGGCGTCGCCCTCCTGCGGGCGCACTAGCAGGGAGGAAAGCTGGCTGAGCGAATGGCGCGTGGCCTGCGTGCTGATGTCGGAGAGGATCATGTCCTCCTGCTCGGGCGGCGCAACGGGCTGTGCAGAGGTCTGCGACGATGGGCGCGCCTGCGGCTGGGCAGCCGCCTTCTGGGTCGCCCGGCGGGGCGTGGCGGCGGCTTCGTTCATCTCGGTCGGCTCCTCAACCATGTCCGTCAGTTCGAGAATCGCAGGCTCGTTGCCCCCGGTCGCCTCATGCCCGGGCAGCTCCAACCCTATGTCCCGGCCCAGATCGACATGCTCGTCGGTGCTGCGGCTCAGTGCGCCTTCATCAGGCTCCGGGGTCCGGCGTCGCAGGGAACGCGCAGGCGCCACCCGTTCGGAACCATCGGCGATGATCCGTTTGATTGACGACAAAATGTCTTCCATCGACGGTTCGTTCGCCACCACACCCATCACCTGTTCCCCAGAATACGACGGCGCCCTTATTCTGTCACAACGCCCGCGGACGCAAGTTGGTTAACAGACAGGAAACAGCCGAAATTGCGCGTCAGAAACGAAAGCCGCCGGGAGCGGCAAAACCGGGCAGCAGCGCCGCCTCGGCATCGACCAGCACCGTCGCGCCAAAGCCGCCTGCGCTCCGCACGCCGACGCACAGCCGGGTTACACCCTGGTCCGCACGGGCAAAGACCGCGCGGCCGCCCGTCTTGATCTGCGCCGCCAGCGATTCGGGCACGGCTTCCACTGCACCGTCGATGAACAGCAGGTCGTAGGGCGCACCGGCGGGAACGCCCGCCGCCAGCGGTCCGTCCACCACCGTCACGCCCGCCACACCGGCAAGCCGCGCCCGCGCCCCGGCCGCCAGATCCGCATCCGATTCGAGTGCCGTCACCGTCGCGCCCAATTGTGCGAGGAGAGCCGCCGTATAGCCGGTTGCCGCGCCGATGAGCAGCACCGACTGCCCGGCCTCCACCTGCGCCTCGGTCAGCAGGCGCGCGGTCGCCAGCGGCGGGTTGAGCGCCCGGCCCTTGCCCAGCGGCACCGCCCGGTCGATATAGGCTGCGTCGCGGCGCTCCTGTGGCACATAGTCCTCGCGCGGGATGGAGAGGATGGCGCGAATCACCGCGACATCGTTGACGTCATTGGTCCTGAGCTGGCTCTCCACCATGGCCCGGCGCATCGACGTGAAATTCTGTTGGGTCATGACGGTCCCTGATCGGCTGTGCATGTCTCTGATCCAACCGCCTAGAGCATGATTTGGCGCAACAGGAAACCGCTTTTGCGATGCAACGCACGGTTCAGGCCCGTCTCACCCTTCCGATGCATTGCCTTTGGCCGAAAATTGGTCTAGCGGCGCTCCTTCTCCACGTCGAGGCCCGATGGCGGAGTGGTGACGTAGCGGACTGCAAATCCGTGCACGCCGGTTCGATTCCGGCTCGGGCCTCCAGTGGTCAAGCGACTGATCGATGTCGCTTGACCTGGCCATGGTCGGCTTTGGGCCGCCATCCCGGCTGGTGATGATGCCAGGCGCCCGGCCCGGCGCATCCCACTTCCCGCACGATGCTGGTTGAAGCATAGGCGGTCGCGGTCGGCTGCAATATAATCTTTGCCTTGATGAAATCGGAAAAGGCACAGACTCCTATGATGTTGGATACCGTACAAGCCGACACGCTGCGGACCGCCCTGTTACGGTAAGCCATGGCGCGTGCGCTGTGCGACCTTGCGCGAGCCGACCCCGATTTCGCATGTGGGACGGCCAGCCCCTGTGGAAATGGCGTATGCATGGCGCCGAGGCTCAGGCACGCATAACCGCCGCCATCGACGCCCTGAAGGGTTAGCCATGATGCTGTGACGGCGTCGGCCCGCAGCCGACCCCGCCGTCACACAGGCCCGTCGGCCAGCGGCCTGCCTCCCCTCGCGCGCAAATCCTTCAATAACACCCGCATCGCCCAGCCGCATACCGTGGCTATCTGATCGCCCGTCAGCGCCCAATGATCGCGCATTTCCAGCCATGGCGTCGTATGCAGCACCTGGAGCATTGCGGTGGCGAGAAGGCGGTCCTCCTCGCCCAAATGCCGGACCGCATCGGCGGACGCCGCTACATAGCTGGCGTTGCGCCGGTCCTTTTGCGCCAGCCGCACGGTCCGGCCCTGCGCCGTGGAGCGCACGATCGTCGCCAGGGGGGCGATGGTGTCGAACCCGCGATAGATTTCCGGCATGGACGCCAGCATCCCCGCCTCGCTGTCGGGAAAGGTCACGCCCGGCCCGGCCAGCGCCGTGACGCAATCCCATACAGGTTGCATCAAGGCCGCCTGATCAGGAAAATAGCGATAGACGGTGCGCCGCGCGACCCCGGCCTTCTCCGCCACCCGGTCATGATTAATATCCACGCCATCGATCAGCAGGGCGAGAACATTATCCAATATCCGGGTACGGATATCGGCTTTATGCTGGTCTCGCGTGATGGGGAGAGCGCTATTGTCATCGTCTTCAACAGTCATCGGGCGCCCATAACCGCTGGCATAAAAAATGTCGAGCATCGGTTGACACATTTTATGCCATAATTCAGAAGCGCGGCATCGGGGGGGGGGGGGGGGGGAAAAA
>DASVMZ010000079.1:0-45944 GCA_036384115.1 Sphingobium sp.
CGCTGATCGCTACAAGATGCACGGCCTGCTTTTGCCAGGTCGAGCGGAGGAGTCTGGAGTGAGCCGCCGCGCAGAAAGCCGTCACGTTCGCCGCCAGGTGATCTTGTCGGAGGCGCGCGATCTATTCTTCGATCGGGGTTATACAGGCACGTCGATGTCGGGCCTCGCGGCGAGGCTTGGCGGATCGAAGGGGACGCTATCTGCGCGCAGGAACCGGCAATTATGGCGCCTTCAACTCTGAAGCAGCGCTCAACCTGCCTCTGTCTGACAGCATCGCGCTTCGCGTGGCAGGTGGCACGGAACGGCATGATGCCTATAACGATAATGGAACCAACGACGTCAGCGCGTTCGCGGGTCGGGCAAAGCTGCTCTTCGAACCGGGCAACCGTTTCCGTGCACTCATCACGTTCGACGCGGCAAGCCGCCAATCCAGAGCGACGTCCTACGACGGAACCTGCCCGCCAGATCTTCGCGACGTCCCCTCGTGCGCGGCTGTGCCCTTTCAACCCTGGTCCGGCCTTCTGCCGTCCCAGCCGATCGGTCATGGCGACACGACGATCTGGGGCGCGTCGGCCGAACTCAACTATGATTTCGGATGGGCGACCCTGATTTCGCTGACTGGATATAAGGTTACGGACTGGCGCAATTCCACGACCGCCGGTTGGTACGGCGGCGTCGACAATTTTGACTTCATCCAGAACACCAAAGACAAGTTTTTCACGCAGGAAATCAGGCTCTCGAGCGCCTCCAAATCATCGGTGAACTGGGTGCTGGGCGGCTATTATTCGCACCTCAACCAGACAGCGCTGACCCAATATAATTATGTGACCAACACCTTCGCGCCGAATGATTTCTTTCAGGCATTTCCGCTCACGGGATCGACAGCGAAATCCACCGCCATCTTCGGCGATCTCACCTTGCCGCTTCCCTGGGTGGAGGGCTTCAGCCTCGTCGGTGGACTGCGCTACACGCACGGGACCAAGGATGCCCAGGGCCTGGTTCAGGCGGGCGTGATCTCATCCGGCGCTCTTTTCCCGGGCACGCTGCAAACGAGCGGCAAGACTTCGCTCGACCGTGTCACCTGGAAAGCCGGCGTCAAATATCAGATGAGTTCGGACAATCTGCTGTTCTTTACCGCGAGTTCAGGCTTCAAGTCGGGAGGCATTAATGTCCTGCCTCCAGAGGCGGGGACGCTCATTACATATGCGCCAGAATTCATCACTGCCTATGAGGTGGGCACGAAGAATTCGTTCTTCCACAATAGCCTGCAGGTCAATCTCAGTTTGTTCCGCTATGATTACCGCAACTATCAGGCCTATGTCTTCTGGAGACCGGGTGCAGGCGCGCCTGCCAACATCGCCAATGGCACCTTCTTCCCGATCGTAAACTCCCAGACAGCGACATTCAAAGGCGGAGAATTCAGCGCCCGTTGGCGGCCGACACGCAACGACAATCTCGGCGTCGCAGTGAATATTCTCGATAACAGCTTCGACAGCTTCGTGCTCAATCTTCCCTTCCCGGCCCCGGTGGACCTGTCCAACACGCCTGTCTTCCTTTCGCCGAAATCGACAGTCCGCGTCGACTATTCCCACAGCTTTGCCCTGGCAAATGGGGACCGTATCACGGTTGGAGGAGACAGCACGCTCGTCAGCAGCCAGATTGCGCAGGGAAATTACGTCAACGGTGCAGGCGCGACAGTGCTGTATCGTACGCCCAAATATCACAAAACGAACGCGAGCATCAGCTACGATGCCTCGCACATCGGTCTGACGGTATCGGCATTCATTCGAAACATCGAGGATAAGCCGGTCGTCAATTCAGTGGCGGCGGGCTTCCCGATCCCGGAGAATTTTGCGCAGGTCAACTACCGGCTCGATGCCCCCCGCACGTTCGGTCTCTCCGTACGGAAGAATTTCTGACCCCGGACGCAAACCGCGGCTGGTCATATAGGATATCGTGGTTCTTCCGGTCCAGTGCGGAGAACCACGACACCCGGGCCACAAGCCTCGCCCCCGATCCGTGAAATGGAGGCATTGTGGATCGAGGGCTATGGTGCCGGAAGTCGATGGGCCATTGACCCGTGCAGCGGCTGAGCACGCTGAACGCTGCCCCATGCGTCGACGAGCCTAGAGGATGATGGGCCTTTCCATCGGAATCCCTGCCCAGAATACGGGATCGTGGCTGGGAAAGACGTGAGCCCCTTTCGACTCCAGACTGCGCAGCAGCTGCAGCGACCCCAGAAACTGATCGGCATCATGGCAGTGGTCGGGCAGCTTGAATTCATCGAGACTGCGTTTCATGGCGCAGCAATCACCCGTCAGGACAACCTCTCCCTGGGGAGTCCGGACCCGTGCAGACTGATGGCCAGGCGTATGGCCGGGCGTGGGAAATATGACGACCGTGCCGTCATCGAAGAGATCATGGTCGCCCTTCAGCTTGAGAAAGGGTTGCCCCGTTTCGAACTCCTCGATGGAATAGAGCATACCGTCCGAATGGTCCTTGGCATAATCCAGTTCGCTTTCCTGGATGATGATCGTGGCGTTCGGAAATGCCGAGTTTCCGCCCGAATGATCGGCGTGGAGATGGGAGGCTATGATCCAGCGGACATCTGCCGGGTCCACGCCGATGCCGCGCAACCGAACATCCATGGTTCCACCGGCCTCAAGGTCGATGAAACTTTCGAGCGCCGCTCCGACCGGCCGTTCGAAACGAGGCCCAAGCCCGGTGTCAAAAAGGGCCAAGCCTTTGGGGTGGTCGATCAGAAACGCCGTGACCGGCGCTCTCACGACACCTTCCTCCCCATCGATGAAGAAGGACATCGGCATGTTGACGTGGCCGATCGTAAATCCAAAAAGCTGGACACCGGTATCGGTAACGCGGGTGCCGACACGGCTCTCAGCGACGCTCACGAAATTTCTCCAGACGCCATGTCTCTTCACCCTCTCACATCATAGTCCGAAGACGGACATTTGAGAGCAAAATCAGACACCCTCCCCCATGCTGTCAATTGATAACAGCGCGCCTGCCTTTCCTTCAGCTCAACCGAGCTCCCGCACTCCTGCTTCCACCCAAGATGTCGCAGAAGCTTGGCTTGAGCTGAACTCAATGCCGCGGAATTCTGGTCGCTCGAACCGTCGGCCCCTGTCGCATATTCGAGGCGAGGCTTAGGAGAGATATATGGACGATTTTCTCGGCAGGGTCGCCGTGGTGACGGGTGGATCATCCGGCATCGGCAAAGGCATAGCCCAGAAGTTCAAGGAAGCTGGGGCAACCGTCGTGGTGACGGGTCGCAACAGGGAGGCGCTCGACGCAGTGACGCGAGAGCTTGGTATCGATGCCGAGCAGGTCGACGCCACGGACGCCTTAGCCATGCAGGATCTCGCCCGGCGAATCACGGTTCGCCATGGGCGTGTCGATATCCTCGTCAACAATGCAGGTGTCGGGCCAACTGGTCGGCTCGCGGACATGACGCTTGAAGACTGGAAGTGGTTGCTTGATTCCAATCTCATCAGCGTCATCAACGGTCTCGACGCATTCCTGCCGATATTGAGGGCCAACGCCGACGGCGGCTATATCGTCAACACATCGTCGATTAGCGGGATGTTCACGGCGCCTACCATCGGCGCCTATGCTACGACAAAATACGCCGTGCTCGCTATTTCGGAAACGCTGGCGCAGGAGCTGGCCCAGGAGGGCGGCAAGGTTGGCGTGAGCGTATTCCTGCCTGGTCCCGTTCGGAGCAATACCCATGAGAGCGGTCGCAATAGACCAGCAGCGTTCGCGAGTGGCGGGCTGCGAGACACGCGCCTTGAAGATGCCGAAGGCTTCGAGGGTGTGACGATAACCCTGGATGGACGCGGATGTTGCCGGACAATGCGTCGTCGATGCGATGCGGCGACGAGACCTCTACATCTGGACCCATCCTGAAAATGCCGGACCCATCCTTGACCGGCACGAAATCATTGCGCGATCCATCGACGCCGCGAAGCATCGTGCTCATCATAGCTGATACGTGGCCCTCCCGATGGGCTGGGCCGTGCATGCGGCATTAGGATCTCTGCAGCGCCCGATCGCTCCGGCAACAGGCCACGCCTGTGATGGCAGGGTCGACAGCCATGAATGTCTTTTTCCATCAGACAGGACCATTATGACAGGCAAGAAGTTTGAGGGAGGGGTCGTGCTCGTGACTGGCGGCGCCAGCGGCATCGGCCTCGCAACAGCATCCGCTTTCGCTGACCAAGGCGTAGAGGTGATGCTGGCGGACCACGACGCCGGGGCTGCAGCAATGCGCGCGGCACAATTGCAGCACCGCGGTGCACGCGTCTCGTCCGTCGGCGTGGATGTGCGAGACCCGGACGCCTGCACCCGTATGGTGGAGCGTACGCTGAAGCAATTCGGAGCGCTGCATATCGCGTTCAACAATGCCGGGGTTTCGACCGCCCCTTCCGGACATTTCGAGGAGCTGGACCTCACGGACTGGGTTCGTGCCATCGACGTCAATCTGAATGGAATTTTCTACGCGATGCGGGCCGAGGTGCCTGCCATGAAAAGTTCGGGTGGCGGAGCGATCATCAACACCGCATCGATGATGAGCACGAAGGCCGCACGGGGGATGGCTGGCTATATCGCGAGCAAGCATGGCGTTGCAGGCCTCACAAAGGCAGCCGCGCATGATCTGATCGGCGACGCCATTCGTGTGAATGCCATTTGTCCGGGATTTATCGACACCCCGATGTTGGCCCCTGCCCTGGACCATGACGATACCCGTGATGCCATACACGCAATGATACCCGCGGGCCGCGTCGGGCTTCCATCGGAAATCGCTGCGGCAGTGCTTTTCCTGGCATCGGACGAATCCTCCTACATGGTAGGCTCACTCCTGCATGTTGATGGTGGGACAACCATCTGCTGACGCCGCGGAGGCCAATACGGGATGTCTCCGGTGATCGGTTTCCGTGCCCCGTCCGCTCAAAACATCTCGCGAGCCAGGGTGTCGTGATGCCCGCGTTCTCGTTGGGGATACGCTGCCGCTGCCCTGTCGCAGCTATCGAGAGTCGCCACCGGTATCCGCAGGGTCTCGCTTCTGGCTCGCTGCAGTATCGATGCATGGCGGATGAAAAAAATGACGCCGCCAGCTCATTCGGAATGAGCGGCGGCGTCCGTCTACGGGGAATGCGGCCGGGGAACCGGGCCCGTAGAATTAGAAACTATATTTGACCGATGCGGAGACTGTTCTTCCAGGTATCGTCCGGACATTGACGATGCCGGCCGTGGGAATGGAGGCCTGTGTGACTTCCACGATACCGAGCGTATCGAACAGGTTATTGGCTCTCACGCTAAGCTCGACACGAGCGACTGGCCGGAAGTCCACGAAAGCATTCACCGTCGCGTAAGATGGAATTTTCAGCTGATTGCTGTCCTGGGCGAAACTGCTGGTCGTGCCGAACAGATTGCCGCCTACGGTGACGCGATCGAAGCGCAGCTGCGGCATCACATTGTAGATCAGCTTGGGCTGGCGACGAGGAATGTTTCCGACAATCGTGGCATCGTTCTGATCGCTGCGGATCTGCGCATCGTATATGTGCCATTGAATCCCAAGTTGAAGATGCCGTGCGTAATATTGCCTTCAACCTCGACCCCCATTGCCCTGTAGGTGCGGAGGACCTCATTCAGAAGGAACACGCCATTGCCCGAGCTGCTCACTTGCATATTGCGCTCACGGGTGGTCGCCCAGAAACCCGTGACGTTCAGATCAAGATGCCGCCGGCGCAATTTCAGACCGATCTCGGCCTGACGGACCGGGTCGTAACTCGCGGCCTTGTTCGTCAACTGGCCGGTCGTGGTGGATACGGTCGGCGTGAACAGGATGCTGTCGCCTGTGGCGCGTCCCCCCCGACTGTAACGACCGAAAATCGCCAGCTCCTTCGAAACACGGTAGTTGATACCCGTCGAATAGGAGAGATAGTCGTAATTATAGCGAACCGGGGCTGGCTGTCCGAGAGGAAGAATGGCCACGGCCTGTTCGGGCCCAGATATGATGCCGTCCTGATTCATGTCGATCGGTGCAAGTCCGATCCGTCCATTTCCCAGGTCCGCTCCCAGCAACGAACCCCGGACACGTCCGCTGTCATAGCGGGCGGAGGCACCGATAGAGACGGAGCCGAAATGGTAATTGGCCGAGCCGTAAGGCGCGAGGACATTATAGTCGACGTCGAGGGCTTTCCGATAGAGAGCGCTGTTCGGTGCAAAGGAAATAGGTGAAGACGCCGCCCTGGGTGATCGCATTTCCAGCGGCGTCAGAGACGTCGAGGAGCGCCGCCTGCCCACCCCCGCGTACGTCCATCAGACGTGTCTGCAAATTGACATTGCTTCCGAGCGACTGCCTGGCAAAATATATCCCGGCAGTGGTCGTAAGATCTCCGCCGCCCAGCGCCATGGTCCGGCTCGCGCGTAGATCATTGGTGATGTTGTTCACAGTATGGCTGCTCGTCGTCCCCACCACGGACAGCGCCAGCAGGCCGTTATCATTCAGGTTGGCCAGATCGACGATCGTCCTGCCCGCATTCGGCCCGGTCACATATTTCAGCGTCGACCCGGCGCCGCCAAAGAGTTCAACCATGGCGCCCGCGCCGGCCGTGAGCGTGGGATAGTTGCTCGCCAGGTTCATCGACATGTCGGCAAAACGGAATTTCTCGGAAACGGTCCAGCCGGAGACATCGAACTGGGCTTCCACCCCGACCGACTTGACGACTGAATGAATACCGTCTGCAAGATCTTCCCGCGTGACATTATTGTTGATGTCGAGGCCCCGAAGATCACGCAGATAGGGCGACAGGAGCGTATCTTTGCGGGGATCGAAATTCGCGAGCATCTGATAGGACGGGCTGGCGTCACTGCCTGTCGCGCGCATCAGTCCAAGAGGATAGGTCGGCGTACGGTCATCAAGATATTTCGCATAGATCCGGATATAGCCGGTCCCTGCGAGATCGCGCGTGACATTGAACTTGAACTGCCCGCCCTTCAGCCCGTCATATCCGAGCTTTCGGACACCCTCGCCCTGGCGATAAAAGCCGGCGACGTTGAAACGCCATCCATCTGCTATCCTCCCGCCATAGTTGAAATCGAGGCGATAAAGTTCGAAATCAAGCCCGCTGCTGAGCTGGACATCGCCCCCATCGGTCGAACCCGTATTGGAGATGAAGTTGATGACGCCTCCAGGCGAATTCGACGAGAAGGTCGATGCCGATCCACCGCGGATTGTCTGGATCTGCGATATCCCAAGGTCGGTGCGGAGGAAGGAATCCATGCCAATGAGCGTCATGTCGCCAAATTCCAGGACTGGCAGTCCATCTTCCTGGAACTGGACATATTTCGATCCAGCTGACGCGAGAGGAAGGCCGCGGATCGTGTAGTTGGCGTTCGCCTCATCTCCGGTGGCCTCGGCGCGAATGCCCGGAATGCTGCGAAGAATTTCCGGAAGCGAACGGGCGCTGAGCCGTTCAACCTGAGCCTCATCGAGGGCGCTCGCCGAGATGGCACTGGCCAACAGGTCGCGCCCCTTTGCGACACCAGTGATGAAGACTTTTTTTGGCGCTTCGCTTCCTTGAGCATTTGCCGTCGTCTGAGCGCCGACTGCCATGGGGAAGACGAACGGCGCCGCTGCGGCGACGAGAAGATGGTATTTCATGCTGGCCCCTGTTGCGTTACATCATTGACCAGACCGCAACTGTAATTTGGCGGTTAATATATTACAAACCAATAATTAGAGAATAATACACAATTTCTATCCGCTGATACGCGATAAATTTCATTCAAAATAACGGCATACTCCCCGTCTTTACGGCAATTTTCTTTCGATTAGTTGATTTAATTTAACTTCCATTTCGACGCCAATGCCGCCTTACCGATCCATATTTTACCGGTTGAGTTTACTTCAGTTTACCTGAAATCATCTATCATTTGGTTCAGTGACACCTCGCATCGGGACTGCCCCCGTGGCTCGGCCCACAAGCTTCTTGATAGCATGTCCCTATCAACTAGACTGACCGGATGAACCTGCGTGCGCTCCGCTATTTCACGGCCCTGGCTCGCGAACGCCATTTTGCCCGCGCGGCCGATCGTTGCGGTGTCAGTCAGCCAACGCTTTCCGCCGCACTTACGAGCCTGGAGGCGGAGCTGGGCAAGCGACTGATCGACCGCGACAGGCGATATCTGGGGCTAACCCCGGAGGGAGAGGCAGTGTTACCGTGGGCCCAGCAGATGCTGGCGGCCCATGACGCACTGCTCCAATCTGTCGAGTTGGTGTCTGGGCCTCTGACGGGCGAACTGCGTATCGGTTCGATACCGGCTGCTCTGCCTCTGGCGGGTGCGATCGCCAGCCTGCTCCTTGAAGCATATTCGCTTTTGTCCGTGTCTGTCCGGTCGCTGACGTCACAGGAAATCCTGCTTGGTCTGAGCGCGTTCGAACTTGATGCGGGCGTCAGCTACCTCACGGGAATGCAAACCCCTGAAGTGATCAGCGAGCCGCTCGCGATCGATAGCCATTATTTTGTGTCGCTCAGGCATGGCGCCTCCCCGCGAAACACCGAGATGATGTGGGACGAGGCGGCCGGACACCCGCTGTGCCTCCTGCACGGCGGCATGCATCACCGCCGGATCATCGACGCCGCGTTCCGCCATCACAGTCTCGAAATTTCACCGCGTGCGACCGCCGACAGTTTCATCACACTTCTGGCGATGGTCCGGACGGGTCAGTTCTCCACCATCATAACAGGTGCCCACAGGTTCCTGATCGACGGGCTCGATTGGGCAGACGTCCGTCCGCTGCAGCGCAGTCCGGACGGCCAGGCGATCGGAATGATCATCCTCAACAGAGCACCGCTCGGCGCTCTGGCCAGTACCGCGCTTAGGGTCGCCCGTCGCTATGCCGAGAGCCAGGCCTGATAGTCATCGCCTATCGATCATCACAGTAAGTGATTTGACCCGCGAGGCGCCTCCTGTTCACGGTTCGCATCTCCTCGGAACATGGCAGCGGGAAAATTGATGATGAGCGAGGAACAGGCTCCTAAGAAAACCGTCCAGGGTGTCAGCGACTATAAGGGCCCCGCTGGCGGCTGGGGCGCGCTTGGTGCGGTTGCGCGCAGCGTCGCTGACCAAATGAGGGCCAGTCCGGATACACGCGCGTTGCTTCAGATGAACCAGCCTGACGGCTTTGATTGCCCTGGCTGCGCCTGGCCGGACCCGAAGCACACCTCTTCTTTTGAATTCTGCGAAAACGGCGCGAAGGCCGTAACTTGGGAGGCAACCGTCAAACGGGCCGCCCCTCTCCTGTTTGCGCGCCATAGCGTGTCCGAACTCTGGACATGGTCCGACTTCGAGCTTGAGGACGCAGGCCGCCTGACCGAGCCGATGCGCTACGATGCGGCCAGCGATCATTTCGTGGCGATAAGCTGGGACGAGGCCTTCGGCCGCATTGGCGCCGCGATGCAGAAACTGGACCATGCCGACCAGGCGGAATTCTACTGCTCGGGGCGCGCATCCAATGAGGCCGCCTTTCTATACCAATTGTTTGCACGCGAGTTCGGGACCAATAATTTCCCGGACTGCTCCAACATGTGTCACGAAGCGACGAGCACCGGGCTTCCCTTGTCCATCGGCATTGGAAAGGGCACCGTGACGCTGGACGATTTTGACCACGCCGACGCGATTTTCTGCATCGGGCACAATCCCGGCACGAACCATCCCCGCATGCTCGGGACGCTTCAATCTGCGGCCAAGCGGGGCGTGCCGATCATCGTCGCCAACCCGATGAAGGAGCGAGGTCTGGAGCGGTTCAAATCGCCTCAGCACGCCACCGAAATGCTATCGACCAAGTCGACCGCGCTTGCATCCGCCTATCATCAGGTGCGCATTGGCGGCGACATGGCGATGCTCAAGGGCATGATGAAGGTGGTCCTTGATCGAGGCGCGACCGACAATGCCTTCATCGCCGAGCATACCGAGAAGTTCGATGCCCTGAGCGCAGATATCGATGCCACATCCTGGGAATGGATCACCCATTTTTCGGGGCTGACCCGCGAAGCCATCGAGAGCATGGCGGACGTCTATATTCACGCCGAGCGCGTCATCCTTTGCTACGGCATGGGCATTACGCAGCATAAGCATGGCACCGCCAACGTGCAGGCGATTGCAAACCTGCTCTTGATGCGCGGCAACTTCGGAAAGCGCGGCGCTGGCATCTGCCCCCTGCGCTGCCATAGCAATGTACAGGGGGACAGAACGGTCGGCATCACAGAGCTGCCCGCCGAAGCAATGTTGAGCAGGCTCGATGCAGCCTTCGGCATTCAGGCGCCCCGCAAGCACGGGCATAATGCCGTCGAGGCATTCATCGCGATGCAGGAAGGAAAATCGAAGGCACTTATCGCTCTTGGCGGCAATCTTGCGGTCGCCATGCCCGATCCGGAGGCCTGTTATGCGGCGGTAAGGTCGCTCGATCTTTCGGTCAACATACTGACCAAATTCAACCGTAGCTGCCTTCTGATAGCGGGGGAGACGATAGTCCTTCCCTGTCTTGGCCGCACCGAAAAGGACATCCAGTCGAGCGGGCCGCAGTGGGTCACCGTGGAGGACAGCATGTCAATGGTCCACGCATCTCGTGGCAAGCTCTCCGCCCCTGGTCCCCAGGTCCGATCCGAGCCTGCCATCGTCGCGGGGCTCGCCATGGCCACGCTTCCAGATAGCCGTACCGACTGGGCGGGAATGATCGCCAACTACGACCGGATCCGTGACAAGATCGAGGCCGTCTATCCTGACTTCCATGATTTCAACATCCGCGTGCGCGAGCCCGGCGGCTTCCGCCTGACGGTCGGCCCCAGCGAGAGGATATGGAACACGCCGACGGGCAAGGCGCAATTCATTGCACACCCGCTCGGCAATGAGGTGGCGGCGTTGCCGCTTCTGCTGACCACCATCCGCAGCCATGACCAGTATAACACCACGATATACGGTCTGGACGATCGCTATCGAGGTATCACGGGGCGGCGAGACGTCGTGTTCGCCAACGAGGTGGATATGGCCTTGATGGGTTTGGCCCACGGCGACAAGATAGATGTCACGACATCGACAGGCCGATCGCTGAGCGGCTTTACGATCCTGGCGCACGCTATCGCCCGCGGATCGCTTGCGGCTTATTATCCGGAGGCAAATTGCCTTGTACCGCTCGACGATTTCGATCCTGCCAGCGGTACGCCAGCCTATAAGTCCATTCCGGTCGCGATCCGCCTCGCTGCCTGAGATGCACCTGTGGGCACCCTGAGCCCCATGTAATTTTCGTCGCCGGGCAAATAACCTTGCGAACAGGCGCGTGCGGCACCGTCGCAAAGAAATGGCTCCATTATGGATGGGTCAACAGGTCTAGCTGCGGCCTGAGCAAAATCTTACTAGAGAAGTGGCTACGAAAATCTCAGCATCGCTCAGGTTGAACAGGAGCGATCCATGCGAGCAGGATTTCAAGTTTCACGGTCTCCAGGCGGAATAGCCAAAATCGCGAGCCATTTTCCGCCGAACAAAAGACAAAATGATAGAAAACGTTCAAGCTCGGCATCCTCTCCTGCCCGCATGCTGGCACGAGGAGCACAAGGGTAGAGGCCGTAGCTTTCGCCGCTCGGGCGCCAGTTCGGTGAAGCTCGCTGGAACGCGCTCCTGCAGCAGGGCAATGCGGATCGTGCGATGTGCCGATCTCCTTTCGATCCGCAACGGCCGAAATATCGAGGTGGCAGGTGTCATCCTTGTGCGCCAGCGGCCAGGATCAGCAAAGGGCGTCCTCTTCATCACCATTGAGGACGAGACGGGCGTTGCCCAGGGCATATTATGGCCTGACCGGTTCGACATCTACAGGCGGCAGGTGATGTCGGCTTCCATGATCGCCATGCGCGGTCGCCTGCAGAAAGAAGGCGAGGTCAGGCTCTTTGCCATCATCATCGTCGCCCTGCTGACTTGCCAGGGCGCCAGTCCCCGCCCTGACGTAAAGGGCACGCTGCCCTCCCTGCACGCGCATTCCAGTGCCACCATCGCAGCCTCCAGGGGACGCGGGCACATTCCGGCACCGGGATGGGCCGGATGCAGGCCCTGGCGGTTACGCGAACCTCGGCCGGTCAATCCTGTCGGATCCAGCCGGGATGCTGCGGAACAGCCCTTTTACTCCCTGTCCTGTTGACACTTCAGCGCGGACGAAAGCGGCCTCGTTTCTGAAATAATTTCATCTTTTGGTACAACGCGCCACTGCACGACCGCATCGACCATCCGCTACCACCCGCCCCGCCTGCGCCGGTTGCAGGATCACCGGTCACGCAAGCTGCGCCGTATATAGGCTTCCGTACGTGCCAGTTCCTTCTGGACCGTTCGCTTATGGAGGCCGAACAGGGAGGCAATTTCGGCCTGCGACTTCTCGTCCCGCCACCAGGCCAGGAATATTTGCTGTTGCCTTACCGGCAATTCACGCAGTGCCGACAGAGCAAGGTCGAGATCATGGATACCTGTCACAATTCTGTCGGGGCCGGGCGCTTCATCTGGCCAGTTATCGAGGTCTGTCGCGCTCTCAGCGCCCCGCCGGCCCTCGTTTCGGCGATTGCGCTATTACATTTATGAGATGGCCGGAGCGTCATGTCTCCCCGTGCCTCCTGCTACGCTGTTCCCTTCCCTCATTGGTACGCCGAGCGCCTCTGCGCGACCAGTCGTACGAGCTAGATCTATCAGGAATTTCTCCCAAGCTGCGAACCCAGCAGCCCGTAGCTCCAGTTCCTGATTCTTGTCGTAGATGCCTTCCATTCCCCGGCGCTTATGATTGAGCATCAACTCAGCAATGTCCCGGTCAATCCCGATCCCACGGGCGTTCGATCGAAATGTCCGGCGCAGATCGTGGAAGTGCCAAGATTCGATTTGCATCCCTGCGAGCCTTTCCATTCGAGCATGAATCCGGTCCCGCGCCTTGAACCAACCGAATAGCTGCGGACCCTCAATTCGAGGCGACGGGAACAACCATAGTTGGTCTGAGCCAGCTGACGGCCCCATGGCCCAAGGGCCACGACGTTCTCATCACCATTTTTGGACCGTTCCGCAGGGAGAGTCCAAATCCCGCCAACAAACTCGGACGAAGGAGCGCCGAACAGTTCATTTCTTCGTGCCGCCGTCAGCAAAAGTAGAATGATGCCTCGCCGGTAGACCGGCTCTTCTTCTGCGAGAGCCTGGAGCAGCCATATAAGCTCCCCCGCAGTAAGGAACCGCTTGTTTGCCTTTGGCCCGGTTGAAAACCAGTTGGAATTTAGCGTTGGGGCCGGATTGGAGGTCAGTTCGAGACCAGCCACTCGTCCTTCCCTGCCCGAGCACCAACGCAAGAAACAGCTCAGTTCGCCCGCCATTTTGTTCGCACGGTCTTTGGAGGATTTGGCTTTGTCGTACACTGCGTCCCAGCAGTCATTCTCGGTCAGTTCACCGATTGCTTTGCGCCCGAGGCGCGGGCCGATGTCTCGGGCGTATATCACTTCCTTGTCATAGAGGGTCCGCGGCTTGAGCGTCTTGCGATCCCCTCGCCTCATCGCCTCCATGTAGAGGTCGTGGGCAGACTCCAACGTAAGGGCCTTGGCCTTTTCGATTCGTATTGCCACGCGAGGGTCCTCGCCGCGCTCGACCGTGTCGTTTAGATCGGTTGCCCACGCCCGCGCTGCCGGAATTGAGTAAGCAGGGAAGCTGCCGAGCTTGAGCGTTACAATGGCACCGGATCTGGCGATCCTTCGACGAAACGACCAGGTCTTCTTGCCGCTCTCGTTCACGATCAAGCTGAGTCCGGTCACTACCGGGTCAGCATGCTTTCCTTCGGGGAGCCCATCGACCCTGGAGGGGCTGAGTTTCTTGGACCTCTGCATTGGTACCTCGACACATTCGAGGCGATAAAACGATGACACAAATACTGACACAAGAGGCGTCCAAATCGGGCCAAAATTGTCCAAATCTGTCTAATGGCCGAAACCGTGCATCAGGAGAATTTGCGACCCTTCCATCACCAAAAATCGGCGGAAAACCACCAAAAATTGCAATGCTTGGTCATGGGTTCGATTGGTAGCGGAGGAGGGACTTGAACCCCCGACACGCGGATTATGATTCCGCTGCTCTAACCAGCTGAGCTACTCCGCCCCAGGGCTGCCGACAGTCTGTCGACCGTGCCAGAACCGACGATACTCGCCAGTGGGTCGGCGCCCTATACGCACCATCACGGGCATGGTCAATGGCCCGTTGAAGCGTTGCACTTGGCCAGCGCCTCTGGCATGCGCGCTTTGTTCCGGGCCGACGCCAGCACCGGCCACATTAAGGTGAGAGGCAGATCCTATGAGCCATTTCGACGTATTGATTGTTGGTGCGGGCCATGCGGGCGCGCAGGCCGCGATCATGCTTCGTCAGCTGAAGTTCGAGGGTACGATCGGCATGATCGGCGATGAGCCGGAGCCTCCCTATGAACGCCCTCCCCTCTCCAAGGATTATATGAGTGGCGAGAAGGAATTTGAGCGCATCCTGATTCGTCCCGCCGCCTTCTGGGGCGAGCGCAATGTGGAGATGCTGCTGGGCCAGCGCGTGACCGCCGTCGATCCGCAGGCGCATAGCGTCAGCACAACCGACGGCACCACCCATGGCTATGGCAAGCTGATCTGGGCCGCAGGCGGCACGCCGCGCCTCCTGACCTGTGCCGGTGCGACCGCACAGGGCGTCTATGCCGTCCGCCGCCGCAGCGATGTGGATGCGATCATGGGCCTGCTTCCCACGATCACCAATGTCGTCATCATCGGTGGCGGCTATATCGGGCTGGAAGCGGCCGCAGTTCTCTCCAAGCTCGGCAAGAAGGTCGTGCTGCTGGAGGCGCTGGACCGGGTTCTGGCGCGTGTCGCGGGACCGGAACTCTCGGCTTTCTATGAGGCGGATCATCGCGCGCATGGCGTCGACCTGCGTACCGGCGCGCGGATGGACTATATCGAGGAGACGGACGGTCACGCGACGGGTGTCCGCATGGCCGACGGCACAATATTGCCCGCCGACCTGGTGATCGTCGGCATCGGCATCATACCGGAAGTCGGCCCGTTGATCGCCGCCGGAGCGTCGGGTGGCAATGGCGTGGATGTGGACGGCTTCTGCCGCACCAGCCTGCCGGACATCTACGCGGTCGGCGACTGCGCCTCTCATGCCAATAAATATGCCGAGGGCAACCAGATGCGCCTCGAATCGGTACAGAATGCCAATGATCAGGCCAAGCTGGCCGTCCAGCATCTGCTGGGCGAGGTCGTGACGGAATATGACGCCCTGCCCTGGTTCTGGTCGAACCAATATGATCTCAAGCTCCAGACGGTGGGCCTCTCAACCGGTCATGACCAGACGATCCTGCGTGGCGACCCCGCCAACCGCAGCTTCTCCGTCGTCTATCTTCGCGGTGGCAAGTTCATCGCCATCGACTGCGTGAATGCGGTGAAGGATTATGCACAGGGCCGTGCCCATGTCGTCGCCGGATCTAGACTGGACCTCGCCCAGTTGGCGGATAGCTCCATCCCGCTCAAGGAAGTCGGGTTGGCTTAAGGGCAAGGGTGGCGGATCTGCGGGGTAGAGGTTCGGGATTGGTGGATGGGCATGGCCTGCCTTGCTGCCTACGCAAGGCAGGTTGCCGAACGCTGGTTCCCCTCTCCTCGTCCAGCCTATCCCCGAAACGCATAGCGCCGGATCAGCCCCCATGGGCCGCCGCGATACTCCCATGCCGCCAGTCCGGCAATCACCAGCGATCGCGGTCGAAAGCCCAGGTCCAGCGACTGAAACGTCTGTCGCGCCACTTCCGCCGTCACCTTATTCTGTATGGTGATGTGCAGGCGCGGTCGCCCCGCGTCCTGCGGGGTCAACAAGGCCGCGAACCGTTCCGCCAGTCCTTCCCGTATATCCATCAGCGCAGGACTATGGATGTGGAACGCCACCCCCTGCCCCAGTGACAACAGGCGATCGATCCGGGCAGGCGGCCGCTTGCCCCGCACCAGTTCGGCGAGGGCAGCCTGCAATTCGTCCAAGCAGCGCGGCGGCAGATGATGGAACAGGGTGATATGGGCAGGCAGTTGGTTGCGTTCAGGCGGAAAATATCGCTCGCGCAATCCATTTGCCCAGCTCTGGTCTGCGCCGCCCATCTCCGCCGTGACGATGATCGGCACCGGACGCGTGGCCGGACCCGCATGCGGCGGATCCGGCACGACCACAGGGCCAGGATCAGGCAGCGTGGGCTTTCACCCAATCGAGAACCGGCTCCGGCGCACTGGCGCCATAGGGGTCTTCATCCAATCCTGCGTCATTGATGCCCGGCTCCTCGAACCATGCCGAGATCACGCCGTCATCCACGACCATCGCGTAGCGCCAGCTCCGCTCGCCGAAACCCAGATGATCCTTGCGGATCAACATGCCCATGCGGCGGGTGAAGTCGGCCGAACCATCGGGCAGCAGCTTGACGTTCTGGAGGCCCAGATTCTTGCCCCACTGGAACATGACGAAGGCATCGTTGACGGAAAGGCAATAAACCTCGTCCACGCCCGCGCCCTTGAAATCGTCATAAACACGCTCGAACGCCGGGCATTGTTCGGTGGAGCAGGTCGGCGTGAATGCGCCGGGCAAGGAAAAGACGACGACGCGCTTGCCCTTGAACAGATCGCCGGTCTGCACATCCTGCCAGCGAAAAGGATTGGTGCCTTCGACACTCTCGTCGCGAACGCGGGTTTTGAGGGTAACGTCGGGAACGGTGCGTCCGAGCATGATGGTCTCCATAATTGTTGGCGGTTAGTGCGGTGAACGCCGCTTGACCGACCTGGCCTCATCTGTGAAATAACTTAAACAGACCTCAATAAGTGAGCAGGTCGATCAATCGATCAGAGTTCGCCGCGTTGCCGCCGAATCTCGAACCATTTGCGGACATTCTCATTCTGCTCGTCCAGCGTATCGGCAAAGATATGCCCGCCCTTGCCATCTGCCACGAAATAAAGCGCCTTGGTTTTCGCGGGGGCCAGCACGGCGTCGATCGCCGCTCGCCCTGGATTGGCGATTGGCCCACGCGGCAGACCCCTCATTGCATAAGTATTATAGCCATTGACCACCGCTATCTCCGATTTGCGGATGCGGCGGCCCAGCGGCTTGCCCTTGGTGATGGGGTAGATGATCGTGGGATCGGCCTGTAACATCATCCCGATCCGCAGCCGGTTGGCGTAAACGCCCGCCACGATGGCACGCTCGGATGCGACGCCGGTTTCCTTCTCCACGATGGATGCCAGGATCAGTGCCTCCTGCGGAGTCTTGACCGGTGTTTCTGGCGAGCGTTTCGCCCATGCGGTCGCCAGATAATCCTTCATCGCCCCCTGCATCCGCGCGACGACCGATGCCCGGCTCTCGCCTTTCTCAAAGGCATAGCTGTCGGGCAGAACACTGCCCTCCTGCGGCACGGGGACAGTGCCGGTCAGTTCATGCTCGGCCATCAGTTTTTCATGCACGATGATCGAAGGCAGTCCCTCCGGCACCGTCACCAGATGGGTCAGCGCCTTGCCGCCTTGCAGGATGGAGAGAATCTGGCGGTTGCTGGCACCGCGCGGGATGATATATTCGCCCGCCTTGATCGGTGCGGAGCCACCGAACAATTTAGCGCGGGTCAGAAAGGCATCGGCGGATTTCACGGCGCCCTGAGCCTTGAGCACACGCGCCGCACTGGTCAGTGTCGAGCCTGTGGGCACGGTGACGGTCCGGTCCGTTTTCAGCGGCCCCTCGCCCACCCAGCCATAGACGAAGTTGAACCCGACAAGCACCAGCGCCGCACCGAGGATGGCGACAATCAACATCCCGGTGCGACGCATGGCTTATCCTTTTCAAACGGACCTATTCGACGGGAATCATCACGAGGCTGGCGTTGGTGCCGCCGAAGCCGAAGCTGTTGTTCAGCACCGCCTTCACCTTGCGCTGCTTGGCGATATGGGGGACCAGGTCGACACCGGCGCAACTCTCGCTGGGATTGTCGAGGTTCAGCGTCGGCGGCACGATCTGTTCGCGCATCGCCAGGATGCAGAAGATCGATTCGACCGCGCCCGCGCCGCCCAGCAAATGGCCGATCGCCGATTTGGTGGAAGACATGCTGAGGCCACCGATGGCATCGCCAAACAGGCGGCGCACAGCGCCCAGCTCCAGCTCGTCGCCCATCGGAGTCGATGTGCCATGCGCGTTGATATAGTCGATGTCGGACAGTTGCAGGCCGGACTTCTTCATCGCCATCTGCATGGAGCGGAATGCGCCCGAACCCTCCGGGTGCGGCGCCGTCACATGATAGGCGTCGCCTGACAGGCCATAGCCGATCACCTCGGCGTAGATTTTCGCGCCGCGCGCCTTGGCCCGCTCATATTCCTCCAGCACGACGACGCCAGCGCCCTCGCCCATGACGAAACCGTCGCGATCCTTGTCATAGGGGCGGCTGCCGCGCCATGGCTCGTTGCGAAACCCGGTGGAGAGTGCCCGTGCCTGGCCGAATCCGGCGATGCCGATCGGGCAGATGGTGCTTTCCGCACCGCCTGCCAGCATCACATCGGCATCATCCATCTGGATCATGCGTGCCGCATCGCCGATGCTGTGCGCGCCGGTCGAGCATGCCGTGACGACCGCATGGTTCGGACCCATCAGGCCATATTTGATCGAGACCTGACCAGAGATCAGGTTGATGAGGCGACCATGGACGAAATGCGGCGAAACGCGCTTCGGCCCCTTCGCCGCCAGCACGAGCGATTCGCTCTCGATACCCGGCAGACCGCCGATGCCCGAGCCGATGGAACAGCCCGCACGGAACCGCTCCTCCTCGGTCATATCCAGCAGGCCGGCGTCTTCCAGCGCCTGCCCGGCGGCATCGATGCCATAGACGATGAACGGATCGACCTGTCGCTGAACCTTATGGTCCACCCGCTTGTTCGCATCGAACCCATATTCATGGTCGGCGGGCTTCACTTCGCAGGCATAATTGCTCTGGAAGTCGGTAGCGTCGAAGCGCGTGATTGTTCCTGCGCCCGATTTCGACGCCAATATGTTCCGCCAACTCGTCTCGACATCGCCACCCAGCGGTGAAACCATCCCCAGACCTGTCACGACGACACGACGCATGACCTGCTCCTAACTTCCTGCACTGTCTTCAAAAACCGGACTTATGATCCGGCTTCAAACTGGCTTCACGGGCCGGGCGATCTCCAGAGGAGCCACTGGGCCATGATGCGAAACGGCCCCCCATCCGCGAGACATGCCCGGGGCCGGAGAGCCGTTTTGACTAAGCCGTATCAAGATCTCCGGTGCGCGGCGTCAGTTCGCCGCGCTACCGGGCCGATCCTTACTGCTTGCTGTCGATATAATCGATAGCGTCCTTGACGGTCCCGATCTTCTCGGCAGCATCGTCAGGGATCTCGACGCCAAACTCTTCCTCGAACGCCATCACCAGCTCGACGATGTCGAGGCTGTCCGCGCCCAGATCGTCGATGAAGCTGGCATCTTCGGTAACCTTTTCGGCTTCTACGCCGAGATGCTCGACAACGATCTTCTTTACGCGATCTGCGGTCTCACTCATGGGTGGTCCTTCAGTTGATTAATTCTTGTTGGGCCATGCCCTAGTGGCAAGGCGGCGAGGAGGCAAGAGGCTAGGCGCTATCGGCTTCACCTCAGGTTCAGATCATGGCCATGCCGCCATTCACGTGAAGCGTCTGGCCGGTAACATAGCCTGCCTCACGACTGGCGAGATAGACGACGGCTGCGCCGATGTCAGCCCCCTCACCCATCGCCCCGGCAGGAATTTTGCCGTTTATCGCATCTTTTTGTGCGTCATTGAGTGCCTCGGTCATCGCCGAGCGGATGAAGCCCGGCGCGACGCAATTCACGGTGATTCCCCGCGACGCCAGTTCCTGCGCGATGCTCTTGGACATGCCGATCAGGCCAGCCTTGGCGGCGCAATAATTGGCCTGCCCGGGATTGCCAGTGACGCCGACGACACTGGTGATGGAGATGACGCGGCCAAAGCGCGCCTTCATCATCGGCCTGGCGGCCGCGCGGATCAGACGAAATGCCGCCTCCAGGTTGACGCGCTGCACGTCAGACCATTCCTCGTCCTTCATACGCAGGATGAGATTGTCGCGGGTGATGCCCGCATTGTTGACCAGAATGTCGAGTTTTCCCAGCGCGGCGACGGCTGCGGGAACCAGCGCATCGGTCGCCGCCGTGTCGGACAGGTTGCACGGCAGGACGACATGATCACCGCCCAGTTCAGCTGCAAAGGCGGTAAGCTTGTCGACATTACTGCCCGACAGCGCGAGCCGCGCACCCTGCGCCGCAAGGCCCCGTGCGACGTCGGACCCAATACCCCCGGCCGCGCCCGTCACCAATGCGGTCATGCCAGTCAAATCGAACATATATGCCCCTCCATCCTATCATCCTGTCGCGCCGACATTCATACCGCAGCGAGCATAGCTTCGATGTCGTCCATCGTAATGATGCTGCTGACCGTCGCGTCGGGCGCGATGCGCTTGACCATCGGACCAAGCACCTTGCCTCCGAATTCCATGAACTGCGCCACGCCGGCATCCGACATGGCGGCCACCGACTCGCGCCAGCGGACACGACCCGTCACCTGCTCGACCAGCCGTTGCCGTACCTCGTCCGGCGCCCCGATCGGCGCGGCCAGCACATTGGCATAGAGCGGCACGACCGGAGCCGACAGCGGCGCGCCCGCCAGCGCATCCGCCATCACGTCGGCAGCCGGCTGCATCAGCGCACAGTGGAAGGGTGCCGACACCGGCAGCAGGATGCCGCGCTTGATGCCATAATCCTTGACCACGGCCACCGCCCGCTCGACTGCGCCTCTATGCCCGGAGATGACGACCTGTGAGGGATCATTATCATTGGCGACCTCGCACACTTCGCCCTGGGCGGCGGCGGCGGCCAGGGCCTCGGCCTTCTCTATGTCCGCGCCCAGCAGCGCCGCCATCGCGCCGATGCCTACCGGCACCGCGGCCTGCATCGCCTGCCCGCGCGTCTTGAGGAGCCGCGCCGTGGTAGACAGGTCCAGCGCACCCGCAGCGCACAGGGCGGTATATTCGCCCAGACTATGGCCCGCCACGAAATCCGCTTTGGCCGACAGGAGGATGTTCCCTTCCCGCTCCAGCACGCGCAGCGTCGCAATGGCATTGGCCATGATCGCGGGCTGCGCATTTTCGGTAAGGGTCAGTTCGCTTTCCGGCCCTTCCGTCATCAGGCGATACAGATTCTGGCCCAATGCCTCGTCGACTTCCTGAAACACCTCACGCGCGACCGGCGATGCGTCGCCAAGGGCCTTGCCCATGCCGACGGCCTGGCTGCCCTGTCCCGGAAAGATGAAAGCGCGCATATGCTGTTCCCGCCTGCCTGTAGTGATATGTCGTGGTAAATATGCGCGTCGCCCTAGTCCCGCAGCCAGCCGGACGCAAGCATGGCTTGCTTTCCATGCCCTCTTGCCCCATAGGCCCCGCTTCGCGCGCTCCCTCAGGGGGCTTCGCGGAACAAGCAGAAAGCCGGAGGGGTGTTCGCATGGGGCGGGCATCAGCGATCGGCCGAAAGAAAGGACGCATGTCATGCCGTTGTACGAGCATGTCTTTCTTGCGCGTCAAGACCTTGCCCAGGCACAGGTCGACACGCTGGCGGAAACCGCCACACAGATTATCGAATCGCAGTCCGGCAAGGTGACCAAGGTAGAGAATTGGGGCCTGCGCTCGCTCGCCTACAAGATCGCCAAGAACCGCAAGGCACATTATGTGCTGCTCAACATCGACGCCCCCGCCGGCGTGGTAGCCGAGCTGGAGCGCCAGACGCAGATCAACGAAGACATCATCCGCTACATGACCGTGCGCGTCGAGACTCTCGAAGAAGCGCAGTCGGTCATGATGCGCAAGGGTGAACGCAGCGACCGCCGTGGTGGCCGTGGCGACCGTGATGATCGCGGCCCGCGCGGCGAAGGCGATCGCGGCGGCGACCGTGGTGATCGTGGCCCGCGCCGCGACCGCGATGAAATCGCTGGCGAATAAGGGAGCAATAGACACATGGCACGCCCATTTTTCCGCCGTCGCAAGAGCTGCCCCTTCGCCGCGAAGGACGCACCCAAGATCGACTATAAGGACGTACGTCTGCTTCAGGGCTTTGTGTCCGAGCGTGGCAAGATCGTTCCTTCCCGCATCACGGCCGTTTCGGCCAAGAAGCAGCGTGAGCTGGGCCAGGCGATCAAGCGCGCCCGGCACCTCGGCCTGCTGCCCTACATCGTCAAGTAAGGAGCGATCCCCATGGAAATCATTCTGCTGGAGCGGATCGAGAAGCTGGGCGCCATCGGCGACGTCGTCACCGTCAAGGATGGCTATGCCCGCAACTATCTCCTTCCCAACAAGAAGGCCCTGCGGTCCAACAACGCCAATAAAAAGGTGTTCGAGGCCAACCGCGCCAAAATCGAATCCGACAACGAGGCTCGCCGCGATGTCGCGAAGACCGCGGCATCCGATGTCAACGGCAAGCAGATCGTCCTGATCCGCCAGTCGTCCAACTCGGGCCAGCTTTACGGTTCGGTTTCGGTCCGTGACATCATTGAGGGTCTTCAGGCCGACGGCGTCACCGTCGTCAACAAGTCGATGATCGTTCTGGAGCGTCCGATCAAGACGCTCGGCCTGTTCGACGTCCGCGTGTCTCTGCACCCGGAAGTTGCAGTGAACATCAAGATCAACGTGGCGCGTTCGCCGGAAGAAGCCGAGCTTCAAAAGGATGGCGTGGACGTGATGTCCTCGATGTTCGAGAAGGACGAGAGCGGCTTCACCGAGGATTATGATCCCAACGCCGAGCCGGGCGAGACTGCTTTCGAGCGTCCCGAGACGGAAGCGGAAGGCGAAGCCGAGCAGGCCTGAGTCACTGGGTAACGATATGAAAAAAGGCTCGCGGGACTGGTTCTCGCGGGCCTTTTTCATGGCTGGCGCTGTTGGGATGGACACGCGGTTTTCGCCGGTTCGGGCCGCTTACGGTCCTCGCGGAGGCATCAGGGACTGGGCGTAAAGCCCTACTCCCGAACCATTCCCATGAAGTCGCGGTCATAGGCGACCATATGTGCACCGCCATCGACATGGATCACCTGCCCTGTCGTGGCCCGTGCCCTTGCCAAATACAGCACCGCCTCCGCCACCTCCTGCGGCAACGGCAGGCGGGCGAGCGGCATCAGGCCTGCCAGCCGTTCGGATTGCCCGGCCTCATAGTCCGGCGTCACCAGCGTCAGCCCCGGTGCGACGGCATTCACCCGTATGCGCGGCGCCAGCACCTGCGCGCTCGTCCGTGTCAGGCCCGACAAGGCGAATTTGCTTAACGTATAGGCGAACTGGTCCGCATGCGGATGATGGAGCCTTTGATCGAGGATATTGACGATCGAGCGGTCTTGCCCATCCGCGCTATCGGGCACAGCCGCCGCGAAAGCCTTGGTCAGCAGGGCGGGCGCCGATGCATTAACCGCAAAATGCCGGGCGAGGTCTTCTACCTCCACCGTATCGATCCGGTCCTGCCCGAACAGGGATGCGCTATTGACCAACAGAGCGGGCGGTCCGCCGAAATGGGCGATAACCTGTGCCAGCAATCGCTCCGCATTGACAGGGTCCGCGAAATCCGCGACGAACCCATGCCAGTCCTGCCCACCGGCCGCCAATGCCAACGCAAGTTCCGCCTCCGGCTCCGTATCATGGCTGCCATGGATGGCGATGCGATAGCCTGCACCCGCCAGCGTTGCCGCGATATGCGCGCCCAACCGCCGGTGCCCGCCCGTGACAAGAGCCAGCGGGGCGGGTGCCAAAGGCGGCGGAGAATAAGAATTTGGCGTGACGGACATTAGTTGCCCATCATGCTCAGCACTTCCTTGCGGCTTTTGTCGTCGGTGCGGAATACGCCCATCATCCGGCTGGTCTTCATGATCACATTGGGGGTGCGAACGCCCCGCCCGGTCATGCAGCCATGGGTCGCCTCGATAACCACGGCCACGCCCTGTGGTTTCAGATGCTCCCAGATACAGTCGGCCACCTCGGCGGTGAGCCGCTCCTGCACCTGCAACCGGCGGGCATAGGCATGCAGCACGCGGGCCAGCTTGGATATCCCCACCACATAATCGCCGGGCAGATAGGCGATATGCGCTACGCCCACGATGGGCGCCATATGATGTTCGCAATGCGACTGGAACGGAATATCCTTCAGCAGCACGATCTCGTCATAGCCACCGACCTCATGGAAAATCCGCGACAGATGATAGGCAGGGTCTTCCTGATAGCCCTCACAATATTCCCGCCAGGCGCGGGCAACCCGCTTGGGCGTATCGAGCAGGCCTTCCCGCTCCGGATCGTCGCCGGTCCAGCGGATCAGCGTGCGGATTGCATCCGTAATCTCTTCCGGCACGGGCAGTTTGGTAGCCTCATGAGCCGCCGCTTCGTCTTCATGATCATGGTGGTGGGCCATCGCGCTCCTAAAATCCTTCTTCTTTTTCGGCTCTAAACCGCTTTATGATCCCACCACCACGAAATGCGGCAGGTGTCAGCCCGGCTGGTCAGCGCGCGAGGCGCCCTGTCCGTCCAGATTTTGTGCAACGAAATCCCAGTTCACGAAGTTGCCCAGGATCGTGCCCGCATAATCCGGGCGCGCGTTGCGATAGTCGATATAATAAGCATGCTCCCACACATCGAAGATGAACAGGGGCGTTGCGCCATGGGCGACGGGCGTGTCGGCGTCATGATAGGATGTGACGACCAGCTTGCCATCCTCCAGGTTCAGTGCGGCCCAGCCACTCGCGAAATGGCCGACTGCCTCTGCTTTCAGCTTGTCGACCAGCACCTCGGTCGAACCGAACGCTTCGGTGATGAGTTCCGCCAGCTTGCCGGTCGGCTCCTTCTTGTCGGGCGACAGGCCCAGCCAGTAGAAGCTATGGTTCCAGATCTGGCCGACCTGGTTGAACAGGCCGGGCTTAGCACCGCCCTTGGTCAGCCCGATCAGTTCCAGCAGGGACTTGCCCTGCAATGCGGCGTCGGCGCCGACCAGTTCGTTCGCCTTCACCACATAGGCGTTATGGTGCTTGCCATGATGATAGTTGAACGTCTCTTCGGACAGCTTTTCGCCAAAGGCGGTCTTGGCATAGGGCAGTTCTGGCAGAATGAAGGCCATGGTGGTTGCTCCGGTCTCTCTCGGGGATGGGACTTGTATCGCGCCCTTGTAAGGGCAAACGGCCAAGCCGGCTTTTGGTTCACGTCGCACCCCCTATGACCGCAGTGCAACAGAAACCAATTGGTTATGGCGATTAAAAGATGAAAAAGTTTCGATGTGACAGGAGAATGATTTTCCATTAGCCTCACCCGATTACGATAAGCGGTGGGCCATCGGACCCTTTACCCCGATAAAAATGGGACCGCATCAATAGAGGGGGTGCGATATGGCCAAATTTTTCGGCAATCTTCATCTTGTGCTGCTCGCTGGGCTGGTCCTTGCGATTGCCGTAATTCTGGGCGTCGGCGATCTGCCTGCCGGAGCGCCGGGCCTGAACCAGATTTTCCGCTGGCTCCATGTCTTCTTCGGCATCACCTGGATCGGTCTGCTTTATTATTTCAACTTCGTGCAGATTCCCACCATGCCGAAGGTGCCCGCCGAGTTGAAACCCGGCGTCACCAAATATATCGCGCCAAAGGCCTTGTTCTTTTTTCGCTAGGCTGCCCTGGCCACCGTGTTGACCGGGTTGATCGTCGCGCATCTCTCCGGCTATCTGGTCGAGGCGCTGACCTTCACCCCGCCGTTTACCCTGATCAGCATCGGCATGTGGCTGGCACTCATCATGGCCTTCAACGTCTGGGTATTCATCTGGCCCGCTCAGAAAATTGCGCTCGGCATCGTGGATGCCAGCGCCGAGGCAAAGGCCGCCGCTGCCACCCGGGCGATGATTTTCAGCCGTATCAATACATTGCTGTCGATCGCGATGCTCTATGCGATGGTGACGTTCAACGGCGGGTGAGGGCTTAGCCCCCCAGCCGTCGGTCCCGTTCGCAGGCTTACGACAGCCCATGCTTTCTGAGGCAATGGCGCAGCTGGTCATAGCTCATCGACAGGGCCTTTGCGGTAGCCCGCTGGTTGAAACGATGCCGCTCCAGCGTCCGCGACAGGATCGCCGCCTCATGGGCATGCATCGCGGCGCGCAAGTCGGTGACGTCCGATTGCCCGGCTGCCGATTGCCCGACACCCGACGCCTCGGCAGCGGGTAGCGTCTCGCTTCCGGCCGCCACGGGCCGCCATGGAGAGGCGAAGGGGTCGAATATCAGCGTGCCCACCGGCCGCCCCGGCTCCGCCCAGGCATAGACCGCCCGCTCCACCACGTTCCGCAGTTCACGCACATTGCCCGGCCAGCCATAGGCCTCCATCGTCGCCAGCGCCTCTTCGCCAAAGCCGGGCCAGTCGGTCCAGCCGCACTCGCCCGCCATCCGCCGCCCATAATGATCCGCCAGCAATGCGATGTCCCCGTCCCGCGCGCGCAGCGGGGGCAGGGTGATGACCTCGAACGACAGCCGGTCGAGCAGATCCGCCCGAAACCGTCCCGCCCTCACCAGCGCAGGCAGGTCGTCATTGGTCGCCCCCACGATCCGCACATCGACCCGCACCGGCCGCGAGGCGCCAATCCGCGCGACCTCGCCATATTCCACCGCCCGCAGCAATCGCTCCTGCGCCGCCATGGAGAGGGTAGCCAGCTCGTCGAGGAAGAGCGTGCCGCCCTGTGCTTCCTCGAATCGCCCCGCCCTTGCCCGTGTCGCGCCGGTAAAGGCCCCCGCCTCATGACCGAACAGCTCAGCCTCAATCAGAGCCTCGGGCAACGCCGCGCAGTTCATGGTGACAAGCGGACCACGCCAGCGGGGGCTGAGGTGGTGCAACCGCTCCGCGATCAACTCCTTGCCGGTGCCGCGCTCGCCCACCACCAGCACCGGGCGATCCACGGCGCTGGCGCGGCTCGCCTTCTCCACAGCCTCGACAAAGGGCAGCGACTGCCCGACGAATTGCACTCGTTCCATTTGCCGATAAATAGGATTTTCTGCTAACTTATAGCAATATTTTTTGGCGTAATCGGCAATTGGGCCTGAGAAGCCCGACATTTGTCAGTTGGCATGCTCCCTGCACTGTTTTCGTCAAGCCCGATGGAGCATCAGTTCATGAGCATCTTTTCCCGCACCCGCGACATCGTCGCTGCCAACGTCACCGACCTGCTGGACCGGGCGGAAGACCCCGCCAAGATGATCCGCATGATCATCATCGAGATGGAGGAAACCCTGGTCGAGGTCCGCGCCTCCGCCGCGCGCACCATTGCCGGTCAGAAGGAGATGCGCCGCCACATCGCCAGACTGGAACAGTTGCAGGCGAGCTGGACGGAAAAGGCGCAGCTTGCCCTCTCCAAGAACCGCGAGGATCTGGCCAAGGCCGCGCTGGTGGAGAAGCAGAAAGCCGCCACCATGGCCGCAGAACTTGGCTCCGAAATCGGCGTACTGGAAGATGCTCTTGCCGCATCAGAAGAGGACATCGCCAAGCTCCAGGCAAAGCTGCGCGAGGCGCGTGCGCGCCAGAGCAGCGTCATGGCCCGCATGGAAAGCGCTCGTAACCGCCTCCGCATGCGCGAGATGTATGCGGGCGAGAGGGTACAGGACGCCTTCTCCCGCTTCGACCTGCTGGAGCGGCGTATCGACCTGACCGAGGGCCGTGCCGACGCCCTGGCGCTGGGCGCCCAGGACAAGACGCTGGAGGAGGAGATCGCCGAACTCCAGAGCAACGACGGGGTCGAGGCGGAACTTGCCGCGATGAAGGCCGCGCGCGGGCTGGAGGGCTGACCGGATGGGCTTCACCGGCGCCATCGTCCCCATCGTCACGGTCTGCACCCTGTTCATCGGCATGCCATGGATCGTGCTGCATTATATCACACGGTGGAAAACCGCCGCAACTTTGACCGGCGAGGACGAGGCACTGCTGGACCAGATGTTCGAGACCGCCCGCCGCCTGGAGGACAGGCTCTCCACGATCGAGCGTATCATCGCCGCCGATCATCCCGATTACAGACGCGATGCGTCAACACCGCCCTACCCATCCATCGACCATGATTATCGGAGCAACTGACATGGCCGCTCGCCGGACCCGCTATTATCTCGACAAGCAGAATGGTAAATGGCTGGGCGTGTGCGCGGGGATCGCGGATTATACCGGCATCGACGTGACATGGGTGCGAATCGGTACTGTGCTCGTGACCCTCATGGGCGGCTTCCCGTGGACGCTGGTCGCCTATTGGCTCGCCGCATGGTTTGCCGACGCCAAGCCGCGCGACTTGTATGGCAGTGATGAGGATGACCGTTTCTGGCAAGGCGTACGAAGCAACCCCACCCGCTCGACCCGTGATGTTCGCTCCAGGCTCCGTGACATCGACCGCCGCCTTGCCGACATCGAACTTTTCTACACCAGCCGCAACAAGCGCCTGTCCGACGAAATCGACTCGCTGCGCTGAAATGCCAACAGGGAGAATTTGCCCATGTTCAACAATCCTTTCTCGATGGTCGTGGCGATTGTCGCGATAGTGTCCATCGCCAGCATCGTCCGCGCCCGCTACGGCCTGCCGGGACGGCAGCGGGGCGAATATCGCCGCCACCATGGCTTTCACGATGTCTCGGCGTCCGACGCGCTGGAGAGCCAGCGACTGCGCGACGAGGTGAAGGCGCTCAAGGACCGCGTGGCTGTGCTGGAACGGCTTGCCACCGACGGCAGCAGCGCCCTTGAGCGCGAATTCGACAAGCTGCGCCAGCAGGACTGACCCCCTCGAACGAAAGGCTAGCGAGATGACCGTTCAGGATCAGCTTTTCACCCTTTCCACCGCGCTCACCTCGCTGGCGGCACTGGCCATCATCGCCGGGGCCACCCTGCGCGGCTGGCGCGGCTGGCTCGATCTGAAGCGGGCCGAGCTGGACAAGGGGACCATCGCGGAACCCGCGCGCCTGCCCGCCGCAGAGCGGATCGAGATAGCAGACCTCAAGGAGCGTATCCGTAAGCTGGAGGCGATCGCGGCGGGAGTGGATCTTTAGCGCTCATTGCATGGCCATAATGTCATACGATAGCCTGTCCCCGGTTTGAGAAGGGGCGTTGTACCTTAGCCATCACATTTTACTGCAAATTGCGGCGGCGCCCCCTATAGCGCCGCCATGTCCGACAGCCTGACCGAAATCATCGAGGAGTATTTGTTTCTCGATGCCGATGAACGCTACAGCCTCCTGATCGATCTGGGCCGCAAGCTCGAACCCATGCCGGATGCTTTGAAAACCGACGCTACGCTGGTACGTGGCTGCTCGGCGGCGGTGTGGGTCTATCCCACGCGCCTGCCCGATGGGCGGCTGCATTTCCTGGCGGACAGCAATGCCGCGATCACCAAGGGGATCATCGCCCTCGTCCTGCTGACGGTGCAGGACCGGCCCGCACCGGATGTCGCCGTTGCCGACATAGAGGGCGCACTGGCTCCCTTCGATCTCAAGAAGCAACTGTCCTCCAATCGCACACAGGGCATCCCCAACATGATCGCCCTGATCCGTGAGACGGCAGCGCGACAGGATTAAGGACGAGCGCCTTTCAAGCCGTAGCTGTCCGCAATGACCGGCCCCGATGGATCGGCATCTAGGGGCCTTCCCTGCGGGGGTACGCGTTGCAATCAGCCTTCAATCCAGTCCGCCCTGGTGATCCCGAGCATATAGAGCACTGTTGTCAGATCGCCCCGGCTGATCGAGGCATCGGCGGCTGCCCGCGCTTTTTCCTTGGCGTGATAGGCGATGCCCAGCCCCGCGGCCTCGATCATCGGAATGTCGTTCGCACCGTCGCCGATGGCCAGTGTATTCTCGATGGCGATGCCCAGCGCACCCGCATGCGCCACCAGTTCGGTCCGCTTGCGCTCCGCATCCACGATGGGGAATTCCACGGTGCCGGTCAACTTGCCGTCAGCGATACCCAGCACATTGGCGATAGCCCGGTTGAAACCCAGTTCCTCGCCCACCGGCTCGGCAAAGCGGGTGAAGCCGCCCGACACCAGCACTGCATGGGCGCCGCGCGAGCGCAACGTCTTCACCAGCGTCTTCGCACCCGGCATCAGCTTCACCCGCTCCGCCCGGCAGATGTCGATCATCCCATCGTCCAGCCCCTTGAGCAGCGCGACCCGCTCGGTCAGCGCGGACGCGAAGTCCAGTTCGCCGCGCATCGCCCGTTCGGTCACTTCGGCGATCTGCGGCTTGATGCCTGCATAGTCGGCCAGTTCGTCAATGCATTCGATGGTGATCATGGTCGAGTCCATGTCCGCCACCAGCAGGCGCTTCGCGCGACTGGCGACCGGCTGCACCGCGAAATCGATGGGCAGGTCCAGCACGGCGATGGCCGAGCGCACCACCAAGAGATCGCCGGTAAAGAAGATGTCCGCCGCCGATCCTTCGTCCAGCCACATAGTCTCGCCCGGCACGGCGCCGGTCGCCGCGATGGCATTGCGGGCGGCGTCAATATGCTCATGACGCAGGGAGCCAACGGCGATAAGGGTCGCGACGAACATGGCTGAACAACTTCCTTCGACTGATAGCGGTAATGGGGCACGCCCCGCCGTCGCGCTTATTGCCGGGCCGACCGCCAGCGGCAAGAGCGCAGTGGCGCTGGCCCTCGCGGAAAAATGTGATGGTATCGTAATAAATTCCGACGCCAGTCAGGTCTATGCCGACCTGCGCCTGCTTTCTGCCCGCCCGGACGAGACCGAGATGGCTCGTGCGCCGCACAGGCTGTTCGGCCATATCGACGGCGCACAGGCCTGCTCCGCCGCGCGCTGGGCCAATGAGGCAAAGGCCGCGATCGACCAGGCGCATGCAGCGAACAGGCTGCCCATCCTGGTCGGCGGCACCGGCTTGTATATCCGCACGCTGATCGACGGGATCGCGCCCGTGCCCGATATCGACCCCGCCATCCGCGCCGCCGTGCGTGCAACATCGGTGGCGCAGAACCACGCCGCCCTCGCCGCCGAAGACCCGCAGGCCGCCGCCCGCCTCAATGCCGCGGACACCACGCGCGTCGCCCGCGCGCTGGAGGTGATCCGCTCCACCGGGCGACCGATCCGCGACTGGCAGGCGCAGATGACCGGCGGCATCGGGGACCGGATCGCGCTCCACCCCCTCCTCCTCCTGCCCGACCGACAATGGCTGATCGAGCGGTGCGACGCGCGCTTCGACGCCATGATCGCGGGCGGCGCAGTGGAGGAAGTCCGCGCCCTCCTGACCCGCGACCTGTCGCCGGACCTGCCCGTCATGCGCGCCATCGGGGTCAGGCCGATCGCGGACTGGCTGGCGGGCACCATCGACGACGCCGCCATGGCCGAACAGGCGAAGACGGACACCCGCCGTTACGCCAAGCGGCAGTATACCTGGTTCGCCAACCAGTCCCCACCCGATTGGCCCCGTGCGGACGAGACAAAATATGACGATTATCTGGCAAAAATTGTAACTAAATTACACTAAAATTGATTGACAGGTCATTTTCTGACCTTTAGGAGCGCAGCCTTGCAATAGGGAATGTCGTGCGGCGGCCACCATCACCAGATGGGCGCCGCCCATTCCCTCAATCGGAAGGATTTCACCGTGGCTGAACGCAGCGGCGCGGACATTTTGATTCAGTGCCTGGTCGACCTGGGCGTCGATACGGTGTTCGGCTATCCGGGCGGCGCCGTGCTGCCCATCTATGACGCCATCTACAACCATCCGACGATCAAGCATATCCTCGTCCGGCACGAGCAGGGCGCCACGCATATGGCGGAGGGCTATGCCCGTTCCACCGGCAAGCCCGGCGTCGTCCTCGTCACCTCCGGTCCCGGCGCGACCAATGCCGTCACCGGCATCACCGACGCGCTGATGGACAGCATCCCGATGGTCGTCATCACCGGGCAGGTTCCCACCCAGCTGATCGGCACCGACGCTTTCCAGGAAGCTGACACGGTCGGCATCACGCGCCACTGTTCCAAGCATAATTATCTGGTGAAAGACCCCAGCCGTCTGGCGTCGGTTATTCATGAGGCGTTTCATATCGCCACCACCGGCCGCCCCGGCCCGGTCGTCGTCGACATTCCCAAGAATGTCCAGATCGCGACCGCGCCCTATGTCCGGCCGGAAGGGTTCGAGCACCAGAGCTATCGCCCCGCCCTGATCCCCGACGCGGCGGCCATCGACGCAGCGGTCGAGATGATCCTCGCCGCCGAACGCCCCATCCTCTACACCGGCGGCGGCATCATCAACAGCGGCCCGGAAGCCAGCACCCTGCTGCGCGAACTGGCGGCAAGGACCGGCGCGCCCGTCACCTCCACGCTGATGGGCCTGGGCGCGTTCCCGGCAACCGATCCGTCCTGGCTGGGCATGCTGGGCATGCACGGCACCTATGAGGCGAATTTCGCGATGAACAGGGCGGACCTCGTCGTCTGCCTCGGCGCGCGCTTCGATGATCGCGTCACGGGGCGGCTCGATGCGTTCGCGCCCAACAGCAAGAAAATCCATGTCGATGTCGATCGCAGCTCGATCAACAAGACGGTCGAGGTCGACCTGCCCATCGTCGCCGACGTCGGCCGCGCGATGGCGGCGATCATCGACGGCATCGACGCACGCGGGCAACAGAAGCGCGACCTGTCCGAATGGTGGGCGCACATCGACGGCTGGCGCGCGCGCAAGAGCCTTGGCTATGAAGACGGCACGACCGAGATCATGCCGCAGCGGGCCATCGCCGACCTGTATCAGGCCACGCTGGCGACCGGCCGCGACACGATCATCACGACCGAGGTCGGCCAACATCAGATGTGGGCCGCCCAGCATTTCGGCTTCGACGCGCCGAACAAATGGCTGACCAGCGGTGGTCTCGGCACCATGGGCTATGGCTTTCCCGCCGCCATCGGCGCGCAGGTGGCCAACCCGGACAGCCTCGTCATCTGCATCGCGGGCGACGCCTCCGTCCAGATGAACATCCAGGAACTGGGCACGGCGAGCCAGTATCGCCTGCCGGTCAAGATATTCATCCTGAACAATGAATATATGGGGATGGTCCGCCAGTGGCAGGAACTGACCTATGAAAGCCGCTATTCCAACAGCTATTCGGACAGCCTGCCCGATTTCGTGAAGCTGGCCGAGGCCTATGGCTGGACCGGTATCCGCATCGAGGGGCCGCAGGAGCTGGAGGCCGGCATCCGCCAGATGATCGAGACGCCGGGTCCAGTGCTGGTCGATTGCCGGGTGGCCAAGCTGTCCAACTGCTTCCCGATGATCCCGTCAGGTGCGGCCCATACGGAAATGCTGCTCGACCCCAGCCAGGTGAAGGGCAGCATGTCCGACGAGGCCAAGGCATTGGTGTAAAGGTTTGAAATGACCAGCTCCCTTCATCCCGAAACGCCATTTCGATTGCGCGTCCATGTCAGCGAACCGTTCGATTTCGAGCGGGAGAATGCGGTGTCCGACCTATATGGCTGGTGCCTGGACTGCGAAGGCGACGGGGACGAATGGGAAATCAAGCTGGAGGGCAGCTTCCAGTTCAACGAGGTGGAGTATGACCGGGTTTTGATCGGCCCGCGTTATGTGGGGGAACATCTGGCCAAGGTGCATGACGCCCTGCTCGGCGTGCCGGTCCGCATCGCGCACCGCACCCGCAGCGGGTGGCATTTCGCGATGACCGGCATGATCTCCCCCGCACCCCCTTCGCCGCCCCAGGATGCAACAGACGGTTCCGATCCATCCGGGCCAGACGAGACGACAGGAAGCTAAATCCCATGCACATCAGGGAAGAACAGAGCGAGCGGCACGTCCTCTCGCTGACCGTCACCAATGAAGCGGGCATATTGGCGCGGATCGCGGGCCTGTTCACGGCGCGCGGCTATAATATCGAGAGCCTGACCGTGGCCGACATCGGCACGGATCATCGCATCAGCCGCATCACCATCGTCACCAATGGCCCACCCAAGGTGATCGACCAGATCAAGGCGCAACTCGACCGGCTGATCCCCGTCCATCGCGTGGTGGACCTGACCGAGAACGGCCCGTTCGTGGAGCGCGAACTGGCGCTGGTAAAGGTCGCCGGCACGGGTGAGCATCGTATCGAGGCTCTGCGGATCAGCGATGTCTTCCGTGCCAAGGTGGTGGATACGACCATCGAGAGCTTCATTTTCGAGATCACCGGGCCGACCGACAAGATCGACAGCTTCATCGACCTGATGCGGCAGATCGGTCTGGTCGAGGTGGGTCGCACGGGCGTCGTCGGACTGGTGCGGGGGGCAAAGGAAGTCTGACCTTTCGTCCCCGGACCGATACCCGCTCTCCCCAACAAACATTGACATAATCCTCCGCCACCCTAGGGACGGCGGCAAAATCGAAGGGAAGTCCTATCATGCGCGTTTATTATGATCGCGACGCCGACCTCGGCCTCGTCAAAGCCAAGAAGATCGCCATCCTCGGCTATGGTTCGCAGGGCCACGCCCATGCCCAGAATCTGCGCGACTCCGGCGTGGCGGACGTCGCCATCGCGCTGCGTCCCGGTTCGGCATCGGCCAAGAAGGCAGAGGGTGCGGGTTTCAAGGTTCTGGCCAACGCCGAAGCCGCCAAATGGGCCGACATCCTCATGATCCTGGCGCCTGACGAGCATCAGGCCGCCATCTGGGAAAATGACATCAAGGGCAATCTGCGCCCCGGTGCCGCCCTTGCCTTCGCACATGGCCTCAACATCCATTTCGGCCTGATCGAAGTGCCGTCCGACATCGACGTCATCATGATCGCGCCCAAGGGTCCGGGCCACACCGTGCGCGGCGAATATGTGAAGGGTGGCGGCGTTCCCTGCCTGATCGCCATCCACAATGACGCCAGCGGCAACGCGCATGACATCGCGCTGGCCTATGCTTCGGGCGTCGGTGGCGGCCGTTCGGGCATCATCGAGACGAACTTCCGCGAGGAATGCGAGACCGACCTGTTCGGCGAGCAGGCCGTGCTGTGCGGCGGCGCGACCGCGCTGGTCCAGGCCGGTTTCGAGACGCTGGTCGAGGCGGGCTATGCCCCCGAGATGGCCTATTTCGAGTGCCTGCACGAGCTGAAGCTGATCGTCGACCTGATGTATGAGGGCGGCATCGCCAACATGCGCTATTCGATCTCCAATACCGCCGAATATGGTGACATCACCACCGGCCCGCGCATCATCACCGAAGAGACCAAGAAGGAAATGAAGCGCGTTCTGGCCGACATACAGTCGGGCCGCTTCGTGAAGAACTTCGTGCTCGACAACCGCGCCGGTCAGCCTGAGCTGAAGGCAGCCCGCTACGCCGCCAAGAACCACCCGATCGAGGAAACGGGCGCCAAGCTGCGCGCGATGATGCCCTGGATCGGCGCCAACAAGCTGGTGGACCAGGAAAAGAACTGATCCCTCCACCTTCCGCTCCGGCGGAGGGATGGACAGCAGCGACGCCCTCTCCCGTTCATGCGGGAGGGGGCGTTGTGCGTTTGGCGTGGATTGGGGAGTCGTGGGCCAGGGGCAGGCACATGGAGCTACCCTCTTCCCTATCCCCCGCGCACGCACTACGAGGATTCTCGCCGGGGGGCCTGGGAGACTGACGTTATGACCAAGACCAAAAGCCTGATCGCATTGGCCCTCATGGCCGCAGCCGCCGCGCCGATCATCGCGCAAATGCCGACCGAAGCGCCGGGCAAGCCCGATCCCAAGCGCGTCACCGCCGGAACCTATACCACCGACCCCTTCCACACATTGGTGGGATGGCGCGTCAATCATATGGGTTTCAACGATTATTTCGGCCAATTCGGTGACGTAAAGGGCACGCTGGTCCTCGATCCCGCCGCGCCGTCCAAGGCCAGGCTGGACGTGACCATCCCCATCGCCTCGCTCACCACGGTCAACGCCAACCTCACCAAGCATCTGTCCAGCCCCGACTTCTTCGACGTGGCCAAGTTCCCGGAGGCACGATTCGTCTCCACCTCGGTCAAGGTCACGGGCACCAAGGCGGAGATCGCAGGCAACCTGACCATCAAGGGTATCACCAAGCCGATCACGCTGCACGCCAGCTTCGTCGGCGCGGGCAAGGCCGTGGCGCAGGCGGGTGGCAAGGACACTATCGGCTTCCATGCGACGGGCAAGGTCAATCGCGGCGACTATGGCATCTCCTATGGCCTGCCGCTGGTGCCGGACCCCATACAGCTCGACCTGACCGCCGCCTTCGAGAAACAATGACCGCTGCATGACGACGGAAGCTCAACCGGCATGGTCGGTCATCGTCCCCTATTATAATGAAGTCGACTTCATTCAGGGGACCATCGAATCGGCGATCGCCCAGACCGGCACGAGCTTCCGCCTCATCCTGATCGATAACAAGTCGAGCGACGGCACGGAGGCTCTGTGCCGTCGCATCCTTGCCCCCCATCAGACGGGCAACGGCGGCCATGTCGATGTGCTGTACTTGCAAGAGAATCGCCCCGGCCATCTTTTCGCGCTGGACAAGGGCTTTCAAGCAGCCACCACCCCGCTTTTCGCGACCCCTTATGTCTGTTTCTGGGATGCGGACACCGTCTATCCGCCCCATTATCTGGCCGAGGCCGAGCGCCTGCTGGAGGATGGCCGCCATGTCGCGGCGCAGGCCATCGACATTTATTGCGACCCCGAATCGCGCGAGGGCCATGTGCGCCGCTTCCGCATGCGGGTGACCCAGCGCCTCCTGTCACGGCAGGGCCATGTCGGCTCCTATGGTCAATGCTTCCGCACCGACGCCCTGCGCGCGGCCGGTGGCCCGATGAGCAAGGACTGGCGCTATGTCCTCTACGACCATGAGTTGATGCAGCGCATCTTTCATCAGGGGCGCGCGACCGGATCGACTGACCTGTGGTGCCTCCCCTCCCCCCGGCGCGGGGCCAACGCCCATGTCCGCTGGAGCCTGTGGGAACGAATCCTCTATCATCTGACGCCCTTCGCGGCGAAGGACTGGTTCTTCTACCGCTTCCTCGCCCGGCGTTTCGACCAACGTCGCATGGTCCAGGAAAATCTGCGGGTCCGCGACTGGTAAAACCGTGTAAAATCGGACCAACGGATTTTTTCTGTGCGCTTTCTACGACTTACGTCCTATAATCGGACACTATCATAAACCCTCCGTTTACGCTGACCGGCCTATACCCGGTGCGGGGACGAACCGGATCGCTGAAAGGCGGGTCGGCATACAAGAGGTTTGCGATGGACATGCACTCCCCATTCCGAATGGTGGATACCACAGCGGAGCTGGTCGAGAATCTGGTCGCCCGCGAGGGCACCGCTGGCCATGGCTATTGCGCCGCAGCCACTGGCAAGGCGCCCGATGGCTTTGCCCGCAAGTCGATAGACTTTGCCGATGCGGTGCATCATCTCAGCTTGCTGCACGGCCATGTGCCCGGCGTGATCGACCATGCCGCAACGCGGATCGCCGACAATGCCGCCCGTGACTGGGTGGTCCGGGCGGTGGACGGTTTCGGACGGGAACGGCTGTATCTCAACGCCATCGTGGTGGCGGCGGGCCCGCTGCCCAGCACGTCCGGGCAGGATCAGGTGACGACGATCATCGCACAGCAATGCCGCGCGCTGGACATGCTGGCCCAATCCGACCGGCGCGGCTGCGCCATCGGCGCCGCCATGGCGCTGGTCCTCGACTGGGCCGCGATCCGCAGGATCCTGGACGTCGGGGCCGACCGGCTGGGCCTGACCCCGCGCGAATCCTTCCTGCCGACACCGCAGGAAACCTATGCCGTTCTGAGCATCCTGGAGCAGGAGCATCCCATCGGCCGCGCCGTGCAGTTTGGCGCGAGCCAGTTGCTCGGCCAGCATCGCGGGGTGTGGGACTTGCTCCAGGCACGGTCGCAGGTGCGGGTTGCGGCACTGGGGTAAGGCGAAGTCTCATTTACATGCCTCCTGTGCTGCGAAAGTGATGCGCTGAGAAACCGCTCACCCTCGCACTTGCACAATATGCCGACCCTTTCTAATCCGGTGGGATAACCATCGGAGACGGCCGGGCATGCGCTTTCAGGGTACGGACAATTATGTCGCGACGGACGACCTCAAGGTCGCGGTGAACGCGGCTGTGCTGCTGCGCCGTCCGCTGCTCATCAAGGGCGAGCCGGGCACTGGCAAGACGGTGCTGGCGCACGAGATTTCCGCCGCGCTCAACGCCCCGATGATCGAGTGGAACATCAAGTCCACCACCAAGGCGCAGCAGGGCCTGTATGAATATGACGCGGTGGCCCGTCTGCGCGATGGCCAACTGGGCGAGGCGCGCGTCCACAACATCGGCAATTATATCCGCAAGGGCAAGCTGTGGGAGGCCTTCACCTCAGAACGGCTGCCGGTGCTGCTGATCGACGAGATCGACAAGGCCGACATCGAATTCCCCAACGACCTGTTGCAGGAACTCGATAAGATGGCCTTTCATGTCTATGAGACCGGCGAGACGGTGGCAGCGACCGAGCGCCCCATCGTCATCATCACGTCGAACAATGAGAAGGAACTGCCCGACGCCTTCCTGCGCCGCTGTTTCTTCCATTATATCAAATTCCCCGATGCGGACACGATGCGTGCGATCATCGACGTGCATTTCCCCGGCATCCAGAAGATCCTGGTCAGCCGCGCGCTGGAGGTTTTCTATGAGGTGCGCGAAGTGCCCGGCCTCAAGAAAAAGCCCTCCACCTCCGAACTGCTCGACTGGCTGAAACTGATCCTGTCGGAGGATATGCCGCTGGAGGTGCTCCAGTCGAAGGATACGGCCAAGGCGATCCCGCCCCTGCACGGCGCGCTGCTCAAGAATGAACAGGACATCATGCTGTTCGAGCGGCTGGCCTTCATGTCGCGCCGGGGTGGGTGAGAAGCGGGCGAAGCGCGTCCCGACCTTGAGCCGGGCTGATCGGACCATCGTCTGTTACTTGATGGACGCCGGTGTCGACCCTGGCCTAAACCCGATATTCGCAATATGATGGGGGAGACGACATGACCACCACCGGCAAATGTCTTTGTGGCGCGGTCAGTCTCGTCATCGACGCCGACCCCGTCACGGCGCGCCAATGCTGGTGTACGGTGTGCCAGAGCCTGGCGGCGGGCAACAGCGCTGTAAATGTCATCTTTCCGACCGAGGCGGTGACGACGACCGGCGAGGTGCGCTGGTATGAAAGCGTGGCTGACAGTGGCAACCAGATGCGGCGGGGTTTCTGCCCGACCTGCGGCACGCCCCTGTTCAGCATCGCGGAGGCCCGGCCCCACCTGACTATCATTCGCGCAGGGGCGCTGAATGACCGGGGCGCCATCGCGCCGCAAGCGATCATTTGGGCCGATTCGGCGCCGAAATGGGCAAAGCTGGACCCTGACCTGCCGCATTTTCCCGGACAGCCCTGAGGATTGGGTGAGGGGGTGGGGCGGTTCATTTGGGGCCAAGACGAGTGTTAGCCCTCCTGCAAAGACAGGAGACTAGGGTGAGGAAAGACTAGGGTGAGGAAATGCCTGCCTATCCTTTGCGTTCGCGGGAAAACGGTAACATGTAGGACCACAATCGCCCGAACCATAACCCACCCCCGCATTTCAGATCAGATAGCCCAGTTCATACAGGCCCCAGCGCCGGTTGCCGACGACCAGTGGCACCAGCACGCTCCTGAGCGCGCGGTAATGGCCGTCGCCCAGATCCTGCCGGTAGGTGTAGACGAAATAGTCCCCGTCACCGGCCAGCGCGCGGCGCGTCTGGCTGTCGAGGAAGAAGTGCCGGTTGCGGGCATGCTCATTGTTCCATTCCCGTTCGCCTGGCCGTTGCAACTGACTGCGCGCGCTGATGTGGGTGGGCAGGAAACCGCGCCCGTCCACCAGACAGCAACCGAAGATGGTCGCATCCTGCGCGGTATGGGCGTCGAGCATCGGCCGGATCGCCCGGTCGGCGAAATCCACGAAGCCAGTGGCATATTGCACGGGGTCGGTGCCGGAAATCGGCCGGTAATTCTGGTCGAACAGCGCCTCGACCGTCAGTTCGCCCGCCGCGATGGCCGCGCCCAGGCGCGCGGCGACATCCCGGCATCCCGCCAGCGCCCGCTCGATATAGGGGGTGGCGCTCATCTCCACGCCGCTGTGGGCCGTGGCGTCGAGCATGTCGTTCGCGCCATCCTCCAGCAGGGCGACCCGGCGGCTCGCCTCTCCGGTCAGCCCGGCGTTCTCGTTGGACAACCGCGCAAACTCGCCCAGCGCGGTGCGCACCGCGTCCGTCGCCCGGTTGGACCCGACCATGCGCCCGGCGATGTCGGACGACCGCTGGCGGAACTGGCCGACCAGCGCCGCCGTCTCCGACATGGCGCTGCGCAGATTGTCGATCTCCCCGCTTGCCCGCCCGGCGACGGTGACATTCTTCTGTACCCGCGCGATCAGGGCATGGGCGCCCTGGTTGAGCCGGTCGACCTGCCCGGATACAGTGGCGGCAGAAGCATTGGCATCGAGCGCCAGTCGGCGGACCTCATCGGCCACCACGGCAAAGCCCCGGGTCGCCTCACCCCCGCGCGCCGCCTCGATCGACGCATTGAGGCCCAGCATGCGCGTCTGGGCGGCGATGCGGCTCATCCGTTCGGAGATGGTGCCGACCGCCTCCAATATGGCGAGGAAGCCATGCAACTGCTCATCGAGACCGATCACATCCTCGACCAAAGTCGCCAGATCGGCCAGCGAGGTTTCCGCAGCGCGATGCCCCTCGCTCAATATGGTATCGGCATAGTCGGCGGTATGCTGGAGTTCGCCGCTGGCGTCGTCGCAGGCGCGCTGGTGGCCCGCGAGCGAGTCCATCTGATAGGTGAGTTCCTCGAAGACCGGGCTTTGCGCCGCGATGCTGCGGTCCAGTCGAACGAGAAAGCCCGCAGCATCGCTACAGGCAAGGGCCATGTCGCCCGCCTTCTCACCCAGTTCTGCCAGCAAACGATCCCGATGCACCGTCACACTCCGAGCCATGCCCTGACGCGCATCCTCTCCATCATCCCTTGTTCTCTGATGCGGATGCTAACCGACAGGGATGAAGAAAGGGTTTTGCCTCGCGAGGAGACCGGCACTTTTCCCATAGCGCGGGGCGCGCATTTTCCGGGCCGGCAATGATTCCACTTGCCCGGAAAATAGGCTAGCGTCGGGCCATGCTGCTCAACCTCCTCGACGAACTGCGCGCCGCCGGCATCCCCGCCTCCGTCAAGGAGCATCTTCTGTTGCTGCAGGCGCTGGATGCCGAGGCGATCGAGCAGACGCCCGAGGAATTTTATTATCTCTCCCGCGCCGTCTATGTGAAGGACGAGACGCTCTACGACCGCTTCGACCAGGTGTTCGCCAAGGTCTTCAAGGGGTTGGAGACGGACTATGACCAGCATGGCAAGGATATTCCCGAGGACTGGCTCAAGGCCATCGGCGAGAAATTCCTGACGCCCAAGGAGATGGAGAAGATCAACGCGCTCGGTTCCTGGGACGAGATCATGGAGACGCTCAAGAAGCGGCTGGAGGAGCAGGAAAAGCGCCATCAGGGCGGCAATAAATGGATCGGCACAGGCGGCACATCGCCCTTCGGCCATTCCGGCTACAACCCGGAAGGCGTGCGGATCGGCGGAGAGAGCAAGCATAAGCGCGCGGTCAAGGTGTGGGAGCAGCGCGAGTTCGCCAACCTGGATTCCAGCCGCGAACTGGGCACGCGCAACATCAAGGTCGCGCTGAAACGCCTGCGCCGCTTCGCGCGCGAGGGGGCGACCGAGGAACTGGACCTGGACGCGACCATCACCGGCACCGCGCGGCAGGGCTGGCTGGACATCCACATGCGAAAGGAGCGGCACAATGCGGTCAAGCTGCTGGTCCTCTTCGACGCGGGCGGCTCCATGGACCCGCATGTCCGCATCTGCGAGGAACTCTTCTCCGCCGCCAAGGCCGAGTTCAAGAACATGGAATTCTTCTACTTCCACAATTGCCCCTATGAAGGGCTGTGGAAGGATAATCGCCGCCGCTGGGCGGAGCGGACGCCCACCTGGGACATCCTCCACAAATATGGGCATGACTATAAGCTGCTGATCGTCGGCGACGCCGCGATGAGTCCCTATGAGATTATCCAGCCGGGCGGATCGGTGGAGCATTTCAACGAGGAGGCGGGCGCGGTCTGGATCAAGCGGCTGATCAATACCTATCCCTCAGCCGTGTGGCTTAACCCGGTGCGGGAGGAGCGGTGGGAGTTTGACCAGTCGAACCGGCTGGTGCGCCAGTTGATGGGCGACCGCATGTATCCGCTGACGCTGAGCGGGCTGGATGCGGCGACGCGAGAGCTGAGCCGGAAGGTCTGAGAATGAGCGGTTCGGGGGCTGGTGTTTGCCCCCTCTCCCGCTTCGGTCATGCCGGCGAGGGCTGGTATCCGTTCGCGCCCCTTCGCCAGTCGTTGCCATTCAAGGCAGGAACGACACCTCTATCGCCTCTATCGCCTCTATCGCCTCTATCGCCTCTGCCCCCGCGATCGCCGCGCGGACCGTCTTGCCCCGCAGGATCGGGCCGATGCCTACCGTCCAGCCGAAGATGGTGTCCAGCACATCGTCCAGGGATATGTCCGCGCCGCCAGCGCCCAGCGCGATGACCAGTTCGACCTCATGATACAGATCGTCGGTCCGCGTCGGAAAAGCGATGGCGGCGCCGCTCTCCACCACCGCATCGGCAGGCTTGGAGGAGAAGAAGGGCGGTGCGCGGTCCGGGTCAGATCCCATCTCGCGGGCATGGTCGGCATAATTCTGGCCCACGCAGAAAATCCGGCAGACGGGGAACGCGCATCCGTCCTGACGATGGCGACCTATTTCAGGCAGGCTCTACATCGCGTGTCTGGTCCCCTGGCAGGGGAATATCTGCCTCAATAAAGGAGATAGGGTTTGCGGATCTGCGCCCATGCCGCCTCGTCCGGCAGCGTCGCCGCGTCGAGGTCGGCAGGCGTGGCGGCAGCATTATCGACCCACTCACGCAGGCCCGGCCCGCCGTTAATGACGTCGATGGGCAGCTTGCCGAACGCATATTCATAGGGGAAATCGCGCCACAGATCATAGGCGGGATAGAGCGACCGGATCGCCTTGAAGCCCAGCGCCTGCAACCGCCATGGCCGGAATGCGCCATGGTCGTAGAAGCTGCCCTCCGCATGGATATGGACGCCCGAGCAAAGCTGGCCGACATGCTTGTGAAAGGTCGGCTCGAACCAGATGTCGCGCAACGCGCAACCCTCCAGCCAATGTGGCGCCAACTCCCGCATCGTCGCGATGACCGCCCGCGCGTCAATGTCCGGCGCACCGAATATCTCCAGCGGCCGGGTGGTGCCCCGCCCTTCGGAGAGGGTCGCGCCCTCCAGCATCACCGTACCGGGATAGGCGCGCGCCATCGCGACATTGGGGGCATTGGGGCTGGGGTTGACCCAGATACGTTCTTCACCCGGCCAGCCATATCCGGGCGCGGCGTCGGGCGACCAGTTCTCCATGGCGATGACGCGATAGTCCACGTCCAGCTTATAATGCTCGATGAACCAGTGGCCCAGTTCGCCCAGCGTCAGGCCGTGGCGCATCGGCATCGGCCCGGCGCCGACGAAACTCTCCCACCCCGGCAGCAGCGTCAGTCCCTCGATCGGTCGCCCGACGGGATTTGGCCGGTCGAGCACCCAAACCGCCTTGCCCGCCTTCGCCCCCGCCTCCAGCGCGTAGAGCAGGGTGGTGATGAAGGTGTAGATGCGTGTACCCAGATCCTGAAGGTCGATCAGCATCACGTCGAAACTGTCCAGCATCGCCTCGGTCGGCCGCCGCACCTCTCCATAGAGGGAGAAGACCGGGATGCCGTGGATGGGGTCGCGGAAGTCGGGCGATTCGACCATATTGTCCTGCTTGTCGCCGCGCAGGCCATGCTGCGGGCCGAACGCCGCACTGAGCATCACATCATCCAGCGCCGCAATGGCGTCGAGCGAGTGGACCAGCCCGGCAGTCAGCGAGGCCGGGTGGGCGAGCAGCGCGACCCGGCGCCCGGCAAGGGGCGCGCGCAAGGCTGGATCGGCGAGGAAGCGGTCGATGCCGAATGTCACGGGGCCAGATGTCATGGCCTTTCGGGTGCCCGCAAAATTCCCGCGAAGCAATCCCTGTGATGGAAATCCGGCGCGCCCGGCGGATGGGCCAGCGCCCAGTAGCTTTTCTCCCGGCTGCGCATCTCGATCACCGCCGACAGGCCGATGAACACATCGCTGGTGCGCCAGATATCCCGGTTGCCGGTGAGGTCCAGCGTCACGCCCAGCTCGAAACTGTTCCGGCCCACGGCCATGTCGATGCGCGGCATGCTGCTATGGGTAAAATCCTGCCTCGCCTTCCGATAGCCATCGAAGACATAGCCGGCCCAGCGCGTAGAGGGCGAAAAGTTGAACTCGACATAATAGTCGCTGTCAGGGAGTTTCAGGAACGCCTCGAAGCAGGTGGTTTGCCAAAGATTCTCCGCCCGGCCAGGCGTCACCAGCCCGGGGATGGAGATGGCTGCGATGTCGCCGGTGATGCGATAGCGCAGCGCCAGTTTGGCGCCGTCCAGGCGGGCGACATCGACGCAGATGCTATCTATGGCGGAGGGGGGAGACAGCGGATGGCGGATCAGGGTGAATTCCATGCGCGGTGCTTTTCCAGATACGACTGGGGGCTGTCAAATCCCGCACATCCGTGCCGGGCAAATCCCGCACATCCGTGCTGGGCAAATCCCGCACATCCGTGCTAGGCGCGCGTCGCCATGACCAGCTACACCTCAGACCTGCTCAACCTGCTCCATTCGCGTGGATATATCCACCAGCTTACCGATGGAGGCGCACTGGACGTGTTGGCCGTGAAGGAGATCGTGCCCGGCTATATCGGTTTCGATCCGACCGCACCGTCGCTGCATGTCGGCAGTCTGGTACAGATCATGCTGCTGCGCCGTCTCCAGCAGGCAGGGCACAAGCCCATCGTCCTGATGGGCGGCGGCACCGGCAAGATCGGAGATCCCAGCTTCAAGGACGAGGCACGCAAGCTGCTGGCGGAGGACGGCATCCAGGCGAATGTCGCGTCGATCAAGCGTATCTTCGAGCGGTTCCTGACCTTTGGCGACGGCCCTACCGACGCGGTGATGGTCGACAATGCCGCATGGCTCGACGCGCTGGAATATATCCCCTTCCTGCGCGAGGTGGGGCAGCATTTCTCGGTCAACCGGATGCTCAGCTTCGACTCGGTGAAGCTGCGTCTCGACCGGGAGCAGTCGCTCAGCTTCCTCGAATTCAATTATATGATCCTCCAGGCCTATGACTTTCTGGAGCTGTCGCGCCGCGCCGGGTGCCGCCTGCAAATGGGCGGGTCGGACCAGTGGGGCAATATCGTCAACGGCATCGAACTGGCCCGGCGGATGGACGGCAAGGAAGTCTTCGGTATCACCACCCCGCTCATCACCACGGCCGATGGCGGCAAGATGGGCAAGACGATGGCGGGTGCGGTCTGGCTGCACGAGGACCAGTTGTCGCACTTCGATTACTGGCAATTCTGGCGCAACACCGACGACCGCGATGTCGGGCGCTTCATGCGCCTGTTCACCGACCTGCCGCTGGACGAGATCGCCCGGCTGGAGGTGTTGCAGGGCGCAGAGATCAACGAAGCCAAGAAGATACTCGCTAATGCGGCCACCGCCCTGTGCCGGGGCGCAGAGGCGTCGCACCTGGCCGCCGAGACCGCCCGCAAGACCTTCGAGGACGGCGCCAGCGGCGACGCCCTGCCCCGCGTTCCGGTGGAGGG
>DASVMZ010000080.1:0-40109 GCA_036384115.1 Sphingobium sp.
GCTAGAGCTTCTGGCATCGGGACGCCCTTTCGGTGGTCTGCGGCTGCCACAATTCGACCAGGTCGTGAAACAGGACGTCAACGGCCAGATGGTCGAGCGAGCTGGAAGTGACGAGGAAAATATCGCCTCCGTCGCGCAGGCGATCACGACCCTGTGGGACGATATTCGCACAGGAAAGGTCGATCCGCAGGTCGTGCACGACCATATCACCCGCTGGTCGATCGACTATCAGCTGCGGCATTTTTTCGTAAAACTGGAGAGCCTCGCCAAGCCATGATTACAATAGGTTGGTTTTTACAGCATTTTACATCGCCATGCCAGATTTATGGACATTCCGAACGCTAAACGCGTTAAGATGATTCAAAGAGGATATATAGTTCCTGGGTAGCAGATCAGCCTGCTCTTCTGACTATTCTGGGACTATCCGCACCATCATTCGATAAATATTTCATAAAAACAATGTTATAGCCCAGCAGCCCCCTTCGGTCGCCCCTCAATTTTCAGATCGTCATTGCCCGATGATTTTTCCGATACGATACTTGCGAAATATCGGGAAAACGGGTCACTTCCGCAGCCGAAACCTTTCCACCGGCGTCACTGACGAGAACAGGGCAATAATGTTCGGGGTTGGCGATTCAAAGCTCGGACAAGATACCGAGATATTAGCAATTAACGCGTATCAAGATAATCATGGTGACCCTGTTCTTTATTCGCCCGTGCCCGCTGTCGGGGCCGATGGTGACCTCTGCTTGATAGGCAATTTCGATAGCATGGCATGTTTTCATCCGCCCTTGTCAAACATATGGCGCCTGTGAGCCTGGTCTCCGATTTTCCGCGCCCGTCCCCGATGACCATATTGGGTTATCGGTTGCACCCGATGACGGGGGTGGAAGTCGTCGAACAGATCAGCAGCGCCGTACGGGAAGAGCGCCGCCTGATAATGGCGAACCTCAATGTGCATGCCATGGCCGTGATGTATGATAGCCCCGGGATGGCGCGGCTCTTTGCACAGGATGATTGCCTCGTGATGGTCGATGGCATGCCTATCCTCCTGATCGCGAACATCTTCTACCGCGCGGGCCTGCGGCGGGACAAGCGAACGACCTCGCTCGACTTCTATAACGAGATGTTCGGCCTGGGTGCCTCGTGCGGGTGGAAGTTCGCCTATATTGGTGGCACCGCCGACGTTCTGGCACGGGGCATGGATGTTCTGGCCCAACGCTTCCCCTGCCTGAAGATCGAGGGCCGGGACGGATATTTCGATTTTCCGAACAACTCACCCACTTCCGCGCATCAGGAAATCCTTGGCTGGCTGCGCGATTACAGCCCGGACGTGGTCATCGTGGGCATGGGCATGCCGCGGCAGGAGGAATGGATCGAACTGATCCAGAACCAGATCGACGCCCGCGTCTTTCTGCCAACGGGCGCCTATCTGGATTATCAGGTCGGCGCTCAAAAGCCCGCCCCGCGCTGGCTTGGCCGCTATGGGCTGGAGGGCGCCTATCGGCTGATGCGGTCTCCTTACCGACTGGGCTATCGCTACCTTGTCGAGCCTTTCGTCTTGGGCTATCGGATTCTCACTGGCAGCCCGATATCCACGACACGCCCCGATCCGACGAAATCTAGGATATAAGACAGATCTTGGCCCAGCCCGAAAACCAGCCCGATATTCGTATCAGCCTCGTTCGCAAGAATCTGCTGATGCAGAGCGCTTTTGCTTTCATCGCGCTGGTGCTGTTGACCCCGTTGCTGTCGCTGGGCTTCAGTCCGGACACGGCCATGCTCACTACCGGCGAAGGCTCGGTCGTGCGGCAACTTTGCTATGTTCTCGTTGCTGCTCTTTTGCTCTTCGCGCTCAAGCCCATCGAGAATTACCGGCGCCTGATGGCCATTCCCCTGTCGCTCCTGATTGGCATCCTCTACTGCTGGATCTCGCTGAGCTGGGCCATCGAGCCTGCGGTTTCGCTTCGCCGCATCGCGCTGACCACGCTCATCATCTGGATGGTCTTTGCGATGATGCGCCAGTTGAAGTTCGAGGAAGTGCTGTTCATCATGCGGTGGGCGCTGGTGCTGGTGCTGATCGCCAATTATGCGGCAGTGTTTGTGGCGCCGGACTTCGGCATGCACACCGGCAACAAGATGGACAATCTGTCGCTCGCCGGGGACTGGCGCGGCATATTGGAGCAAAAGAATCTGGCGGGCGCGGCATGTGCCGTGACGGTGATCTTTTTCGCGTTCGAGCGTGGCAAGATGCCGCGCTGGATCCAGATACCCGTGCTGCTGGCCGGTCTGTATTTCCTGTATCGCTCCAACTCGAAGACCTCGTTCGCCCTGTGCCTGTCCGGCATTGCCGCTGGTGCGATCTTCCTGCGCTACAAGCTGAAATATAAGGGCGCGGTCATCGCGGTCATGTCCCTCGTGGCGGTCATCGTCACTATTCTGAACACGATGTTCCAGAATCCGCTGGTCGCCAAACTGGACGATCCCACCGCCTTTACCGGGCGCACCAAGATCTGGCGGATGCTGCTGCAATATATAACCGATCACCCGCTCCTCGGCTCGGGCTATGGATCGTTCTGGAATATCGGACCCAATTCCCCGGTTTTCGACTATGCGTCTGACGAGGTCACCAAAATGCCTTATGGGCATAATGGATTTTTGGATATCGCCGCGCAATTGGGCATCCCGGGGCTGATACTCATCGTGTTCGTCGCGATAGTGCTGCCGTTTCGCAAACTGATCGAAAGCCCGCTGTTGATCGGTCAAAAAGGCGCGCTGCTTGTCGCGCTGTTCCTGTTCTGCGTCGGGTATAATTTCACCGAAACAGCCCTGTTTTACCCGGATGCGCTGGTGTGGGTCGTGATGCTGATAGCCATCGGATTGTCGCAGCCAAGCCTGATCAATTATCGTCGCGAGAAATTCGACGTTCATAGCCTTCTGCGGATCAGCACGCCCGCCAGACCGACGAGAACGCGCCCCGAGGATACCCCACGCACACGCTGAAGCCGTCATGGCCGTTATTTCCCGGAAGGCGCCGGGCATGCCTGCGTAGGCACAACCCAGCGGCCTTTATCCCGATGCTTCACCGCTATATGGCTGAAGCGCTCAACTCTCGTCAGAATGACGCGATGGGAAAAAACCGGAACCGTTCGATTTACGGGGCGTCGATCCGACCCTGGACACCGCGCGGTTCGCCCTATTCTCAGGTCTCCACGGACGCCATCAAAGCCATCCGGCGCCGGGCATGTATCGCATTGCGCAGGGCGTTCGTTACCGGCCGCTCCAGCCCGAGATACATGGCCACGCCGCCCAGATTGGCCCCGAGCAGGGCAAGGACCAGATAAAGCGTCATGCTGGCGTCGGCATGCCCCAGTATCAGCCTGTTCAACACCGCCAGAATGAAGGTGTGGAAAAGATAGGTGCTATACGATCCGTCGCCTAGCAGTTCCGAAATCTTGTGGACGATACCGTCCGATCCATCGGGGGAGAATGTGCAGGCGATAACCGCGATGATGGACAGGATCGGGCAGATGATGGCCGCCGCCCAGGATCCGCCGGTCAGATGGAAAATTCCCTCGCTCAGGAGGATCATCGCGAAAGCCAGCGCCAGGGGCCTGCCGATACCGACATCCACCGACGTCCTGACGCGCACCCAGCCCAGCAGAGCGCCGATCAGGAAATAAAGGATGATCGGATCGGTCCAGGCTTCGGCGATCGCCCCGGCATGCAGACCCTGGGCATCCAGCGAAAAGCCGACCCCGACGAACAGCAGGAACGCCGCGATCAGAAAGTAAAATGCCTTCGCCGGCTTCATCAGCAATGCCAGCGCGAAAATGAGATAGAAGAATATCTCGTAATTGATCGTCCAGCCCTGCCCCAGGACCGGTCTGATATCGGCTGAACCATCTGCATAATAAGGGATGAAGAGCAGAGATTTGACGAGATTGCCGACGCCGTCCGGTCTGCCCGCGATGAAGAACAGGATGAAGGCCAATAGGGTCGCCATCCAATAAAGGGGGACGACGCGGATGATCCGCTTTTCCAGAAATAGGTAGGGCGCCCCGGTTTTACCCATCGCATCATAGGATGTGTAGGTCATGATGAAGCCGCTGATGACGAAGAACATCGTCACGCCCATCTCGCCCAGATGCCAGGAAGCTGCCTGAAAATGGGCCGGCACTGCGCCATATTTGATCATCGCGCTGAAGCCATGATCGAGGACGACAAGGTTGGCGGCCACACCCCTCAGCGCCTGCAAATGATGAAGCTTCGTCATGCCCTGCCTCCGGTCGCCATGCTCTGCGCGCATGCTCGCTGCCGCCGGGGCGTGATGAACGAATCAGACCGGGGCCATATGGCCCCTGCCCCGCGGCATCCGCAATCGATCCATGGAGGGGGCTTCAGCGCAGTTCCTTCGATGGCAGGGGTGTGGCCGGAGACACACGCTTGCGGGACAAGCCGCTGAGCAGGCCAACGGTCAGCATGTTGCATACGGCGAAGGAATATAGGCCCAGCCGCAAGGATTTGCGCCGCCAGACCAGAAAGAGGATCGGTATCGCCAGCAGAACAGCCAGCGCACCGAACGACAGGGTCGCCAGGCAGGCCAGCAATGCCGCCCACCAGCCCAGCACGACCAGCGCCATCTGGAATGGCCGCAACCGGGCCAGCACTACGGAGAAATGCGGTTTCATCCACGCCGCCCGCACCACTTCGCCAAGACCGCCCGCATAGCCGGAGCGCATCCGCCGCCACAACAATTTATAGCCGTCCTCCGTATGGCCGAAATGGTCGACACCCGGCGTGTCGAGACGCACCAGCTTCCACCCCCCGGCAAGCAGGCGCGCACCCAGCTCGAATTCCTCGAAGGCATGCAGGTTACGGTCCGAAAAATGCCCGGCGGATCGTATCGCGTCGCTGCGATAGAGGCCGCCGCAATAGAGATGGTCGACTTCCCCCTCGAACGCCCTGGCTTTGTCCGCCCTCACCTGAAATTCCTGGCCGGATATATTCTTCTCCGTCACCCAACCGCCCACACCCGCGACATCGGGATGGGCCTGGAGATAGGCGATCCCGACCGACAGGAATTGAGGGTCGATCATCATGTCGCCGTCGAGCAAGTAGAAATAGTCGCCGCGTGCGTGCTGGAAGGCAAGTTGTGCGCCCGCACCACAGCCGCGATCCTGTGCCCGGGACAATTGGACGATACGGACGGGAAACTCCTGCGCGATGGCGATCGTCCTGTCGGTCGAACCGCTGTCGGCGAGAATGACTTCCCCGTCCAGCGACTGGAGTGCATCCAACGCGCTGGTCAGACAGCGCGCTATGTTGGCCTCTTCATTCAGCGCCTTGATCCCGATGCTGACCTGAGTCACCCTGTTTCCCCGTCCAACGACGCCCCCTTTTCGCCGCGCAGCGGCATCACCCGCCGGCGCCATGCCCTCGCTTTCGGCCACAGGCAAATCCCATAGACCAACTCACCCAGCATGATACCCAGGATCGACCAGACCGGCTCGGCAAAGCTCAGCAACAGGGCGACGCCACCGACCGAGAATATCGCCGAATAGACACTGGCATAAGCGAGTGGCCGAAACTCTCCCGCGCCCTGCATCATCGCGCTCTCGGGCGCCCTGAGAACCCGCACCAACGCCACGATCATCCAGATCACCGAACCGATGATGAGCGTTTGAAGCGGATATTTGCTGGGAAATACCAGGCGCGGCACGCCAAAAAGTACGATCGCGAGCAGGACCGCCGTCCCCAGCCAGACTGCAACCATCGCCAGACGGAATCGCCACAATGCCCGCGCCAGACCATGGCTATCGCGACGCGCGATCTGCACCGCCATCTGCGCCCGCTCATATTCCCCCAATGCGCCGGTCACGACCGAAACCGGGCGGGTCAGCAGCGAACTGGCGGCCAGCACCGCGAACGCCGCAGGGCCGGAGAAGAAAGTCACGATATAGGCGTGGGAATTCATCGTCGCTTCGGTGGTCAGCACGCCCAGCATCGACCATCCCGAATGCTGCTTCCAAATCTCCCGGTATCGGAACAGGAAATGGTGCGGGAGGGGCGCGAACTGGCGGGTGAGATATGACCGGCCAAAGAGCATCAGCGCCACCAGCGCCGCCAGCGCCAGCACGACCGCCGCCGTCGTGCCGGGTGCATAGCCACCCCACAGGAGGACGGGCAGCCCGGCAAGGACGATAAAGCAATAACATAGGTCGGACAGCATCACCCGGACCGCCCTGCCCCCTGCATAAGCATGTGTCCGCGCAAATTGCCGCAGCAGCAGCAAAGCCGCAAAAAGGCTGAAGGTGACGCCGACGGCAGCGGGCAGATCGAGCGCAGAGGCTATGGCCACGAACAAGGGCACCGCGATTGCCATCGACAACAGATTGGCCGAGAACAGGGTCGCCAGCCGCGCTTCCCCTTCCGTCGCGTTGCGATCCGCCATGATGACGGGCAGCGCCGCACTGAACAGCGCGCTCCATATCCCCAATGCGAATTGGGACAGGACGAGCATGAATGAAAAATGGCCGAATATATCGGTGGTCATCACCCGCAGCAGGACAAGCGATAGCAGGAAATTGGCGCCAGCAGTCGCCGCAGGCCCGGAAAATGCCACGCCGTAGCGAAGCCATTGCCCCATCTCGCGCCCGGCTATGCCGTCTTTGACGAGACCTCCGTCCAATCCGTCCAGCGGTGGTGCATAGTCCATTCCGGCCGCCTCGCCCGGTGTCACGGAACCGCTGCGATCGGCAGCTGACATACTCACCCTAGAGTCCTGAAAGGCGCATGATTTGATCCATTGCCATCCCGACTACATGGTCCATATGATTCGCGCCATCTTTGCACTGCAACGAAAAACATATTGCAGCCCAGCATGTCTTGATTTGACACTCTGTTTTAACCCTATTTCGCCCCAGACGATCAACTTCGGGAACGGCACGGCGTTAATCGGTTGGAGAAGATCGGCGGAATAAGGGTCTTTCGATAGAGGATCCGTTTCTTCATCCATGACCTAATTTGGCGTTTTCTGGTATAATTTCAGCGCGATGGATCGTTCCTTTCAGTTCATATGTTGCCATGCTGCACTGCAACGTTTACTGTAAATTTGTTTCGGACGTGCAATCCAACAAATCCAGGATGGGATGACGATCATCATGTGGAGATTTGGATTGACGAATACACCAGAAGCCAAGAAACCTCAGCCGCACATGCCAGAGACGGTACAGGCAGGCATGTCCATGAACAGTCGCGTCGATGACGTGATTCGTCGCAGCGATGTGTAATTTTTGTGGATGGCGGGCAAGGCTTTGGGAGCTAACAACTTGAACGCGTTTTCCAACCCGGATCTGTCGAACCTGCCCTCTACTGCAAAGGGGGAGCGCATCTATGCCATCGGCGACATTCATGGCCGTTACGACCTGATGAAATCGCTGCTGAGCATGATCGAGGATCATTCGGCCGCGCAAAATTCCCGCAAGCCCGCGCGTATCATCATCCTGGGCGACATGATCGACCGCGGGCCCGATTCCGACAAGGTGCTGCGCTCGCTTCGCCACCGGGCGAAGAAGGACGACACGACCGTTCTTCTGGGCAATCATGAGGAAATGATGCTCCGCGCCATCGACGGAGAGCCGGGCGTGATGAAGGCGTGGTTGCGCTTCGGCGGTGTCCAGACGCTGGAAAGTTTCGGCGTCGTCGCGCCCATCGGCGATTTCGACCAGCCCGAGCTTATCCGGCAGATAAAGAAAGCCATACCGCAATCCTGGATCGAATGGCTGCGGACCCTGCCGGTCTCTGCGAAATCCGGCGATTATTTCTTTTGTCATGCCGGGCTGAGGCCGGGCGTGGCGCTCAACCGGCAATCCCGGACGGACCTGTTGTGGATCCGGGACGAGTTTCTGGCGAGCGAGGAAGCGCATGGCGTCGTCGTCGTGCATGGCCACAGCATTTCGCCCGACATCGAACTGCGGCACAATCGGATCGGGGTGGACACCGGGGCCTATCGCACCGGCATGCTGACCGCCGCCTATTTTGAAGGCCGCCGGTGCGAGATAATGTCGACCATCCCCCCGCTGATGCCGGAAACGGTCGATGACGGCCTGATGTCCCGATAGCCCTCTTCAGGAAACTCGACCGGCCCCACATCCGATCGCGTTCATGACGGCCCACCACCAGATCCGACGAGACAGAAACGGAAAGACATGGCCAAATTCGCCCTTACCATACTTGGCATCCGGGGTATTCCGGCGGCCCATGGCGGTTTCGAGACATTCGCGCATCACCTTGCGCTATGGCTGCGCGACCGTGACTGGGACGTCACCGTCTATTGCCAGGGCAGCCCGACGAACCGCCGCGAAGAAAGCGTGTGGGAGGGCATCCGGCTCATCCATATCCCGGTAAAGCGCGACGGTGCCGTCGGGACGATAGAATTTGACGTCAAGTCGACCTTGGATGCGCTGAAACAGCCGGGAATGATCCTGACCCTGGGCTATAATACCGGGTTCCTGTCAGTGATGCCGCGCCTGAAAGGCATTATGAATTTCATCAACATGGATGGCCTGGAGTGGAAGCGCGCCAAATATTCCCTCGGCGCCAAGGCCTATCTCTGGCTCAACGAGCGGCTCGCGGCCTATTCCGGCAATCGGCTGATCGCCGATCATCCCGCCATCGCGGACCATCTCGCCACCCGCGTCTCGCGCGACAAGATCGACATGATTCCCTATGGCAGCGAGGCCGTGAGGCAGGCCGACCCCACCCCGCTGGCCGCCCTGGGACTGGAACCGGGCCGTTTCCTGACCCTGATCGCCCGCCCCGAGCCGGAAAATTCGATCTTGGAGATCGTTCAGGCCTTCTCTGCCAAGCCCCGCGGGATCAAGCTGGCCGTGCTGGGCAAATATGATACGGCGGCGTCCTATCAAGCCAGTGTCAAAAATGCCGCGAGCGAGGAAGTTATCTTCCCCGGCGCCATCTACGATCATCCGACCCTGCACTCTCTGCGCTTTCACAGCCTCGCCTATATGCATGGCCATCAGGTCGGCGGCACCAACCCGTCACTGGTCGAGGCCATGGGCGCTGGCAACCCGGTGATCGCGCATGACAACGCCTTCAACCGCTGGGTGGCAGGCGATGCGGGCCGGTATTTCAGCGATGCCACCAGTTGCGCCGCGCTGCTGGACGTCTTGCTCGACGACCCGGCTGCCCTGAAAGCGATGGGCGAAGAGGCGCGCAGCCGGTGGGATGCGGCGTTCAACTGGCCGATGATATTGGAAGCCTATCGTTTGCTGCTTGAGCGAAAAGGAACACCCTCCCTACCCGGAGCGCATGGGTAATTCAGGGCACCACGGCGAAGAACAAAATCTGTTTATCAACAGTTTAATCGCGATTTTGGCTCCACTCAGAGTTTAAGTCCGGTAAAAGAGTTGGACTTCGCAGGTACAGCATAGGTATATCCATCTCAGGCTTTGAAAGGATTTTACCAATTGCTCGCCGTCGCTCGAAATTTGAAGGCAACAATTGTCGGATCGCTCCGCCTGAGGCTTTGGCAGCGCGCGGTAAAGCGACTGGATTCCTCGACTGAGGTTCCGCGCCAGCCGTTCAAAAACCTGCTCATCATAGCCAGCGATCCGGCAGCGGTCGTGGGATCACGCGGCGACGATGCCATGCTGAGCACTGTCGTTGGGCAGGCGCGGGCCATCAATCCCGACGGTCGGATCGGCGTCGTCTGCGTGTCGCCGGATGTGTCCCCGATCGTGCACATACTGGGCATCATTCCCGAGCCGGTCTGGAACGGTGATGGCTATGACGACTATCTGCGTGTCCTCGATCGTTATGATACTGTCGTCATGATCGGCGCGGATGTCATGGATGGCGTTTATGGCGAGCATAATGCGGTTCGTTTCTGGGCGATGAGCGACCTTGCCGCGCGCAAGGGGCTACGCAGTTTCGTCCTGGGCTGCTCCTTTTCCGATGCCATCGCTCCGCAGGTGAAGGCTGCAGTGCGCCGCCTGTCCCCCCTGCTGACGGTCAACGCGCGCGATCGGCTGTCGAAGGAAAAGTTCGACGCCGTCTCCTCCCTGTCGGCAGAACTCGTCGCGGACAGCGCCTTCCTGCTCCCTCCTACGCCAACGGCGCCGGACCAGGACAATGTGGCGGCCTGGGTAAAAAGCCAGCATGACGCGGGCCGCTTCGTCTGTGCATTCAACACCCATCCCATGATTTTCGAGGAAAATCCCCTGCCCCAGGTCGCGGCGCTGAATGACCGGCTGGCGGTTATCATTCCCCGCCTTGTGGAAAAGCATGCCGTTTCCTTCCTGCTCGTCCCGCACGATTTTCGTGGCCCGGAACAGGGCGACATCGTATCTTTGGAACCGCTCTACAAGCTGCTTGAACCACAGCTTGCCGACAGGCTCCATATCGCCCGGTCTGCTGCGCGCGCGAGCGAGCTGAAGGCGCTGGTGGCCTGTGCGGACATGCTGGTGACGGGTCGCATGCACCTTGGCGTAGGCGCCTTGTCCATGGGCGTGCCGATCTGGGGCCTATCGCCTCAGGATAAATTCGCCGGACTTTTCGAGCATTTCGGTCAGGGCGACATGCGGATAACACCGACCATGGCAACCGATCCGGCCCTATTGGAATCGTTCCTGGACGAGGCCCTCTCCAACTGGGTGAGCGCGCGCGATCAGGTTCGGAGTGCCCTGCCCAGGGTAAAGCAGCTGTCGTCGCGCAACTTCGGAATATTGACAGCCTGATGGCAACGACCGCTCCGGTCAGCCAGCCAGTGGCAAGCGATGAGCGCACCGGGCGGCCGCGGCGTCGGAAGCTGCGGCGGACGGACGGCATGCGCTGGCAGGTCGGGTTCATCATCGTCATGCTTTGCCTGTGGGAAGGCTTTCCGTTCCCGCTGATCGGCCTCCGCAATGTGGTCGGGTATCAGGCCTTCGCCGCAATCGTGTTTCTGGGCACGCCAATCTATTTCTTCCGGGCGGCGATACGGCGATTTTCCTTTACCTATTGGGATTTTCTCCCTCTCCTGCTGTTCTTCATCTGCGTGGCGGCGTCCGTTTTCTACAGCGGAATCCTCGTGCCGGCACCGCTGCGCGAATGGCTTCCGGCCATCTATACCATAGCGCCCGTGCTGTTGATTTTCCCGCTCAAGGCGATCGGCGCCAACCTGCGCGATGCGGAAAAGGCGCTATATTATAGCGGGATATTCGCCTCCCTGCTGGTGATCGTGAACGGCTTTGCGGAACTGCACATACTGGACTTCTATGTGCGCGGATCCGGCTTCGGTACGGAAAACCGGGTCGTCTTTTTCAAGCTGGAAGCGACCTTCGCGCTCGTCATCGCGCTCCTGCGCCTGGTGTATGCGCGCAAGGTATCGCGCTTCCTGGGGGCCGGGCTGGCAACTTTCATCACCTTTTACAATGTGTTCGTCCTCAGCGAGAGCCGGTTGGCCATCGCCGCTGTGCTGATTTCTCTCGCGCTGAGTTGGCTTTTCGTGATGGGCGCAGCGCGAAAGCTGTTCTTTCTGCTTCTGGCTCCGCTCGTCGCCGTCCCCGTCATCGCCTTCGTCATCGAAAAATATCTGCGCGGCTCCGACAATATGAGCACCTATATGAGCAATGACGTCAGCGCGAAGTTCCGCGCGACGGAGAATGTTCACTTCGGGCATTATTTCGATGGTACGTCCGGCATCGGTTTCGGCTTCATGTCGGGAAATGCCGAATATAATAATATCATCGCCTATTCCGCCAACCGCGCCGGATATGCCTATGGCACGCGCGATTACGGCCTCAGCCTCGACGACATCGGCATTTATTCGGCGCTTTACCAATATGGATATGCCGGCCTTATCGTCATCCTGCTGATGACGGGGCTGGCGGTCTGGTCGCTCGCCCGGTCTACCCGGCTTGGTCCCGATTATGCCCCGATTGCGGCTGTTGGCCTGCTCATGCTGTCCTTCATGTTCAGCCCGATTTCGATGAACTATTTCACGCTTTTCTACACTGGCCATATCGGCGGGTTGCTCTGGTTCATGGCGTCCAGTGTATCCCGGTCAAGCAGCGGCAGGGTGACAGCCACGACTAGGAAAGGCCCGAGATGAAGCATTTCGCTCCCATAGATGGTCTGCGTGCGTGGATGTCCTGGTGGGTGGTTTGCCAGCATCTATTGAGTTATTGTGGCTTTTCTGTCCTGTACCCGAATATATTTATCCGCCTGCTCTCAATGGGCGGTCTAGCGGTCATGGTCTTCGTGATCATTAGCGGATTTGTAATCGCAAATCTGATGCTTGTCCGCGATGAGCCCTATAGGCTTTACATCGGGCGACGCTTTCTTCGTATTTACCCTCTTTATTTCATAGCAGTTCTGTTGGCACTGTTACTGCGTGACGCTTATTACGATATTATTTCTCTGGCGCCTTGGACTGATGTCGCGAACGGGCAAGCTTTGCTGGCAGAAAAACAGGCGCTACCGCAACATCTTCTACTACATGCGACATTGCTGCACGGCTTGGTGCCTGACATCCTGCTATCCCATGCGTCTTCATCAATACTTGCTCCAGCCTGGAGCTTGTCCCTTGAGTGGCAATTCTACCTATTGGCGCCCTTGTTGTTGAAAGCGACGTTCGATTCTCGCCTGTCAGTTCAATTGCCGACGTCAATCCTGCTGCTGATCAGCGTTGTGGCCGTCAATAGTGTTACCCCCATGAAGCAATGGAATTTTCCATCATTCCTGCCAATCGTGATTGGATTCTTCATTCTCGGAATGGGGACACGAGTTTACCTGCATCACCGCACGGCACGGACAATGATACTACCCGCGCTGATCGTTATTATAAACTTCCTATTCTATTGCCGAAACTACACTGGCGGACAGCTTATTTCATCTTCGCTTCCATTCTTCATTTGGGCTCTCGTAATTTTCTGCTGTATCTACAATGGCGGCAGCGTGTTTTTATCTGCTGTACAGCGCGTGCTTCAGATATTTCTTTCCAGCCGCCGCGCGGTGAACATGGGCCTATGGTCATATTCGACCTATCTGCTGCATGTGCCGCTATTCGTCCTCGCGCTCACTCTCGCGCGGAGGCTCGGCGCGCCGGTTACGATGAATGCCTATTTCGTCATACTGTTGGCCGCCTGTGTCGTGCTGGTGCCACTTTCCTGGTTCACCTATCATTTCGTGGAGCAAAAGGTCATGCGCTGGGGCACCGCACGGCTCATGTCGGCGCAGGGCCGCGACGCGGAACGTGTCACAACCTAACAGGCTTCCCGCCCTGATGTATCGGAGTAGTTCAAATGCGTGTGCTGGTGACAGGCGGAGCGGGCTTTATCGGATCGGCGGTATGTCGCCATCTGGTTCAGGATCTCGGCTATGAGACGATCAACGTCGACGTGCTGACCTATGCCGCCAATCTCGCGTCACTTGATCCGATCCAGGCATCGCCGCTGTACAGCTTTGAGAAGGCGGACATTCGCGACCGGGGTGCGATGGACATATTGCTGCGCCGTCACCAGCCGGACGCGATCATGCATCTCGCGGCGGAAAGCCATGTCGATCGCTCCATCTCCGGCTCGGCGGTGTTCCTGGAAACCAACATCATGGGCACGGCGACCGTGCTGGAAGCGGTACGCGCCTATCGCGACGGCCTGCCCGCCGACCGCGCCGAGACGCTGCGGATGCTGCATATCTCGACGGACGAGGTTTATGGCTCGCTGGGCGACGACGGACTGTTCACCGAAGAGACGCCTTATGACCCCTCCTCGCCCTATTCGGCGTCGAAGGCCGCGTCCGATCATCTGGTCCGCGCCTGGGTGCGGACCTATGGCCTGCCCTGCACCATTTCCAACTGCTCCAACAATTACGGCCCCTATCATTTCCCGGAGAAGCTGATCCCGCTGGTCATCCTCAACGCGCTGGAGGGCAAGGAACTGCCCGTCTATGGCGATGGCAGGAACATCCGCGACTGGCTCTATGTGGAGGATCATGCCCGCGCCCTCGTCATGGTGCTGGAGAAGGGCCGGATCGGGGAAAAATACAACATCGGCGGCCGCAACGAACGCACTAACCTCCAGGTGGTCGAGCGTATCTGCGACCTGATGGACATCATGGCGCCAAAGGGCCACGCGCACCGCGACCTCATCCGCTTCGTCACGGATCGCCCCGGCCATGACCAGCGCTATGCGATAGACGCGACCAAGACCGAGCAGGAACTGGACTGGCGCGCGCAGGAATCCTTCGACACCGGTATCGAACGCACGGTTCGCTGGTATATCGACAACGAGGCCTGGTGGCGCCCGCTGCGCGACAATGTCTATTCCGGCGCCCGTCTGGGCATGTTGGCGGCGTCGAAATGATCGGGCTCACTGGCTATCGCTACGGCGTCAGGGGGTGAGCGCATGAGCGAAACCTTGGGACAAAAGGCGCAGATCGTCGCCGCGGGGCGGAGCGAACAGCTCCTGAACATCCAGGCACTGCGCTTTGTCGCGGCTTTCGCCGTCGTCGTGCTGCATTGCTCCTTCTACACGGCGGAGCGGCTGGACCCGTCACTCGGCATCTATGCACTGGGTGCCAGCGGGGTGCGGTTGTTCTTCGTCATTAGCGGCTTCGTGATGGTGGCGTCCTCGCACCGGCTGGAGGGTACGCCCCACGGCTGGCGCGTGTTCGCGCTCAAGCGCGTAGTGCGGATCGTGCCGATGTACTGGGCGATCACCACGGTAAAGCTCGCCATGCTGCTGGCGGTCCCGGCGGTGGTGCTGCACTCCCATATCGACTGGCCCTATATCGTCAAATCCTACCTGTTCATTCCGTCGCTGAACAAGGATGGGGAGCTTCATCCCTTGCTGGGCGTGGGCTGGACGCTGAATTTCGAGATGTTCTTCTATCTGCTGTTCACGCTCGCTCTGGCGCTGAAGATCGCACCGCTGCGCCTGATCGCGCCGGTACTGGTCGCGCTGTCGGCATTGTCGCTGGTTCGGACACCCGGTTGGCCCGCACCGCTGCAATTCTGGGCGGACCCGATGGTGCTGGATTTCCTGGCGGGGATGCTGCTGGCCATCGCATTGCGGCGGGGCATTCGCGTGCCGCAGGCGGCGGCGTGGTTCTGCCTCCTCGGCGGGCTTGCCTATCTGTTGCTCCCCCTGCCCCGCCCTGCCCCCTATGGCACTTTCCTCTTCTCCTTCGCCTGCACCATCGCCGCGACCATGGCGATCGCCGGTGCCATCGAACTGGAGGAGAAGATTGCCGGCATGCTGCCGAAATGGGTGTTGTTCATGGGATCAGTGTCCTATGCGCTCTATCTCATCCATCCGATCCTGGCGCCGGTCGCCCCCACGCTGATGAAGCATTTCGGCCTTTATCTGCCGGTCTTGGCGATCGCCATCACCATCGCCATCGCCATCGTGGGCGGTATCGTCGCCTATATGCTGGTCGAACAGCCGCTCACCCGGCGGATGAACGATGCGCTGCGTAAACGGCATCTCTATGCTGCGGTGCCGCCATCGCCCCCGGCTGCGGTGCCATCGCACGCCACCGGCGGACCGGACTGACACAGCGATGGATCAGCCCCTCCCTTCCTGTCCCGTAGAGGATGACGCGGCCCGCCTCGACGATCTCGGGATCGGACAGCCGGGAACCCTGATCGTCGTCGCGATGGAAACGCTCTGGCCGCCCAATCACGGCGGACGGGTCGACCGCTGGAACCGCTGGCGCCTTCTCAAGAGCCTGGGATGGCGGCTGATCTTCGTCAGCTGGACGCAGGATGACAGCCATGAGGCGCCCGGGCATAAGACTGCCATGGCGGAAATCTTCGACCATTGCTTCTTCTTCTCCAACCGGATGAGCATCGGCAGCATCGCGCGGCGCATCCTCCTCCTGCCGCGCCATTCTCCCCACATGTCCGCGCGGATGATCCCGGCGGGGCAGCGCCGTCGCCTCGTCGCTCAACTGGCGCCATTCGGGGCCGACGCGGTGGTCATGGACGGGCTGTACGGCTCCGGCCTCGGCGTGGCGCTTGCGGCGGATCTTGGCGTCCCGCTCTATTATCGTTCGCATAATATCGAGCATCTCTACATGGCGCATCAGGCAGCGGCGGCGCGCGGGCTGAAGCGCAAGATCGCGATGCGGCTCGCCTCCCTGCATCTGGAGCGTGCCGAAACGGAGATAATGCGGGGTGCCGACTGGGTGTTCGACATTTCCGCCGATGACATGCGCTTCTGGGCGGGGAAAGGCGTGACACGGGCCAGCTGGCTCCCGCCGATGGTCGCGCTGGCCCCCGCGATGGAGGCCGCGCCGATTCCATGGGCGGAACGTCCCTACGACATTGCCTATCTGGGCAATCTCAACACGCCGAACAATGTCGAGGGGCTTGCCTGGTTCGTGGAGCAGGTGCTGCCCCCGTTGCAACGGCGGCGCCCGGACGTGCGGATATTGCTGGCCGGGTCCAACCCCTCTCCCGCGATGCGCGCACTGGTGGCCGATCGTTCCGGGATCGACCTGGTCGCCAACCCGGAGGATGGCGGCGCCATCCGCGCGCAGGGCCGCGTGCTGGTCAACCCGATTCTGCGCGGCAGCGGCGTGAACGTGAAATCGGTCGAGATGCTGTTCACGGACTCGCCGGTGGTCACGACGAACATAGGCGTGCAGGGACTGGATGCCGAGACGCGCGGCGCCTTCGCCGTGGCCGACGACCCTTCCGACTATGCCGCGCTGATCGATGCCATGCTCGACGCCGGACCTGTCGCGCGCGCCGACCGGCAACCGCATCGGGACCGCTTCGGCATCGTCGCCGCGCGCGGCCTCTCCGATCTGCTGCGGGGTCTGATCGGGCGTGCCCCGGCGCAGGACAGCGCAGGATGATGCCCTTTACACGCATCACGGAGGTTGGACAGTGCACATGACGCCCACCCGCCTGCTCGGCCTGATCCTGAGCATGACTGTCCTGACAGCGTCGCTGGCTTCAGACGGCCCGCCATCGGATGCCAATCAGGGCGAGTGGCTGCCCGTCCCTCCGCAATCGCTGGAAGTGGCGCGGGGCAGCGCGCTGGACCTCTCCGCGCTGGTCCCGGCCGCTCCAGCTGGATCGCAGGGCGTCGTACATATCGACGGCAACGGCCGCCTCGTCGCCGGAACCACTGTCGATCCGCGCTTCAACTGCGCGATGATCGCCAATGGTCCGGCAATGACCTGGGCCATGCCCGATCATGCGGAGGCCGATGCACTGGCCATCCAGTTGCGACGGGCGGGCTATAATCTCGTCCGCCTTCACTTCATGGACGCCCGGCTGATGCGCGGCGCAAAGTCCGATTTCGCCTTCGATCCCCAGGCCATGGACCGCTATCAATATCTGCTCGCCGCCCTGAAACGGCAGGGCATCTCCTGGATGCTGGATATGCTGACTGCGCCCAATGGCGCGCGCGTTCAGAACTTCTCAGGGCCAAGATCCGTCAACGACCTCAAGGTCCGGCTGAACTTCGATCCGCAGGCCCGGCAGGAGTGGCTGCGGCTGGTCGACGCCATCTATGCGAAGCCAAACCCCTACACCGGCGTGTCGCCCCTTGCCGACCCCGCGCTCGCCTTTGTCGTGGGCGCGAACGAGAACAGCATCATCTTCTGGTCACAGCTTGCCAAGGACGGCCCCTATCCCGCCGGTCTCGTCCAGCGGTTCGACCAATGGATCCGGCAGAAATATTCGACCCCCGCCGCCCTGGCCGCTGCCCTGCCCGACCTGACGGTTTTTGAACAGTCCGGTCGATCCCCGATCGCCGCCCCGATCGGCTGGAACGGGACCGGTCCGCGCATGGCGCTGTTCCTGGATTTCGTCTCGTCGCTAGAGATCGACTCGTACCGCTGGATCGAACAGTCCCTGCGCGACCGACACTATGCGGGGCCCGTGCTGGGTTTTCATGACTGGTACAAACAGATGAGCAACCGCACCCGCGCCGCCCTGCCCATCATCGATACCCACGCCTATGTGGGCGAAGTCAGCAATTATGCCCGCGGGTCGCGGCTCAACCTGCCCAGTTCACTGGACCGGGAGGGGCTTTCGCCCATCCTCACCAATATGGGCAGCCGGTGGCTGGACCGGCCGATGCTGTTCAGCGAATATGGTACGCCCTTCCCCAATCCCTATCGCCGTGAAAGTGGCCTCCTGTCCCCGGCATTGGCCGCGTTTCAGGGCTATAATGCGATGTGCCGGATGGCCAATCTGTCGGTGGAACCGCAAATCCCGGCCGATGGCCCGCCGATCTATCCCTATCGGGTCGGCATCGACCCCGTGTCGCGCGTGGCCGAAACGCTATCCACCCTGCTTTTCTATCGCGGTGACGTCTCACTGGCGGACAAGGGCGTCGTGGCCGTCCCCTTCGGCAGCACGGCCACCCGCTGGATCGGGTCCGCCTATCTGCCCGCCGAAATCCGGCAGTCTGCCCTTCTCGCCCGCTTCGGCCTGATCCCGCCGGGCAAGGTCGGCACGCTGGAAGCCCCCGCGACCGTCGTGCCGCTCGTCAACATACCCTATGGCCCGGCGGAAAAGTCCCTCGCTCGTCTGGTCGACATGGCCACCGGCTCATCGGCGGAGAAGCAGGCGCGGGTCATCGCCCAGTTGCGGGCCAATGGCACGCTCCCGGCCACCAACCGGACCGATGCCGGGGCCGGCCTGTTCCAGAGCCAGAACGGCCAGATGACGCTCGACACCATGGGAGGGACTTTTTCGGTCGTCACGGCCAGGACGGAGGCCGTGACGGCCAAGGACGCGCTCACCGACATGCGCCTTGGCAGCATGACGGTGATCCGCACGGACGGTGGCGCACTGGTCGCCGCGAGCGCGCTGGACGGCAGGCCCCTCGCCAGCAGCGGGAAAATCCTGCTGATGCTGGTCGCCGACGCACGCAACAGCGGCCTCATCCTGGGCGGCGAAGGGACGATGCGGACCGTCGTCGACTGGGGCAGGCTCCCCATCCTGCTAAAGCATGTCACTGCGGACGTCAGCCTGCACCGGCAGGCGCCGTTTCGGGGGACGTTCAGCATATTGAAACTGAATGGCGACCTTGCCTCGTCGCGCCCCGTGGAAAGCACGGGCGATGGGACACTCAGGGTCAGCCTCGACACACGGGGCACCCCGGCATCGCCGACCACCTATTTTCTACTGGCTGCCAATAGTGCCCGTTAAGGGCTGCACATCTCATCCTCTCGCCATGGCCCAATCCTGTTACGGCCATCGGTGCAAAGTCAAACACTGGATACCATGAGAAAAATTCTCGACAAAGTCAGTGACTTCAAGAATCTGAAGACGACGATCATCGGGTCGTCGTCGCGCGTCTTTGCACTGGCTGCACAATTTGCGATCGTCATCGCCTTGTCGCGGATATTGGAAAAGTCCGACTTCGGCAATTTCATGATCGTCTTCTCGGTCTACCGGCTGATCGGTACAAGCGTCGGCACCGGCATCGCATCCGTTTTGCTCTACCATATCGCACGGATGAAGGAGGAGGATGCGGAGCATCCGCTCCACCGCTTCGCGCTGCTCGTCGGATTGGGGATAGGGCTGCTGTGCTGTGCAGTCCTGTTCTTCGCATCCGGTATGATCGCACAGGCATTCGCCAAACCGGGCATCATCATGTGGCTCATCTCGATGACGCCCTTCCTGCTCCTCACCCTGATCTCGACGATCAGCACGGGCGCGTTCGAGGGGCGGGGCCAGGTCATGCAGGCGATCCTGTTTACGGAGACGACGCCCAACTTCATCCGTCTCGTGCTGCTGACCCCCTTGCCCTTTCTGCATCTCCCGACGGTCTGGATCGCGGTCATCATGGCGGTGTCGGTCGCGATCCCCTGGCTCTTGTCCCTGCGTACCCTGTTGCCGGGCAGCGGCTGGAGCGTGCGCGCCTTTACCGCGTGGGATTATGGCTATGCCGCGAAGCTGACCGTCTATAATTTCGCCGCCTATCAGGTACAGGGCGTCGACATGATCGTGGCGGGCAGCCTGTTCTCCTCCGCCGATGTCGCCGATTATGCCATCGCCTCCCGGATTGCGTCCCTCTTTCCCTTCTTCCTGCAACTGCGCGTACGGATGTTCGGTCCGGTCGCCGCGCGCCTCCTGTCCGAAAACGATCAGGGGAAACTCCAGCACGAGGTCAGGGCCGCGAAATATTTTTCCATGGTCCTGGTCACGCTGACGGTCGCAGCCCTGCTGATCGCGTCGCCGCTGGTGCTGACGATGTTCTGGCATTCCAGATCAGTGACCATGCTGCTGGTGCTGATGGCGTTTCCGCCTGTCTATCGCGCGCTGTTCGCTGCGGGCGACCGGCTGCTCCAGGTTGCGGGCCATGCCAACTGGAACCTGGGAATCATGGCGGCTTCCTTTGCAGTGCTTTGCATCATCCCGGCGATCCTCGCCCCCCGGTTCGGCATCCTGTCGCTTCCCATCGCGATGATCATTTCCGGCTTCATCCTCAACCCCGTGATCTCCATGGCAGTTCGGCGCAAAGTGGGCGTGATCCTCAACCGACCGCAGGACATGCTGGTCGTCGCAGGTGCGGCGGCGGCGGTGATCGTGCCCCTGTTGCTGGCGCGCTCCGCCTATCTCATCTTTTGTTCCGGCTTCATGTTTCTGGCGCTGGGCCTCGCCTACGCCGCGCTGCATCGTCACGATCTGAAAGAAATATAGTGGACCCTCACACCATGTCCGTGCCCACGCGCGTCACCTCTGCTTCGCCCACGCTGCCGGAGGTGCTCAGGGGCGATTACTGCATCGGCTGCGGCAATTGCGCCGCAGGGTCGCTCAACGCCATCCGCATGGCGCTGGACGCGGAGGGGTTCGTCAAGCCGCTCGGCGTCGAGCCAACCCTGGCTGCCGCTCCCGAAATCGACCGGCTTTGCCCTTTCTCCGACGCTTCGGCGGATGAGGATGAACTGGCCGCTGAACAGCCATGGGGCGCGATCCCCCATGACTCGCAGATCGGCCACTGGGCGTCGCTCCATGCCGGCCATGTGAGCGACGAGCGCGTGCGGTTTGAAGGAGGATCGGGCGGCATCACATCCTGGTTCCTCGCCCAACTCCTCTCGTCGGGCGAAGTGGACCATGTCATCCACGTCAAACCCGTCGATCCGGCCACGGACCCGGAGGGGCGCCTGTTCCGATACGCCATATCCAGCGATGTCGACGCCCTGATGGATGGCCGCAAGTCGCGCTATTATCCAGTCGATCTTGCCGGAGTATATGACCTCGTGATGCGTACGGAGGGGCGCTTCGCGATCGTGGCCATCCCCTGTTTCGCCAAAAGCATCCGTTTGATGCAGCGTGAGAACCCGCAAGTGCGCGACCGGGTGCGCTTCGTGGTCGGGCTGGTGTGCGGGCACCTCAAATCCCGCAGCTTCGGCGAATATCTCGGCTGGCTCCAGGGGGTCAAACCGCCACGGCTCAAGGCAATAGATTTCCGTGTGAAATTCCCGGGTGGCGACGCCTCGCAATATACGGTCGCGGCCACGGATGGCGAGATGGTCCGGCAGGGCGTGCCGCTGAAAAATTATTTCGGCATCACATGGGACTTGGGTTTCATGAAATATAATGCCTGCGAATATTGCGACGATGTCATGGCGGAAACTGCGGACATCGTGTTCGGCGATGCCTGGATTTCGCCGTTTCAGGATAGCTGGCTGGGATCGAACGTGGTTCTTGCCCGCCATCCCACGGCGGCACGCATCATCGCGGCCGGCATGACCAACGGTCAACTGACCCTTTCGCCGGTGACGGTCGATCAGGTGATCACGACCCAGCGCAGCGGCCTGCGGCATCGCCGCGAGGGACTTGCCTATCGCCTGAGCCTCGCAGACCGGGCTGGCCTCTGGCGTCCGCGCAAACGCTTCGAGACCATCGTCGCGCCCATCCCTGCGGATCGTGCGAAGGTCTATGAACTGCGCACGCGACTGGCGCGGCATACGGCCCGGAATTTCGCGCGCCATCGCACCGCGTCATCGGTCTGGCGTTTTCAGCTCAGCGTCAGTGCCGAGGTGTTCCGCTATTATATGGCGGCATTCGGGCTGAAGCGCGCTCTGACCCAATCCGCCCCGGCGAAATGGGTGAAGCAAAAGCTGGCGGCAAGACGCGCGGCAAAGTCGGGCTAGGAAGGTCGGGCCGGCACGACCGAAATCGGACGTTCACCGACATGCCCGCTGGGATGCATGGGACGCGCTTATGCCGCCATATCCCCTCAGGGGAGCGGCGGCATTACCGCCCCATCTCCTGTTCCGCCACATCGGCCAGCTTCCGCTGGTAGATATCCTCGCGGAAGCAGCTTTCAAACCGCACCCGCCCCGCCGCGCCGTGTCGCGCGGCCAGCGACGGGTCGGCGATATAGGCGCGAATCGCATCCGCCAGGCTATCCGCCTCCCCCGGCACCACCAGCGTACCGGTCGCACCATCGTCGACGATCTCGGCAAGTCCGCCATGTCCGGCAGCGATCACCGCGCGGCCCGCCGCCATGCCCTCGATGGCGACTAGCCCGAACGGCTCCGGCTTGGTGGACGGAACCGCAACGATATGCGCCCAGTCATAATGCGCGTCCGGCACCGGCACGAACCCCGATACGGTGATGCAATCGCTCAGGCCATGACGCGCGATACGCTCATATATATCCGTCTCGAAATGCTCCTGCCCTTCATAGACGCTCCCGACGATGCGGATGCGGAGCCGGGCACGTTCTTCGGGCGTCAGCCGGGCGACCGCGTCGACCAGCAGGCCCTGCCCCTTCCACGCATTGAAACGGCCGATCAGCAGGATATGCAGCGTGCCATCGCCATCATCCTGCGGCTGAACGACACGGTCGGGCGCACCATTCCAGATAATCGGCATGTCGCGGCCGCGCAGCCCCGCAAATGCATCGCGTACCGCAGCGGATATGCACAGCAGCCGCGCCTTGCTCCACGTCAATATCCCGCTGAAGACCAGTCCCTCCTTGCCGGTGGGCAGTTCATGCAGATGAATGAGGCTGGGCGTGCGGGACAGGCGCGTCGCAAGAATATAATCCAGCACGACGACGGTGCTGATATAGCTGAGGTCATAGGCCGCCATCTGGCGCCGCGCCCGCATCATATCGAGCGGCAGGCGTGCCATATTGGCGATCGTGCGGCCCAGCTTCGCCCGGCGCAGCACGTTGAGCGGCACGATACGCACGTCCGGCTCCTTCTCGCGCAGCAGCCGGGCAAGCGGCCCCTCCACCGGCAGCAGGATCGTGATGCGCGCATCGGGCCAGCGATCGCGAAAGGCCTGTACCGACTGGATGAACACCCGATCGGAGCCATAAAGTTCGCCATTGGGGTGCACGCACAGCAAGGCGAGTGGCGATGCGCCTGACCGGTCAGCCATGCGGGGCGATCCCACCGATCGTGCGACGCGGATTGGCCCGGCGCGGCGCCAGAGCAGCCGGTGCGGCGAGGTGCGCTCCCTTGCGATGGAGCGGAACGACCTCCCGCAATGTCGCGCCGGTCAGGGGATGTGAATATGTCCCGGCACTGCCCGCCAAGAGAATAGCTTTACGCACAATCGACCCCGCGAATTAATCATGCGAACCCTAATCCATTTTTTCGCAAGCGCAACAGCGCCGCTGCTTTCCATACTCCGGGACACTCCCGTCAAAGCCATGGAGGGTCGAATTATCGTCGAAAAGCGAGAATTTCATCTGTGTGTCATGGGGGTGACAGGCATTGTGCAGGTGCAAACCGTATTTTGACGCCCGGACAGGGTGCGCGGGGCGAGAATTACTCGCCCCGCGCGTCAGCCTTTATACAAAGACATAATCGCCCATGCCCAGAGTCGTCACATTATTGAGCGTGATATGGTCGACGCCGCCCGTATAATGGACCGACCAGTTATCGCCCGTGTCATGGACCAGGCTCGCGCCGGTGCCATAACCGACGAACTTCAGCAGGTCATGCTCCGCCCCGCCGGTCGCCAGGCTGTGGAAGTCCTCGACAGTGACCGACGTCGCACCCTTGTTGAACACGAAGGTGTCATTGCCGGCGCCGCCGACCATCGTCACGATCTTGGCCTGCCCTGCATCCAGGACATTGGCAGCCGCCGTACCGATCTTGGTGACGACGGTGACGCCGCCGTCCGTATAATCCTTGGTGACGATGCCGCTGCTGTCCTTGCTTTCGATCGCATAGTCGAGGTGGTTGACGGTCAGCGACCCCTTGCCCTTGATCGGTTCGGCACCGAAATCGATCTGGTCGAGATATTCGCTGTCCTTGATGATGCCCATGCCTTTCAGCTTCTGGAGCACATCGCCGATGTCGATGGTTCCGGCCGGATAGTCCTTGTCCGGCACGAGCGCGGTGTAGGTGCCCGTATGATAGATTTTGGCGCTATAGGTGCCGTCGGTATAGGTGCCGATCAGGTCGCCCCACGCCTTCACGTCGCCCTGGTGCATCCAGATCATCACCTCATTGGTGATGCTCGACCAGATGCCCTGCGGCACATCGGTGAGCCAGATGTCATAGGATACGTCGAACCCGTGCGTCTCGCCGCCCATGGTGAAGTCATATTTCGACACCACCGAGGTCAGGTCGGACATGCGGATGGGCAGCACCTTGGCGGGGTCGTAGCTCTCCCCGTTGGAATTTTTATAGATGTCCACGCCGAACATGATCGACGGATAGGCCATGATCTTGGTCCAGGACACCGATGGCGGCGGATAGGACCAGCTAAAGGTGGTCGCGGTGTTGACCGAGGTGGGATCATAGGTGGTCGAGACCGTATAATCCTTGCCATAGGTCAGTTCGTTCGACCCCCAGGTGTTGTTGAACACGATCCAGCCGTTGCTGGTATAATGGTTGAACGCACCGGTGATCGTGGAGGTCAGCGCGAAATTGTCGGCGGTCAGGTCGGCCGCGTTGACGCCTTTCAGCGTCAGTATGTCGGTATTGCTGAACTTGATGACCGTGTCGCTGCCCGACTGGCTGATATGCGACTTCAGGTCGGCGAAGCTGGAATAGGCGCCTGTTCCCAGGGCCTTGTTGAGGTAGGAAAAGCCATCCATCCGCAATATGTCGGAGCCGGCGCCCGTCGCGCTGAAGCCCGTGATGGTCTTGATCCCGCCACCACGATCATAGTCGAAGACATCATGGCTGGCGGGTGTCGTCGGCGTCACGGGAACGTTCGGAAATACGACGACCGGCGGCTTGACGGCGCCCCCGTCGTTACTGACCGGCGGCGTGGGGATCGTCGCCTTGAACTGCTGCGCGCTGTTGCCATAGATTGAATATTTGGCGCTGGCGATGTCGACGCCGTTGATGCTGGCGCCATCGATGAACAGGTTGAGGTCGTCCAGCGTGACCGCGTTGAAATTATCGTTCAGGAATTTGACGCTGACCACATGATCGCCCGCGCCCCAGTCGCCCTTCAGGGTGAAGATGTCCTGTTCACCCGTGAAGCGCAGCGCCGAAGCCTGCAACGTGCCGCCAACCTGCTTGCCATCGACCGAGACGGTGAACAATGCGTTCTTGCCGACGAAATAGTCCTGCGAAACCTTCAGGACCAGCGTATCCGCACCCGAACCTGCCGTCAGCGCCGCGCCCCTGGAGATGGCCACCGGATCGACGAATTCAAAATTGGCGGCGGTCAGGCTGTTCTTGTCGACATTTTTCAACGACACGAAATTATTGTTGGACAGCCGGACGGACGTGTCCGCCCCGACCTGCAGGAAATGGCTCTTCAACTCGTCGAAGCTCGAAATCTGCTCCTTGGAGATGCGGAGCACATCGGCACCCGCGCCCGTCGCCTGGAAATCGGTGATCGCGTCATTGCCGTCGCCATGGCTGTGCACGAAGATGTCGCGGCCGCCATTGCCGGTCAGCACGTCGTTCCCCGCGCCGCCGGTGATGATGTCCGCACCCTTGGTGCCGACCAGCGTATCGATACCCGCCGTACCGTCGATCTTCGTGACGATTTCGGGAACCGCCGTACCGACCGTCTTCATCGACAGACTGCCATTCCCGTACAGCCAGCCCGTCGATCCCGCGATAGCCACCCCATTGTAGGAGGCCGTAGCGACATAGAGGTTGCGATCACCCGCGGCGGAATGGAGATCGTTGATATAATTGACCTTGATGTCATGGGCGCCCGTGCCCCAGTCACCATAGAGGGTCAGCGTGTCGGCTACCTTGGACGTCATCGTCCCGTTGACAGTATAGACCCCGCCAACCTGCTTGCCGTCCACCGTAACGATGAATTGTGCATCGCCATTGAAATAGTCCTGCGCCACGCGCAACACCAACTTGTCATTGCCAACGCCGAAGTTGGACAAGATTCCCGCTTTCACGACAGTATTCGCCTGTGACGTTGCCATGTTCGACCCACTTTTCTAAAAGGTAGATGCCCTTGATTGCTGTCTCGAACATGCGGGTTCCCGATTGCCACCACGTGTGCAAACGATGTTAAGGCTCCAGTAACGCTAGCTATTGTTCATCCGCCACCCCGCCTCCAGACGGACCGCTCGAAGCAGGCGGACCAGCCGCTGACCACCGAAATGCGTTCAACCTCAGGCCAAAAGCCGCTGAACCGAGGCGTCTGGATCGAAAAATATGCAGGCGGATGGAACTTTCCAGCGACTGGCAGGTTGCGAATTTCCTGGCCTGATTGAAATCCGGGCCGCCGCTCATGCGACAGCCCGGCCCGGCGAATCAGGTCCGCCATCCGGCGAACGCGCTTTCGGTATGTCGCGAGGGGGGCCGCCTGTCCTGCGCAATTGCGGTCAGTCCAGGCACACCGCCTGCACAGTTCAGGAAATGGCGCGTGACGGCAGCACCGCCTTCAACACATTGGCGATGTGGTAGCCGCACGGCTGTACAGCGCCGCTGGCCGGTCCCACCGCGCCCCGGCCATTGATATGGACGCCGTCGAGGGGTTGCAGGAAAGCTCCGACGGATCGCATCGCGACCGCCCCCGTCGCGACTCCTCCCGTCAGCACATAGGTGCCGGTCTGCCCCGTGCCGGTTCCCAGCGACGCGACCGTCCCTGCAAACGTTCCGTCCGTTCTGGCGATCGTATGGCCGATCTCGATGTTCGATCCGCCCGCGCCCATCGCGGAAACCGTCAGCACGTTCGATGCGATCGCCCCGGTGAAGTTCGCGCCGCCCATCGGGCCGCTCGTACCCATCAGCTGGTACAGGTTGGCGCCTGCCCAGACCTTGCCGGGATACAATGCCTGCAAGGCGGTGATCGCGCTGGAAACCCCCGTGGAAAGATTGTCATAGCTGGCGGTGGTGGCCAGCGACGCGCCCGGCGAGAACATCGTCAGCCCGATCATGACTTCGCACCCACGCCGCAGGAAGAACAGGGCGATGGACTGCAATGCCGCGCCATAGGTCACAGGACCGATGCCAAGGTCCGTCTGGCCGTTGGCGATATAGACGATCTTGCGGGTGGCGCCGCGCACCCTCTGCAACTCCTCGAACGTGCGCTGCAAAAGGCCCAGCGGGTCGAAGCCCCTGCCATGCATCGCCCCTGCACTGTCGGTCAGCACATTGTTGATCGCACCCACGTAAAAGGCCTCGTTTTCGCGCGTCCAGGTGATCGCGCCGTCCGTCACCGTTCCCCCGATGGCCGCGGCGGTGAAATCCGGTGCGCTGGCGGCCGTTGCACCCCCGGTATTGAGGCCCGATATATAGTCGAGATAGGTGACGTTACCGGCCAGGTCGCGCTGCGGCCCGCTGTTGACCGCGAACCGATTATTGCCGCCCGCCGTGCAGCGAAATACTCGCCCGCCGACCGTGACCACGTCTCCGGCATCGCCCCTGTCGCCCGGACCCGCCGACGCCCGCCTGACGCAATAGACGGAGGCGCTGTTCGACCGTTGCTGGAGGAAACCGGGTATCTGGGTCAGGAAGGACGCCGACCCGATTGCGCCATTGACGAGCTGTGGATCATAGCCCCAGTCCCACAGAGCGTCGTACACATGGTGCCACCACCCGCCGAGAAGCGAGAGTGAAGGCCCGATGGGCACCTGCTCCGCCGGATTGCGCGCCGATGCGAACGCCCGTGGGTAGGCGGCCTGATCGGTCAGAAGCACATTCCCCCTTTCGTTGGACTGGCCGATGACGGCTATGGCGATTTTCTCGCGCGGGCTTCTGCGAAGCGCGCGAAGGGCGATACCCCGTGCTGATACGTCAATAGCCATGGTTTATTGCTCCAACCGATAGGCGACGGTGCCGCTGCTGATCTGCACGTCGAGATAATAGGTTGCGGTGGCCACGCTCTCTTCTGCGACCGCTTCATTGGCGTTCGCGCTATACTGGCCCCATGCGCCGCCGCCCGCGGTGAGGGGCAGCCGGGTCACGCCGCCATCGGTCGACCGCTGCACGGTCACGACCCCAACCCATGTTCCGGACAGGACGAGGTGGATCGGACGACCCAGGTCCGGCAGAAACGGTCCGAAACTTCCCGCGATGCCGCTCGATCCCGCAAGGGGCGTGGATCGTGCCACGCCGAACGATGCTGCCACGGGCAAGGGCGAGCCTTGATCGACCGCGCGGGCGGCGGCACCGTCGGCGCCAAAGGCAATGGCGAACTGGGGCACGAAACCAGCGGGGGCGTCGACCTCAGGCGTCTCTGGTGGGCACATATATTTTCCTCCATATGATCCTGTTTTGTTCTTATGCGAGGCAGGCGACTGTAGGACAGATCGAATCTTCGCATGATGCGCCGGGGAGACAGGAGGCGGCCGCTCTCAGCCCGCGCAAATTAACCGCAACAGCACTTGCGCGGCGCAGGACTTGATTCTATGGAGCCTGCCTGCCTGCAGGACCGCACGACGGTCTTGCCCGGTCGGGGAGTAGCTCAGCCTGGTAGAGCACTGTCTTCGGGAGGCAGGGGCCGGAGGTTCGAATCCTCTCTCCCCGACCAAATTCGCGCATCATCCCTCCGCCTGGCGGACCGGGGCCGGGCAATGATCTTCAGCGCATGAATTGCGGCCGATATGGCTAACCCATGGTTAACCATTGGGCGATATGCTCAGCGCAGACATAAGGGAGGCCATTGTGAACTCTGCCGAACGCCAAGCGGTGATCCTGGCGCGGGTCGAAGTCGAAAGGATGCGGGCGTTCATGAGCGGCGTCGACGCGGCCGATCAGGTCCGCCTCAGCGTCCCCAAATTCAGCCAGATCGTCGACATCATGGCGCAACTGACGCAAATATTGGCCGATGACGAGGCCGAGGCCTTTGGCGACGCGCGCCACTGGGTGCCCCTTGCCCAGTTCACGCGTGTCAAGCTGGAGGCCGCGCATTGGCGCGATCTCTATTCCCGGTCGCAGGAACAGCAGACGCTGGACGAGGTCTTCCGCTTCGACGCCTGATCGGGCCGGTCTTTCCGTTGAAATTATCGCGCCACGGCCAACATGGCGGTTTCCTTGCCGAAATTGCTGGCGCTCGTGCCATTCTTCTCCAGCAGCGCAAGACGAAGTTTCGTCTGGCAGGCCCCCAGGGCCGCACGCGCCGCGCCATAGGATTGCCCACGCATATGATAGCGGGCCAACAGCGTGTCCTTGATGCCAGGTGCGCTGATCAGCACGCTGAGCAATCCCTTCTTCCCCATGCCCCGCTCGGCCATCGACCGGGTCATCCGAAACAGGATACCGCCATCGACGCGGACCCCCGTCACCAATTGCACCTGGTCGTTCGCGGTAATCTTGAGGGGAATATGCGTAGGGAGCAGTTGCACACCCAGCGGCTCGATCATCACCTCGATGTCAGGTTCCACAGGGCGATAGACCAATCTGATGCCATGAAAATTGGGGCTGAGCGCGAACGAGCAGCTACGCTCTCCGTCGACCACTGCTTCTGTCGCATGCCAGTTCCGAAAATCCATCCGGGCGGACGGCGCTGCAACGGCCTGGAGTGCCATTGCCAACATGATACTCATGGATGATCTCCCAAGTCCCCGCGCGCTTATCCGACCTGGACCGTTAAAACGGTCTTAAGTCTCTATTGTGAACGGGCTGGGGAGACGGTGGGCCGGTAGACTCTGGCGACCATCATCCCTAAATGGCGACCATGCAGCGCCCTTTCTCCAAGATGCACGGCCTCGGCAATGACTTCGTCGTCATCGATGCGCGGACCGACCCGCTGGACCTTGATCCGGCGTTGGCGCGCGCCATCGCCGATCGGCACACGGGCATCGGATGTGACCAGCTCATCCTGATCGGGGCATCCTCCACCGCTGACGTCTCCATGGGCATTTTCAACAGCGACGGCAGCGAAGTGGACGCCTGCGGCAATGCGACCCGCTGCGTGCCCCTGTTCATCGGCCGGGATGTCATCGTGGAGACGAAAGCCGGTCTGCTGGATGCCCGTCTTTTCGAGGGCGGCGCGACCGTCGACATGGGCACGCCCCGGTTCGACTGGGACGCCATCCCGCTGGCCTATGCCATGGACACGCTCGCCATGCCCGTCAGCTGGGAAGACCTGCCCGCCCCGGCCGCCGTCAATGTCGGCAATCCCCACGTCATTTTCTTCGTGGAAAATCTCGATGCGGTGGACATCGAACGGCTCGGCCCCCTGATCGAGACGGACCCGCTTTTTCCCGCGCGCGTCAACGTCAATTTCGCGCAGTTGCTGGCGCCCGACCATATTCGTCTGATCGTCTGGGAGCGTGGCGCTGGCCTCACCCGTGCCTGTGGCACCGGGGCATGTGCGACGGCGGTCGCCGCGATCCAGCGTAAGTCATGCGCCGGCCCCGTCACCGTGACTTTGCCGGGCGGCGATCTGGCGATCGACTGGCGACCGGGCGGCACCATCCGCATGACTGGCCCCGCCACCCATGTCTTCGACGGGTGCATCGACCTCGACAGGCTGCGTTGACCCCGCCCGAGATCATCACTCTGGGCTGCCGCCTCAACATCGCGGAGAGCGCGGCGATGGCCGAACTGGCAGGTGACGCGGGCGACCTCGTCATCGTCAACAGTTGTGCGGTGACGGCGGAGGCCGTGCGCCAGACCCGGCAGGCCATCCGCAAGGCGCGCCGACGCCGCCCCGACGCGCGCCTGATCGTCACCGGCTGCGCGGCACAGACCGATCCCGCCATGTTCGCCGCCATGCCGGAGGTGGACCGGGTGCTCGGCAATCGGGAAAAACTACTCGGCGAGGCGTTGAAACCGGACAGCCTGTCCCGGACGCTGGTGGCGGACATCATGACGGTGCAGGAAGTCGCCCCCCATCTGGCGAGCGCCTATTCGGACCGGACGCGCGGCTTTGTCGTCGTCCAGAACGGCTGCGACCATCGCTGCACCTTCTGCATCATCCCCTTCGGCCGGGGACCAAGCGTGTCCGTACCCGCAGGCGCGGTGGTGGAGCAGGCCAGGCGGCTGGTGGACGGCGGCGTTCAGGAAATCGTGATCACCGGCGTCGATGTGACCAGCTATGGCGCGGACCTGCCGGGCAGCCCGTCGCTGGGCCTGCTCGTCCAGCGCCTGTTGAAGGGCGTGCCGGACCTGCCCCGCCTGCGCCTCTCCTCGCTCGACGGGGTGGAGATCGACGATCATCTGTTCGATCTCATCACCGGCGAACCGCGCCTCATGCCGCATGTCCACCTGTCCTTGCAGGCGGGCGACGACATGATCCTGAAGCGGATGAAGCGCCGCCACAGCCGCGCACAGGCGGTCGACCTCGTCCAGCGCCTGCATGCGCTTCGTCCGGAAATCGCCATCGGCGCGGATATCATCGCAGGCTTCCCGACCGAGGATGAGGCGATGTTCGCCAACAGCCTGGCACTGGTCGCGGATTGCCGCATCGTCCACGGCCATATCTTCCCCTATTCCCCCCGCACCGGCACCCCGGCGGAGCGCATGCCCCCCGTCCCGCCCCCGCTCGTCAAGGAACGGGCCGCACGCCTGCGCGCCGCCTGCGCCGACCAGCGGCAGGCATGGCTGGCGGCGCAGGTCGGCCGCCGTGTCGATGTGCTGGTGGAGCGCAGCGGCCTAGCAGGCCACGCCGCCGATTTCGCCCCCGTCCGCCTCACCGCCCCCGCCGAGCCGGGCAAAATCGTCACCGCCGCTGTACTGGGGCTTGAGGCCGACGGGCTGATCGCGCAAGAGAGCCATCATGACTGACCCCACGGAACCACGATCCTGGCGCGACAAGCTGTTCGGCGGCTTCCGGCGCACCTCGGATCGTCTTGGCGAAAATATCTCCGGCCTGTTCACCAAGGCGGCGCTGGACGAGCAGACGCTGGACGAGATCGAGGAGGCGCTGATCCTCACCGACCTTGGCCCGCGCATGGCCGCGCGCATCCGCGACCGGCTGGCGGAGGGGCGCTACAACCGTGAACTGACCGAGGATTATCTGCGCGAGATCATCGCGGAGGAAATCGAGAAAGTCCTGCGACCCGTTGCAAAGCCGCTGGAAATCGACGCGTTCCCGCGCCCGCATGTCATCCTTGTCATCGGCGTCAACGGGTCGGGCAAGACCACCACCATCGCCAAGCTCGCCCATCTGCTCCAGGAGCAGGATTATAGCGTGATGCTGGCCGCGGGCGACACCTTCCGCGCCGCCGCCATCGGCCAGCTCAGAGTCTGGGCCGACCGTATCGGCGTGCCGCTCGTCTCCGGCAAGGAAGGCGGCGATGCGGCGGGCGTGGTGTATGAGGCGGTCAGGCAGGCCACGGCGACGGGCATCGACGTGCTGATCGTCGACACCGCCGGGCGCCTCCAGAACAAGCGCGAACTGATGGACGAACTGGCCAAGATCCACCGTGTGCTGGGCCGTCTGAACCCGGAGGCACCGCACGACGTTGTGCTGGTACTCGACGCCACCACGGGACAGAATGCCTTGAACCAGATCGACGTTTTCCGCGACATCGCCAAGGTGACGGGACTGGTGATGACCAAGCTGGACGGCACCGCGCGCGGCGGCGTGCTGGTCGCTGCGGCGGACATGCAGGGCCTGCCCATCCACGCCATCGGCGTGGGCGAGACGATAGACGACCTGCGGCCGTTCGATCCGGCCGAACTGGCCAGGGCGATCGCGGGGGTGGCCTATGCCCGCTGACAGCCATAATCACACGAAGGACGAAGCCTTGCTGACACCCGCCGACGGCGCGCCGATCGCAGCGCCTGCAAAGGAGGAGAGCTGGCTGCCGCTGGCGCTCGATTTCGGCCCGCTTCTGATCTTCTTCATTAGCTTTAGGTATTTGGGCATGATCGCGGGCACCGCTGCTTTCATGGTATCAATTGTGGTCGCACTAATCGTTTCAAAATTAAAGTTGGGAAGAGTATCTCCCATGCTTTGGCTTTCAGCTGTGCTGGTACTTTTTTTCGGATCGCTCACGATATATTTTAAGAATTTTGGTTTTATTCAGCATAAGCCGACAATCATTTATACGTTTTTTGCGATCATGCTTTTGGGGGGATGGCTGCGCGGCAGACCGTTGCTCAAATATCTTCTTGGCGCTGCTTATAAGGGCCTCAACGAGCAGGGTTGGCTCAAGCTCTCACGTAACTGGGGTTTCTTTTTTGTGGCAATGGCTATCATCAACGAGATTGCCATTTCGATCCTGACGGACATTCAATGGATCAGCTTCAAGCTTTGGGGCATCACCATCGTCTCGATGCTCTTTGCGGTTTCCAATGTACCCATGCTGCTGCGCCACGGTCTTGACGTTGGCGAGGGCAAGGCGGGCTGAGGGGAGCGTTTCCCCACAGGCCAATCATCATCATGACAGACCCAATGACAAAGAACGGTAGCGTCGCAGGAGAGGATCGCCGGATGACAGACTCCAACGCCACACGGCGGGAGATCGCGGCCGCAGTGCAGGCTGCCGAACCCGGCACGCCACAGGCCATCGCCCCACAGGCTATCGCACCACAGGCCAGCCCCGCTCAGGCCAGCCCCGTTAAGGCCAGCGTCACGCCCGCCGCGCCCCGGCCGACCGGACGCGCCGGTTTCTCCGCTGCCGCCCTGCTCTTCTTTCGTCAGTTTCTGGCGTCGCCCCGCTCGGTCGGGTCCATCATCCCGACATCTCAGGCGACCATCGACGCCCTGCTCGACCCCATCGACTGGGCGACATGCCGGACCTTCGTGGAATATGGCCCCGGCACGGGTGTCTTTACCCGCAGCATCCTGGCGCGCGCCCATCCCGACCTGATGCTGATCGCCATCGATCCCAATCCCGCTTTCATCGACCATCTGCACCACCGCCTCGACGACCCCCGGCTCAAGGCGGTGCAGGGATCGGCGGAGGATGTGGAAGCGATCCTCGCCGTCCATGGCCGCACCCAGGCGGATTATATCCTGTCGGGCCTGCCCTTCTCCACCCTGCCGGAGGGCGTGGGAGAGGCGATCATGGCGGCGACGGCCCGCGCGGTGGCGGCGGGCGGCGCTTTCCTCGTTTATCAATATTCGCTGTTCGCTCTGCCGATGCTCCGCGCCCATTTCCCGCGCGTCGATGTCGGCCGCGAATGGTGGTGCATCCCGCCCGCCCGGCTGATGCGGGCATGGAAGACGGTGGAAGCCATGCAGGAGGAACCGACAGCCAAGCCCCTCAGCGCGGCTCACTCCTGAAATTCAGCCGCCGGGTCACGGTGAAATCCACCACGCCCACCAGCCAGTAGCTGACCAGCCAGCGCAGTTGCGCTACCGGACCCGACAGCGCCCGATAGGCCGCCTCGTCGATCGGGCGGCTCTCCTGCCGCCGCCGCACGACCAGCGCGCGCACGTCCCCGGCAAAGGCGGCATCCTCGATCCGCAGCATGATCTCGACGTTCAGGAACAGGCTGCGCTTGTCGAAGTTGGCCGAGCCGACATAAACGATGTCGTCCACCACGATCAGCTTCATGTGCAGCTTGCAGCGCTCATATTCATACAGACGCACGCCTCGCCGGATCATACGGCGATACAGGTGCCGCGCCGCGCCGATGGTCATGCTGTTGTCGGAATAGAGCGGCAGGATGATCCGCGTCTCGCCCCGTTCCGCGATCCGGGTGATCCGCCGCAACATGCCGCGTCCCGGTGAGAAATAGGCCGCGATCATGTCCAGCCGCCTGGCCCGTTGCAGGTCGGCCTTCACCCGCCGCGCCCAGTTGTTGAGCCGCACCGTCGGGCCGCCCATCAACCATTGCAGCCGCCCGCCATCCGGCTGCCGCCACCGCCCGACCAGCCGCCGCAGCGCGCGAAACCCCTGCCCCTCCAGCACCCAGTCGGCCATCGCGTCATACCAATGCTGCAACGGCTCGACTGTCGGTCCCTCGACCAGCAGCGCGAGGTCGCACCAGCCGTTCGCATCGCCCGAGTCGGCGAAATAATCATCCTCCACGTTGAACCCGCCGATCACCGCGCGAACGCCGTCCGCTATCGCCATCTTCTGGTGGTTGCGGATCAGGTAGCGGGTGGAGCGCCGCGTGCCGAATCGCCCGAACCGCGCGCCCGCGTCGGCCAGCGGCGCAAAGAAGCCATCGGGGGTGGTGGCCGACCCGAAGCCGTCGACCATCAGCGTCACCGCCACCCCGCGGCGGCAGGCGTCGATCAACGCCGCCCGTACCTGCCTTCCCGACCGATCCTCCGCAAAGATATAATAATAGAGGCAAAGCCGTTCCCGCGCCTCCGCGATGATCCTCAGCAGGGTGGTGAGCCGCTCCGGCCCCTCCTCGACAAGTATGAGCCTGTTGCCGTCTATAACCGTCTTGCTTTCGGGGGACATGCTTCTCTTCTTGTGACCGGCGCTCTCTGTGCGGCAGGGCGAACCATTTGCCAACATCTGTTGCACCGGCGCCGCGCCTCGGAAAAGTTGACTTTCGGCCATTCCCCCGCTAGGGGATCGGGCTTTCCGTCATCACCTATAGTCAGGATCAGCACTATGGCGCGCGTTACTGTCGAGGATTGCATCGACAAGGTCACCAATCGTTTCGACCTGGTGTTGCTGGCCGCACAGCGCGCCCGCGCCATCTCCGGCGGCGCGGAGCTGACCATCGATCGTGATCGTGACAAGAATCCAGTCGTCGCCCTGCGCGAAATCGCCGAGGAAACGGTCTTCCCGGATGAGCTGAAGGCCGACCTGATCGGCGCGATGCAAAAGGTTCAGATCGACGACGACGACACGCCGGACGAAATCGGCTCGCTGGCCCGTTCGGCAGAGGCCCTGCGCCTCACCGCCGCGACCCCGCCGCGCAATCATAATATCGGCGGCGATTACGAGGGCTGACCCGCTTTCATCGACTCCAAGGCATTTGACGGCCCGCTCCCCAGTCGGTGGAGCGGGCCGTCGCCGTTTCAGGGCCTGTCGTTCGCACTATGGCGTCGGCAGGGGAATCATGGACTTCGCAGACCTGCGCTCATTTCGGCACTGGGGGACAGAAAAGAATCCGTTCGGGCTGAGCAAAGGCGAAGCCTCCTGCCGAACGGCGCGAGGCCTTGGCGCTTCGCCCGGCTCAGCATGCCCTTCGATCTCGCTCACGGCGAATGGTGAAGGAAAAACCGGCCGTCCTCGACCACCCACCCTATCACCCAATGAAAAAGGGGAGAGCCTCAGCCCTCCCCTCCCAATCCGATAGACCCGGTCCGCTGCCGATCAGGCGCCCTGCGGCCTGGGATCGCCAAACGAACCGCCGCTACGCTTGCCGCCACTCTTGGGGATGGAGGTGCCCCCCACCGGCATGGCGACCGGACGTACCGCGCCACCATCCCGCACGATCTCGCCCTTGTCGAGCAGCGCCTTGATCTCCTCACCCGACAGCGTCTCATATTCCAGCAACGCATTGGCGAGCAGATGCAGCTGGCTCTCATGCTCGGACAGGACATGCTTGGCCCGATCATAGCCTGAGTCCACGATACGGCGGATTTCGGTGTCGATCTTCTTGGCTGTCTCGTCCGACATATGGACACGCTGGCTCTGCGAATAGCCCAGGAAGGTCTCGCCCTGCGGCTCTTCATATTGCAGCGGGCCAAGCTCGTCCGACATGCCCCATTGCGTGACCATGTCACGGGCCAGCTTGGTGGCATATTGAATGTCGCCCGACGCGCCCGAACTTACCTTGTCATAGCCGAAGATGATCTCCTCGGCGACGCGGCCACCCATGGCCACGGCCAGGTTCGCATGCATCTTGTCGCGGTGATAGCTGTAGCTGTCCCGCTCCGGCAGGCGCATCACCATGCCCAGCGCACGGCCGCGCGGGATGATCGTCGCCTTGTGGATCGGGTCGGACGCCGGTTCATGGCTCGCGACGATGGCGTGGCCCGCCTCATGATAGGCGGTCATCTTCTTCTCGTCGTCGGTCATGACCATGGAGCGGCGCTCCGCACCCATCATCACCTTGTCCTTGGCCGCCTCGAACTCCGCCATGGCGACCAGCCGCTTGGCACGGCGTGCCGCCATCAGCGCAGCCTCGTTGACGAGGTTGGCGAGATCGGCGCCGGAGAAGCCGGGCGTGCCACGCGCGATGGTGCGCGCGTCCACGTCGGGCGCCAGCGGCACCTTCTTCATATGCACTTCCAGGATTTTCACGCGGCCGTCGATATCGGGACGGGGCACCACGACCTGACGATCGAAGCGGCCGGGACGCAACAGGGCGGGATCCAGCACGTCGGGGCGGTTGGTCGCCGCCACGATGATGATGCCCTCATTCGCCTCGAAACCATCCATCTCGACCAGCAACTGGTTCAGCGTCTGTTCGCGCTCGTCATTGCCATTGCCCAGACCGGCGCCGCGATGGCGACCGACCGCGTCGATTTCATCGATGAAGACGATGCAGGGCGCATTTTTCTTCGCCTGCTCGAACATGTCACGCACGCGGCTGGCGCCGACCCCCACGAACATTTCCACGAAATCGGAACCGGAGATGGTGAAGAACGGCACCCCCGCCTCACCCGCGATGGCGCGGGCAAGCAAGGTCTTGCCGGTGCCGGGCGAACCGACCAGCAGCGCACCCTTGGGAATCTTGCCGCCCAAACGCGCGAACTTGGTGGGGTCTTTCAGAAATTCGACGATCTCCTGCAATTCCTCGCGCGCCTCGTCGATGCCGGCCACGTCGTCAAAGGTGACGCGGCCATGCTTCTCGGTCAGCAGCTTGGCCTTGGACTTGCCAAAGCCCATCGCGCCGGATGCACCCCCGCCTTTTTGCATCTGGCGCAGGACGAAGAAGGCGATGCCGAGGATCAGGACGAACGGCAGCGACTGGAACAGGAGTATCTGCCAGAAGGGCGCGGATTCTTCCCGCTCCCCGCTGTATTTCACGCTGTTCGCGTCCAGCAGCTCCGGCAGTTTGTCGTCCTTGACCGGCACGGTCGCAAAGCGCGCGCCATTGTCCAGCACGCCCGTGATACGGTCGGGCGCGATAGCCACTTCCTTCACCGATCCGTTGGCGACCTTCTGCCGGAAATCGGAATAGGCAATGGTCGTGCCGCCCTGCGTAGCCGTGCGGCTGTCGAACATCGTCACGAAGAGGAGCAGCGCGAGAATCACGCCTGCCCAGATGAGGGCACTCTTAACCCAGGGATTAGCCTGCGGATCCTTGTCGTCGTTCATGCTCTCTCTCTTTCACGACCCAAGATAGGTTAATCGCTGCAAAGCGCAATGGTCGGCGCCTTGCTTCCGGCTGGTTCAGGTGGCTTTGCGCGGCGGTGCTCGCCTCACCGTCCACACCGCTCCACCCGTCGCGACACAGGCGCCGATGCTCAACTTGCTAGCATGGAAAAGCTGAATAATTGCCTGCTCGATCTGCTCGCCGCGCGGTTCCGGCATGTCCGGCGCCAGCGCGGCCAGCATGCGGCACAGCAGGCGGCGGAGATATTCATGCGGCAGCGCGGTGGTGGCCAGGACCAGTGCATCGCCCTGCGGCCTGACATGCGCCGCATACAGGTGGTCGACACTCCATTCCAGCGCGGCCTCCGCATCGGCCAGCGCGGCGGCGCTGCGGGCCGCAGCGACGGGATCGAGCCAGTCCACCTGCCCCAGATCGCGCCGCATGCGCGCACGATCATAGCGCATATCCCCATTGCTGGGGTCGGTCGCATAGGGGATGCCCCGCTCCCGCACATGACGCTCCAAGGCCGCCTTGCGAATGCCCAGCAGCGGACGCAGCACCGCGCCGCGCCGCGCCCTGATGCCTGCCAGACCCGCCACCCCAGATGCCCGGTTAAGGCGCATCAACAAGGTTTCGAGCTGGTCGTCGGCATGATGGGCGGTCAACAGCCAGCCCAGCGAACGCTGCGCCATCCACCCGTCCAGCAGCGCATAGCGCACAGTCCGTGCCTGTGCCTGCACGGAGCCGGTGATGGGCCGGGAGGGGCGCAGGGTCGCATGGGGAATGGCATGATCCGCACACCATCGCGCGACCATCGCAGCCTCCTGCGCGGCCTCCAGGCGCAGGCCATGATCGACGGTCGCGACCTCGACCTGCCCCGGAACCGTCGCCACCATCAGGTCGAGCAGCGCCATGCTGTCCGGTCCGCCCGACGCGGCGATGCCGAAGCGGTCGCCCGCCCCCGGCTCTCGGCCGAGCAGCACAACGAGGGCCTTGGCAAAAGCGGCGGTCAGGCCACCTGCCGCACTTTTGGCGGGGAGATCAGGCTCCGGTGCAGGCCTTTTTTCAGGCTCCCCTTCAGGCACTGCATTTCGCGCGAGCCTTACCCTTGTCGGCAAGGGCCTTCAATTCCGGGCGCAATGTGGCGCCATAGACGTCGTTAAGCTCCTGATAGACCTTGCACGCATCGGGCAGCTTTTTAAGCTGGATCAGCGCCTCACCCAGATAGGTCAGGCTGTCGGCGGCGCGGTCGCCCTTGGGGCGCTTTTGATAATTGTCATAGAAAGCGACCGAGGCGAGCGCATATTTGCCATCGTCCAGATAGGCGCGGCCCAGAAGATTGTGCGCCCGCGATTCCACGCCCGTCGCCGCATATTTCTCCAACGTCGCCTTGAGCTGGACCTGCGCCTCCGGGTAGAATTTGGCGGACCAGAGGCGATAGCCATAATTATAGGCATCGTCGGCGTCATTGCCGGTCTCGGGCCGCTCGATGGCCGCGACGGCAGCCTTGCGGACATCGCTGGCACCGGACGCGGTCGGCTTGGGCGTGGCCGTCGCGCCGCTGGCGGCGGGCTTGGGCGCGGTCGTTGCCGGGCGCGAGCCAG
>DASVMZ010000081.1:0-10360 GCA_036384115.1 Sphingobium sp.
GATGTCGATCTCGAAACTGTCGTCGATCACCGGATAGACCCACACGGACGAGAAGCTGGTGTGCCGCCGCGCCGCGCTGTCATAGGGGCTGATGCGGACGAGGCGGTGGACGCCGCTTTCCGTCTTGGCATAGCCATAGGCATTCTCGCCCTTGATGAGCATGGTGGCGGACTTGATGCCTGCCTGTTCGCCGGCATGATAGTCCACGATCTCGACCTTGTAGCCGCGCCGCTCGGCCCAGCGATAATACATGCGCTGGAGGATTTCGGCCCAGTCCTGGCTTTCCGTGCCGCCCGCGCCTGCGTTGATCTGAATATAGGTGTCGAAGCCGTCCGCCTCGCCGGAGAGGAGGGCCGTCACCTTGTCCTTGTCCGCCCGGTCGGCCAGCGTGGACAGGGCGGCAACGCCCTCGTCCCCCAGGCTGGTGTCGCCTTCCTCATCCGCCATCTCGATCAGTTCGGCGGTGTCGTTCATCTCCGTCTCGATGGAGCGGGTGGCGTTGATGGCATTGTCCAGCCGGGTGCGCTCGCGCATCACCTCCTGCGCCTTCTTCTGGTCGTCCCACAGCGTCGGATCTTCGACGCGCGCGTTCAGCTCGTCCAGGCGGCGCAGCGCGCGGTCCCAGTCCAGCGACACCCGCAACAGGTCGAGGGCGGCGGTGATACGATCACAATAGGCTTGCGCTTCGGCGCGCATCGTCTTTTCTCCAAAATGCTGTGCGTGGGCGACCGTCCGGCCTGTCCACGAAAGATCAGTATATGCCGCCTTGCTCGCCGGCGAAATCCCTGCTGGCCTGAGAGCCTGCCCGGCGCTGTCCGCCTGTCGCCTGCGCGCGCGGTGCTGCCATCTCGTCCAGCCGCATGGAGCGTTTCGGCTCCGAGTCGGGCTTGAACGCTTCCCAGATGACGGCGGCCTTTGGTTCGTTGCCCGGCCAGCCGCTGAACACGCGCTTGCCCGACGTGCGGTCGATGCGGACCATCCGCACACCCGGCGGCGCGACGAAGGGCTTGATCGGCATCTTCTCCAATATGGGCGTCATCGCCTCCTTCCAGATCGGTGCGGCGATGCGTCCGCCCTGGGCATAGCCGCCCAGACTGCGTGGCTGGTCATAGCCCAGATAGACACCCGCCACGATGTCCGGCGATCCGCCCATGAACCACACGTTGGTCGGGCCGGAGGTGGTGCCGGTCTTGCCGAACAGGGGGCGTTTGAGATCCGCCAATATGGTCGCCGTACCGCGCAGGATCACGCCCTCGGTGATATGCACCATCTGATAGGCGGTCATCGGGTCCATCGCCTGCACGCCGGTCGGCGCAAAGCGGGGCATCGCCCGGCCGTCCCATTCCCTGCTGTTGCAGCCGTCGCAGGGGCGCCAGTTGTCCGGCCAGATGACCTTGCCATGGCGGTCCTGCACAAAGTCGATCGGCCGGGCGATCATGCGGCGGCCCTGGTTCGCCAGCATCGCATAGGCGTTGACCAGTCGCTCGACCGTCGTGTCACCGGCACCCAGCGCGACCGACAGATAGGGCGAATAGTCGCCGATCCCCATGCGCTTGATGAGGCGCACGACACGGTCCATGCCGGTCTGGGAGGCGGTCCGCACCGTCATCAGGTTGCGCGATTGCTCGATGCCCCAGCGCATGGTGTGCGATCCGCCGCCGCCGCGCGCGTCGAAGTTCCGGAAGCATTTCTGGCCCAGCTTCGCGGACTGGAATACGCAGAACGGCCCGTCGACGATGATCGACGCGGGGGTCATGCCATTGTCCAGCGCAGCCGAATAGACGAACGGCTTGATGGTCGACCCCGGCTGCCGCATCGCCTGCGTCACGCGATTATAGGAAGAGAGGCGCGAATCGAACCCGCCCTGCATCGCGTATATGCGCCCGCTATGGACATCCTCGATCATCATGCCGCCGGAAACGGCGGGAATATTCTTGAGGGTGAAGCTGTTGCCGCCCGTGGGTTTGACGACGATCAGGTCGCCCGGCTTCATCGCGGCAAAGGCGCTGGTGCCCGCCTTGCGATAGGGCATTTGTGCGTTCGATGCGGGCAGGGTGCCCGTCGCGCCGCCCCGAAAGCCGATAGCCGCGCTGTCGGCGGTCTTTGACAGGACGGCGGCCACGCGCCAGTCCTCATGGTCCACGCCCTTGTTGCTGGTGGCCAGTTCCGCTGCCCAGTTCTCGCCGGGGATGATCGTGGCGACCGGGCCGGACCAGCCATGGCCGGCATCATAGCGCAGCAATCCGTTGCGCAGCGCCTTGCTGGCCTGCGCCTGCATGAACGGCTGGATCGGGGTGCGGACCCACAGGCCGCCGGCATAGATGCTGTTGGGGCCATCCTTGGCGCTCTCGCCGAACTTGTCGATCAGGCGGCGGCGAACCTCTTCCATATAATAGCCGCCCACCCGCTCATAGCCATCGGCGCGCTGGTTGATGGTGCCCAGCGGTTCGGCCTGCGCCGCGCTGCGCTGCGCTACGGTGATATAGCCATTCTTCTCCATCTCGCCGAGCGCCCAGTTGCGCCGTTCGAGCGCGCGCTCCATGCCGCTGGCGCTTTCCGGCCGGTAGTTGGCCGGACCCTTGGGCAGGATAGCGAGATAGGCCATCTGCGGCAGGGTCAGATCCTCCACGTCCCGGTCGAAATAGGCGCGCGCCGCCGCCTGCACGCCATAGGCGTTCCGGCCCAGGAAAATCTCGTTGAGATAGAGTTCGAGGATCTGCTGCTTGGTCAGCGCATCCTCCATGCGCCACGCCAGGATCATCTCCTTGACCTTGCGCGTGGGGGAATAGGCGTCGCCGATCAGCAGGTTCTTGGCGACCTGCTGCGTGATGGTGGAGCCGCCACGGGCGCGGCGGCCGGAACCGATCTTGGTCACATAGTCGAAGACTGCGCCCGCAAATCCGGGGAAGTCGACGCCATGATGCTGGAAGAAGGTCTTGTCCTCGGCCGACAGATAGGCGGCGATGAGCTGCGGCGGGAAGTCGGAGAACTGGAGCTGCACGCGCCGTTCGCGGGCATAGCTGTGGACCGGCTCGCCATTGCCGTCGCGCACGATGGTCGGCAGCGGCGGCTCATAGGTCAACAGCGCGTCGGCATTGGGCAAGTCGCGTGCGAAAATCACCCAGAACAGGCCGATGACGAGGATAAGGGCGCCCGCCGCATAGGCCAGCCAGCGCAGGGCGCGCCGCGACCGCAGCGCACGCAGCCGTCCGCCGATGCCCCCCTCTTCCCGAATGATCCGGAAATTCTGCTTGTCCGACGTCGTTTCCGCCATAGGTTTTGGCCTGTAACCTGTCCTTGCCGAGTTGGAAACGCTTTTGCGCGGGCGGTGCTTTGCGAATTGGTCCCGGAATCATGTCCGGGCCTATGGCGCGGATTGCGACGCGAAATAGACGGTGATGGCCCGCACGACCCCCCGGGCGATGCGCTTCTGCCCGGCGACGGAGCGGATGGCGGCGCCATCCTCGTCATTGCTGATATAGCCGGTTTCGATCAGGACGGAGGGCGTGTCCGGCGATTTCAGTACGACCAGTGAGGCAAAACGGTGCGCGGGCGACTGAAAGACGATCAGCGGCGATGCCTCCCGCTCCAATATGCGGGCGAACCGCGCCGACCGGGCCATGGTGTCACGCTGCGTCAGGTCGATCAATATGTTCGTCACCGCCGACGACTGGCCAGACAGGTTCACGCCGTTCAATATGTCTGCCCGGTTTTCCCGTGCCGCCAGGCGCGCCGCCTCCCGGTCGGAGGCGACCTCGGACAAGGTGTAGATGCTGGCGCCGCGCGCGTCGATATTGGTCGCGGCATCGGCATGGACGGACAGGAACAGGTCTGCGCCCATCCGCCGCGCCAGCCCATAGCGTTCCTGGAGGATCAGATATTCATCCTCGTTGCGGGTCAACGCTACGCGAAAGCGCCCGGATGCCAGCAGTTCGGCCCGGATGGCTCGGGCGATGGCGAGGGTGACATCCTTCTCGCGCCAGCCATGGGTGGTGTTGATCGCGCCGGGATCATGCCCGCCATGGCCTGCGTCGATCATGATCAGCGGCCGGTCGGGATCGTTCGGCCCGGCAACCGGCGGCAGGCCGATGGCGGGGGTGGCGTCGGGGATGGCGACGGTGATGCTGTGCGTCTGCCGCGGGCGCGCCGCCATGTCCGCTCGCGTGGCAAGGCGCGGTGCCGGCAAGGGCACGGCGACCGGCATTATGGCGGGCAAGGGTGGCGCAAGCAGGAGAGCGGCGAGGAGGGGCAGCATTACGCCTATACTGCGCCGCACTGTCGTCGCGGGTCCACCGCTTTTTGTGGAGCGAGGTCAGAGCCATGACTGGCCCCATAAATTGCCCGTTGCCCGAATGACAAAGGGCTGCTAGCCATAGGTGTCTGGCAAGTCTCCGTTAACTAAATCAGTGCATGGACTTGACCGGGCTTTTCTCCACCGCTCCCCATTGATGAAGCGGTGCCACAGGTTGATGCTGCATGAGGTATGATTTGTCCGTTCGTCTTAACGCTTTTGAGCGGCAGACGGCATGGACAGCTGACCGGCGCGCCCGAGGAACGATCGGGCATGATCCAATGACATTTGGAAAGACCGGCGCGACCTCTGCAGCAGACGCATCTATTTTTTCACCCCATTGGATTCGTCCGCGACAGGGTGGCGCAACACTGCGCCCATCCCGGAATAGCGCGGCGAACTCCGTCAATAGAGCCATCCGGCAGTTTCGGGCGCGCCCCGGCAGGCCGGCTGGTTGGAGATATTTGAATGACACTACGCATGTTGATCGATGCGCGCCACCGGGAGGAAACCCGGGTCGCCGTCGTCAAGGGAAACCGGATCGAGGAATTTGATTTCGAGTCCGCCGAGCATAAGCAGCTCAAGGGCAATATCTATCTCGCCAAGGTAACGCGCGTCGAACCGTCGCTTCAGGCGGCGTTCGTCGATTATGGTGGCAACCGTCACGGGTTCCTGGCTTTCTCGGAAATCCATCCCGATTATTATCAGATCCCGCGCGAGGACCGCGAGGCGCTGTTGGCCGAAGAGGCCGAGCATGCTGCCGAGGAAGCGGCCCTGCGCGAGGCGGACGAGGAGGACGACGGTCAGGATTTCGATGGCCACGATCATGACCATGACGGGCATGACGGCGGTTTCGACGCGCATGACGATCATGCTCATGACGACGATGAAGATGACGATCATCACGACGAAGTGGCTACCGAAGACGGCGAGCCTGTCGAAGGTGAGCGTTCCGAGGACGGTGCCGAAGAAGGCGCCGAAAATGGCAATCGCGGCCGTCCCCGTCGCCGCGGCGGCAGCAAGACCGACGCGGCCGCCGAGGAGCTGCGCCGCAAGCGCATGGCGTTGCGCCGCCGCTACAAGATTCAGGACGTCATCCGCCGCCGTCAGGTGCTGTTGGTGCAGGTCGTCAAGGAGGAGCGCGGCAACAAGGGCGCGGCTCTCACCAGCTATCTGTCGCTGGCGGGCCGGTATTGCGTGCTCATGCCCAACACCAGCCATGGTGGTGGCATCAGCCGCAAGATCAGCAACAATGCCGACCGCAAGCGCCTGAAGTCGATCATCGCCGAACTGGCGCTGCCGTCCTCCATGGGCTGCATCGTTCGCACCGCGGGCCTGTCGCGCACCAAGCCGGAAATTCGCCGCGACTTCGACTATCTCGCCCGGCTGTGGGACGAGATTCGTGAGAACACACTGGGCGCGACCGCGCCTGCGCTGATCCACAACGACAGCGACCTGATCAAGCGCGCGATCCGTGACATCTATAATCGCGACATCGAGGAAGTGATCGTCGAGGGCGAGCATGGCTATAAGGCCGCCAAGGACTTCATGCGTCTGCTGATGCCCAGCCATGTGCGCCGGGTGCAGTCCTATGCCGATCCCGTCTCGCTGTTCCAGCGTTTCGGCGTGGAGGACCAGCTTGCGGCCATGTATCATCCGGTTGTTCAGCTCAAATCGGGTGGCTATCTGGTCATCAACCCGACCGAGGCTCTGGTGTCGATCGACATCAACTCGGGCCGTTCGACGCGCGAGCATAATATCGAGCAGACGGCGACCCAGACCAATCTGGAGGCCGCGCGCGAAATCGCCCGGCAACTCCGCCTGCGCGACATGGCTGGCCTCGTCGTCATCGACTTCATCGATATGGAGCATAACTCCAACATCCGTAAGGTCGAGAAGTCGATGAAGGAGGCGCTCAAGGACGATCGCGCCCGTATCCAGATCGGCCGCATCTCCAGCTTCGGTCTCATGGAAATGAGCCGCCAGCGCCTGCGGACCGGCGTGCTGGAAGCATCGACCCGCGCCTGCCCGCATTGCGAGGGAACCGGCCTGGTGCGTACCGCATCGTCGGCGGGACTGTCCGCGCTCCGTATGCTGGAGGAAGAGGCCGCACGCGGTCGTGGTTCCATCATCACGCTGCGCGCCAGCCAGGAAGCGGCCTTCTATGTCCTCAACAACAAGCGCCGGGAGATCGATGAGATCGAGGCGCGCTATGGCGTGCTGATCCAGATCCTGCCCGATGGCGAGGTCGAGGGCGCGCGCATGTCGGTGGAGGCTGCCGGTCCCCGCCCGACGCAGGTCGTGACCTATGCGCCCATCGTCGAGGAGCCTGAGGAAGACGAGGTCTACGAAGAAGACGAGGCCGAGGAAGAAGAGGAAGCCGAGGAAGAGGCGGAGGAAGCGCGCGGCGAACGCGGAGAGCGTACGCCTGCCAACAACGCCGATCGCGATGGCGCGCGCAAACGCAAGCGTCGTCGCCGTGGCCGTCGCGGTCGCCGTGATGGCGAACCGGGTGAAGGCGATGCCGATGCCGATGCCGAAAATGGCGAAGCAGGCGACGATGCGGGCTTCGACGAAGAAGGCGAGGCTTCCGGCGAGGCGGAAAGCGAGACGGCAACCGCCGCAGCGACCGACGATGACGGCCAGCAGCGCCGGAGCCGTCGTGGTCGCCGGGGTGGTCGCCGCCGTCGTGGTGGCGAGAATGGCGCTGGCGAAGCGGGCGAGGAGGGTTCCGCACCCGCCGATGCCTCCGTCGAGAGCGATGCGCCCCTGACCGCCGAGGTCGAGGCTGTCGCCGCAATCGTCGAAGCCGAAACACCTGCCGCCGACGCCGAGCCTGAGCGCAAGGCCCGTCGCCGTCCACGTGCCCGTAAGGCCGGGGAAAGCGCTGCCGAGACCGCACCCGCAGTCGTGGTGGAAGCCCCCGTCGCCGTGGCAGCTCCAGCCGTGGCAGCTCCCGTCGATGAAGCCCCTGCCGAAGAGGCAAAGCCCAAGCGCCGCGGCCGCAAGCCAAAGGCCGAGGTCGCCGAGGCCGTGGTCGAGGCATCTGTCGAGGAAGCCCCGGCCGCCAAGCCGCGTCGTCCCCGTGCCAAGAAGGTGAAGGTCGAGGAAGGCAGCGACGCCCCCGTGGCCGACACTGCCGCTCCGGCACCGGTGGAGGCTTCGGCCGTCGTGGACAGCGATACCCCGGCGTCGTCGTCCGACCAGGGCGAAACGGACGAAGCGGGCGAACCGATCCGTCGTGGCTGGTGGCAGCGCACCTTCGGTAACTGATCTCCTGACCGGCGGCGGCGATCCTGTCGCCGCCGGTCGAGGTTCCCGGTTCCGGTCCGATCGGTTGGACAGGGACAAGTCCCGGTCCCGGGGCATGCAGACAGGAACGGTTCAGGCAGGCGCGGTATGACAGCATCATGGCACCCCTGACATCCTCTTTCACCGGTCCGGCAAGCGGTACTGGCGTGCAAGCGCTGTCCGGTCCCGCACAGGGCGCAAGGGCGCGCAACGGTTCATCTTCCGTCGACATTTCCCGCCGGTTCACGCGCAGGGTGCGTGCGGTCATGGTCACTGCGATGGTCTTCGCCATCAGCCTGTCTCCCGCGCATGCTCAGCAGATATTGCGCGATGCCGAAACGGAATCGCTCTTGTCCGAGGCATCGGCGCCGCTCATCCGGGCGGCTGGTCTCGACCCGCGCAATGTGCAGGTTCTTCTCATCAACGATCCCAGCATCAATGCCTTTGTCGCGGGTGGCCAGATCGTGTGGATTCACACCGGCCTGATCGCGGAGGCCGACAATATCAACCAGGTGCAGGGCGTCATCGCCCATGAACTTGGCCATATCGAGGGTGGCCATATCATCCGCTCGTCGGAGGGGATGAAGGTTGCGACGGGCATTTCGCTGCTCAGTCTGGTGCTGGGCGCGGCCGCCATCGCGGCAGGTGGCGGCGAGGCGGGCATGGGCATATTGGCGGCGGGCCAGCAGGCCGCCATGGGCAAATATCTGGCCTTCAGCCGCACGCAGGAAAGCAGCGCTGATCTTGCCGGTGCGCGCTATCTCCACACCGCCGGGATCACCGGCAAGGGCAGCCTCGAATTTTTCAAGAAGCTCCAGAATCTGGAATATCGCTATCGGGTTGCGGAGACGGCGGACGATGGTTATGCCACCACCCATCCCATGTCCGGGGACCGCATCGCGACGCTGACCGACCTGTACAAGACCGACCCCGCCTGGGCCAGGCCCATCGACCCGGCGCTGGAAGCGCGGTTCGAGCGGGTGAAGGCCAAGCTGATCGGCTTCGTCTCCGATCCGCCCGACACGCTCCGCAAATATCCGCCCAGCAACATGACCGCGCCGGCCCTCTACGCGCGGGCCTATGCCTGGCATAAGAGCGCCTATCCCGACCAGGCGCTGGGTGCGGTGGACAACCTCCTCCAATATCTGCCCAACGACCCCTATTTCCTGGAGTTGAAGGGGCAGGTGCTACTCGAGTCGGGTCACCCTGCCGACGCGATTGCGCCGCTGCGCCGGGCGACGGCGGGTACGGGTGGCAACAGCCTTATCGCGGGCATGCTCGGCCATGCGCTGGTCGCGACCGAAGATCCCGCCCATCTGGACGAGGCGGAGCAGGTGCTGCGCAGCGCGCTGGCCCGCGATCGGGAAAACCCCTTTGCCTGGTATGTGCTGGGCACCGTCTATGCGCGCAAGAACGACTTGCCGCGTGCGGCGCTGGCCAGTGCCGAGCAAGCCAACCTCTCCGGCGATATGGCGCAGGCACTGCGTCAGGCGGAAACGGCGATGGCGGGACTGAAGCCCGGCACCAACGATTATCTGCGCGCGCAGGACATTGCGATGGTGTCGCGTGGCGCCATGGAACGGAAACGGAAAAAGAAATGACGGAAAAAACGGGTTTTGGCACGCTGGCCCGTGCGGGCGCTACGCTGTTGGGCGCCATCGTCACCCGCACGGGGCCACGTGGCCCTGGCCGTTGGCGTCTTCGCCTGCCGCTCGCGATGGTGGGCGTCGTCGGCCTTGGCGCGGCCGCTGGCGCGGCGCTGACCGCCGACAAGCCCGCCGACCTTCCCGCCGCCGACCGGGCACGGATCGAGGCCGTGGTCCGCGACTATATCCTCAGCCATCCCGAGATCATCCCGGAGGCGATGGAGCGGCTGCGCAGCCGTGAGTCCGCCAAGGCGGTGAACGACAATCGCAAGGATCTCGAAACCCCCTATGCGGGTGCATGGGAGGGAGCAGCGGACGGTGATGTCGTTCTGGTCGAATTCTTCGACTATGCCTGCGGCTATTGCCGCGCCTCTGCGCCTTATGTCGCGAAACTGCTGGCCGAGGACAGGAAGCTCAAGGTCGTCTATCGCGAACTGCCCATTCTTGGCGAGGACAGCATCGTGGCGGCGCGCGTTGGTCTGCTGGCGGCAGACAGCGGTAAATATCCTGCCTTCCACCGGGCGATGTATGCGGGCGAGGGGGCGGGGAAGAGCGCCATACTGGCCGCCGCCGAGAAGGCCGGGCTGGACAAGGCCAAGGTGCAGGCCGTCCTGTCGTCGCGCGGCACGGCGGACGAGTTCGGCAAGAATGTCGGCCTTGCCCAGGCGCTCAACGCACGCGGCACGCCGCTCTTCGTGGTGGGCGAGCAGGTGATGCATGGCGATGTCGGTTATGACGTGCTGAAGCAGGCCATTGAAAAGGCACGCTCCGGTAACAAAGCGCCCTGATCTGTCCGCATCGTTGTGAAGGAGCGTCGTGCCCCTCCACCGATGACCGCAGTTCGCACACCTGGCAGTCGGTTAAGCTGGATTACCCAAGTGCCCGGCCTCTATCGGACCGTGGCGATCAATCCTCGTTTTCGCCCGTCTGATCCCCGCCCGTCTGATCCTTGCCTGTCTGATCCCCGCCTGCCTGATCCACGTCCGGTCGCCCCTTGAAGCCCTGCGCGATGACATACCATTCGCTCGATTCCTTGCGGCTGGCGGGGGGCTTGGCGTGTTTGACCGTCCTGAAATGCTGTTTCAGCACCTTGAGCAGCGCATCGTCCGTGCCGCCTGCGAACACCTTCGCC